>JAEUOZ010000055.1 GCA_016790225.1 Rubrivivax sp.
CTGTTGGGCCACATCCACAGGAAGCGCGGGCTGTAGGCCCGGCCGCACATGCCGTAGTTGCCGGCGCCGAAGCTGCCGCCGATCAGCACGGTGAGCTTGGGCACCTGGGCGGTGGCCACGGCGGTCACCATCTTGGCGCCATCCTTGGCGATGCCGCCGTTCTCGTACTTGCGGCCGACCATGAAGCCGGTGATGTTCTGCAGGAAGACCAACGGTACGCCGCGCTGGGCGCACAGTTCGATGAAGTGGGCGCCCTTCTGGGCCGACTCGCCGAACAGGATGCCGTTGTTGGCGACGATGCCGATGGGCATGCCATAGAGGTGGGCAAAGCCGGTGACCAGGGTCGTGCCGTAGCGAGCCTTGAACTCGTCGAAGCGCGAGCCATCGACGATGCGGGCGATCACCTCGCGCACGTCGTAGGGCTTGCGGGTGTCGGTGGGGATCACGCCGTAGATCTCGGCCGGGTCATACAGCGGCTCCTCCGCATCAAGCAGCTTCAGCCCGACCGGCTTGGTCCGGTTGAGGGTGCCGACGATGCGCCGGGCGATGAAGAGGGCGTGGGTGTCGTTCTCGGCCAGGTGGTCGGCCACGCCGGAAACGCGGGTGTGCACGTCGCCACCGCCCAGGTCTTCGGCGGTAACCACCTCGCCGGTGGCGGCCTTCACCAGCGGCGGCCCGCCCAGAAAGATGGTGCCCTGGTTCTTGACGATGATGGTCTCGTCGCTCATGGCCGGCACGTAGGCACCGCCGGCGGTGCACGAGCCCATCACCACGGCGATCTGCGGAATGCCCTGCGCCGACATCTGCGCCTGGTTGTAGAAGATGCGGCCGAAGTGATCGCGGTCTGGAAACACCTCGTCCTGGTTGGGCAGGTTGGCGCCGCCGCTGTCGACCAGATAGATGCAGGGCAGGCGGTTCTGCTGGGCGATCTCCTGGGCCCGCAGGTGCTTCTTGACCGTCAGCGGATAGTAGGTGCCGCCCTTGACCGTGGCGTCGTTGCACACGATCAGGCACTCCACGCCGGCCACGCGGCCCACGCCGGCGATCATGCCCGCCCCGGGGGCGGAGTCGCTGCCGTCGCGCTCCTTGTAGACGTCCAGGGCCGCCAGCGGCGCCACTTCGAGGAAGGGCGTATCGGGATCCAGCAGCATCTCCACGCGGTCGCGCGGCAGCAGCTTGCCACGGGCAACATGTCTGGCCCGCGGGCCCTCGCCGCCACCTTGCACCACCTGCGCGAGCCGGCGGTTCAAGTCATCGACCAGCGCGCGCATGCTGGCGGCCGAGAGCTTGAAGTCTTCGCTGCGCGGGTTGAGCTTGGATGCCAGGGTCGGCATGGTGGAAGAAGGCTCCTCGTCGATCGTGTCGGGTCGCGCGCCACCAGGGCCGGGCCGGCCAGCGGCAGGGTCTTGCGTGTCCAAGCCCCCGAATTCGTGAACTTTGTCTCAGTGTAGCGAGTCACCCGGCGATCGGCTTGGCGGCTTTCACGGCCCCCCCGACGACGCGAGCCGTGCTGCGCAATGGGCCGCGCGCAGGCCTCACTGACAGCGGCCTCGGGTTAGCCCGCAGCCCATCCAGGGGATGGCCGGCCTGCAAGGCCCTCAGAAGGCCAGGCGCCTAGCATCGACGCATGGATCTGATTCACGGTCTGCTCGCCTTGCTGCTCGTGGGGCTGGCGCTGGCGCTCAAGCCCTGGCGCTTCGTGCCCGAGGCCGGACCGCCCTGGCCCTGGTTTGCCTGGTGCGCGGCCATGCCGTTCCTGTGGGGCGCTGATCGCTATGTGCAGATGCCGGTGGCGCAGCCGCTGTCGGGCGTGTGCCTGCTGCTGTTGATGTGCGGCTGGCCGCTGACCGTGCTGGCACTGGTGCCGGTGGCACTGGCCACGGCCTGGATGGCCGACTTGGGCCTCAGCGAGGCGCTGCACCGGCTGGTATGGCTGGGCCTGGTGCCCGCCACGCTGGCGCTGGGACTGGGCGCAGCCATGCGGCGGTGGCTGCCCCACCACCTGATGGTCTACATCCTGGCGCGGGGCTTCTTTGGAACGATCGTCACGCTCAGCGCAGCCGGCGCCCTGGCGGCCTGGGTGCATGAGGTGCCCGCGGGCCTGAGCCTCGGGGATCTGATGCTCGGGCGCTGGCTGGCCAGCTGGGGCGATGCGTGGATCACCGGCATGCTGGTGGCGATCTTCGTGGCCTTCCGGCCCGAGTGGCTGGCCACCTATGCCGACCGCATCTACCTGCCCGACGACAAGCCGCGCAAGCCGGACTGAACCGGCAGCCCATGCCGCAGATCAACGGCGCCAGAACTGCGGCGTCAGCAGCACCAGCAGCGTCAGCAGCTCCAGCCGGCCCAGGAGCATGGCAAAGGTGCAGACCCAGGTCTGGAAGTCGCTCAGCCCGCCATAGTTGACTGCCGGGCCGACATCACCGAGCCCGGGCCCGATGTTGTTGACGCAGGCGATCACGGCCGTGAATGCGGTGACCACGTCCAGACCGCTGAAGAGCAGCACCATCGTCAGACCCACCAGGGTGGCGCCGTAGGTCATCATGAAGGCCATCACGGCCTGCATCACGCGGTCGCTGACGATCTGCCCGCTCAGCGTCACCGGGTTCACGACGTTGGGGTGCACGATGCGCACGAACTCGCGGCGCGCCTGCTTGAGCATCAGCAGCAGGCGGATCATCTTGATGCCCCCGCCGGTGCTGCCGGCACAGGTGGCAAAGCATCCCAGCAGGATCATCAGCAGCGCCGCAAAGAGCGGCCACTGCGCGTAATCGTAGGAGGCATAGCCGGTCGTGGTGGCGATCGACACGACGTGGAAGGCGGTGTGCCGCAGCGATTCCGCGAAGCTGCCGTACTCGCCGTGCACCGTGAGGTAGCCGGCGATCAGCAGGATCGAGCCCACCACGCACAGGTAGAACGCGCGCACCTCGGTGCTGCGCCACAGCACGGCCAGCGAGCGCTGGCGCCAGGCCACGAAGTACAGCACCAGGTTGACGCCCGAGAGCAGCATGAAGACGATGGCCACCGCCTCCAGCTGCGGCGAGTTGAAGTGGCCGAAGCTCGCGTCGTAGGGCGAGAAGCCGCCCAGGCTGACGGTCGTGCACATGTGCATGAAGGCATCGACCCAGCTCATGCCACCCCAGCGGTAGGCCAGGAAGCAGCCCAGCGCCAGCAGCGCGTAGGTCACCCAGATGGCGCGCGCCGTGTCGGCGATGCGCGGCGTGAGCTTCTGGTCCTTCATGGGGCCGGCGCTCTCGGCCTTGAACAGCTGCGCGCCGCCCACGCCCAGCAGGGGCAGGATGGCCACGGCCAGCACGATGATGCCCAGGCCACCCACCAGCATCATGAAGCAGCGCCAGATGTTGATGGACAGCGGCAGCTTGTCCAGCCCGCTGATCGCCGTCGCGCCCGTGGCGGTGAAGGCCGACATCGCCTCGAAGTAGGCGTCCGTGGCACTCAGCTCGGGCAAGGCCATCCACAAGGGCATGGCGCCGAAGAACGGCAGCACGACCCAGGTCAGGCCGACCAGCACGAAGCCGTCGCGAGGTTGCAGTTCGCGGCCGAAGCGGCGCGCGGCCAGACTCATCATCAGACCGGCCGCCATCGTCAGCCCGGTGGCGACGATGAAAGGCCGCTCCGCATCGTCGTGATCGAAGACCGCAAAGCCCAAGGGCACGAGCATCAGCAGTGCAAACAGCACCACCATGCGCCCGACCAGGCCGATGACGGCAAGCGCACCCATCAGAAGAACGTGGCGCTGACCTGGAAGAGCTTCTCGATCTCGCGGACCATGCGCTTGCGCGGCACGAAGATGATCACGTGATCGTTGGGCAGGACCATGGTGTCGTGGTGCGCGATGATGACCTGCGGCTTGGCGTCATCGCCGGCTTCGCGGCCGTCCGAGTAGTGCAGGCCGCGCACGATGGCGCCCACCTGCGCGCCCTTGGGCAGACCCACTTCCTCGATGCGGCGGCCGGCCATGCGGCAGGTCTTGTGATCGCCGCGCACGATGGCCTCCAGCGCCTCGGCTGCGCCGCGGCGCAGCGAATGCACGGCCTCCACGTCGCCGCGCCGCACGAAGGCCAGCAGCTCGCCAATCACCGTGTGGCTGGGCGAGATGGCGATGTCGATCTGCGTGCCCTGCACCAGATCGGCGTAGGCGCGCCGGTTGATCACGGCCAGCACGCGCCGCGCCCCCAGGCGCTTGGCCAGCAGGCAGGACAGGATGTTGTCCTCGTCGTCGCTGGTCAGCGCCAGGAAGAGATCCATGTCCTGCACGTTCTCGTCGCCGAGCAGGTCTTCGTCGGTCGAATCGCCGTTGAGCACCAGCACCTCGGCCGCCAGCTGCGTGGAGAGGTATTCGCAGCGCGGGCGGCTGGCCTCGAGGATCTTCAGCTGGTAGGCCGAGCCCAGCTCGCGCGCCAGGCGCAGGCCGACCTTGCCGCCGCCGGCCACCATGATGCGCCGCACCGGACGGTCCATTCTGCGCAGCGCCCCCAGCACGGTGCGGATGTGCTCGGTCGCGGCAAGCACGAAGACCTCGTCGCCGGCCTCGATGCGCGTGCTGCCGTCGATCTCGGGCAGCGCCGCGTCCTGCCGGTAGATGGCCACGATGCGCATGTCCACGCCGGGCACGAGCTTGGGGATTTCAGACAGGCTGTGCTGCACCAGCGGCCCGCCGGCCACCGCGCGCACCGCGATCAGGCTCACCAGGCCGTGCGCAAACTCCAGGACCTGCAGCGCCTCCGGATACTCGATGAGCTTGCGGATGTAGGCCGTCACGGTCTGCTCGGGGCAGATCACCTGGTCGACAGCGAAGCCGCTCTTGCCCAGCAGCGGCGCGCCGTTCTCGAACTCCGGGCTGCGCAGCCTTGCGATGGTGGTGGGCACGTTGTAGACCTCGTGCGCCACCTTGCAGACCACGAGGTTGGTTTCGTCCTGCGGCGCGCAGGCGATCAGCATGTCGGCGTCCTGGATGCCGGCGTCCTTCAGCACGCTGGGCTGGATCGCGTTGCCCACCACGCCGCGCAGATCCAGTCGCTCCTGCAGGAAGCGCAGGCGCGCCAGATCGGTGTCGACGAGGGTGATGTCGTTCTTCTCGGACAGCAGGCTCTCGGCGACGCTCTCGCCCACGCGGCCGGCGCCGACGATGATGATGTTCATGGCGCAGCTCCTAGCCCGCTGGTCATTGCCTGGCGAAAAGCTGCTTCAGATCGGCGAAGGCCTTGAACTCCAGCGCATTGCCGGAAGGATCCAGGAAGAACAGCGTGGCCTGTTCGCCCGGCAGGCCCTTGAAGCGGATGTGCGGCTCCACGATGAAGCGCGTGCCCGCCGCCTGCAGCTTGTCGGCCAGAGCCTGCCACTCGGCCATGGGCAGAACGACGCCGAAATGGCGCACCGGGACTGCATCCCCATCCACGGCGCTGGTGGAAGCGGCGCGGCACTCGTGCGGGGCCAGGTGCGCAACCACCTGATGCCCGAAAAGATCGAAATCCACCCACTCCGGCGAACTGCGGCCCTCGGGGCAACCGAGCAGGCCGCCGTAAAAGGCGCGCGCGGCGGCAAGGTCGTGTACGGGAAAGGCAAGGTGGAACGGTCGCATGGTCCAGGCTGGTCAGGTTGCGCTCTGATCCGCTCGATTGTGCGCCTGCGCCTGCACCGCCATCTGCCAAGCCGGGGGGACGGCCTCGGGATAGAGTTGTATCAGCGCATCGCGCAGGCTGGCATAGACCAGCGCCTGCAGCGGGCCCTGCAGGCGATGCGCCTCGCCGGGCGCGTCCAGCCGGCTGGCGCGGCCGCGCCACAGCGCCAGCCAGTCCGCCTGGCGTTGCCGCAGCAATCGCGCCACCAGCGGCTGCCAGTGCGCTGGCGCCTCACCCTGAGCCCAGTCGCCGCGGCCGCGGCCGAAGTGCGCCACGGCCAGGTAGCGCAGCAGCGCCGCCTCGACGATGGGGGTCATGGCTTCGGCACTCCAGCCTGCCCAGGGCGGCCCGCCGCCGCGCACGATGTTCAGACCGCGCGCCAGCCCGGCCGCGCCCAGGGCACCCAGCAGCCCGCCTGCCAGCAGGCCGCCGCCCAGGGTGAGCCCGCCGGTGGCGATGTCGGCCTTCAGCCCCGCCAGCGCACCGGTGAGCGCGCCGCCGATCAGCGCGGCACGGCCTTCATCGACGCGCGGGGCCAGCTCGATCTGCTGCGCCACGCGCGCCAGGATCTCGCCTTCGGCGCGCCCTTGCAGCCCGTGCAGCCGGATCAGCTCGGCCGTGCTTGCGCGCACCGCCTCATCCAGCTGCGTGACCAGCTGGGCTTGCGCGCGAGAGACCGCGTCGTCGGCGCCCGCTTCGGCCTGCCCGAACCAGCGGCCCAGGCGTTGGGCCACCTGGCGCAGCGCAGCCGCCGCGCCCCCGCCGCCTTCCAGCGGCACACGCGCGCAGGCCACTTCGGCCAGCGTCTTCGCCAGCACGCCGGTGGCCGCGTCGAAGACCTGCAGCCGCTGCGCCAGCCAGGTTTCGCGCAGGGCGGCCATCGCCGCCTGCGAGGACACCGGCAGCACCTCGGCCACGGCGGCCAGCAGCGCAGCTTCCTGCACCCAGCAGCGCGCAAAGGCGTCCAGCGGCATCACGTGCCGCACGTCCGGCCAGGGCTGCAGATGCCGTGTCCAACGCCCCACATCCGCAGCCTCCTCCGCCGGGCTGCGCGCCGCCCCCAGCTGGTTGAGCAGCACGATGACGGGCCGGCCCATCCACTGCAGCAGCTGCATCTCCGGCCGCACGTAGGCGGCGGCCTCGGGGCTCTCTGCGGCATTGACGAGGTAGAGCACCACGTCGGCGTGCTCGCGCACATGTTTCAAGGCCTGCTGGCTGGACCAGAACGGGCGGTCTCGCCAGCGGTCCCAGACCTCGCTGAGAAACCAGCCGACAGCCGTGCCCTCGCGCTGCAGCCGCTGCACCAGGCGCACGGTGTCGCCGAAGCCGGGCGTGTCCCACAGCCGCAGCTCGTCCCCGCCGGTCGTGCGCATGAGCAGGTGATCCTCGGCAAACTCGGTCACGTGCGGCGCGTCGCGCACTTCGCCGATATCGCGCTGCAGCAGCGTGCGCGCCAGCGTGGTCTTGCCGGCGTTGGTGTGCGAGATCAGGCTCAGCGCGATGCGCCGGGCTTCGCCGCCGGGCCGCTGCGGCGTCACGCGCTCAGGCGCGATCACGCCAGCGCTCGGGCGCGCTCAGCGCCTGCTGCAGCGCGGCCTGCGTCTCCGCGGTTTCCGGCCAGTCCAGATTCACGCAGGCGGCCGGCACGCCCAGGGATTCGCCCAAGCGCATCCAGGCCTCGCGGCGCTGCGCCACGCGCCCCGGCAAGGAGCCGAAGCGCACGCGGAAGGCCGCCTCGTCCACCAGCAGCAGCGTCTGCACCGGGGGCTGCGCCGACAGCAGCGCGCGCAGGAACCGGCCGTGGTGCTCGTCCTCGGGCGTCGAACCCAGATCGACCAGCGCCACGCGCAGCACGGCGCCGTGGCTGCCGGCACGCGCCGCGGCGGCTTCCTCGTCGCCGATGGCCGTGAGATCCGCCATCTTCAGGACCAGGTCCTCGCCCAGATGCTGCGCCAGCAGCTGGCGCAGCCCCAGGGCAGCCTGCGCACCGGGGGTCTGCGCGTAGGGCAGCACCTGCACCAGCGCATCCAGCCCGGCCTGGCCCCAGCGGCTGGTGCGGAACATCGTGCCGCCGCGCAAGGGCAGCTCGATGCGCGCGGCACGCGCCGTGGCGCGCGCAAAAGCCCAGGCCGCCATCAGCAGCCGCGGGCCGATCACGAACAGCAGCAGCGTGGCGGCATAGAGGTGGATCCAGTCGGCTGCCGGCGCGCTGGCCTGGGGCGCAGCGGGTGTGATGCGCATGGCCTGCACCGCGTCCACGGCGGGCAGGCTGATGCCGGTGAGCGTGGTGGCCGGTGCCAGCAGCACGCCTAGCATCGCCTGCACGGTGGGCGGCTCCAGGAAGGTGCTGGCCCAGCCCGCGCGGTAGTCCAGCACCAGCCCGCGCAGGTACATCCCCAGCACCATGCCCAGCGCCAGCGCGGCCGCCGCGGCGTGCACCACCGCGGCGGTGCGGCTGGCCGTCAGCCCGGCGCTCACCCCCGCCCAGCGCGCGGCCGCCTCGCGCACGGCAGGCCCCTTGAAACCGCGTTCCCACCAGGCCGCCAGCAGCCGGCGAAACCAGCCCTGCGCGGGACGGCCTGCGTGGGCGCTGCTCAGCGCCAGCACGCCATAGATGCCGAGGTTCCAGGCCACGATGAACCAGACCGTCGGCGCCAGCAGATCGATGTGCTGGCGGCTGCCAAGCAGATCTGCCGTCAGCCCCAGACCCAGGCCGAGGGCCACGGCCGCCGCCACCCAGCGCCAGCGCCAGCCATGGCGCATGAGCCAACGGTTCACTTCAGGATCCCGCGCCTGCAGCCGCTGCAGCGCATGGCGCGTGCGCTCGACCGCGAGCCGCTCGGGCGTCGCGTCGGGGGGTGCCGTCTCGGCCGCCAGGCGGCTGGCCCAGTGTGCGTCATCCTCCGACCAGGCCGTGCCCGGCGCATCGTCGAAGGCCTGCACCAGGATCACACCCCGCGCGTGTTTCTCGTTCATGCCGGGCCCGATGGCAAAGGCGAGGCTGCCGTTCGCGCTCAGGCGGCCAGCGCCCGGCCGATGAGGATCTTCTGCACTTCGCTCGTGCCTTCGTAGATCTGGCACACGCGCACGTCGCGGTAGATGCGTTCCACCGGAAAGTCGCTGACATAGCCGTAGCCGCCATGCACCTGGATGGCGTCGGAGCACACGCGCTCGGCCATCTCGCTGGCAAAGAGCTTGGCCATCGCGGCCTCCTTCAGGCAGGGGCGTCCGGCGTCCTTGAGTGCGGCGGCGTGGTGGATCAGCTGGCGCGCGGCCTCGATCTGCGTGGCCATGTCCGAGAGCTTGAACTGCACCGCCTGGTGGTTGAAGATCGCCGTGCCGAAGGCCTGGCGCTGATGTGCATAGGCCAGCGCCGCCTCGAAGGCCGCGCGCGCCATGCCCACGGCCTGGCTGGCAATGCCGATGCGCCCGCCTTCCAGGCCGGACAGCGCGATCTTCAGGCCCATGCCTTCTTCACCCAGCAGGTTGGCACGCGGCACGCGGCAATCCTCGAACAGGATCTGCGCGGTATCGCTGCTGTGCTGGCCCATCTTCTCTTCCAGCCGCGCCACCTGGTAGCCGGGGGTCGCGGTGGGCACGAGGAAGGCGCTGATGCCCTTCTTGCCGGCCGCCTTGTCGGTCACGGCCATCACGATCGCCACATCGCCATGCTGGCCGCTGGTGATGAACTGCTTGACGCCGTTAAGCACGTACTGATCGCCGTCGCGCTGCGCGGTGGTGCGCAGGCCGCCGGCCTCGGAGCCCACATGGGGCTCGGTCAGGCAGAAGGCACCCAGCATCTCGCCACGCGCCAGCGGCACGAGGAAGCGGCGCTTCTGATCCTCGTTGCCGAAGGTCATGAGGATCGAGCACACCGGGCAGTTGTTGACGCTGATGATGGTGCTGGTGCCGCCATCGCCCGCGGCAATCTCTTCCAGGATCACCGCCAGCGCGCGGTAGTCCATGCCGGCGCCGCCCCAGGCCTCCGGCACCGCAACCCCGTAGCAGCCCAGGGCCGCCAGGCCCCGCAGCGCCTGCTTCGGGAAGGCATGCGCCTTGTCCCACTGGGCGGCATGCGGCGCGATCTCGACGCGCACGAAGCTGCGCACGGCATCCTGCACGGCGAGGTGATCGTCACTCAAGAGCATCAGGTGTCTCCGCTCGGGCTCTGCGGCCCGCAAGCCGCAGGATATCGCCGCGCTGGCTCACCAGGGGATCGGCTGGCCATCGTGGTTGAAGAAACCTCCTTGATCAGCCGGCGTGCGGCTGGCCAGCGTGGCGCGCAGATCGGCCACGCTCCGGGCCACGTCCAGATCGGCACCCGGCCCGCCCATGTCGGTGCGCACCCAGCCGGGATGCAGGGCGACGAAGACCGCGCGCTCGCCCATCAGCAGCGAAGCGTCCTTCAGCACCGAGTTGACGGCCGCCTTGGACGCGCGGTAGAGCCAGGCGCCGCCGTTGCTGCGGCTGCCGATGGAGCCCATGCGCGAGGACATCACCCCCACTCGGGCACCCGGCGCCAGCACGGGCGGCAGCAGCGGCAGCAGGCGCATCGGGCCGAGCACATTGGTGCGCATGACCTGGTCGAAATCCGCCTGGGCTGGCGTGACCCCGGGCTCCTGCCGCGGCCCGTAGACCCCGGCATTGATCACCACCACATCGAACTGCGAACCCTGCAGCGCAGGAGCCAGCGCGGCGCAGCTGAGCTCATCGGTGACGTCCAGCGGCAGCGCCTGGGCGCCCAGATCGCGCAGCCGCTGCAGCCCGGCGTCATCCCGCGCGGTGGCACTGACCTGCGCCCCTTCTGCGCGGTACTGGCGCACGAGTTCCAGGCCGATGCCGCGCGAGGCACCGAGGATGAGGCAGTGGGTCATGGGCAGCACCTGAGGTGATGAGTCCGGCACAGACTGGGTTGCAGAAGAACGCCGAGGGCGGGCGCACAAGCGGACATGGCGGTTGGCGTCAGAGCCTCAGGCCGCGCCTGTGCGGCTGAGCGCCAGACGCACGGCGAGGCCGGCAAACAGCACACCGGCCAGACCCTGAACGCCGCGGCGCAGGACGCAGGGCAGGGCCACCTGACGCAGCGGCGCGACCAGCAACACGACCAGCGCTAGAAAGGCACCGCCCTGCAGCACGAACCAGGCACCCAGCCACAGGAAGGCCTGCGTCTTGTCGGCCGTGCCAGGCGCGATGAACTGCGGCAGGAAGGCCAGGAAGAACAAGGCGACCTTGGGATTGAGCACGTTGGTGACAAGGCCGGAGCGGAAATCCACCCAGGCCGAACGTGCGGGCACCGCAGCCCTGCCGGGGCGGGCCTGGGCTTCGCCCCGCGCCAGCGCCTCGCGCAGCAGGCCGACGGCCATCCACAGCAGGTAGGCCGCGCCAGCCCACTTGATCACGGCGAAGGCGGTGGCGGACACCGACAGCAGCGCCGCCAGCCCGAACGCGGCCGCCAGCGCATGCACCGCACAGCCCGCGCTGATGCCGGCAGCGGCCGCCAGACCGGCACGCACGCCGCCCTGCAGCGTGCGGGTGATGGTGAGCAGCAGGTCCACGCCCGGCGTGGCGTTCAGCAGCAGCACGGCCAGCGCAAACAACGCCGCTTCGTGCGTGCCCGCCAGCCCGAAGGAGGCCAGCCCGGGCGTCACATCATCTCCAGCGCCAGGGCCGTGGCTTCGCCGCCGCCGATGCACAGCGAGGCCATGCCGCGGCGCTTGCCCTGGCGCCGCAGGGCACCCAGCAAGGTGACGACGATGCGCGCGCCGCTGGCGCCGATCGGGTGCCCCAGCGCGCAGGCGCCGCCGTGCACGTTGACGATGTCGTGCGGCAACTGGTATTCGGCCATCGCTGCCATGGTGACGGCGGCAAAGGCTTCGTTGACTTCCCACAGCTCCACCTGCTGCGGCGTCCAGCCCGCCAGCTTCAGCGCCTTGGCGATGGCCCCGGCCGGGGCGGTGGCAAACCACTGCGGCGCCTGGGCATGGACGGCGTGGCTGACGATGCGCGCCAGCGGCTGCAGGCCACGGCTGCGCGCGCTGCTTTCGCGCATCAGCACCAGCGCGGCGGCGCCGTCGCTGATGCTGGAGGCATTGGCCGCCGTGATGGTGCCGTCCTTCCTGAAGGCGGGCTTCAGGCTCGGGATCTTGTCCAGCTTGGCCTTGAAGGGCTGCTCGTCCCACTTCACCCGCGTCTCGCCGCCCTTGCCCGGCAGCAGCACGGGCGCCATCTCCCAGTCGAAGCTGCCGTCTTCGTTGGCGGATCTGGCACGTTGGGTACTGGTGATGGCGTAGGCATCCTGCGCCTCGCGCGTGAAGCCGTACTTGTCGGCACAGCTCTCGGCAAAGACGCCCATGGCCTTGCCGCGCTCGTAGGCGTCTTCCAGGCCGTCCATCGCCATGTGGTCGAAGATCTGCGCGTGGCCGTACTTGATGCCCTTGCGCACGAAGCTGAGATGCGGCGCGTTGGTCATGCTCTCCATGCCGCCGGCCACCATCACCTGCGCCGAGCCGGCGGCCAGCATGTCGTGGGCGAACATCATTGCGCGCATGCCGCTGCCGCACATCTTGCTGAGCGTCACCGCGCCGGCACTCTGCGGCAGGCCGGCCTTCAGCGCCGCCTGGCGCGCCGGGGCCTGGCCCTGGCCGGCCATCAGGCAGTTGCCCATCAGCACCTCATCCACCGCATCGCCGGGCAGGCCGGCGCGCTCCACCGCAGCCTGGATGGCCACCGCACCCAGCTCCCAGGCCGCCAGCGCGGCAAAGTCACCCAGCAGGCCGCCGATGGGCGTGCGGGCCGCGGAAACGATGACGATGGGGTCGGTCATGGCAAGGCTCCGGCTGAAGGATCGCCGATGATGCCAGCACTGCGCCGGCGCTTCAGCGCTGCCTGCCAACAACCGACGGAGCCACCCCGCGATGCACCCGCCTGCTGCCGACATCCGCCTGCTTGCGCGTCAAACCGCCATGCCGGCCTTGCCATGAAGCGCCTGCTGCAGGCGCCCAATCTGCCGCTGGCCTCGATGTGGGCCGAGCAGCTCAGCGCAGCGGGCTTTGACGCGCGCGTGCTGCGCGCCTATGCCAGCGGCATCGCGGGGGAGATCCCGGTCGATCAGGCGCTGCCCGAGATCTGGCTGCTGGACGACAACCGCCTGGCCGAGGCGTCGGCGTGGTTCGAGCGATGGCTGCAGCCCGTGGAGCGCCGCTGGTCCTGCCGCGGCTGCGGCGAGCTGATCGAAGGGCCGTTCGAGAGCTGCTGGAACTGCGGCGCGGCGGCACCGGCCTGAGCATCGCCACCTGCGCCCGATCAGCGCCCGATCACCGCCCGATCACCGCCCGATCACCGCCCCATCAGAGGGTGCCCGCGCTCCTGCTCGTCGACCTGGCGGATGTAGGCCTGAAATTCCTCGTCCTCGCCGCGCAGCAGCAGCGGCAGCGCGTTGTGGAAGTCGTCGCGCCGACACCATTCGCGCATGTAGTCATCCCAGCTGTTCCAGCGGCGCTGTTCCGCCGGCGTCATGTCCGGCTTGTGCGCCACCAGGAAGGCGCGCTCGAACAGGCTGATCAGCATGTCGAAGATCACCAGCATGCGTTCGTTCTGCTCCGGCGTGGGGCTGGGCAGCGCCGCCTGCGTGCGCAGCTGAAGATCGGCGTTGGCCAGGACGATCTGCAGGAAGTTGTTGTACGCGTCCGAGAGGTGCTGGTAGGCCTCTTCTTCCTCGTTCTCGCGCTCCTTGCGCTGCTGGGCGAGGAAGACCCACACCGCAAACGGCAGGCCCACCACGGTGACGGCAAAGCTGGCCAGCTCCAGCAGATCGCGCAGGTTCACGCAGCAGTCCCGTCGGCGGCAGCGGCCGGCGCTGCCGCCTGGCAGGCCCGTTGGTGCACGAAGCGCTTGGTGGGCTCATAGGGAAAGACATCGTGCACGTGCCCGCCCTGGATGCGCTGCTTGTGGCCCTGCCAGAACGCCGCGTCGAGCAGATCGCCATGGTGGCGCATGAACACTTCGCGCACGCCGGGGTTGCCCAGCAGAAACGGGCCGAAGGTCTCCGGGAAGACATCCTTGGGTCCGACGGCATACCAGATCTCGCCGGACATCTCGTCTTCCTCGTTGCGCGCTGCCGGCACGCGGCGGAAGTTGCAGTCGGTGATGTATTCGATCTCGTCGTAGTCGTAGAAGACCACCTTGCCGTGGCGCGTGACGCCGAAGTTCTTCCACAGCATGTCGCCAGGAAAGATGTTGGCCGCGACCAGATCCTTGATGGCATTGCCGTACTCGACGACCGCGCGCTGCACCGCGTCGGTATCGCCAGCTGCCGTGGCGTCCTGCAGGTAGATGTTCAGCGGGATCATGCGCCGCTCGATGTAGACATGGCTCAGGATCAGCTCGGTCTGGCCATCGGCGTCACGATCGGAGATCTCCAGCAGGCTGGGGCAGAAGGTGCGGATCTCCTGCACCAGCTCGTCCTCGAAGCGGTCCAGCGGAAAGGCGACGTTGCTGTACTCCAGCGTATCGGCCATGCGCCCGACGCGGTCGTGCGTCTTCACCAGGTAGTACTTGCTCTTGATCTGCTCGCGCGTGGTGTCCTTCTGCGGTGGGTAGTAGTCCTTGATGAGCTTGAAGACGAAGGGAAAGCTGGGCAGGTCGAAGACCAGCATCACCATGCCCTTGATGCCGGGCGCGATGCGGAACTTGTCGCTGCTGTGCTGCAGGTGGTAGAGAAAGTCCCGGTAGAAGCTGTTCTTGCCCTGCTTCTGCAGGCCCAGCGCGCTGTAGAGCTCGGCGCGCGGCTTGCGGGGCATCAGGCTGCGCAGGAACTGCACATAGGCGCTGGGCACCTGCATGTCCACCATGAAGTAGGCCCGTGCGTACGAGAAGAGCATCAGCAGCTCGTCCTCGGTGTTGAGCACGGTGTCGATGACCAGCTGACCCTGTCCGTTGTGCAGCAGCGGCAAGGCGATCGGGGTCTCCTGGAAGCCGTTGATGACCTTGCCCACCAGGTAGGCGCCCTTGTTGCGGAAGAACAGGCTGGACAGCACCTGGATCTGGAAGTTGGCCCGCGGGCGGAAATCCCCCAGGTGGCGCTCCAGCGTCTGGATCACGCTGTCGATGTCGCGGTCCAGATCCTCGAAGGGAATTGCCAGCTCGAAATCGCGCAGCACGCGCAGCCAGGTCTCGCGCCAGGTGGGCAGCGTGGGGTAGTAGGCGCGGTAGGACGGGCGCGCCGGATCGTGGCTCTCGATGTACTCCGTGCTCACCGCCGGACGCACGAAGATGAAGCTGTTGTGGAAATAGCTGTGGTGCAGGATGCGCGTGGTCACCGAGTTGAAGAAGGTCTCGGCCAGCTCCGGCTGCTGGTGATCCGTGAGCAGGCCGATGTAGTGCAGCTTGACCTGCTGCCAGGTGTCGGTGGGCAGGTTGCCGGCGTCGAACTCGCGCTGCAGGCGCTCCACCGCCTCGTCGACCCGCGTGTCGTAGTACTCGATGCGCTCGCGCTGGGCGCGCTGCTGGCCGTGCCAGTCAGCCTGCTCGAAGCGCTGCTTGGCCGCAGCGCTGGCTTCGCGGAAGAGCCGGTAGTGCCGGTCGAAGCCTTCCAGCAGGGCTTGGGCAATGTCGAAGGCGCGGCTGTCGGTCAGGCGGTGAGGAAACATGGGCTTGCGACGAGGTCAGGACAAAGGGCGGCAGCGCGCCGACGGCGTGTGGCGGCAGTGTAAGCAGCGGCGCCTCGACGGTCGCCGCGAAACCGGGCCGGGCGCGCGGACGGGGCCGCCGCGTCGGCCCGCACCGGGTGCTCAGCTTGCTGCCGCTTCGCCAGGCCCGAAGGCATCGGGCGGCGGCGTCGCCATCGGCGTGCCCTGGCCCTGGCGGGCCATCACGGCAGCCAGCGCGCGCTCGTAGGCTACCTGTACCTCGTCGGCGCTGCGCACGGTCATCTCCAGATCCTGAAGAAGACCGTTGTGCAGGCCGTAGACCCAGCCATGGGTCACCACGCTCTGGCCGCGCGCCCAGGCATCCTGCACCACGGTGGTCTCGCAGACGTTCAGGCTCTGTTCCAGCACGTTCAGCTCGCACAGCGCCTTCAGGCGCGCCTCGTCATCGGGCAGCCGGTCGATGAAGGCGCGGTGCTTGTTGCGCACATCCTGAACATGGCGGATCCAGTTGTCGGCGATGCCGATGCGCCGGTTGTGCAGCGCCGCCATCACGCCGCCGCAGCCGTAGTGGCCCACCACCATGATGTGGCGCACATGCAGCTGGTCGATGGCGTACTGCATCACGCTGAGCGCATTGAGATCGCTGTGCACGACCACGTTGGCCACATTGCGGTGCACGAACACATCGCCCGGCAGCAGGCCCAGGATCTCGTTGGCCGGCACGCGGCTGTCGGCGCAGCCGATCCACAGGTACTGGGGCTCCTGCTGCTGCAGCAGGCTGGTGAAGAAACCCGGCCGCTGAGCCTCGATGCCCTGGGCCCAGCGGCGGTTCTTTTCGAGCAGGTCTCGCAGTCGATACGGCATGTTGAATCGCCCGCCCTTGCGGGTTACCAGATGGGGCCGAGGAAAAGGTAGAGCTTGGCCGGTTGCCCGCGCCATCCGCCCACCGCCAGGTAGACCGGCCCGAAGCGCGTGTCGGCCGAAAGGAACAGGCTGCCGGCCTTGCGCAGCGCGGCCCACGCCAGGGACTCACCTTCGGAAAGCGCATTGCCCGCTTCCAGCGAGAAGCCGGCGCGCACCGCCCGCCCCAGCACCGGCGGCAGCGCCGCCAGCTCCCGGGCGAGCACCAGGCGGCCCAGCACCGTGGACTGCCCCTGCAGCGATTCCAGCGGCAGGCCGGTGAGGCGCCAGAAGCCCCCCAGGCCCAGCGGTGCGCTGGCTTCGCCGGTGGCGCGGCCACGCTCGCCGTAGACATGGCCCGACCATGGCCCCCAGGAGAAGGCCTTCAGGCCCTGGATGAGCATGCGCGAGGTCCGCGTGTCGCCATCATCGCCTCCGAAGGGACGCTGCCACTCCAGGCCCAGCAGATGCCCCGAAGTCGGGTAGCCCAGCGAATCCAGCGTGTCACCCCGCAACTGGAAGAGCCACTGGCGAACCTTGACGGACAGCTCCTCGTCGATGACCGGCAGCAAGGACCGCAGCGTGTAGCGGCCGCTGCTGGCGCCCAGGCGCAGCTCGCCCCAGCCGCCCAGCTGCCGGCCCAGCTGCAGCGTCACTTCCCGGCTGCGTGTGGACACGCGCGAGGTGAGCGTATTGCCCCGGTAGACGTCTTGCGGCCCACCGCGCAGATCCAGCACCGCGCTGCCGAACCAGGGCGATCCCGCGGCCAGCGGCTGCCACCACTCGGTGGTCAGCTCGCGCCGCGAGCCGATGCGGGCGACCGTACGCCACTCCGCACCCAGGCGGTTGAGCGGCCCCAGCACATGCATGCCGGCCAAGGTGAAGGCGCTGCTGTCGCGGAAATCGCTGGACATCTCCAGGCCCAGGCGCAGGCGGCTGCGCGCCCACTCGGCCTCGTCCACCTGCAGCGTCACATGGCGCTCCCCGGCGATGTCGTTCACCGCCACCGCCACGCGCGAGACATGGCCGTCGCCATACAGGCGCGTCGCGGCCTCGTAGGCCTTTTCGGTGGTCACCGGCTGGCCGATGCGAAGGCCGGCGGTGGCGGCCAGGCTGGCCTCATCCAGCTTCTGCACCCCGCTGGCACGCACCGAAGCCAGCGGCAGCGGTGGCCTCGCGGCCGAGTTGCGCAGCGCTTCCCGGGCGGCGAGGTGCTCTGCCCAGGCTTCGGGGCTCAGGGACAGCGCCTGCAGCTTCTGCGCCGAACGCCGAGCAGCCTCGGCCCCCGCACGCTCGGCTCGGGCATAGGACTTGAACGCCAGGAAGCCCACGCCACCGAGCTCCGGCGTGATGAGCAGGTCACGCGCGGTCAGCTCAGACAGCGACTGCGTCACGTTCTGCTCGGTCAGCAGCGCCAGCATCTGGCGCATCACGCCCAGCGAGCTGCCGAGTTCCTTCTCGTCGTCGTTCAGCGGCGTGCCGACATTGACGGCGATGATCACCTCCGCGCCGGCCGCCCGCGCCAGGTCCACCGGCAGGTTGCGCACCAGCCCGCCATCGACCAGCAGCCGCTGGTTCACGCGCACCGGCGAAAACACGCCCGGCACCGACAGCGATGCGCGCAAGGCCTGGAAGACCGGCGTCTCGGCCTGGTTGACCACCGCGCCGGTCAGGATGTCCGACGCGACCGAACCGAAGGGGATCGGCAGATCCCGGGACGGCCGCTGGTGCAGGCCTTCGGGCAGCAGGCGCGCCAGCGCCAGTTCCAGCGCGGCGTTGCCGGCGGTCGACGGCGGCAGGCTCAGGCCCTCGCGGTTGAGCGCAAATTCCACGCGGGAGGGCAGCAGGATGTCTTCCTCGCGGCGCCGCGGGCTGAGCGTCTCACGCGGTGGGCGGTCATCGAACATGCCGACCCAATCGATGGTGCGGACCAGTTGCTCCAGCTCTTCGGTGCTGCGCCCGGCCGCATAGGCACCGCCGACCACGGCGCCCATGCTCGTGCCCCAGACCAGATCCACCGGCACGCGGTATTCGTGCAACACCTTGAGCACCCCCAGGTGCGCAAAACCGCGCGCGCCGCCGCCGGACAGCACCAGGGCGACACGGGGACGCACGCCTGCCGCAGCCGCCGGGCCCGGCAGCGTCGCGAAAGCAGCAGCGGCCTGCGCGGCGGGCTCGGCCAAGGCGGGTGGCGCGAGCGCCGGCACCTGGAGTGCGGGCGCGACGGCCGGTTGCGCGCCGGCCTCGGGGGCCCGCACCAGGAGCGTCGCCGAAAGGGCCACCAGCAGCGCCACCCGCACCGACACCCGCACCGACACCCGCACCGACACCCGCAGCGACACCCACGGCGACACCCTCTGGAGCCCGGGCAGCCCGCTGGAGCCGATGCCCTGCAGGCACGGCCTCAACCCGCGCGGGCCACGGCCCGCGCTGCCCGGCAGCCGACAGCTCACATGGTTTCCGCGAACAGTTCGCGGCCGATCAGCATGCGGCGGATCTCCGAAGTCCCCGCGCCGATCTCGTAGAGCTTGGCATCGCGCCAGAGGCGGCCCAGCGGGTACTCGTTGATGTAGCCGTTGCCGCCGTAGATCTGCACGCCCTCGCCCGCCATCCAGGTCGCCTTCTCGGCGGTCCAGAGGATGACCGAGGCGCAGTCCTTGCGCACCTGGCGCACGTGCTCGGTGCCCAGCAGGTCCAGGTTCTTGGCCACGGTGTAGGCGAACGAACGCGCGGCCTGCAGCACGGTGTACATGTCGGCGACCTTGCCCTGGATGAGCTGGAACTCGCCGATGCTCTGGCCGAACTGCTTGCGGTCGTGGATGTACGGAATCACGTTGTCCATGACGGACTGCATGATGCCCAGCGGCCCGCCGGTCAACACGGCGCGCTCGTAGTCCAGGCCGCTCATCAGCACCTTGGCGCCCATGTTCAGCCCGCCCAGGATGTTGGCCTCGGGCACCTCGACGTCCTGGAACACCAGCTCGCCGGTGTGGCTGCCGCGCATGCCCAGCTTGTCGAGCTTCTGCGCGATGGAGAAGCCCTTCATGCCCTTCTCGATCAGGAAGGCCGTCACGCCGCGCGCGCCCATCTCGGGCTCGGTCTTGGCGTAGACCACCAGCGTGTCGGCATCAGGCCCGTTGGTGATCCACATCTTGCTGCCGTTGAGCAGGTAGTAGCCGCCCTTGTCCTCGGCCTTGAGCTTCATGCTGATGACGTCGGAGCCGGCGCCCGGCTCGCTCATGGCCAGCGCGCCCACGTGTTCGCCGCTGATCAGCTTGGGCAGGTACTTGGCCTTCTGCGCGTCGGTGCCGTTGCGGTTGATCTGGTTCACGCACAGGTTGGAGTGCGCGCCGTAGCTCAGGCCCACCGAGGCGCTGGCGCGGCTGATTTCTTCCATCGCGACCATGTGCGCCAGGTAGCCCATGTTGGCGCCGCCGTACTGCTCGGGCACGGTGATGCCCAGCACACCCAGCTCGCCCATCTTGCGCCAGCAGTCCATCGGGAACTGGTCGGTGCGGTCGATCTCCGCCGCGCGCGGGGCGATCTCGGCCTGCGCGAAGTCGCGCACCGCGTCGCGCAGGGCGTCGATGTCTTCACCGAGCTGGAAATTGAGGCCGGGCAGGTTGGTCATGGTCATGTCTCCGTTGAGCGTGGAAGGTTCAGTAGGTCTTGGGTACGGGCACCAGGGTCTGCTGCATCACGGCGCAGTCCGAGCGTTTGCCGTCGGCCGCGACGTGCACCACCTCGGCGGTAGTGACGATGATGCGTTTGCCGGCCTTGGTCACGCGACCGGTGGCCTGCAGCTCGCCGCCCTGGAAGGCCGCGAGGAAGTTGATCTTGTATTCGACGGTGGTGACTTCCATGCCCTCGGGCGCCACGGTCAGGGCCGCATAACCCCCCGCGATGTCGGCCAGCGCGCCCATGGCGCCGCCGTGGAAGCCACCCTGCTGCTGCGTCACGCGGTCGGAGTACGGCAGCGCCAGCGTCACCGTGCCCGGCGCCACGGCCAGCAGGCGCACGCCAAGCTGCTGCATCATGCCCTGGCGGTCCAGGCTGGTCTGCACGCGCTGGCGCAGGGCATCGTGATCGGGCGTTGTCTCGCTCATGTTTTGATTTACGTTTACGTAAACGTCAATTATGACCGACGCCGCTGCGATGCGGCAAGTGGGGGTCAACCCGCGGGCGCGGCGTGGCGCCGCGCGCCGTCAGCGGGACAGGAACAGCGCCAGCAGGCCCAGCGCGGCGGGCACGGCCTGGATGAAGAGGATCTTGCGGGTGGCGGTCGCCGCGCCGTAGAGGCCGGCGACCAGGATGCAGGCCAGGAAGAACACCTTCACGCCAAAGCCTTCGGCGCCCAGCCAGAGCCCCCAGAACAGGCCGGCCGCGAGGAAGCCGTTGTAGAGCCCCTGGTTGGCGGCCAGCACCTTGGTGGCAGCGGAAAACTCCGGGGTCAGCCCGAAGGCCTTGCGCCCCTTGGGCGTGTCCCAGAGGAACATTTCGAGCACCAAGATGTAGACGTGGATCAGCGCGAGCAGGGCGACGATGGCGGTGGCGACGAGGCTCATGAGGCGGCTCCAGACAGAACGGAAGCCGTCGAGTCTATGGCTTGACCGACTTTTCTACCTTGGCCAGCAGGGCGCGGGCCTCTTTCTCGTGCACCTTCACCTCGTCGAGGTTGGCAACCAGATCGGCCATCTGTTCTTCGAGCTGCTGCTTGTGCTGCGCCAGCACGGTGAGGAACTTGCGCAACTGCGGCCCGGTGTCGCGCGGGCTGTCGTACATGTCGATGATGTCCTTGGCCTCCGTCAGCGACAGGCCCAGGCGCTTGGCGCGCAGTGTCAGCTTCAGGCGGGTGCGGTCGCGTGCGCTGTAGACGCGGTTGCGGCCGCCCGGACCTTCGCGCTGTGGCTGGATCAGCCCCATGTCTTCGTAGAAACGGATGGCGCGCGTGGTCAGGTCGAACTCGCGGGCGAGGTCGCTGATGGTGAAGGTCTGTGGTGTCGCCATGATCGTCAACGGGGTTGTCGGCTTGCGGACAGCGGCAGCGGGGATCGCTCCCTAGAATGCCTCTTGATGTGACGTTTACGTCAACGTCAGTTTAACGGAAGCCCCCGACCGCGCCCACCCCATGACACCACCGACCCGCGACCAGCTCGAAGCCCGCCTGCACTATCCGCTGGGCGACGTGCTGCCGACACCCGGCGAAGCGATCAAGGTCGCCCCGGGGGTGAAGTGGATCCGCATGGCCCTGCCCTTTGCGCTGGACCACATCAACCTCTGGCTGCTGCGCGACACGCTGGACGGCCGCGAGGGCTGGACGGTGGTCGACACCTGCATCGCACGCGACGAGGCGAAGGCGCAGTGGGAACAGATCTTCGTGAACGCGCTCGACGGCCTGCCCGTGCTGCGCGTGATCGTCACGCACATGCACCCCGACCACATCGGGCTGGCGCAATGGCTGTGCGAACGCTGGAGCAGCGAGGCACATCCCTGCCGGCTCTGGATCAGCGCCGCCGACTACAACTCGGCCCGCGTCGGCTCGCACAGCACCACCGGCTTTGGCGGCGACGGCGCCGCCGCCTTCTTCCGTGCCCACGGACTGACCGATCCCGACAGCCTGGAACAGATCCGGGCCCGCGCGGGTTACTACCCGAGCCTGGTGCCCGGTGTGCCGCGCCAGTACCGTCGGCTGTCCGACGGACTGGCGGTCACGATCGGCGGGCGGACCTGGCGCTGCATCGCGGGTTTCGGACACGCCCCCGAACACATGGCGCTGTACTGCGAAGACCTGCAGGTCCTGATCAGCGGCGACATGGTGCTGCCGCGCATCAGCACCAATGTCAGCGTCTACGACGTCGAGCCCGAGAGCGACCCGCTGACCCAGTTCCTCGACTCGCTGCGGCGCTTCCAGCCGCTGCCGCCACAGACGCTGGTCCTGCCCTCGCACGGCAAACCGTTCACCGGGCTGCACGAGCGCATCCGGCAGCTCGACGAGCACCACGAGGAACGGCTGGCAGAGGTGCTGGCCGCCTGCGCCGAACGACCGCACAGCGCCTGGGAGACCGTTCCTGTGCTGTTCCGGCGCCCGCTGGATCTGCACCAGAGCACCTTCGCGATGGGCGAGTCGGTGGCCCATCTGCACCGCCTCTGGTTCCAGGGGCGGCTGCTGCGGGAACGCGGGCCCGACGGCATCTACCGCTTTCGCCCCCAGGACTGATCCGGGTATCCGGCGGGCACGGCGCGGCGGCCCATAGAATCGCCGGCTTTCGTCGCCAGCCCTCCCGCGTGCATCCCGTTCTCCTCTGGTTTCGTGCCCTGATCCCCGGCCCCTTGAACGTGAGCCGGCGCGAGATGCTGCTGGGCTCCCTGGGCGCCGGCATCGGTCTGATCGTCGCCGAATGGCTCAGCCGTCTGACCCTGGGCACGCTCAATCCCTGGTTCATTGCCCCGATGGGGGCGTCGGCCGTGCTGCTGTTTGCGATGCCTGCAAGTCCGCTGGCCCAACCCTGGTCCATCGTCGGCGGCAACACCGTCTCGGCGCTGGTCGGCGTGAGCTGCGCCATGCTGCTCGGCCACACCGGCCTGGCCGCCGGCGCGGCCGGCGCGCTGGCGATCGCGGTCATGTTCGCCTTGCGCTGCCTGCATCCCCCCGGCGGCGCGGTGGCGGTGACCGCCGTGCTCGGTGGCGCCGCAGTCACGCACCTGGGCTACGACTTCGCGCTCTGGCCGGTGGCGGCCAACTCCGGGCTGATGCTGCTGGCGGCGGTCCTGTTCAATGCGCTGGCCGGACGCCGTTACCCCCACCAGCCGGCGCCGCAACCGCACCACACGCGGGACCCCCTGCCGAGCCACCGGCTGGGCTTCACGCACGAGGACCTGACCCAGGCGCTGGCCAGCCAGGGGGAACTGATGGACATCAGCCCGGAGGACCTGGAGGACATCCTGGCCCGGGCCCATCAGCTCGCCGCGCGGCGCCAGTGGGGCAGCGTGCACTGCCGGGACATCATGTCGCGCGATGTGGTGAGCGTCGGGCCGCGCGACTCCGTCGATGAGGCCTGGGCCCGTCTGGCCCACCACAAGATCAAGGCGCTGCCGGTGGTGCGCGAGGACGGGGCGCTGGTCGGCATCCTGTCGCTGCACGATTTTTTCATCGGCCACAGCGCCCCCGATCCGAGGCGGCAACCGGCCATGAGCCAGGCCCGCGTCGTGGAGGACATCATGACGCGCAAGGTGCGCACGGCACATCCGCAGCAACCGATCGCCGACCTCGTCGGCCTGTTCTCCGACGGCGGCCTGCACCACATGCCGGTGGTCGACGAGGCACAGCGCGTGGTCGGCATGGTCACGCAGTCCGACGTGGTGGCCGCGCTGTTCAGGGGCGCGGCACGCGCCTGACGCCCGGCCTCATTCGCCCAGCGGCACCGCCGACTTCCGCAGCGCCTTGCGCCGCTCGTGGTGATCCGGCATCACGCTGGCAACCACGTCCCAGAACTGCGGGCTGTGGTCCATGTGGCGCAGGTGGCTCAGCTCGTGCACGACCACGTAATCGATCATCTCGGGCTTGAGGTGCACCAGCCGCCAGTTCAGGCGGATCGTCCCGTCGGCGCTGGCGCTGCCCCAGCGCGTGCCGGCGCTGGACAGGCGCAGCTTCTTGTACGACACCCCGAGCTGCGGCGCAAAGCGCTGAAGGCTTTCGGCAAACACATGCTGGGCCTGTCGCATCAGCCAGGCCTGCGCCGCGTCGCGGATCTGGGCCTCGCTGGCGTTCTTCGCCAGCCCCAGGCGAAGGGTCGCCACCCCCTCCGCGTCACCGGACTCCAGCGCCGCGCCCGCCTGTGCCGACGCATGGGCCGAATCCAGCGTCAGGCGCACGCGCTGGCCGAGAAAGTCGAACTCGGCCCCGTCGGCCCAGACCGTGCGTGCGCGCTCCAGCGCACCGGCGCGCTCGCGCGAGGCGCGCAGCTTGTCCAGCACCCAGCCTGCCTTCTCATGCAGGAACGCTTCGACCTCCCCGACGGGGGTCCAGCGTGGTGCGCGCACGCTCAGCCCATCGGTGCCCACCGACAGACCGATGGTGCGGCGCTTGCCGCGGGTGAACTCGTAGGCCACTTCACAACCGGCCAGCCGCACCATGCGGTTGGCGCGCGGGTGATGCCAGCCGGACGGGGCGAACACCTTGTGCAGAGGCTCGGCGGGCGGTCCGTCTGGTGCCACCGCTGGCGGCGCGGCCACCGGGTCCGGCCCGGCCAGGAAATCAAGCGCCAGTTGGACGAAGCGCTGCATGCCCGGTTCAGGCCCCGGAATAGGCCTCGGTATAGGCCTCGGGGTCGAGGCGCCGCATTTCGGCTTCGATCCAGTCCTCGACTTCGCGCATCAGCTCGTCGGGATCGCGCCCGACGCTCGGAATCGGCTTGCCGATCGAGAACTCGACCGTGCCCGGCGTCTTGATGAACGCCTTGCGCGGCCAGCACTTCGCCGAGGTCACGGCGATCGGAATCACCGGCGCCCCGGTGGCCACGGCCAGGCGAGTCCCGCCGCTCTTGTAGCTGCCCTTCTTGCCGCGCGCGATGCGGGTGCCTTCGGGAAACATGATCACCCAGGTGCCTTGCGAGAGCAGCCGTTTGCCCTGCTCGACGACCTTCATGAAGGCCTGCGCGCGGCGGCTGCGGTCGATGTGGATCATGTCCATGCGGCTCATCGCCCAGCCGAAGAAGGGCACGTACAGCAGCTCCTTCTTGAACACATAGGCCAGCGGGTGCGGCATCAGTGCCGGCATGCTGAACGTCTCCCAGGTCGACTGGTGCTTGAGCAGCAGGATGGCCGGGGCCGTGCTGCCCACCGGCAGGTTCTCGTAGCCGATGATCTTGTTGCGGATGCCCAGGATCACTTCCCCGCTGCGCACGGCGAAGGTGAGCCAGCCGGCGCACATCCAGTAGATCTTGGTCGGTCCGAGAAAGGGCGCCGCCAGCAGCACCGCGAGGGCCCAGGGCACCACGCTGATCGCCATCACCAGCATGTGGAGCAGGGAACGCAGGAAATTGATGAGGATCATGAGGTCAGGGGGTTGGGGTGGCCACCGGCTGCGCCAGCAGCCAGTCGGCGAAGGCAGCCAGGTCGGCGTGAACCTGTGAGCTGGCGGGCAGCCCGGGCACCAGGGCCGGGTCCAGCGCCCCAGCGTCGCTGCGCAGGTGCTCGGATTTGCCGGTCAGCAGCAAGTGGGTCGGGCAGCCGGCGGCATGGCCAGCCTGCACGTGACGCACCGCGTTGCCCGCCACCGGCACGTCCTGCGCCGGCACACCGAAGCGCTCGCAGATCTGTTCGAACAGCCCCGGCGCCGGCTTGCGGCAGTTGCAGCCGTCCTCGGGCGCGTGCGGGCAGAAGAAGATCGCCTCGATCCGGCCTCCGGCGGCGGCCAGTTGCCGGTGCATCTTGGCGTGGATGGCGTTGAGCGAGGCCATGTCGAACAGGCCGCGGCCGATGCCCGACTGGTTGGTCGCCAACACCACGCGCCAGCCGCCGTGGTTCAGTCGCGCCACGGCCTCGAGCGCGCCGGGCAGCGCCTCCCACTCGTCGGCCGAGGCCACATAGTCGTCGCGGCTGCGGTTGAGCGTGCCGTCGCGGTCGAGGATCAGCAGTTTCATGCGGGCTTCCTTCGGGGTTCCGGGACGGCTTGATCGTACGGGTTACGCGGCCAGACGGGAGAGGTCGGCGACGCGGTTCATGGCGTCGTGCAGCGACTTGAGCAGCCCCAGGCGATTGGCCTTGAGCGCCGCGTCATCTGCGTTGACCATCACGCCGTCGAAGAAGGCGTCCACCGGCGTGCGCAGCGCGGCCAGCGCCTGCAGGCTGGCGGTGTGGTCGCCCGCGTCGAACTTCGTGTTGGCGGCGGGCACGGTGACCTGCATCGCGGCGTAGAGGTCCTTCTCGGCTTGCTCGACAAACAGCGCCGGGTTGACCGCGGCACCCTCGCCTTCGGACTTCTTGAGGATGTTGCCGATGCGCTTGTTGGCCGCCGCCAGCGCGGGCGCCTCGGGCAGCGCGGCGAAGGCGCGCACGGCCTGCAGGCGCTGGGCCACGTCGGCCAGGCGCTGCGGGCGCAGGGCCAGCACGGCGTCGACTTCCTGCGCGCTGGCGCCCTGCTCGCGCAGGCCCCCGGCGAGGCGGTCGTAGATGAAATCGGCCAGGGCCGGTGTGGCGTCGCTGATCTTGTCGCCGAAGGCCGGCACCGCCGCCGACAGCAGCGCGGTCAACGCCAGCGGCAGGTCCTTCTCGACCAGCATGCGGATCACGCCCAGCGCATGGCGGCGCAGCGCAAACGGGTCCTTGTCGCCGGTCGGCAGGTTGCCGATACCAAACATACCGACCAGTGTCTCCAGCTTGTCGGCCAGCGCCACCACCACGCCGGTCTGCGTGCGCGGCAGTTCGTCGCCAGCAAAGCGCGGCTTGTAGTGGTCCTCGATCGCGAAGGCGATGTCTTCGGAGAGTCCGTCGTGGCGCGCGTAGTAGCCGCCCATGATGCCCTGCAGCTCCGGGAACTCGCCCACCATGTCGGTCAGCAGGTCGGTCTTCGCAAGGCGCGCAGCGGTGTCGGCGCTCTTGGCCAGCACGTCGCCACCGAGTTGCTGACCAATCGACTTGGCGATGGCGCGCACGCGCTCCACGCGTTCGCCCTGCGTGCCCAGCTTGTTGTGATAGACCACTTTGCCCAGGCCTTCGACGCGGCTCTCCAGCGTCTTCTTGCGGTCCTGGTCGAAGAAGAACTTGGCGTCGGCCAGACGCGGGCGCACCACGCGCTCGTTGCCGCCGATCACCGCGCTCGCGTCGGCCGGGCTGATGTTGCTGACCACCAGGAACTGGTTGGTCAGCTTGCCGGCCGCGTCCAGCAGCGGGAAGTACTTCTGGTTGGCCTTCATCGTGAGGATCAGGCACTCCTGCGGCACGTCGAGGAACTGCTTCTCGAATTCGCAGATGAGCACGTTCGGGCGCTCGACCAGCGCGGTCACTTCGTCCAGCAGCGCATCGTCGTCGATCGGCTGGCAACCGCCACCGACCTTTGCGGCGGCAGCGGCCAACTGGCGAGCGATCTCGGCCTTGCGCTCGGCGAACGAAGCGATGACTGCGCCGTCCTTCGCCAGCGTCGCGGCGTAGGCATCGGCGTCGGCCAGCGGCACCGGGTCGATGGCCGCTTCAAAGCGGTGGCCATGGGTCGTGTTGCCCGCCGTCAGGCCCAGGGCCTTGACCGGCACGACCTCGGCACCGTGCAGCGCCACCAGCCCGTGCGCCGGGCGCACGAAGTTCACGCTGCTCCAGCCGGGCAGCTCGCAGTCGGTTTCGAGCTGGTAGCTCATGACCTTGGGGATCGGCAGCTTGGCGATGGCGTCATCCAGCGCCTTCTGCAGGCCCGCAGCGAGGTCGACGCCGGGCTGCACGCTGTCGAAGAACAGGGCCTCGGCCTTGCCGTCCATGGCGCGCTTCAGACCCGCCACGGCCGAGGCGTCGGCGCCCAGACCGGCGAGGCGCTTGAGCAGCGCGGGGGTGGGCGCGCCGCTGGCGTCCAGCCCGACGCTGACCGGCATCAGCTTCTGCGACACGGCCTTGTCGGCGGCTCTGGCGGCGACGCCGGTCACGTGCGCGGCCAGGCGGCGCGGCGAAGCAAACGGCGTGACCACCGCATCGGCGGCGGCCAGGCCCTGGGCCTTGAGCTGATCGGCCAGCACGCCGGCGAAGGCGTCACCCAGCTTCTTGAGCGCCTTGGGCGGCAGCTCTTCCACGAACAGTTCGACGAGGAGGTTCTTCGTTGTCATTCTTGTTGCTCCCGCTCAGGCGGCTTTCTTTTCGATCTGCGCCACCCACTCACGCGGCGCCATGGGGAAGCCCAGGCGCTCGCGGCTGTCGTAGTAGCTCTGCGCCACGCTGCGCGCGAGGTTGCGGATGCGGCCGATGTAGGCGGCGCGCTCGGTCACGGAAATCGCTCCGCGCGCGTCCAGCAGGTTGAAGCTGTGGGCGCACTTGAGCACCTGCTCGTAGGCCGGCAGCGCGAGCTGCTGCTCCATCAGGTACTTGGCCTGCTTCTCGTGGGCATTGAAGGCGGTGAACAGGAAGTCGGCGTCGCTGTGCTCGAAGTTGTAGGCCGACTGCTCTTTCTCGTTCTGCAGGTAGACGTCGCCATAGCTCATGGTCTCGGTCCACTTGAGGTTGTAGACGTTGTCCACGCCCTGCAGGTACATGGCCAGGCGCTCCAGGCCGTAGGTGATTTCGCCCGTCGCGGGCTTGCAGTCGATGCCGCCGACCTGCTGGAAGTAGGTGAACTGCGTCACCTCCATGCCGTTGAGCCAGACCTCCCAGCCCAGGCCCCAGGCGCCCAGCGTGGGGTTCTCCCAGTCGTCCTCGACAAAGCGGATGTCGTTCTTCTTCAGGTCGAAGCCCAGCGCTTCGAGCGAACCGAGGTACAGCTCCAGGATGTTGGCCGGCGCCGGCTTGAGCACCACCTGGTACTGGTAGTAGTGCTGCAGGCGGTTGGGGTTCTCGCCGTAGCGGCCGTCCTTGGGGCGGCGGCTGGGCTGCACGTAGGCCGCCTTCCAGGGCTCGGGGCCGATGGCGCGCAGGAAGGTCGCTGTGTGGCTGGTGCCGGCGCCGACTTCCATGTCGTAGGGCTGGAGCAGGGCGCAGCCCTGGGCGCTCCAGTATTGCTGCAGGCGCAGGATGATTTCTTGAAACGTCGGTTTGTTGCTGGTCGTCATCGGACGCCCTCGGTGGTGTGCGGAAACCGGTGATTTTACTTGCTTTTGCCATGCTCCGGCACTGGCTGTCCGGTCGGTATTTGGTCCGGCCGGGGCGACCGGCGGGCAGCCTTGCCGGGCGGGGCTTGGCGGGGTGAGTGTTGTTGCTGCGCAACAGATTTTCCCGTGCCGGAGCTGGCTTGTTTTGACGAAATTCAATGGAATCAATATACTGCGAACCGTGTTGCGGTGCAACATCGGATGCCCGGGCGCCTTTTGGCGCTGCCATGCGGGATTCGGGCGGGCCAGGCGGCCCGCGCTCGACCGGTGTCGTACCCCCCTGTAACCGTTCGCTGACCCGGCAGTTTGGGTGAGTGGCAACAGTCAAGGAGGTCGCATGTTCGCTACGACCGTTTTATCGCCTGCCGTGCAGCGCGTTTCCGTAGCCGCCATCAATTTTTT
>JAEUOZ010000020.1 GCA_016790225.1 Rubrivivax sp.
CACGCGCGACCGAGCGCGCCTGGCCGACGCCGCGCTCATCGCCTCGGCCGCCGAGGTGCGCTGCTTCTTCGAGGAGGAGGCGGTCGATGCCGAGGGCCGGCTGCAGGTGGACCGCCGCCGCGCCATCAACAAGATCGGCCACGCGCTGCACGACCGCGACCCGGTGTTCGACCGCTTCTCGCGCGACCCGCGCCTGGCCGCGCTGGTGCACGAGCTCGGCCTGGCCGAGCCGCAGCTCTGGCAGTCGATGCTCATCTTCAAGCAGCCGCGCATTGGCGGTGAGGTGACCTGGCATCAGGACGCCAGCTTCCTCGCCACCGAGCCGCAGAGCGTGCTCGGCCTGTGGTTCGCGCTCGAGGACGCCTCGCTCGACAACGGCTGCCTGTGGGTCGAGCCCGGTGGCCACCGCGGGCCGCTGCGCGAGCGCTTCGTGCGCGACGAGCACGAGCCCGACCGCCTGCGCATGGAGGCGCTGGACGCCACGCCCTGGCCCGACACCGCGCACGCGCGCCCGCTGCCGGTGCCGGCCGGCACGCTGGTGGTGCTGCACGGCCTGCTGCCGCACTACAGCGCGCCGAACCGGTCGCCCGTCTCGCGCATGGCCTACACGTTGCACGTCACCGACGGCCGTGCGCGCTACGACGCGCGCAACTGGCTGCAGCGCGGCCCGTCGCAACCGGTGCGCGGGTTCGGCTGAACGGGCCGGCGTGCGGCGGGCGCTGCGCCGTCGGCCCCCGTTCGCCTAGATCTGCAGCTTGCCGGCGAACACCACCGGCCCCGTCGGCGCGCCGGTGGGTGAGCCGCCCGGCGGCTCCACGCTCACCGCGAGCGCGGCCGTGCCGCCCTTGAGCAAGGTCTCGGGCAGGCGCGCGCGCGGCAGCACGGTGGCCCCGCGGGCCGAGATGAGGCCGAGCGACTTCGGCGCGCCCTGCGGCGGCACCGACCAGAGCTCGAGCACGCGATCGGGTTGCAGCGGCAACGTCGCCGAGATCGGCTGCATCACCATCGCGTGGCCGTCGCCGCTGACGCTGGCCACGAAGGTGGCCCCGGCGGCCGGCGTGCCGGCCTGCCCTTCGAGCACGACGACGATCGGCGGCAGCGGCGCCGGCGTGCGCACCAGCGCCACCGTCAGCACCAGCACCGCCGCCGTGGCCAGCCCCGACAGGCCGCGCCACAGGCCGAGGCGCTGCCACCAGCCGGTGACGGCCGCAGCTCGCGTGCCGGCGGCCGCCGACGCGGCCGGCCACAGCCGCGCTTCGATTGCCTGCCACACGCGCGGTGGCGGCGGCACCGGCGTCACAGGCGCGGCCAGCGGCATCAGCCGGTCGCGCCACGTCGTCACGGCATCCTGCAGCGCCGGATGCCCGGCGAGCAGGCGCTCGAAGCGGCGCCGCGCGCCGTGGCGCAGGGTGCCGGTCACGTATTGCGCTGCGAGCGCGTCGGCCAGTCGGTGGCGGGCGTAGTCCATCGTGTGCCCCCTCAGCCGCGCGCGGCCTGCACCGAAGGCGCCCGGCCGCCGCGGCCCGCCTCGCGGTCGAGCCGCACGCCGCGGTCCAGGCAGGTCTTCAGGGCCAGCAAGGCCCGCCGCACCCAGCTCTTCACCGTGCCCAGCGGCTGTTGCAGGCGCTCTGCCACCTCGGCGTGCGAGAGGCCGTCGTAGAAAGCCAGCGCGACGCTCTGGCGCTGCGCGGCGCTCAGGTGCTCCATGCAGTGGCCGAGCTGGCGCGCCTCGCTGGCCTGGCGCAGCAGGTCGAAGGGGCCGGCCGCCTCGTCGGGCACGGCCTCGATGGCACGGCGCTGCGCGTCGTCGGCATCGCCAGCATCGTCGCCCGCACCGCCGCCGCCCACGAACGAGAGGGCGCGCGGCTGCGTCTCGGCACGGCGCAGGCTGTCGATGGCGCGGTTGCGGGCGATGTGCGTGAGCCAGGTCAGGGGCTGGCTGCGCGCCGCGTCGAACCCGGCCGCCGAGCGCCACAGCGTCACGTAGATCTCCTGCAGAAGCTCCTCGGCCACGGCGCGGTCGCGCTGGATGCGCAGGACGACGCCGAAGAGGTAGCCGCTGGTCTTGTCGTACAGCTCGGCAAAGGCGCGCCGGTCGCCGAGGCCGGCGCGCGCCAGCAGCTGCGCCAGTTCCTGGCTGCGCTCGCTCCAGGCCGCGGGTGGCGTCGCGCCCGGCGGGCCGGCCGGGGCGGCGGGCTCGTGGTCGGGGTCGGCGGCCTGGGTGGCAAGTCGGGCCATCGGTGTGCAACTCCTGGGCGGGTGGGGGCAGTCGTGGTGCGTGGACGTCGGCGCGGCGGCGGGGCGGGCGAAAGCCGCCGCCGGCCAGCCCAAGGCTCCGGATCTCCCGGTGGCTACGCAGCGCGTCGCGACTTGGATGCACGCCGCCGGTCGAGGGCAGGCCATCCCGGGGGAGCCGACTCGTAGCGCGAAGGGCGGCCACCCCGGTTGTGGCGCGGCTTCCGGCCCGGCGTGGCGCGGCTTCCGGCCCAGCGCGGCGCGGACTCCGGCCCGGTCCGCGGCCCCGTTTGTGGCGTATCTTCCGCCCTCGGCCCACCGCCGGCTCCAGGACTTCCACCGCGCCCCATGCCCCAGGATCCGCCCCGCACGACCCCCGGCACCAGCTCCGGACACATCCGCCTCACCTCCCACCCGGGGCAAGGCCCCGGCGGGGCGCCGCCGCTGCAGTGGGGCGCGCCGGACGCGGCCAGCCGCGGCCCCATCGTCGGCACCACCACGCACCGCAGCCAGCGCAACGTCATCGGCACCCACAGCGGCAGCTATGGCGTCTACCGCGCCCTCGCGGTGGCGGCCGGCAACCTCGTGCGCGGCCACCGTGCCGACCTCACGAACACCGCGCCCACCGACGCCATCGGCCCCTACCCCAGCTGGGGCGACTCGAAGAAGATCGTCTCGCTCGACCCCTGGGGCGCGTGCGTGCAGGACGTGTTCGCCGCGCACCTGTCCGCCGGCTACGACATCCGCCCGACCATCGCCGTGACCAAGGCGCACGTGCACCTGCCCGAGATCAAGCAGGCCATCGCCTTCCAGCGCCTGTACCCGGACGGCCGCGTGCTGCTCGACGACGCCTCGGCCGCGGTGACGAAGATCGCCGTCGAGCCGGTGTGGTGGCTGCCCGGCGTGGCCGAACGCTTCAAGGTCAGCGAAGCCGAGCTGCGCCGCGCCCTCTTCGAGGAAACCGGCGGCATGTACCCCGAGCTCGTGACGCGCAGCGACCTCGAGGTCTTCCTGCCGCCCATCGGCGGACAGACGCTGTACGTCTTCGGCGACGTGCGCGACCTCGCCGACCCCGCCGTCACGCTCACCGCGCGCGTGCACGACGAGTGCAACGGCTCGGACGTCTTCGGCAGCGACATCTGCACCTGCCGCCCGTACCTCACGCACGCCATCGAGGAGTGCATCGTCGGCGCGCAGAAGGGCGGCGTCGGCCTCATCGCCTACAGCCGCAAGGAGGGGCGCGCGCTCGGCGAGGTGACCAAGTTCCTCGTTTACAACGCGCGCAAGCGCCAGGAGGGTGGCGACCGCGCCGACAAGTACTTCCTGCGCACCGAGTGCGTGGCCGGCGTGCAGGACATGCGCTTCCAGGAGCTGATGCCCGACGTGCTGCATTGGCTGGGCATCACCAAGATCCACCGTCTCGTGAGCATGAGCAACGACAAGTACGACGCCATCACCGGCAGCGGCATCGAGGTCGGCGAGCGCGTCAAGATCCCAGAGTCGCTCGTGCCGGCCGACGCCAAGGTGGAGATCGAGGCCAAGATCGCCGCCGGTTAATTCACCCACGGCAGCGTGCCGACCCACGAAGAGCTGGCGCAGGTCAAGGGCCGGAGTCTCGAGTGACGGCGTCCCGTGCGTCCCACCCTGCGTCTCTTCCTGCGCCCGTTTCGCCCGCGCGCGACAGCCTGAGCCTGCTGCGCCACCCCGGCACCATCCGCGTCCGCTGCCAGGCCGTGTTGGCTGCCGTGGCCGACGATCGCAGTGCCTGGTTCCGCGTCGATCGCCGCCGCCTGGACGACGTGGCGGCGCGCGTCGCCGCGCTCACGCGCCAGCGCTTTCCCGACCTGCAGGTGCCGCCGCACAGCCGCTGGCGGCACTTCGAGGCTGGCGGCGTCGACCGCCGCGCCGAGCTCGAGGCCCAGCTGGCCGGGCGCAGCAGCGCGGACGCGGCGCGCGCGCGCATCGACCTCACGGTGGTGAGCGTGCTGCTCGACGCCGGGGCCGGCCCGGCCTGGCGCTACACCGACAGCGACGGACGGCGCTACACGCGCTCCGAGGGCCTGGGCGTGGCGAGCTTCCGCGCCTTCATGAACGGCCGCTTCTCGACCATCGCCGGTGACCCGCTGCGCGCCGACGCAGCGGTGCTGGCACGAATGGATGGCGCCGCGCTGACGGAGATCTTCCAGGTCAGCGTCGACAACCCGATGGTCGGACTCGAGGGCCGCGCCAAGCTGCTGGCCCGCCTGGGTGAGGTTCTCGCGGCCGCGCCGGTCACGTCGCCTTGGCCGCAACGGCCAGGCCAGCTCTACGACCGGCTGGGCGGCGTCGCCGGCTTGGCGGGTGCGGCCGCCGCACCCGGCGGCGGCCCGACCGCGGCAAGCCGTGTCACTGCGGCGGACTTGCTGCTGCAGGTGCTGACCCTCACCGACGGCGTCTTCACCCAGGGCACGCCGGTCATGGGCCGCGGCGTCGGCGACGTCTGGGCGCACCGGTTTGCCGGCGCGGGCGTCGGCGGGGGTGGCGAGGATCCGGTGACGATCAGCGTTGTCCCCTTCCACAAGCTCAGCCAGTGGCTGAGCTATTCGCTTCTGGAGCCGCTCGCCTGGGCCGGCCTCGCCGTCGACCTGAGCGACGAGGCCAACGCGCTGACCGGGCTGCCCGAGTACCGCAACGGCGGCCTGCTGCTCGATGCCGGCGTCATCGTGCCGCGCGACCCGCGCCTCGTCGAGCGCCGCTTCAAGCCCGGCGACGAAGCCATCGTCGAGTGGCGGGCGCTCACCGTGGCGCTGCTCGACGAGCTGGCGCCGATGGTGCGCGAGCTGCTCGGACGCAGCGCCACCGAGCTGCCGCTGGCCAGCATCCTCGAAGGCGGCACCTGGGCCGCCGGCCGCGAGATCGCGCTCGAGCGGCGCGAAGGCGGCTTGCCGCCATTGCGCATCGACAGCGACGGCACGGTGTTCTGAGGGCGCTGCCGCGATACTTCCATCCTCATCGCGAGGAGTAGCCATGACGCCGACGCGCCACCCCGCCATCGCCCAGAGCCTGCAGCAATGGCATTCGATGATCGCCACGCGCGACCTCACCGGCCTGCCGGCGATCGTGCATGCCGATGCGGTCTTCCGCTCGCCGATGGCGCACAAGCCCTACCCGGGCCGTGACGCGGTGGTGTTCGTCCTGAACACGGTGCTTGGCGTGTTCGAGAACTTCGCCTACCACCGCACGTTGCATACCGACGACGGGCTGTCGGTGGTGCTCGAGTTCAGCGCCGAGGTGCACGGCAAGCAGTTGAAGGGCATCGATCTCGTTCGTTTCGACGAGCAGGGCCTGATCCGCGAGTTCGAGGTGATGGTGCGCCCGATGAGCGGACTGCAGGCGCTGGGCGAGGAGATGGGACGGCGCGTCGCGGACAAGCTGCCGGCGTTTGCCGCCGCGGCTGCCGGCCGGCACGCCCCTTGAGGGTGGCCGATGGATCGCCGATGGACGGCCCGCGACCGCCGAGTCAGCGCTGAACGAGCGCCGACTGATCGCCGATCGATCGCAGACCGATCGCCGGTCGATCGCCGAGCGATCGCCGCATGATGGGCGCCCCCTGATGGACCAGGCCGCCGGCCGCGCCGGTTTCGGCACGCTGCTGCGCCGCTGGCGCGGCCACCGGGGCCTGAGCCAGATGGCGCTGTCGCTCGATGCCGGTGTCTCGACGCGGCACCTGAGCTGGCTCGAGGCCGGCAAGGCGCAGCCGAGCCGCGCCATGGTGCTGCGGCTGGCGACGCGGCTCGACCTGCCGCTGCGCGAGCGCAATGCGCTGCTCGTGGCCGCCGGCTACGCGCCTCTCTATGCCGACCGGCCACTGGCCGACCCGGCGTTGGCGCCCGCGCGCGTGGCGTTGCAGCGGCTGCTCGACGCGCACGAGCCGAGCCCGGCACTCGCGGTCGACCGGCACTGGAACCTCGTGGCGCACAACCGCCTGGTACCGCTCTTCTTGACGGCGGTGGCACCGGCATTGGCGAAACCTCCGATCAACGTGTTGCGCCTGTCGCTGCATCCGCAGGGCATGGCACCGATGATCGACAACCTGCCGGTCTGGCGGGAGTACGTGCTCTACCGTCTTGCGCGGCAGGTGGCGGCGACCGACGACGACGAGCTCGCGAAGCTGCACGCGGAGTTGCAGGCACTGCCACCCCCGCCCGGGATGGCCGCCTGGCCGGCGCCTCGCCATGGCGGCAGCGAGGACGACGGAGACGGCGAGTGTGACGGGCAGGGTGACGGGGGCGAGGGGGACCGTGCGGGGGACGGGAGGCCCGAACCCATCCCGCCCATGCCCGACCTCGCCGTGCCGCTGGCGCTGAACACGCCGCACGGCACCCTGCGCTTCCTGACCACGCTCACGGTCTTCGGCGCGCCGCGCGACGTGACGCTCTCCGAGTTGGCCGTGGAGACGCTGCTGCCGGCCGACGAGGCCACCGCCGCCGCGCTGCGCGACATGCTGGCGCAGGTGCAGGCCGCAGCTTGAGGGCCCGGCGCCGCGCGGCCCCCAATGCGCAGGGGCGCGCGGGTGCCCTCGTCGCGGGCCGCGGGCTCGGCGGGCACTCATCCAGTAGAGTGCCCCTGCCACCCGCCGCCCCACCACCCCGAGGATCCCGATGGACCCCAAGCGCGTACACCCCGACAGCATCGCCGCCCAGGCGCTGGGCCACGTGGACGAGCGCACGCGCGCCATCATCCCGCCGATCCACGTCTCCACCACCTACCTGCGTGACCCGGACAACCAGTACCGCTCGGGCCGCGTCTATGCGCGCGCCGACAACCCGGCCTTCGACGCGCCGGAGGCTGTGATCAACGCGCTCGAGGGCGGCCACCAGGCGATGCTCTTCGCCAGCGGCATGGCCGCCGCCACCGCCTGCTTCCAGGCGCTGGCACCGGGTGACCACGTGCTTGCGCCAAAGGTGATGTACTGGTCGCTGCGCAACTGGCTGATGGGCTTTGCCACGCAGTGGGGGCTGCAGGTCGAGCTCATCGACATGGCCGACCCGGCCACGCTGCGCGCGGCACTGCGGCCCGGCCGCACCAAGCTCGTGTGGGTGGAAACGCCGGCCAATCCGCTGTGGACGGTGACCGACATCGCCGATGCGGCAGCCGCGGCGCACGGCGCGGGCGCGCTGCTGGCCGTGGACTCCACCGTGGCCACGCCGATGCTGACGCAGCCGCTGGCGCTCGGCGCCGACATCGTCATGCACGCGGCCACCAAGTACCTCAACGGCCACAGCGACCTCATCGCCGGCGTGCTCGTGACGCGCGAAGACGGCCCCTACTGGCAGGCGCTGCGCAAGGTGCGCGCGCAACTCGGCGGCACGCTCGGCTCGTTCGAGAGCTGGCTGCTGCAGCGCGGGCTGCGCACGCTGCACCTGCGCGTGCGTGCGGCCTGCGAGTCGGCCGAGCGCATCGCCGCGCATTTCAGCGCCGCCCACCCGCACGTGGCGGAGGTGCTCTATCCCGGTCTGCCGGGCTTCGTGGGGCACGAGGTCGCGAAGCGCCAGATGAAGGGCGGCTTCGGCGGCATGATGAGCATCCGGGTGCGGGGCGGGGCCGACGGTGGCGAGGCCGCCGCCATCGCCACCGCGGCGAACGTGCGGCTGTGGAAGCGCGCCACGTCGCTCGGCGGGACCGAGAGCCTCATCGAGCACCGTGCCAGCGTCGAAGGCGCGGGCACGCCGGCGCCGGCGGACCTGTTGCGGCTGTCGGTGGGCATCGAGCATGCGGACGACCTGATCGCGGACCTCGAGCAGGCGCTGGCGCGCGCGCGCGCCTGAGGCCCGGGCGGGGCGCTAGCGCCCCAGCAAGCCGGTCTGCCCGAGCAGGGTGGCGATGATGGCGAGCGCCAGCACCGCCCGTGCGGGCCACGCGAACAGGCGCGAGCTCGACTGCGCCATCACGACCATGCCCAGGAAGCCGAAGCCGATGCCGAAGATCACGCCCATCAGGTTCCCCATGCGGCCGTAGGGATCGCCCTCGCGCAGCCCGCCGAAGCTCAGTCCGACGGCCGCGAGGCCGACGACGAGCAGTGCCGCTCCCAGCGGCCCGGCGATGGCGCCGGGAATGCGCCATCGCCGCCGTGCACCTGCGCGGTCGGCTATGAAGGTCATGACCAACGCCGCCAGTCCGGCGACGATGGCGATGATGGTCAGGTGCGGCGGCATCTCGAAGAGCGTGCGCCGCGTCGCATCGCGAGACTTCGCCGGATCGTGCGTGACGAAGGTGAGCCCGCTGACGGCGCCGCCCTCGAAGCGCACCTCGAGTTCGCGCATCGTGCGCTGGTCGCGGTCGGTGACGCGCATGGCGACGGGCGCCGTGCCGGGCCCCGGCCCCATCACCCTCGCGGTGAGCTTGTAGTCGCGCGTCAGGATCTCGGAGGCCAGGGTCTGCGGCTGGCCGATCTGCAGGCCGCCGAACGTCTGGGCGCGCGACGGCGGTGCCACCTGCATCCACAGCACGGGCGGATCGCGGCCCCAGCCCTTGTTGCCGGTGTCCTCGTTCGGCAGCGCGAAGCTCAGGCCCAGGTGCGGGTAGCGCAGGAGCGGCACCTTCGGGTCGGGCTGCGGCGGCGGCCCGAGCGCCTTCAAGACGGCCGAACGGCGCAGGTTCTGGCTCACGACGCCGCTGGCATCGACGAAGGGCAGGTAGGCTGGCCCGGGATCGGAAGTGGGGCCGCGGTCCTGTGCCATCGGGGTGGCGCTTGCAGCGAGGGCCGCCAGCACAGCGATGAGACCGCGCACGCAAGGCGGAAGAAATGTCGTCATCTCGAAAAGGGGCGGATTGGCGGAAGAGCGGATGCGGGTTCGTGGGGGTGAGGCAACGCCGCACGGCTTGGCGGCATGGAAGTTGCGCCTCCGACCGGCATGACCTTGACCGGCGCCCCCTTGCCCGCGCCCGGCGCAACGCCGGGGGATGGTGGCGCGCTGCGCGTGCTCATCGTCGACGACGGCGCGCACCGCGTCAGCCTCATCCGTGACGAACTCACGCGCCAGGGTCACGTGGTGGTGGGCGTGCTCGACTCGGCCATCGCCATCCACGACTGCGTGCGTTCGCTGATGCCCGACGTGGTGATCGTCGACGCCGAGTCCCCTTCGCGCGACACGCTGGAGCACCTGGCCACCGTGTCGGCCACGCACCCGCGCCCGGTGGTGGTGTTCTCGGAAGACCCGGCGCTGGAGCCGATGCAGAAGGCGCTGGCCGCGGGCGTGGCCTCCTACGTCATCGCTGGTCTGAACCCCGAACGCCTGGCGCCCGTGCTGCAGGTGGCCATCGCGCGCTTCGAGCAGGACCGTGCGTTGCGCGAGCAGCTCGGGCAAGCGCAGGCCAAGCTCACCGAGCGAAAACTGATCGAACGGGCCAAGGGCGTGCTCATGCGCGAGTCGGGCCTCAACGAAGAGGAGGCCTACCACCACATGCGGCGGCTGGCGATGGACCGCGGCCAGCGGCTGGCGCAGGTGGCCGAGCGCATCAACGAGGCGCACGAGCTGCTCCGGCCGCGCCGATGATGCGGTGCACCATGAGAAGGCGCATGCCGCCTTGTGCTGGTGCGAAACGACTGTCGCGCGGGCCAAGGGACATCGCCCTTCATAGGTAAGGCCCCCCTGGCACAGCTCCTGCATTAGGAGGGACAGGCATCCGCACAAGGGCGTGCGTGGTGCATCCAGTTCGAGTTGGGCAAAGGCGCCCGATCGCTCCGTCGTGAAACCTCGTCGTTTCGCGCCGGCGGTCGTGGCGCCTTTTTCTTTTTCCTTTTCGGGAGTGCAGACATGACGTTCAACCTGAACGGCCACAGGGATGGCCGAAGCGAGGGTCTGATGAGCGAGCAGCGCAGGACATTCATCAAGAAGGGCTCGGCTGCCATGGTGGCCGCCGGCGCCGCGGCCGCCGCCGTGCCGGCCGGCGCCTGGGCCGCGGGCTCCGACGCACCCGAGAAGAAGGAAGTGCGCATCGGCTTCATTCCCCTCACCGACTGCGCCAGCGTGGTGATGGCCTCGGTGCTGAAGTTCGACGAGAGGTACGGCATCAAGATCATTCCCACCAAGGAGGCGAGCTGGGCCGGCGTGCGCGACAAGCTCGTCAACGGCGAGCTCGACATGGCGCACGTGCTGTGGGGTCTCGTCTACGGCGTGCACCTCGGCGTGGGCGGGCCGAAGAAGGACATGGCCATCCTGATGAACCTGAACCACAACGGGCAGGCCATCACGCTGTCGAAGAAGCTCGCCGACAAGGGCGCTGTCGACGGCCCCAGCCTCGCCAAGCTGATGGCGGCCGAGAAGCGCGAGTACACCTTCGCGCAGACGTTCCCGACCGGCACGCACGCGATGTGGCTGTACTACTGGCTGGCCAGTGTCGGCATCAATCCGATGAAGGACGCCAAGGTGATCACCGTGCCGCCGCCGCAGATGGTTGCCAACATGCGCGTGGGCAACATGGACGGCTTCTGCGTCGGCGAACCGTGGAACCATCGCGCCATCATCGACGGCATCGGCATCACCGCCACCACCACGCAGGAGGTCTGGCGCGACCACCCCGAGAAAGCGCTCGGCACGACGGCCGAGTTCGTGAAGAAGAACCCCAACACCGCACGCGCCGTGATCATGGCGGTGCTCGAGGCGAGCCGCTGGATCGACGCCGGCCTGCAGAACAAGAACAAGATGGCCGAGACCATCGCCGAGAAGAGCTACGTCAACACGAGCGTCGATGCGATCAACCAGCGCATCCTGGGCCGCTACCAGAACGGCCTGGGCGAGACCTGGGACGACCCCAACCACATGAAGTTCTTCGCCGACGGGGCGGTGAACTATCCGTACCTCTCCGACGGCATGTGGTTCCTGACGCAGCACAAGCGTTGGGGGCTGGTGAAGGACCACCCCGACTACCTCGGCGTGGCGAAGGCCATCAACCAGACCGAGCTCTACAAACAGGCGGCAGCGCAGGTGAAGGTGAGCGTGCCCAAGAGCGACCTGCGCACGAGCAAGCTCGTCGACGGTGTGGTCTGGGACGGCAAGGAGCCGGCGAAGTACGCCGACGGCTTCAAGGTCCGCGTCGCTGCGGCGGCCTGAGCGCAAGGGGAGGGCGACATCATGGTGAGTGCCGTGTTCCACGTGCCGGCGGCGGCGTTGCCGGCTGGTGACCGCAAGTCGGGTGCGCGCGTTGCCGCGAGCGCGCCGATGCCCTTGACGGGCGCCGTTGCGGAATCGGCGTCGGCGGCCGGGGCGGCCCCCGGCAAGGTGCCACCCCTGGCGAAGGCGCCGCCCGTGCCGATGGCCGCGCGCGACCCCATCGACTGGCGCGCGCTGACCGTCAAGGTCATGGCGCCCATCGCAGGACTTGCGCTGCTCGTCGGCATCTGGGCGCTGCTGACGCAGAAAGGCGGCTCCTTTCCCACGCCGGCAGCCACCTTCGACGCCGCCGTCAAGCTCTTCGCCGACCCCTTCTACCGCAAGGGGCCGAACGACGTGGGGATCGGCTGGAACGTGCTGAACTCGCTGCAGCGCGTGGCCCTCGGCTTCGGGCTCGCCGCGCTGGTGGGCATTCCGCTCGGCTTCCTCATCGGCCGATTCGCGACGCTGAACGCGATGTTCGCGCCGCTCATCAGCCTCCTGAAGCCGGTGTCGCCGCTGGCCTGGCTGCCGATCGGCCTGCTGGTCTTCAAGGCGGCCAACCCCGCGGCGATCTGGACCATCTTCATCTGCTCGATCTGGCCAATGGTCATCAACACCGCGGTGGGCGTGCAGAAGGTGCCGCAGGACTACCTGAACGTGGCGCGCGTGCTCAACCTCAGCGAGTGGCGCATCGCCACGCGCATCCTGCTGCCGGCGGTGATGCCCTACCTGCTGACCGGCGTGCGCCTGTCGGTGGGCACGGCGTGGCTCGTCATCGTCGCGGCCGAGATGCTGACCGGCGGCGTCGGCATCGGCTTCTGGGTGTGGGACGAGTGGAACAACCTCAACGTCGCGCACATCATCGTCGCCATCTTCGTCATCGGCATCGTCGGGCTGCTGCTCGAGTGGGCGCTCATGACGCTGGCGCGCCGCTTCGAGTATGCATAGACCCCCCCGAAGCGCCTGCGGCGCCTCCCCCCAGGGGGCGCCGCCAGCGGCCCGGCACAGCCGGTTCCGCGGCGGCCACCGGGCCAAGCCCTTCTGAATCGAGAGACCGAGGTCTTCATGAAACCGATGCTCCAGATCAGCGGCGTGGGCATGACCTTCGCCACCAAGCGCGGCCCGTTCGTGGCCCTGCGCGACATCGATCTCGACGTGAAGCGCGGCGAGTTCGTGGCCCTCATCGGCCACAGCGGGTGCGGCAAGAGCACGCTGCTCAACCTGGTGGCCGGGCTCACCACGCCGACCGCCGGCCACATGCTGCTCGACGACCGCGAGCTCAAGGGCCCCGGCCCCGACCGTGGTGTCGTGTTCCAGAACCACTCGCTGCTGCCGTGGCTCTCGTGCGCCGGCAACGTGCACCTGGCGGTGGAGCGCGTGTTCGGCGAGCGCGAGAGCAAGGCGCGGCTGCGCGAGCGGTCGCTGGCCGCGCTCGAGCTCGTCGGCCTCTCGCACGCCAAGGACAAGCTGCCGGGCGAGATCTCCGGCGGCATGAACCAGCGCGTGGGCATCGCGCGCGCGCTGGCGATGGAACCGAAGATGCTGCTCATGGACGAGCCCTTCGGCGCGCTCGACGCGCTGACGCGCGCCAGGCTGCAGGACGAGCTGATGAAGATCGTCGCCGCTACTGGCAGCACGGTGATGATGGTGACGCACGATGTCGACGAGGCGGTGCTGCTCTCCGACCGCATCGTCATGATGACCAACGGCCCGGCCGCCACGATCGGCGAGGTGCTGGCGGTGCCGCTGGCGCCTGTGCGCGAGCAGCCGCGCAACCGCCTCGAGATGGCGCACGACGCGGGCTACCTGCGCACGCGCGAGGCGGTGCTCGAGTTCCTGTACAGCAAGCAGGCGCACGTGGAGAAGGTGGCCGCATGAAGCGCGACGAGCAAGTCGTGGCGCGCCAGCGCCTCGTCGTCGTCGGCAACGGCATGGCCGGCGTGCGTGCGGTCGAGGAACTGCTGAAGATCGCGCCCGACCTCTACGACATCACCATCTTCGGCGCCGAGCCGCACCCCAACTACAACCGCATCCTGCTCTCGCCGGTGCTCGCCGGCGAGCAGACGGTCGACCAGATCATCCTCAACCCGCTCGCGTGGTACGAGGAGCAGGGCATCACGCTGCACCGCGGCGTGAAGGTCTCGCGCATCGACCGCCTGCGGCGCCGCGTGATCGCCGAGGATCTGGCTCGCGGGCAGGGCGGCGTGCTCGAGGCACCCTACGACCGCCTGCTCCTGGCCACCGGCAGCAACCCGTTCATCCTGCCCGTGCCGGGCAAGGAGCTGCCCGGCGTCATCAGCTACCGCGACATCGCCGACACCGAGGCGATGATCGAGGCGGCAGGCCGGTTCCGCCACGCCGTCGTCATCGGCGGCGGCCTGCTCGGGCTCGAGGCCGCCAACGGTCTCGCCAAGCGCGGCATGGCGGTGACGGTGGTGCACATCATGCCCTGGCTGATGGAGCGCCAGCTCGACGAGACGGCGGGCAAGCTGCTGCAGGCCGAGCTCGAGCAGCGCGGCATCCGCTTCGAGATCGGCGCGCAGACCTCCGAACTCGTGGCCGGCGACCAGGGCCGCGTGGCCGCGGTCCGCTTCAAGGACGGGCGCGAGATCGCCGCCGACCTGGTGGTGATGGCCGCCGGCATCCGCCCTAACACGGCGCTCGCCGAAGGCGCCGGGCTGCACTGCCAGCGCGGCATCGTCGTCACCGACACGCTGCAGACGGTGACCGACCCGCGCATCTATGCCGTGGGCGAGTGCGCGGCGCACCGCGGCATCGCCTACGGGCTGGTGGCGCCGCTGTTCGAGCAGGGCAAGGTGTGCGCGACGCACCTGGCGCAGTTCGGCATCGGCCGCTACGCCGGCAGCCAGGTGAGCACCAAGCTCAAGGTGACCGGGGTCGACCTCTTCTCGGCCGGCGACTTCATGGGCGCCTCTTCCGGGCACCCGGAGGACGCGGGCACCGAGGAGATCGTGCTCTCCGACCCCTACGCCGGCGTCTACAAGAAGCTCGTGCTGCGCGACGACAAGCTCATCGGCGCGTGCCTGTACGGCGACACGGTGGACGGCAGCTGGTATTTCAAGCTCATCCGCGAGGGCCGCAAGGTCGCCGACATCCGCGACAAGCTGATGTTCGGCGAATCGAACATCGGCGACGTCGGCCACCAGGGCCACAACAAGGCCGCTGCCATGGCCGACACCGACGAGGTGTGCGGCTGCAACGGCGTGACCAAAGGCAGCATCTGCAAGGCGATCAAGGACAAGGGCCTGTTCACGCTCGAGGAGGTGCGCCGGCACACCAAGGCCAGCGCCAGCTGCGGCTCGTGCACCGGCCTGGTCGAGCAGCTGTTGATGTTCACCGCCGGCGGCGACTACTCGGCAGCGCCCAAGCTCAAGGCCGTGTGCAGCTGCACCGAGCTCGGCCACCAGGCCGTGCGCGACGCGATCCGCGCGCAGCATCTGTTGAGCGTCGCCGACACGATGGCCGCGCTCGATTGGCGCACGCCCAACGGCTGCGCGACCTGCCGCCCGGCGATCAACTACTACCTGCTCAGCACCTGGCCCAAGGAGGTGGCCGACGACCCGCAGAGCCGCTTCATCAACGAGCGCAGCCACGCCAACATCCAGAAGGACGGCCGCTACAGCGTCATTCCGCGCATGTGGGGCGGCGAGACCACCGCCGATGAGCTGCGACGCATCGCCAACGCGGTGGACAAGTTCCAGATTCCCACGGTCAAGGTCACTGGCGGACAGCGCATCGATCTGCTGGGCGTGAAGAAGGAAGACCTGCCGGCCGTCTGGAAGGAGATCGGCATGCCCAGCGGCCATGCCTATGCCAAGGCGCTGCGGACGGTGAAGACCTGCGTGGGCAGCGAGTGGTGCCGCTTCGGCACGCAGGACAGCACGCAGATGGGCAAGGATCTGGAGCGCGCGCTGTGGCGCATGTATGCGCCGCACAAGGTCAAGCTCGCGGTCAGCGGCTGCCCGCGCAACTGTGCCGAAGCCGGCATCAAGGATGTGGGTGTCATCGGCGTCGACTCGGGTTGGGAGTTGTATGTGGCTGGCAATGGCGGCATCAAGACCGAGGTGGCGCAGTTCCTGTGCAAGGTGAAGACACCGCAGGAAGTGCTGGAGTTCAGCGGCGCCTTCCTGCAGCTGTACCGGGAGGAAGGCTGGTACCTGGAGCGCACCGTGCATTACGTCGGGCGCGTGGGGCTGGATCACGTGAAGAAGAAGATCCTGGACGATGAGGCCGGCCGCAAGGCGCTGTGGGAGCGCCTGCAGTTCAGCCTGGATGGCGAGCCGGATCCCTGGTTCGAATTCGACAAGGCCAAGGTCGATGTGCGTCAGTTCGACGCGGTGGCCGCGCCGGCGGCGCTGGAGGCGCAATCATGAATGCGATGGCTCCAGCCTGGGTGGCGGTGTGCCGCGTGGACGACATCCCGGTGATGGGGTCACGCCGGGTCAGCCGGCCGCAGGGCATGGCGGTGGCGCTGTTCCGCACCGCTGACGATCAGGTGCATGCGCTGCTGGACCGCTGCCCGCACAAGGGCGGCCCGCTGAGCCAGGGGATCGTGCTGGCCGATGCGGTGGCCTGCCCGCTGCACAACTGGACGATCCAGTTCGTGGATGGCCGGGCTCGTGCGCCTGACGAGGGGCAGACGCCGGCCTTTGCGGTTCGGGTGCAAGACGGGCAGGTGTTTCTGGACGCCCACGAGCTGGCCACGCGCGCGCTGGATCTGCTGCCGCCGGTGGCGGGGCCTTGTCGACTCCATGTTGCGTCATCGAGCGCCTGAGGCTCCATGCGCTCCAGCACCCGTGCATCGCGAGGCCAATGGGGAAGGGGTTCCGCTCATGTCCTCCTGTCCGGGCTTCGCCCGGCCATTCCCCCTTTACTTCGCTGCACCCCTTCCCCATTGGCCTCGCTCCGGGGAGGTTGCGGAGCGCCTACAGCGAGAAGCCGCGCGATCGAGAAGCGTTTCGGGTCTGAAGTCTGCGTGCACCGCCCCGCCGGCGAGACGCTGGCATTGGGTGGGGGGTGTAGCGAAGTAAAGGGGGAATTGTTACAGCCCCTGGGCTGTAACAAGGAGGAGCGAGCCCGTACAGAAACAGTCCAGTGGACTGTTTGTGCCTGGCGAGCGCTCGGCGCAGGAGCGACGGGCATGAGCGTAGCCCTCCACCCAATGACATCGCCTCCGCGAGGCCTCCGCACGAAACAAGTTGCGAATGACATGACGCTGAAGGCGGGGCCATGACCCAAACCCGCTCCACCTGCCCCTACTGCGGCGTCGGCTGCGGCGTCGTCATCGAGAGCGAGGGCGCGCAGATCACCGGCGTGCGCGGCGACCCCGACCATCCCGCCAACTTCGGCCGCCTGTGCACCAAGGGCAGCACGCTGCACCTGACGGCTGCCGCGCACCTGCAGCCGCAAGTGCGTGCGCTGCACCCGATGAAGCGCGCCGTCGCCGGCGCGCCACTGCAGCGCATCGACTGGGACACCGCGCAGGACGAGATCGCCGATCGCCTGGCGCAGATCATCCAGCGTGACGGCCCCGACGCGGTGGGCCTGTATCTTTCCGGCCAGCTGCTGACCGAGGACTACTACGTCTTCAACAAGCTCGGCAAGGGCCTGATTGGCACCAACAACGTCGACACGAATTCCCGCCTGTGCATGAGCAGCGCCGTGGCCGGCTACAAGGCCAGCCTGGGCGCCGATGCGCCCCCCGCGTGCTATGAGGATCTGGCCCTGGCGCGCACCGTCTTCATCACCGGCAGCAACACGGCCTGGGCGCACCCGGTGCTCTACCGCCGGCTGGAAGAGGCTCGCCGCGCGCAGCCCGCGCAGCGCTGGATCGTGGTGGATCCGCGCCGCACGGAGACCGCCGCCGATGCCGATCTGCACCTGCAGATCCTGCCGGGCACCGATGTGCTGCTGCATCACGCGATGGCGCACCTGATGCTCTGGGAAGGCCTGGTCGACAGCGCCTTCCTGGCCGCCCACGTCAGCGGCCTGGATGCCCTGCGTGAGCGCGTGCGCGAGATCTCGCCCGCCCAGGCCGCGCGCAGCTGCGGCATCCGGGAGGCCGATCTGGTGCAGGCGGCGCGCTGGTTTGCGGGGCTGGACGGCGCGGACCCGGGTCATTCCGGCAGCGGCACAAACGGCTCACGTCAGCCGACACTGTCCTTGTACTGCCAGGGCCTCAACCAGAGCAGCAGCGGCACGGACAAGAACCGCACGCTGATCAATCTGCACCTGCTCACAGGGCAGATCGGCCGGCCCGGCGCGGGGCCGTTTTCCTTGACGGGCCAGCCCAATGCCATGGGCGGACGCGAAGTGGGCGGACTGGCCAATCTGCTGAGTGCGCACCGCGACATGAGCAATCCCGCGCACCGCGCCGAGGTGGCGGCCCTCTGGGGCGTGCGCGAAGTGCCTTCGGTGCCCGGCCGCACGGCGGTGGATCTCTTTGAAGCCGCGGCCGATGGCCAGGTCAAGGCGCTGTGGATCGCCTGCACCAACCCGCTGCATTCACTGCCCCACTCCGCGCGTGTGCGGCAGGCGCTGCAGCGTGCCGAGCTGGTCATCGTGCAGGATGCCTACCGCAGCACGGCGACGGCCGAGCTGGCCCACTACCTGCTGCCCGCCACCACCTGGGGCGAGAAGAGCGGCACGGTCACGAACAGCGAGCGCTGCATCAGCCGCGTGCGCCGGGCCGTGGCGCCGGTGGGCGAAGCGCGCGACGACTGGCGTATCGCAGCCGAGGTGGCGCTCCGCCTGGAAGCGCGGCTGCCTTCGCGGCGCAGCGCCGGGCTCGAAGCCACCTCGATGTTTGCCTACCCGGACGCCGAGGCGGTCTGGAACGAGCATCGCGAGAGCACCCGCGGGCGGGACCTGGACATCACCGGCCTGAGCTACGCGCAACTGGACGAGGCCCCGGCCCAGTGGCCCTTCCCCGAAGGGGCGCTGCAAGGCCGGGCGCGGCTCTACGCCGATGGGCGATTTGCCACGCCGGATGGCCGCGCGCAACTGGCGGCGCCCGCCTGGCGTGCGCTGGCAGAGCCGCGCGATGCCCGCTATCCGGTCTCCTTGAGCACGGGCCGCCTGCGCGATCAATGGCATGGCATGAGCCGCAGCGGCACGCTGGGCCGCCTGTTCGAGCACAGCGCCGAGCCGGTGCTGGAGTTGCACCCGCAGGAACTGCAGCGTCGCCACTGGCAGGACGGCGAACTGGTACGCGTGCAGTCGCGTCGCGGCGAGCAGATCCTCCCCGTCAAGGCGCAGGCCTCGGTGGCGCCGGCGCAGGCCTTCGTGGCCATGCACTGGGGCCCCGAGTGGATCTCCGGGGGCGGCGTCAATACCTTGATGCCGCAGGCCGTCTGCCCTCAGTCCAAGCAGCCTGAACTCAAGCACGCGGCGGTCCGGCTGGAGCCCGCGGGGCTGCCGTGGCAGATCGTCGCGGCTGCCTGGCTGCCCGCTGAACAGGCCTGGCTGCTGCACCAGGCGCTGCGCGCGCAGTTCGGCGCCCACGCCTTTGCCAGCTGCGTGCCCTTCGGGCGCGAAACCGCAGAAGACCTTCCTCAGCCGCTGGGCCTGCTGTTCCGCGCCGCTCGCGCCCAGGCGCCGGCGCCGGCCGAGCTGGCCGCGACGCTGCAGCCGCTGATCGAAGCGCTGGATCTGGTCGGCCCCGGCGTCCTGCGCTATGCCGATGCCCGGGCGGGGCAGAGCCGCAGCATGCGCCTGGATGCGCAGGGCCGGCTGCAGGGCTTTCTGCTGGCCGGCGACGCGGCGGCCCAGGGATGGGTGCTGGAGCTGCTGCGCGCCGGTGCGCCGGCGGCGGCCTTCGGGCGCGCGCTGCTGGCCGCAGGGCGCCAGCCGCCCGGGCCGGTGGCGCCGCGAAGCCCCCAGGTCTGCGCCTGTCATGATGTCAGCCAGGCCAGGATCCTGGACACTCTGGACACCTGCGCGGGCACGCCGGCTGATCGGCTGGGCATCTTGCAGCAGCAGCTGAAGTGCGGCACGCAGTGCGGCAGCTGCCTGCCCGCCGTGAAGGAACTGATCCGCTCGCATCCGCTCAGCGCGGCTGCGGGCTTGCCGGCAGCCGCCCCGACCGAAGCATGAACCGCCCGATACCTGATCAGACTGCCCTTGCCGAGCGACCCCGCGTCACCCTGCTGGGGGCCGGCCCGGGTGACCCGGAGCTGCTGACCATCAAGGCCGTCAAGGCGCTGCGCCGCGCCACGGTCGCCCTGGTGGATGATCTGGTCGATCCCGGTGTGCTGCGCTACCTGCGGCGCAGCGCCCGCGTCGTGCCGGTGGGCAAGCGCGGTGGCTGCCTGTCCACGCCGCAGGCCTTCATCCACAAGCTGATGGTGGCCGAGGCCATGAAGGGCGAGCGCGTCGTGCGCATCAAGGGCGGCGACCCGTTTGTCTTCGGCCGCGGCGGCGAAGAGTGCGATGCCCTGCGCGCCGCCGGCATCGAGGTGCAGGTCATCAGCGGTCTCACGGCCGGCATCGCCGGCCCGGCGGCGATCGGCATTCCCGTGACGGATCGCCGCCACGCGCCCGGCGTGGCCCTGGTCACCGGCCATGCGCGCCACGACCGCGAGGGCGAAGGCGCCGGCCCCGATTGGGCAGCCTTGGCGCGCAGCGGCCTGACCCTGGTGATCTACATGGGCGTGACGCGGGCCGACACCCTGGTTGCCGAGCTGCTGCAGGCGGGCTTGCCGGCGCACAAGCCGGCGGCTGTGATCAGCGCGGCGCACACGCCGCGCCAGCGCGAGCTGCGCTGCACGCTCGGCACGCTGGTGGACGGCCTGCGACAGGGCGGCCTGGCCAGTCCTGCGGTCCTGGTGATCGGTGACGTGGCGGCGATGGGGGCGGTTGGCGCGGTGAGCGCCGTGGGCGCCCCTGCCCTGGACGGCGGCGCCTTGGCAGAAGCGAACCTTGCCGCCGCGCCACGCCAGAAGACGCCGCGACGTCGCCGCAGCGCCTGAGCGCCGCGCGGCGGACCAAAGAAACCGCTGACGCTCAGGATCAGCCGCGAGCGCTGTCGGGCGTCTCGAAGACGAGGCAGGTGGTGGTGGCGTGTGCGTACAGGCGGCCCTGGGCATCGACCAGGCGGCCTTCGGCCGTGGCCAGCTGGCGCCCGGCATGCAGCACCTGGCCGATGGCGCGCAGCGGTTCGCGGTCCGGCCAGGCGGCGCGCACGATGTTCAGGCTCAGCTCGGCCGTCGTGTAGGCGCGCCCCGCGGGCATCATCGTGTGCACCGCGCAGCCCAGCGCTGAGTCCAGCAGCGTGGCATACCAGCCGCCGTGCACCGTGCCCATGGGATTGAGATGCGCTCGGCTCGGCGTGCCCTGAAAGATCGCCTGACCCGGCTCCACATGCAGCAGCACGAAATCCAGCGTCTGCGCGATCGACGCAAACGGCAATTCGCCCGCCATCAGAGCCTGCATCAGCTGCAGCCCTGTGAGTCCCTTGAGCTGCTCAGGGCGCGAGACACCCGGCCCGGCCCCGCTGGCCAGCCGGGCGCGGACCGCCTGGTCCTCGGCCAGCCAGGCCGCGCGCTGATCGGCCCCGGGCGGCACCTGGGCCTGAGCCGAGCCTGAGGGTGCGGGTGGCGGTTGCGGGGTCATCGAAGGCTCCGGTCGGCGCGCGTGATGCCGGCAGCGGCCTCACTTGCAGATTCAACCGTTGCAGATCCAACAGTTGCAGCTACATTTATAGCATGCCCTCGAAAACGGCCGCTGCGAACCGCGCCACCTCGTCCGCGCCTCAGGCTTTGGCGTCTGCCGCCACGGCCACCACCCGCAGCGCCGACGTCGGCGCCTGCGTCGCTTCGCATCCTCAGGGCTGCACCAACCTCAAGCTGCGTCAGCTGACGCGGCGCATCGGCCATGTCTACGATCAGGCGCTGGCGCAGTCGGGGCTCAAGATCACGCAGTACTCGCTGCTGTCGCATGTCGTGCGTCTGGGCCCGCTGCGCTCGGCCGATCTCGCGGCGGCCTTGCGCATGGAGGCCTCCACCTTGTCGCGCAACCTGCGGCCCTTGATGGCCGCGGGCTGGGTGGAGCTGCAGCCGGGCGAAGACGCCCGGACGCACGCCGTGATCGCCACGGCTGCCGGCCGGGCGAAGCGGGCGGAAGCCCAGCTCCGGTGGAAGGCGGCGCAGCGTTGCGTGAACCAGCTGCTCGGCGACGAGCTGGTGGTGCGCCTGCACGCGCAGCTGGATGCCGCGCTGGCGCGCCTGGAGGCGGATGGCGCCGGCGGCATGCCCGCTGGCGCTGCCGCAGGAGCGGCTTCGGGCGCCACGCTTCGGGCACCACGCCGCACCCGCACCAGCGGTTCGCCGCCTCGTCCGTGACGGCCTGAGCGTCCGCGCTCAGACGCGCCGGTAGATCTGCCCCTCGGCGGTGATCACCCAGGGCAGCCCTTGCGGGCCGACCGAGATCCACTCTGCAGCGCCGTCCACCTTCACCCAGCGGCCTTCATCCCAGCGGTGGATGCCGTGGCCGCCGCGGCGTTCCTGATCAGGGCCGATGACCCAGACGGAACCGTCCGCGCCGCAGCCGATGTCGCGAGCACGGCCCGGCAGCCGGTCCCAATCCTTGCTGTTCCAGCGGAAGATCTCGCCCTCGGTGTTGAGCACCCAGGCGTTGCCCTGGCGATCCACATCGATGCGAGCGGCCCCGCCGCGGACGCGTTCCCAGTCGTTGCCCTTCAGCCGGTGGATGCTGAAGCCCCCGTCGGCGGGCGTGTTGCCGATGACCCAGACCGTGCCGTTGGCGCCGATGCCGATGTCCCTGGCGCGGCCCGGCAGTTCGCGCCAGCGCCCGCCTTCGAGCTTGTAGATGCGGTCGGCATCGGTCACGACCCAGGGCGTTCCATCCGGGCTGACGTCGATGGCCACGGCGCCGCCCTCCTGCTGCACCCAGCGCTGCGCGCGGCCGTCGAAACGAAAGATCTCGCGCCCGCCACGCACCGCATCCACACCCAGCGCCCAGACAGGGTCAGCCCCGCCGCCCACGCCGATGTCGGTGGCCTGACCGGGCACATGCTGCCACTGGCTGCCGGCAGGCCCCGCCCGCGCAGGGCCGGAGGCCGCCAGCGCGGCCGAGGCCGCAGCCAGCACGAATCGACGGCGCTCGCAGCTTGGCGGGAGAGGGGGCATGAGCTTCTCCGGGAGGGTTCCGGTGCCGGCATGCGGCCATGCGCCGACGCAGTCGGTCCGGGTTGGGGCTCGATCCTGCAAACCCAGGCAGGCGCTGTCAACGCGTGTGAACCCCGGGCGCCGGTGCACCACGCGTCACGCGCCTTCGGTCGATCTCGACTCGATGGAGCTGAACGTTTCCCGTCGCTTCGACGCCAGCGCCCGAAGGCGCATGGCATGCAGACCTCGGGCTCGAGGTCGCCCGGCGGGCTCAAGCCACCAGCGCGCGACGGTACTGCACGGCCTCGGCGATGTGCGTGACCGCGATGGTCGGGCTGGCTGACAGGTCTGCGATCGTGCGGGCGACCTTCAAGACGCGGTGCACGGCGCGGCCGGACCAGCCCAGCCGATCGGCGGCCGCTTGCAGGAAGCGCAGCGCGGTGTCTTCGGCGCGCACGCCGGCCAGGTTGGCGCTCACGTCGAGCCGAGCGTTCGGCCCACCCTGGCGCGCCAGCTGCCAGGCGCGCGCCTCGTCGACGCGTTCGCTGACCGCAGCGCTGGATTCGCCCGGCGGGCCCGCCAGCAGCTCGGTGCTGGCCTGCGCCGGCACCTCCACCAGCAGGTCGATGCGGTCCAGCAGCGGCCCTGACAGTCGCGCCTGGTAGCGTGCGATGGCCTCGGGTGCGCAGCGGCACAGCCGCCCGGGCACGGCGGCGGCCCCGAGCCAGCCGCAGGGGCAGGGGTTCATCGCGGCGACGAGCTGGAAGCTGGCCGGAAACTGGGCCTGCCGCCCCGCGCGCGAGATCGTCACCTGGCCTGTCTCCAGCGGCTCGCGCAAGGCTTCCAGCGCGGCGCGCGGAAACTCCGGCAGTTCGTCCAGGAACAGCACGCCACCGTGGGCCAGGGAGATCTCGCCGGGCCGGGGTGGGCTGCCGCCGCCCACCAGGGCCACGGCGCTGGCGGAATGGTGAGGGGCGCGCAGCGGCCGCACGCCGAAGGCGGTGATGGCACCGGGGCTGCGGCCCAGGCCCTGCAGGGCCGCGCTGGCCAAGGCCTCGTCGTCGCTCATCGCCGGCAGCAGACCGGGCAGCCGCTGGGCCAGCATCGACTTGCCGCTGCCCGGCGGTCCCACCAGCAGCAGGCTGTGCGCGCCGGCCGCGGCGATCTCCAGCGCGCGCCGGGCACCGGGCTGGCCGCGGACGTCGGCCAGATCGGGCTGTGCTGCGCGGGTGGCCGCAGGCGCTTCCCGCGGCGGGCGTTCCAGCTCGGGCGCGGCTTCATCCGGGGCCGGCGGGCGAAAGGCGGCCACCACCTCCGACAGATGGCCTGCGCCGCGCACATCCACGCCCGACACGCGAGCCGCCAGCTGGGCGCTTTCCTGCGGCAGCACCAGCTGCCGGGTGGCCCCGCACTCGCGCCGCACGGCCAGAGCCAGCGCGAGCGCCCCGCGCACCGGACGGAGTTCGCCCGCCAGCGACAGCTCGCCCGCGAACTCGCTGCGCGCCAGGCGTGAGGTGTCCAGGTGCCCTGCCGCGGCGAGGATCCCCAGCGCGATCGGCAGGTCGAAGCGGCCGGATTCCTTGGGCAGATCGGCGGGCGCCAGGTTGACCGTGACCCGCTTGTTGTGCGGGAAATCGAAGCCGCTGTGCTGGAGCGCGGCGCGCACCCGCTCGCGAGACTCCTTGACCTCGGTATCCGCCAGCCCCACGAGCGTGAAGCTCGGCAGCCCGTTGGCCAGGTGGACTTCCACGCGCACGGCAGGCGCTTCGAATCCATCCAGCGATCGGCTCATCAGCACGGCCAAGCTCACGGCAAGCCCTTCTTGCAGGCGGCCCCGGCGGGCCGATCCGGCATTCTCAAGAGCGCGCAGGCCGCAGAAAGCACCGCAACGGTGCGCCCCGGATTGGGGCCCACCTCCTGGGCGGTGTGTGACCACCCGAAAGTAGCACGCACCATATCGGTGCGACCGGTGGTGGCACAAAAGCTGCGAGACGGGACCGTCAAATCTCAACCTGATCCTGTCTGGAGTCATCGATGAAGAAGAGTTCCGTCCTTGCCGCCCTCGCCCTCACCGCGTCTGCGATGCTGCCGTCCCTGGCCTACGCCGATGTCGCGTTCAACGCCAGCGTCGTCACGGACTACCGTTACCGCGGCATTTCCCAGACCCGCCTGCAGCCGGCGATCCAGGGCGGCATCGACTTCTCGGCCGGGGGCTTCTACCTGGGCGCCTGGGCCTCCACCATCAAGTGGATCAAGGATGCCGGTGGTGACGCGGGTCTCGAACTCGATCTGTACGGCGGCTACAAGGGCGAGATCGCCAAGGGCGTCGCCTACGACGTGGGCATCCTGACCTATCAGTACCCGAGCAACAAGCTCAACCCCTCGGCCAACACGACCGAGCTCTACGGCGCCCTGACCTTCGGCCCGGTGACCGCCAAGTACTCGCACAGCACGACCAACCTGTTCGGCTTCGGCAACAGCAAGGGCAGCGGCTACCTGGACCTCAACGCGACGTTCGACGTCGCCGGCTTCAGCGTGACCCCGCACGTCGGCCGCCAGACGGTCAAGAACAGCGGCGCGTTCACCTACACCGACATCTCGCTGACCGTCAGCAAGGATGTGGGCAACGGCATCGTGCTGAGCGCCACCATCGTCGACACCAATACCGCCGCCTACGTCGGCCCGGGTGCCAAGGATCTGGGCAAGGCCGGTCTGGTGCTGGGCGCCAAAGTCAATTTCTGATCACCTGCACAAGCAGGAGGAGAAACACCCATGAAGATGGTGACCGCGATCGTCAAGCCTTTCAAGCTGGACGAAGTGCGTGAGGCCCTCAGCGCCATCGGCGTTCAGGGCATCACGGTGACCGAAGTCAAAGGCTTCGGCCGCCAGAAGGGACACACGGAGCTGTACCGCGGCGCTGAGTACGTGGTCGACTTCCTGCCCAAGGTCAAGATCGAGGCGGCCATCGATGACGCGCTCCTGGATCGCGTCATCGAGGCCATCGAAGCCTCGGCCCGCACCGGCAAGATCGGTGACGGAAAGATCTTCGTCTCGGCGCTTGAGCAGGTGGTTCGCATCCGTACCGGCGAGACCGGCAAGGATGCCCTCTGAGCGGGCCTGCGTCAGTCCAACCATGCAAAAGACCAGAGCAATTCCATGAAAAAGCTTCTCGCAACCCTCGCCCTGGGGCTCGCGCTCCTGGGCTTCGGCGAGGTCGCGCTGGCCCAGGCGGCTGACGCTGCCTCGGCACCAGCGGCGGCCACCGCCACCGCGCCCGCTGCATCGGCCGCCGCGGCAGCAGCGCCTGCCGAGGCTGCCCCGGCAGCCCCCGTGCCCAACAAGGGCGACACCGCGTTCATGACCATCGCCACGGCACTCGTCATCCTGATGACGATCCCGGGCCTGGCCTTGTTCTACGGCGGCCTGGTCCGCAGCAAGAACATGTTGTCCGTGCTGATGCAGGTCTTCATGATCTTCTCGCTGATCTCGGTGCTGTGGGTCGTGTACGGCTACTCGCTGGCCTTCACGGCAGGCAATCCGTTCTTCGGCACGCTGGACAAGCTCTTCCTGAAGGGCGTGACGCCAGAGTCGATAGCGGCCACCTTCAGCAAGGGTGTCTACATCCCGGAACTGACCTTCATCGCCTTCCAGGGGACGTTTGCCGCCATCACCACGGCGCTGATCGTGGGCGCCTTTGCAGAGCGCATCAAGTTCTCTGCGGTGCTGCTCTTCGCGGTGCTGTGGTTCACCTTCAGCTACCTGCCGGTCGCTCACATGGTGTGGTACTGGGATGGCCCTGACGCGATCACCGACGAGAAGACGCTGGAGGCGGTGACAGCCAACGCCGGCTTCATGTGGGCCAAGGGCGCGCTGGACTTCGCCGGCGGCACGGTGGTGCACATCAATGCCGCCGTCGCGGGCCTGGTGGGTGCCTACATGCTGGGCAAGCGCGTGGGCTACGGCAAGGAATCGATGGCGCCTCACAGCCTGACGCTGACGATGGTCGGCGCTTCGATGCTGTGGGTGGGCTGGTTCGGCTTCAACGCCGGCTCCAACCTCGAAGCCAACGGCGTTGCGGCGCTCGCCTTCATCAACACGGTGGTGGCCACGGCAGCGGCAACGCTGTCCTGGGCGGCTGGCGAAGCGCTGATGAAGGGCAAGGCCTCGATGCTGGGTGCTGCCTCGGGTGCGGTGGCGGGTCTCGTCGCCATCACTCCGGCCTGCGGCTTCGTCGGCGTGGGTGGTGCTCTGGTGATCGGCCTGCTGGCTGGCGTGATCTGCCTGTGGGGCGTGAACGGCCTCAAGAAGCTGCTCGGTGCCGATGATTCGCTGGATGTGTTCGGCGTGCACGGCGTGGGTGGCATCCTGGGTGCCCTGCTGACCGGCGTGTTCGCCGCGCCCAGCCTGGGCGGCACCGGCATCTGCAACTACGTCACCAACAAGTGCGGCGAGTGGGGCAGCATCGGCGGCCAGGTGTGGGTGCAGCTGCAAGGCGTGCTCTACACGATCGTCATCTCGGCCGTGGTCGCCTTCGTCGCCTTCAAGCTCGTCGACATGATCATCGGTCTGCGCGTGTCGGAAGAAGAAGAGCGCGAAGGTCTGGACATCACCTCGCACGGCGAGACGGCCTACCACCGTTGATCCGGCCGGCCCTCGCGGCCGACTGAGAAGTCCTCGAAAGCGGGACTTCGCTCCTGCGCAGGGCTGCTTCGGCAGCCCTGCGGCTTTGTGCGGACACCTTTTTCCGCACGCCTTCCTAGAATGCGCCCACAGCATCCCCACATCGAGCTCCATGGTTCCGCACCTCACGACGGCCCTGACCGGCCCCATCAACGAGCTCGAGCAGCGCATCCTCGAGTCGATGCCCGCCATCGAGCGCTGGTTCCGCCTGGAGTGGATGGAGCACACGCCCCCGTTCTATTCGGCGGTCGATCTGCGCAACGCCGGCTACAAGCTCGCCCCCGTCGATACCGATCTCTTTCCGGGCGGCTTCGACAACCTCACGCCGGAGATGCTGCCCCTGGCGGTGCAGGCGGCCATGGCGGCGATCGAGAAGATCTGCCCCGAGGCGCGCAACCTGCTGCTGGTGGCTGACCGCCACATCGACAACAGCTTCTACCTGACCAGCCTGCAGCGCCTGATCCAGATCTTCAGCCAGGCGGGCCTGAACGTGCGCATCGGCACGCTGGACGAGATGAGCGACGGGCCGATCACGCTCGATCTGCCCGAAGGCGGGGAGATCAAGCTGGAGCCGTTGCTGCGCCACCGGGGCCGGCTCGGCCTGAAGGACTTCGATCCCTGCACCATCCTGCTGAACAACGATCTGTCGGCAGGCACCCCGAAGGTGCTGGACCATGTCTACGAGCAGTATCTGCTGCCGCCGGTTCACGCGGGATGGGGCCAGCGCCGCAAGTCGAACCACTTCCGCAGCTATGAGGAGGTGGCCAAGAAGTTTGCCAAGCTGCTGGGCATGGACCCCTGGCTGATCAACCCAATGTTCGGCCAGTGCGGGGAGGTGGATCTCGACACGACGGCGGGCCTGGAAGGTGTCAAGGGCCACGTGGATGCGATGCTCACCAAGGTGCGCCGCAAGTACAAGGAGTACGGCATCAACGAGCGTCCCTTCGTGGTCGTGAAGGCCGACAACGGCACGCGCGGCCTGGGGCTGGCCAGCCTGCGTGATGCCAAGGAACTGGATGATCTGCAAGGGCCTGCGCTGCGGCGCATGCGCGCCGTCAGCGACGGCCGCAAGGTGACCGAGATGCTGATCCAGGAAGGCGTGCCCACCTACGAACGTGTCAACCAGGCGGTGGCCGAGCCGGTGGTCTACATGGTCGACCGCTACGTGGTGGGCGGCTTCTACCGCGTGCATGCGGAGCGCGGCATCGACGAAAGCCTCAACGCACCCGGATCCAGCTTTGTGCCCTTGGCGTTCTCCCAGGCTGCCCAGCTGCCCAAGCCCGGGGAAAAGCCGGGCGCCAGCGCCCCCAATCGCTTCTACATGTACGGCGTGATCGGCCGCCTGGCCATGCTGGCGGCGGCCTACGAGCTGGAAGCCACCGATCCGCAAGCGGAGAGCTACGACTAGGAGCGTGGTTGGAAGAGGGCCAGCCCAGAGGTGCTGCCCCACTTGCTGCAGTGCAGCAAGCCGATGACAATGGCTGATTGCCTCTGGATCCTGCCCGGCCTCGTGACGAGGCGCGCCCATCCTTCTTGACTGCCTCGAACGCTCCACGTTCTCCAGCGGCGCTGGCTGCTCTGACGCTGGCCGCGCTGGGCGTGGTCTACGGCGATATCGGCACCAGCCCGCTGTACGCGCTCAAGGAGGTGTTTCACGCCGGCCGCGTTCCCGCCACGCCAGAGAACATCCTGGGCGTCCTCTCGCTGATCTTCTGGACGATGACGGTCATCGTCTCGCTGAAGTACGTGCTGCTCATCCTGCGAGCAGACAACAACGGCGAAGGGGGCCTGATCGCGATGCTCGCCTTGGCGACCAACGCGGTCAGTGATCGCCCGACCCTGCGGCGCTGGCTCATGGTCATCGGCCTGTTCGGCACGGCCGTCTTCTATGGGGACGGTGTCATCACGCCGGCCATTTCGGTGCTCTCGGCGGTCGAGGGCCTGGAAGTGGCCGCGCCGGCCCTGCACGGCTGGGTCATCCCGCTGACCTTGCTGGTGCTGACGGTCCTGTTTGCGGTGCAGCGCTTCGGCACCCGCGGCATCGGCCGCGCCTTCGGGCCGATCACGGTGGTGTGGTTCGTCGTCCTGGTGCTGCTCGGGCTGCCGCACATCCTGGCCCATCCCGCCGTGCTGGCGGCCATGCATCCCGGCTACGCGCTGGACTTCTTTGCCGCTCAGCCCTGGGTGGCCTTTGTCGGGCTGGGTGCGGTGGTCCTGTGCGTGACCGGCGGTGAAGCGCTGTATGCGGATCTGGGGCACTTTGGCCGCCTGCCGATCCGCATCGCCTGGTACGGCCTGGTGATGCCCGCGCTGGTGATCAACTATTTCGGGCAAGGCGCCTTGCTGCTGGGCGACGCGCGGGCGGTGGAGAACCCGTTCTACCTCATGGCGCCGACCTGGGCCCGACTGCCGCTGGTCTTTCTGGCGACGGCCGCCACGGTGATCGCGTCGCAGGCGTTGATCACGGCCTCGTTCTCGGTCACCAAGCAGGCGATCCAGCTGGGCATCCTGCCGCGCATGGTGGTGCGGCACACCTCGGTGCGTGACACCGGGCAGATCTACGTGCCCTTCATCAACTGGTCGCTGTTCGTCTTCATCGTGCTCGCGGTCGCGCTGTTCCGCGACTCTTCCAGCCTCGCCGCGGCCTACGGCATCGCCGTGACGCTGGACATGAGCATCACGACGCTCATGACCTTCTTCGTCATCCGCTACGGCTGGCGCTACCCGCTGGGTTTGTGCCTGGCGGCGACCGGCTGCTTCTTCGTCATCGACATCACCTTCTTCGCGTCCAACCTGCTCAAGCTGCCGTCCGGCGGCTGGTTCCCGCTGCTCATCGGGGCCGGCATGTTCCTGCTGATGATCACCTGGAAGCAGGGGCGCGCGCTGATGGCGCGACGGCTGCAGGACGATGCGCTCGAGCTCAAGGGCTTTCTCGATGCGGTCTTCATCGAGCCCCCGACGCGCGTGCAGGGCACGGCGGTCTTCCTGGCGGCCGAGCCCGGGCTCGTGCCCAATGCGCTGCTGCACAACCTGAAGCACAACAAGGTGCTGCATGCGTACAACCTGTTTGTCACCGTGCGGCACCACGAAGTGCCCTGGATCGGCCTGAGCCGTCGCCTGGAGCTGCAGCCCCTGGGCCACGACTGCTGGCAGGTGACGCTCAACTTCGGCTTCAAGAACGACCCCGATGTACCGCAGGCGCTGGAGCTGCTGCAGGGCCGTGGCATCCCGCTGCCGGAGATGGATACGAGCTACTTCCTCAGCCGCGACATCGTCATCCCCACCTTCGGCGGCGGCATGGCGATGTGGCGCGAGAAGCTGTTTGCCAGCATGCACCGCAACGCCGCCGCCGCGGCAGACTTCCTTCACCTGCCCGCCAATCGCATCGTCGAGCTGGGGGCCAAGGTGGAGATCTGAGGCCTGCTGAACGGCAGCCGCCCGCGGCGCCGCCAGCCACGGCCCTCCCGCCGCTGGCTTCGCCCTTCTGCTGCGCAGGTTCAGGCGCACGAGGCTGTCTGAGGGTGTTGCCGGCCCAGGCAGACGGCCGGTCACGAGAGCGGGTGCGTCAGGCGCTTGCGCCACGCCTGATAGGCTCCCCCTTTTGCCGCAGACGGTGAAAGACGCTTCCATTCCTCCTGCTCACCCCGTGTCGGGCGGCTTTGGCGCACGCTGGCTGCCGCCCGTCGTCTCAGGTTTTGTCGCCGTGCTGGTGGGCTTCACCAGCTCCGTGGCACTGGTGTTTGCCGCCGCGCAGGCGCTGGGCGCCGATGCCGCCATGACGGCGTCCTGGATCTGGGCCCTGGGCCTGGGCATGGCGGCCACCTCGATCGGCTTGTCCTGGTGGTACCGCCAGCCGGTGCTCACCGCCTGGTCCACCCCGGGTGCCGCGCTGATCGCCGGCACCAGTGGCTTGCGGCCCGAAGAGGCCGTCGGCGCCTTCGTCGCCTGCGGCCTGCTGATCACGCTGGCGGGAGTGACCCGCGCCTTCGAGCGCGTCATGAACCGCATCCCGCAGGCCATCGCGGCCGCCCTGCTGGCGGGTGTGCTGGCGAGGTTCGGGCTGGATGCCGTGGGCGCGCTGAAGACGGCACCCGTGCTGGTGCTGGCCATGGCGGCGGTGTTCCTGGCCGGGCGCCGCTGGTGGCCGCGCTTTGCGATTCCCGCGGTGCTGCTCGCAGGCGTGCTGGTGGCGGCGTTCCAGGGCCGCCTCTCGCTGGCCGGGGTGCACTGGGGCTGGACCTCGCCGGTGTGGACCCCGCCGCAATGGTCGCTGTCAGCCTTCATCAGCCTGGCCCTGCCGCTGTTTGTCGTCACCATGGCCTCGCAGAACCTGCCCGGCGTGGCCGCCCAGCGCGCCGCGGGCTATGCCACGCCGGTCTCGCCGCCGGTGGCCGTCACGGGCCTGGCCACCGTGCTGCTCGCGCCATTCGGAGGCTATGCGTTCAACCTTGCGGCCATCACGGCCGCCATCTGCATGGGCCGCGAGGCGGGCGAAGACCCCGCTCAGCGCTGGAAGGCGGCCGTGGCCGCAGGGGTCTTCTATGCCGGGCTGGGCCTGTGCGGCGGCGCGGTGGTGGAACTGCTGCTGGCCTTCCCGCGCGAGCTGGTGCTGGCCGTGGCAGGCCTGGCCCTGCTGGGCACGATTGCCGGGGGTCTGGCTGCGGCCTTGAAGGAGGAAGCGCACCGCGATGCGGCGATCCTGACCTTCCTCGTCACCTTGTCCGGGATCAGCGTGATGGGCATCGGCTCGGCGTTCTGGGGCGTGGTCGCCGGCACGATCGCCTGGCTTGTGCAACAGTACCGGCGCCGTTGAGCCGGGCCCGGAGGCCCAGGCACGAGCCATCGCAAGAGAGCCTGACCGTGAAGCTGCTGTTTGTTGCCGACCCGCTGGAATCGTTCAAGACCGTCAAGGACTCGACCTTCGCCATGATGCGCGAGGCGGCGCGGCGCGGCCACCTGCTGCTGGCATGCGAGCCGGCCCAGCTGCGCTGGCGGCGCGGCGAGCGTGTGACAGCCCAGGTGCGCGAGATTCGCCTGACGGGTGACGCCACGGACTGGTTTACCGTCAGCGCCACCTGGCCGGCCTTTGCGCTGCACGAGGCCGATGCCGTCCTCATGCGCAAGGACCCGCCCTTCGACAGCGAATACTTCTATGCCACGCACCTGCTCGGCCAGGCCGAGCGCGAGGGTGCCAAGGTCTTCAACCGCCCGGCCGCGCTGCGCGACCATCCGGAAAAGCTGGCGATCCTGGAGTTCCCCCAGTTCACGGCGCCCACGCTCGTGACGCGGGATGCTGCCGACATCCGCGCCTTCCACGCCGAACACCGGGACATCATCCTCAAGCCGCTGGACGGCATGGGCGGCATGGGCATCTTTCGCGTCGGCCCCGACGGGCTGAACCTGGGCAGCATCAGCGAAACGCTCAACCGCGAGGGCGCGCAGACGGTCATGGTCCAGCGCTACCTGCCCGAGATCACGCAAGGCGACAAGCGCGTGCTGGTGATCGGCGGCCGGCCTGTGCCTCACTGCCTGGCGCGCATCCCGCAAGGCAGCGAGATCCGGGGCAATCTGGCCGCCGGCGGAAAAGGGGTTGCCCGCCCGCTGACCGAGCGCGACCGTGAGATCGCCGAAGCGATCGGCCCGGTGCTGGCCGCGCGGGGCCTGCTGCTGATCGGCCTGGATGTCATCGGTGACTGCCTGACCGAGATCAACGTCACCAGCCCCACCTGCTTTCAGGAAATCACCCACCAGAGCGGCCACGATGTCGCAGCGCAATTTCTCGACGCGCTGGAGGCGGCGATCGCCGCGCACGGCTGATCGGCTGCGCAGCGCCGAATCGCGCCAGGATCGAAGCCAGAGGCTCGAACGCGCTGGCCGGCCGCCTCACTGACCCGATTCTTCGCGGATCAGCCACTGGCCCTGGATCCGCTGCAGCACCAGCTTCTTGCGCGAGCGTGTGCTCGCGCTGTCGGACTCGTAGGCCTGACGGAACTGGGCGTCTGCACGATCGCCCAGGACGGTGACGCGGATGTCGGTCAGCGTCACCGCAATGCGTGACCGAGCCTCCAGGCGGGCGCGGCGATCGGCCAGCCAGGCCTCGTGAGTCGCCGAACGACCCTTGAAGCCGGGCACATAGGCCGCGGTGTAGGCCGCGACATCGCGCGCAGACCAGGCCCGGGCCCAGGCCTTCAGCGCTGCTTCCACCTCGCTGGCTGCAGCGGCACGGGCGGCGGCGGCGGCAGATGCCGTTGCGGCGGGGGCAGCAGCCGCGGGTGCAGCAGCGGGGGCCGGCGCGGGCGGTGACGGCGATGGGGCGGCGACCACCGCAGGATCGGCGGGGGCGAGGGCGGCGGGTCGCGAACCAGGCGCCGCACCAGGGGACGCACCAGAGGGCGGCGCAGCAGACGCACCAGGCGGCGCACCGGCAGCAAACGAGGTCAGCTCGGTGGCCATCTCCAGCTTGGCCTTGGCCGTCTTCAGCGTCTTGTCGATCTGCAGGGCCCTGCGGTAGGCATCGCCCGCCATGTGGGCATAAAGGTCGCCCAGGTTCTCATAGGCGGTCGCATAGGCAGGTTGTATGCGGATCGCGCGTTCCAGCGCAGCCTTGGCGTCCTCGTAGCGCCCCATCGCGGCCTGGATCACGGCAATGTTGTTGTGCACCGCGGGCAGCTGCGGGTTGATGCTGGCGACCTTCTGGAAGGTGGCCAGCGCGTCCCCGTTGCGGTCCAGATTGGAGAGCACCGCGCCGCGGTTCATCAGCAGCGAGGTGTCGTTGGGTCGGGTCTTGAGCTGGGTGTCGATCAGCGCCAAGGCTTCGCCCCACTTCTGCTCTGCCAGCAGCGAGGCGATCTGCTTGTCCAACGCCGGTTGCTGGGCCAGCGCAATCGACCCGCAGACCATGAAGGCCAGGGCGACGATCGCGTTGCGCAAGGGGCTGCCGGCCCAGGCGCGGGAATGTGGGTTCATCGGGGAAAGCCGCGGGCCGCAAGGGCGCGCAGATCCGACCCGCCCTTGCGGCCCGCAGACCAAGTGGACTCAGAGGCGGAAAGTATAGCTTTGGGCGCCATGTGCACTGAAGGTGAGTCCCCGCTCCGCAAGCGCCATCCGTGCGACAGGGCCGCCGTCCCTTGCGCGGCGACAGCATCGACAATGTCCGGATGTCCCTGCTTGCGCTCAGCGATGCCCAGCTCGCCTACGGTCACGTCCCCTTGCTGGATCGTGCCGCCTTGTCCATCGAGGCCGGAGAGCGCGTCGCGCTCATCGGCCGCAACGGGGCCGGCAAATCCTCACTGATGAAGATTCTTGCGGGCGAGGAGCGGCTGGATGCCGGTCTGCTGCAAGTGCAAGGCGCGCTGGCGCGGGTGCTGGTGGCCCAGGAACCGGTCTTCGAGGCCGCTTCGACGGTCTTCGACGCGGTGGCCGATGGCGTATCCGAGGCGCGTGCCCTGCGCGCCCGCTACGAGCACCCCACGGAGCACGAGGACCTGGACGCGCTGCACACGCAGCTGGATCTGCTGGGCGGCTGGACCTGGGAGCAACGCGTGCACGAGACGATCGAGCGCCTCAGCCTGCCTGCCGAAGCCCGCATCGACACGCTGTCAGGTGGCCTTCGCAAGCGCGTCGCGCTGGCCCGCGCGCTGGTCACCTCGCCAGAGCTGCTGCTGCTGGACGAGCCCACCAACCACCTGGACATCGACGCCATCGAGTGGTTGCAGGTGCTGCTCGCGTCGCGTCGCGGCACGCTGGTCGTGATCTCGCACGACCGAGCCTTCATCGACGCGGTGGCCACGCGCATCGTCGAGCTCGATCGCGGCCAGTTGCGCGGCTATCCGGGCAACCTGTCGGCCTTCGAGGCCGCGCGCGAGCGCGAGCGCGATGCCGAGGCAGCCGCGGCGGCGCGCGCCGACAAGCTGCTGGCGCAAGAGGAAGTCTGGGTGCGCCAGGGCGTGGAGGCGCGCCGAACCCGCAGCGTGGGCCGCGTGGCGCGCCTGGAACGCCTGCGCGAGCAGCGCGCGGCGCGGCGCGAGCAGCTGGGCCAGGTCCGGCTGGAGCTGGACAGCGGGCAGGCCGGCGGGCGCATCGTGGCCGAGCTGAAGGATGTCGAGATGCAGCGCGGGGGCCGCACGCTGGTGCAGGGCTTCAGCGCCACCGTGCTGCGCGGCGACAAGGTCGGCTTCATCGGCCCCAACGGGTCCGGCAAGACGACCCTGCTCAAGCTGATCCTGGGCGAACTTCCGCCCACGCAAGGGCAGGTCCGCCAGGGCACGCGGCTGCAGGTGGCCTACTTCGATCAGATGCGCCAGACGCTCGATCTGCAGGCGACGCTGGCCGACACCATCAGCCCGGGCAGCGAATGGGTGGAAATCGGCGGGCAGCGCAAGCACGTGATGAGCTATCTGGGCGACTTTCTCTTCGCGCCGCAGCGCGCCAACGCCCCGGTGCGCACGCTGTCCGGCGGCGAGCGCAACCGGCTGCTGCTGGCGCGCCTGTTCGCGCTGCCCGCCAATGTGCTGGTGCTGGACGAGCCGACCAACGATCTGGATCTGGAGACGCTGGAACTGCTGGAAGAGCTGCTGCAGGCCTACACCGGCACGCTGCTGCTGGTTTCGCACGACCGCCGCTTTCTCGACAACGTGGTGACCAGCACCATTGCCTGGGAGGGCGATCCGGCCTTCGGTGGTCGGCCCGGCCTGTGGCGTGAGTACGAAGGCGGCTTCGAGGACTGGCGCGTCCAGCGCGAACGCCAACGGGTGCAGGCGCCGGCCTTGGCGGCGCCTTCGGCACCGACCCCGACCCCGATCCCGACCCCAATTGCCCAGGACAGCCTTGCTGCGGCCGCACGCAGCGCCGCGCCACCGCGCCAGAAGCTCAGCTACCGCGAAACGCGCGAGCTGCAGGAACTGCCGCAGCGCATCGAGGCGCTGGAGGCCGAGCAGAAGAGCCTGGGCGAACGCCTGGCAGCCGCCGATCTCTACCGCAGCGAACCGCAGCAGGCCGTGGCCCTGCAGGCACGCTGGTCGGCGATCGAAGAAGAACTGATGATGGCGCTGGAGCGCTGGGAGGCGCTGTCGGCGCGTGCCGGCTGAGGGCGGCAGCCTGCCTGGAAGGCCGCCCGCGCCGACACGGCGGTTTCAGTTGAAGACGTCGCTGCAGGCAGCCGGGTGCGCGCGGGTGGCCATGAGGGCCGACTGCAGGTACAGGCCGTTGAGCAGCCGCATCGCGCGCTCGCGGTCAAAGCCGGCCCAGGCCGACATTTCCTTCAGGTTGGTGGCTTCGCGGCGCAGGCGGTGGATGGCGGCGGCCATCGTGCCGTGCAGATCGACCCCCTGAACCGTGACGCCGGGCGGAATGCGGAAGGCCGCTTGCGAAGGGATCTCCGGCAGCAGCTCGCAGCGCGCGCCGCGCAGCGCCAGTTCCCAGCCCAGCGGCGCCATCGAGCCATACAGCGCCTGCTCGGCCGACGGCAGGCGCGTCAGCACGGGCAGGCGGCGGGGCGCCAGCGTGACGCTCTGCACGAAGAGATCGCTGAGCTGCAGGCTCAGGAGCCGCTGCAGCGGCAAGGGGCAATGCATCAGCCGGTGGCTGGGGTAGAGCGTCAGCTCCAGCGCGTGGTTGCCGTACTCGAGCGAGACCAGCAGGTTGCGCCCATGGCGCATGCTGGCGGCCAGCACTTCGATGAGCTCGGTCTGCATGCCATTGCGCTCGAAGCGGCGCAGGTCATCCGCCAGCGAGGGTGTCAGCGTGGCCAAGGGCGAGGCCATGCTCAGACCCGCCGAGGACGAAGACGGCAGGCCTTGCAGCGAAGCCGCGGCACCGTCAGCGGTCAAGCGGCGGTGGGGACGTGGGCCAGCGACGGACAGCGTGGACTCGAACATGCGAACCGGTGTGCGGTCTGGCGATCAGCCAGCCAGCAAAAGATGACCGGCGCATGATCGGCCGCTACAGAGTGGCGCGCATCCCCGCAAACAGGCGCCAGAAACGATCATCCAGCGTGCTGGCGAAGTTCAGGCGCATGAGGCTGCTGGGGCGCCGCTGCGCCAGGAAGAGCGAACCCGGCGCCAGCAGCCAGCCTTGTTCATGCATCGCGAGCGCCAGGCGGTCGGTGTCCACGCCCGCCTCTACCCAGCCGAAGAGGCCCCGCGGCGGTGTGACGAAACGGCAGCCCGCCGCTTCGGCCTGGCGGACCGAGCGCACGCGCGCGGCGTCCAGCCGCTCGATCACACGCTCGGCATGGCGCCGCAGCAGGCCTTGATCGAGACACCAGGCCACGGCCTGTTCGAGCAGCGCCGGGCTGGTGAGGCTGCTCAGCAGTTTGGTATCGGTCAGGCGCTCGACCAGTGCCGGGGGCGCCGCCATGAAGCCGATGCGCCACTGCGGCGTGAGGATCTTGGAGAAGCCCGAGACCAGGATGCTGCGCTGCAGCCCGTCCAGCGCAGACAGGCGCAGCGCATGCGGCGGCGCCAGCCAGGCGTAGCTGTCGTCCTCGACCAGCGTCAGGTCGTGCTCCTGCGCCAGTTGAAGGACGCGGTGCGCCGCCGCTGCGCTCAGCGAGCCGCCGGTCGGGTTGTGGAGTACGGAAACGGTGACGTAGGCGCGTGGCCGGTGCGCGCGGCACAGGCTTTCCATCACGCCCAGATCCGGCCCCTGCTCGCCCCGCGGGACGGGCAGCAGGCGCAGGCCGAGCCGCTGCAGACGCGCAAACTCGATTGCCCATCCGGGCTCGTCGACCAGCACGGCATCGCCCGGCTGCAGCAGCGTGCGCGCGATGATGTCCAGCGCATGCGTTGCGCCGACCGTGGTGATGATCTGGCTGCTGCTGCAACCGACCCCCAGATCCGCCAGGCGCCGCGCCAGCGCGGCGCGCAGCGTAGGGTCACCGGCCGGTTCGCCGTAGCCCAGCCAGCCAGCCGCTTGCTGCGGGCCGCTGCACTGACGCAGCGCGCGCTGCAGCAGAGGGGCATCCAGCCAGGCCTGCGGCAGCATGCCGATCCCCGGGGACAGCGGGGACTGCGGGTGCGCAAACATGCCACGCAGCAGCGCGGCGGCGTCAACCGGTGCGCCGCTCGCTTCGCGTACCGGTGGCGCGTGCCGCGCAGGGGTCGCCGGCGGCCGCGGCTCGCGGACGAAGAAGCCGCGCTGCGCGCGCGCCTCGATATGGCCCTGGGCCTGCAGCCGGTCGTAGGCCGAGACCACGGTGGCAGGGCTCACGCCGTGCCGTTGGGCGGCCACACGCACCGAGGGCAGCCGCGCCCCGGGTGGCAGCACACGCAGACGGATCGATTCAGCCACGCGCTGCGCGAGCTGCTCGGCCAGCCCCAGGCTGGCGCCGCGGGTGAGGGCCTGCGACGGGCCGGCCGTCGCGGATTCAGAGCCGGTGTGGACGGCGGGGGCCGACGGCCTGTCGTGCGCCTGGCGCCGCCTGCCGGACGTGGTCCGCGCCGCCGCGCTGTCGCGGGCGCGCCCTGTCGGGTGTGCTGCTGTCACGACCAATACAGATCTTCAATGTGTTCAGCTCAGTGTACTGCCCGTGTGTCGGCTCCGGCCACTAGACTGCCGACATGTCGCCCGCCGAACTGACCGCCCTGCTGGCCTTTGCCACCGCGATGGCCTTCACGCCGGGGCCCAACACCACGCTGTCGGCCGCGCTGGGCGCCAATGGCGGGCTGCGTGCGGCCATGCCGTTTGTGCTGGGCGTCCCGGTGGGCTGGGGGCTGCTGCTGGCCGCCTGCGCCTTGGGCCTGGGTGCCCTGCTGGAAGCCTGGCCGGCCGCGCGGCGCAGTCTGCAGGCGCTGGGCCTCGGATACATGCTCTGGCTGGCCTGGCGGCTGGCGGGCAGCCGCAGTCTGCTGCGCGCCGAGGGTCCTGCGCGTGTGGGATTTGGCCAGGGCATCGCGCTGCAGTTCGTCAACATCAAGGCCTGGATGAATGCACTGCTCATCAGCGCGGGCTGGGTCACCGTGGACAGCAACTGGACGCTGCGTCTGCTGCAGGTGCTGCCGCTGATGATGGCCTTCGGCCTGGCCAGCAACCTGAGCTACGCGCTGGCCGGCTCTGCGCTGCGAGGCTGGCTCGCGCGGGGCCAGCGGCTGCTGTGGTTCAACCGCACGCTGGCCCTCGTGCTGGTGGGCACGGCGCTGTGGATGTTGTCCTTGTGAGAGCGCCGGGCCGTTCCCAAGCGCTCATGCCGGAGCCCGCAGGGCGGAGGCTGATCCAGTGAGCTCGACGGCCGAAACCCGTGGTCTGTGGCTCGGGCTGCTGGGCGTGACCCTCTTCGCGATGACGCTGCCGATGACCCGTCTGGCCGTTGGCAGCGTTGACGACCCCCAGCTCCCGCCGGCCTTCGTCACCTTCGGGCGTGCGGCGGTGGCCGGTGGGCTGAGCCTGGTCTGGCTGTGGGTGGCGCGCGCGCCTCGCCCGCCGCGCGAGCTCTGGGCGCCGCTGGCCGTCAGCGCGGCGGGCACGGTGCTGGGCTTTCCCTTGTTCCTGGCTCTGGCGCTGCGCGAGGTGCCCGCGATGCACGCCGCTGTCGTGACCGGCATCCTGCCGCTGGCAACCGCCGCGGTGGGCGCCTGGTGGCTGCGGCAGCGGGCCTCTGCGGGCTTCTGGGCCTGTGCGCTGGCGGGATGTGGCCTGGTGCTGGGCTTTGCGGCCTGGCAAGGCAAGGGCCGGCTGCAGCTGGCCGATGCCTACCTGCTGGCCGCCGTGGCCAGCACGGCGGTGGCGTATGTGGCCGGGGCACGGGTCGCGCAGCGCATCTCCGCCGAATTCACCATCTGCTGGGCGCTGGTGCTGGCGCTGCCGCTCACCCTGCCGGCGGCCTTGTGGGTCTGGCCCGCGCAGCCGGCGTCCCCCGCCGCGTGGAGCGGATTTGCCTATGTCAGCGTCTTTTCGATGTGGCTGGGCTTCTTCGCCTGGTACCGGGGTCTGGCGATGGGTGGCGTGCTGCGCGTGAGCCAGGTGCAGCTGCTGCAGCCGTTCCTGGCCCTGATGCTGGCGGTGCCGGTGCTGGGTGAGCCCCTGCAGGCCGCCACGCTCCTGTTCACGGTGGCCGTGGTGGCCATCGTCTTCGTCGGGCGGCGCATGCCGCTGTCGGCGCCCCGTTCCTGACACCGAGGAGACCCGCGATGCCCGCTGCCGATTTCGCGTGGACGCTGGCGCAGCGCGCCGCGCGCCTGAACCCGTCCACCATCCGGGAGATCCTCAAGCTGACCGAACGCCCGGGCATCATCTCGCTGGCCGGCGGGCTGCCGTCGGCCGATGGCTTTCCGGTGCAGGCCATGGCCGAAGCCTCGGCCCGCGTATTGCGCGATCAGCCGCGCGAGGCGCTGCAGTACGCCACCAGCGAAGGCTTCGGCCCGCTGCGCGAATGGATCGTTGCCGAGCTCGCCGCGTCCGGGCTGCGTGTGCCGGTCTCGCAGGTGCTGATCACGTCCGGCTCGCAGCAGGGCCTGGATCTGGTCGGCAAGGTGCTGATCGATCCCGGCTCGCGCGTGGCGGTCGAGCAGCCGACCTACCTGGGCGCACTGCAGGCCTTTGCCCCCTACGAGCCGCAATTCGTGCCCATGCACGGCGACGATGACGGCCCCTTGCCCGAGGCGATGGCCAGCCTGCGCGGCGCCCGCCTGGCCTATCTGCTGCCCAACTTCCAGAATCCCAGCGGCCGCCTGATGCCGGCTGCGCGGCGCGAAGCGCTGGTGCAGCAGGCGCTCGCGCAGGGCCTGCCGATGGTCGAGGACAACCCCTACGGCGACCTCTGGTTTGACGCCCCGCCGCCGCCTGCGCTGGCCACGCTGGCGGGTGACGCGGCGGTCTACCTGGGGTCGTTTTCCAAGATCCTGGCCCCCGGCCTGCGGCTGGGCTATGTCGTCGCACCCGCGGCGCTGTACCCCAAGCTGCTGCAGGCCAAGCAGGCGGCCGATCTGCACACGCCGGGCTTCAACCAGCGCGTGGCCTACGAGGTGGTGCGCACCGGCTTCCTGAACGAGCACCTGCCGGCTGTGCGCGATCGCTACCGCACGCAGCGCGATGCGATGCAAGCGGCGCTGCTGGCCCACATGCCCCCGGGCTGCCGCTGGCGCCCGCCGGGCGGCGGCATGTTCTTCTGGCTGGAGCTGCCGGCCGGGCTGGACGCCACGGCCTTGCTGCCGCGGGCCGTGGAGGCCGGGGTGGCCTATGTGCCCGGATCGCCCTTCTTTGCTGAAGGCGGCCACGCGCAGACGCTGCGCCTGAGCTTCGTGACGGTGCCCGCGCCGCGCATCGAGGCCGGCGTGAAGGCGCTGGGCGGGGTGCTCGCCGAAGCGCTGCAGCAACAGCAGGCCCCAGGCTGAGGCGCCCACGGCCGAGGCTCCGGCGCAGACACAACTGGAACGTCAGACATGCCGACGACCCATCTCTTCCATCAGCTCGACGTGTTCAGTGCACAGGCGCTGATGGGCAATCCACTGGCGGTGGTGCACAACGCCCAGGGCCTGGATGACGCCCAGCTGCAGCGCCTGGCGCGCTGGACGAACCTGTCGGAGACCGCCTTCCTGATGCCGCCTGCCGATCCGCAGGCCGATTACCGCGTGCGCATCTTCACCCCCGGCGGCGAACTGCCCTTTGCCGGCCATCCCACGCTGGGCAGCTGCGCTGCGTGGCTCGCGGCCGGCGGCCGGCCGCGGGAGGCCGAGCGCATCATCCAGGAGTGCGGCATCGGCCTCGTGACGCTCCGCCGCCAGGGCGAACGGCTGGCCTTCAGGGCGCCACCGCTGCGCGAAAGCGGCCCGGTGGACGAAGCCACCGGCCAGCGGATCGCGGTGGCGCTGCGCGTGAGTCCGCCCCAGCTGCTGGACCTGCGCTGGCTGGTCAACGGCCCGCGCTGGATCGGCGTGCTGATGCGCAGCCGTGAGGAGGTGCTGGCCCTGCAGCCGGACTGGGCCGCGATGGGCGAGCTGGCGCTGGGTGTCGCGGCGCCCACGGGCCTGGCCGAGCCGGCCTTCGAGGTGCGGGCCTTCGTGCCGTCCATGGGTGTGCCCGAAGACCCGGTCACGGGCAGCCTGCAGGCGGGTCTGGCGCAGTGGTTGATCGGCGAAGCGCTGGCGCCGCCGCGCTATGTGGCGGCACAAGGCACGGCACTGGGGCGGGCCGGGCGCGTGCATGTCGAACGCGACGGCGCAGATATCTGGATCGGCGGCGATGTGCGCCTGTGCATCCGCGGCGAACTGCAGCTGGACAGCCGCGGACCGCAGGCATGATCGCGCCCGTGGTGGGTGCGACAGCCGCAGCGTTGCCGGCAGCCTGCCAGGAGACATCCCGATGACCGACGCTGACAAGACCGTCGCCCTGGACCACCTGGTCGTGGCCGCCGCCACGCTGGAACAGGGCGTGCGCTGGTGCGAAGGCGTGCTGGGCGTGACGCCCGGCCCGGGCGGCCGTCACACCTTCATGGGCACGCACAACCGCCTGCTGCGGCTGGCGGGGGACGGATGTGCCCAGGCCTACCTGGAGATCATCGCCATCGACCCGCAGCTGCCGCCGCCGGGGCGGCCTCGCTGGTTCGGCCTGGACGAGCGTGATCCGCAGGCGCCGCCGCAACTGGTTCACTGGGTGCTGCGCTGCGAAGACCTGGCCTCACGGGTCGCCCGCCTGCAGGCCGCCGGCTGGGATCCCGGCCAGGTGACACCCGCCAGCCGCGCCACGCCGCAGGGTGAGCTGCGCTGGCAGATCACGGTGCGTGACGATGGGCGTCCCCAGGGCGGCGGGGCGCTGCCCACGCTGATCCAGTGGGGCGAGCGGCACCCCACGCAGCACATGAGCCCCAGCGGCCTGGCGCTGCACAGCCTGGCCATCGGCCCCTTGCCCGAGTCCGTGCGATCCTGCCTGCCGCTGCCCGGGCTGGGCTGCCTGCCGGCGCCCGGCATTCAGGCCGCGCTGCTCACGCCGCGCGGTCGTGTCCTGCTGTCCACGCCGTCGACCCCTTCAACACCTGACATGCGATGACCGAAGAACTGTTCCGTGAAGACGCCACACTCACCCGCTGCGAGGCGAGCGTGCTGCGGCATGACGACAGCGGCGTGCTGCTGGACAGGACCGTTTGCTACCCGATGGGTGGCGGTCAGGCCGGCGACCGGGGCGAGCTGCTGCTGGCCGACGGCACGCGGCTGGAGATCATCGATACCCGCAAGGGGCCTCAGCCCGGCGAGATCCTGCACCTGCTGCAGCAGCCGGCCGGCGCACAGCGGCTCCCCCCGGGCACGCCGGTATCGGTACGGATCGACGAGCCGCGGCGGCAGGCGCACCGGCGCTTCCACACGGCGACGCACCTGCTGTGCGCGCTGGTGCCGCATCCGGTGGATGGCTGCTCGATCACCGCGGACTATGCGCGCCTGGACTTCCACATGACCGAGCCGCTGGACAAGGAGGCGCTGACGGCCGGCATCCGCCGCCTGGTGGACGAAGCACACCCGGTGCGCCACCGCTGGATCAGCGAGGCCGAGCTGGATGCCCAGCCGCAGCTGGTGCGCAGCATGAGCGCTCAGCCACCGCGCGGGCAGGGGCGGGTGCGCGTGCTGGAGATCGAAGGCGTGGACCTGCAGCCCTGCGGCGGCACGCACGTCAGCAACACGGCCGAGATCGGTGCCGTGGTGGTGACGAAGATCGAGAAGAAGAGCGCCCGCACGCGGCGCGTCGTGCTGGGCTTTGCTGCGGGCTGAGCGTTCGCGCGCTCAGCGCGCGTCCATGTCGCCGCGGTACTCCAGCTTGCCGCGAACGCGTGCCCGCGGGTGCATGTCGATCAGCTCATCGTAGGCGGCGTCCCCGAGCAGCGTTGCCGTGCCCGCGATCTCCAGCGCCTTGTGCGCGATCACGGTGCCGATCACCTTGCCTTCGATGAGGATGTAGTCGGCTTCCAGCCGCGCGCTCTCCACGATTCCCGTGGCGCCCACATGCAGCGTGCCGCCCGTGGCAAAGCTGATGCTGCCGGTGAGCTGGCCGTCGATCTTGATGCCCTGATCCTGATCGGTATGGAAGTTGCCCTCGAAGACCGCGCCCTCGGCGATCAGGCTGCTGATCGCGCTGAGTTTCTCGACCGGGACCAGGCGTGCGATGCGTTCAGTGTTCATGATGCAGACCGGGTCAGTTGCGGGTCGGGGTGCTGCCGACACGCTCCAGCGTGGCATTCAGATCGGCGCCGTTGACCACGATGCGGCCATAGCGCACGCGGCCCTGGACCTGCGCGTTGTCGTGCAGCGAGACCTCGCCGCTGCCGGCGTCGAGCAGACCTTCGGTTCGGCCCATCACCGAGATCTTGTGGGCCGTGATGTCGCCCTTGAAGCTGCCGGTCTCGGTGACGACCACCGAGGCCAGCGCCCCGGCCGGCTGGCTGAGCTGCCCTTCGAAGTGACCCGCGATGCTGCAGGCGCCGGACAGGCGGGCCGTGCCCACGAAGTGCAGCCCTTCGGCCAGCGTGGTGCAGTTCGGGGGCGGCAGGCCGCGGCTGCGCGCGGCGGCGAGGCCCTGTGTCTGCGTTCGCAGCAGGGGAACCCCGAAGCCAGCCTGCGGTGGCAGGGTCTTGCCCATGCCGATTTCCAGCGCGTCGGCAGTCGCCTCGCTCAGGGGGTCGTTGGGCTTGTCGTCCAGGGTCGGTGACATGGTGGCCTTGGTCGGTGGCGCGCGCCCTGCGGCGCCTGCGCGGGGGTTGCTCAGGTCGGAACGGCGACCGCGTCCATCAGGACCGGCACGGCTTCACCCGGTCGCAGTGTCTTGAACGGCCCGCGCACGTCGGCGCCTTCGTACAGTTGCAGGCGCCGCGCGATCAAGGCCGCGCTGGAACTGCCGGTCTGTGCCACGCAGACCATGCCGCTGCACTCGACCGAGGTCAGCGATGACGGGGCGCGCTGATCGCCCAGATGACCGAAGACGTAGATGTCGCCCTGCACGTTCAGGCGTCCGCGCACGGTGGCGCCGTGCCAGACGATGAGGTGCCCGCGCACGGTGACATGGCCGCTCAACTCGCCCTGCACCAGCACACCGCCTTCGAAGAGCAGGCGGCCGTTCAGGTGCGAGCCTGCGGAGACCCGGTTCACCACATTCATCGCGGCCGGGTCGATCGTCATCACGTCCTGCGGGCCGGTCTTCATGGGCTCCTGGCCCCCAGATTCCAGATCAGGCTCGTTCCCAGGCAGACCAGACCGAGGCCGGCGACGAGCAGCGCGTGCCGCTCGAGCCAGGCTCTCCAGCCCCGCGGCAGCGGCCGCGGGCCGATCGCGTCGGCGTGCAGCAGCACGCTGTCCTGCCAGGCTTCGCTCAGGCGCTCGGCACCGGCATCCAGCTGGACCGAGAGCGCCACGGCGCCCCGAGCGCCCCCAGGGCGCAGGCGCGTCCCCAGCACCGTCGAGAACGGTGCGCCGACCACGGTCTGCGTGAAGTAGGCGTCGACATCTTTCACACAAAAAGTCTAGCAAGCGACCTTCTGTCGCACCGGCCGGATACGGCTTGTTTCAAGGCCGGCTTTGGGGCGCTTATCCGGGGATGGTCCGCCACGGGCTGGTGGAGCTCAGCAGACGCAGAAGGGCTGTGGCGGGCGCGCGCCACCGTGGGGTCGACAAGGCCTTGAGAAACCCAGGGTCTTGCGGGCGGCGCGCACCGGCCAGGAAAAAGGGCGCCGAAGCGCCCCTGCCGAGCCCGAGGCCTGGCGCTCAGTTGCGGTAGTCGTCGTGGCAGGCCTTGCAGGTGCCGGCGGCGGCGCCGAAGGCGCTGCGCAGGTTGTCCATGCTGCCGGTGCGCGCGGCCGCCTGCAGTTTGACCACTTCATCCTGCATCTTCTTTGCGCCTTCATCGAACTTGGCGCGCTCGGTCCAGACACTCGCCTTGGGGCCGCCCTTTTCGGAGCTGGCCGTACCTTCCATGAAGGCCGTGAACGGCAGGCGTGACATGACCACCACGATGTCGGCATTGGCTTGCGCGGCGGCGGCGTCGAACGGCACGCGGCCGTTCACCATGGCGCCGATGCGCCCGAAGTGCGCTGCCATCACCTGGTAGGCGCCCTTGCGGTACTTCACGGCGTCTTCGGGCTTGGCGAACTGGGCTGCCGCCGGCAGCGCGGTCAGCGCGCCTGCAGCCAGGGCCAGCGCGGTGAATGCACGGTGAATCCTCATCGATTGCTCTCCTCTTGCACCTTGATTGCCGCTGTGCGGCAGCGACGCACGCCGCAGCGCAAGGCGCAGAGCCCGCTGACGGCGTGTGCTTGAGTGTAGGCAGTGCGCATGGCCGAGCGCGACCGTCGGGAATGGCCCGCTTGGGCAGCACGGCCTGTCGCGCTATCGTTGGCGTATGTCTGCTTCACCTGATTCACCGGCTGCTGCGGCGCCGGCCCGACCCGCCCAGGCGCTGCTGAGCATCCGCGTCTGGGATCTGCCCACGCGGCTCTTCCACTGGCTGCTGGCAGCCTGCGTGATCGGCCTCGTGATCACGGGCAACATCGGCGGCAACGCGATGATCTGGCACTTCCGGCTGGGCTATGCGGTGCTCGCGCTGCTGCTGTTTCGCATCGTCTGGGGCCTGGTCGGCGGGCGGTGGTCGCGCTTTGCGAGTTTTGTCCGGGGGCCGCAGACCGTGCTGCGCTACCTGCGCGGCCAGGCGGCCGATCACGAGCATCTGGATGTCGGCCACAACCCGCTGGGCGCCTTCTCGGTGCTGGCCATGCTGGCCGTGCTGGCGCTGCAGGTGGCCTGCGGCCTGGTGGCCGACGACGAGATCGCCAACGTCGGTCCGCTGAACCGCTTCGTCAGCTCCGAGCTCGCCGAGCTGGCCACCGGTTGGCACAAGGGCCCCGGCAAGCTGCTGATCCTGGCCCTGGTGCTGCTGCACATCGGCGCCATCATCTTCTACCGCGTGCGCAAGCAGCAGAACCTGGTGCAGCCGATGCTGCTGGGCGACAAGCAGCTGCCGCCCGGCACGCCGCAGGCGCGGGATGATCGTGTCACCCGGGCCGGTGCGATGCTGCTCTTCCTGGCCGCGCTGGCCGCGGCAGTGCTGGTGGCCAGCCTGGCCCCCTGATGCCCGCTTCGGCCCGCATCGAGCTGCTGCCGGCGCAGACCCCGGCGCAGCTTGACGACGCGCGGCTGATCTTCCGCGAGTACGCGGCGCAGCTGGGCGTGGACCTGTGCTTCCAGAACTTCGATGCCGAACTGGCTGCCCTGCCGGGCGATTACGCCCTGCCGCAAGGCGTGCTGCTGCTGGCCTTTGTGGATGGCGCGCTGGCCGGCTGCGGCGCGCTGCGCCCCTTGCCGGAGGTGGATTACGCCGACGCCTGCGAGATGAAGCGGCTGTTTGTGCGCCGTGCCTTCCGACGCTTCGGGCTGGGCCGCCAGCTCGCGCAGGCGCTGGTCGATCACGCGGTGCGCGCGGGTTACTCGACCCTGCTGCTGGATACGCTGGACGACATGGAGGCCGCGCGCGGCCTCTATGCGACGCTGGGCTTCGAGGAAGTGCCGCCCTACTACTTCAATCCGCTGCCCGGCGCGCATTACCTCAAGGCCGATCTGACGGCACGGGTCTCGCGCTGGTGAGTGCAGGCTGCCGCCTGGGCCCCGAGCCGGGCACGGCCTGCAGCGGGTAAGTCCGCGGGCTGCGCAGCCGGGGCACCCGCCGCGCGGCGGTAGGATGGCGCGATGACCGTTTCTTCCCTTGAACTGCGCAGCGGTGAGCTGCGCCTGGCGCTGCGTCCGGATCTGGGGGGCTGCCTGGCCGGCCTGTGGCGCGGCGATCTGCCGGTGATGCTGAGCGCCGAGCCGGACACGATGAGCTCGGTGAGGCCATCGGCCAGCTACCCGCTGGTGCCCTATTCCAACCGCGTGGGCTACTGCCGCTTCCGCTGGCACGGCACGGACTACACGACCCGCCGCAACTTCGACACCAGCCCGCATTCCGTGCACGGCGTGGGCTGGCAGCGCCCGTGGGCCGTCGGCGCCCACAGCGACACGGCTGCGACGCTCACGCTGGAGCACCCCGGGGACGCCGACTGGCCGTTTGCCTTTCGTGCCGAGCAGCGCTTCGAGCTGACGCCGGAATCGCTGACGCTGCATCTGTCGCTGCTGCAGACCGATGCGCGGCCGGCGCCGGTGGGCCTGGGTTGGCACCCTTACTTTCCCAAGCGCTCGCGCAGCCGCCTGCATGTCGAGCTGAGCGACCGCTGGGAATCGGATCCCTCCACGCAACTGCCCACCCGCCGCGTGGGCCAACCGGGAATCGACGGCGATGTTGCGCACCTGGACTTCGACCATTGTTTCGAAGGTTGGACGGGGGCTGCGCGGCTGCGCGACGAGAAGCTGTCCCTGAAGCTCAGCTCCTCGCTGCCCTACCTGGTCGTCTACACCCCGCCGCACAAGCCGTACTACTGCGTCGAGCCGGTCAGCCATGTCAGCAACGCCATTCACATGGCCAATCCGCAAGCCCATGGCCTGCGCGAACTGCGCCAGGGCGAACGCATGGACGCCTGGATGCGGCTGGAGATCGCGCGCGTCTGACGCGCCGTGGTGCCATCGAGGGTCCTGATGGAATTCGGCGAGATCTCCGTGCTGCCCGTGGGCGCGAGCCTGCTGGGCGAATCTCCGTTCTGGCAGGCCGAATCGGGCGGCTGGCTCTGGTGGTGCGACATCCCGGGCAAGGTGCTGCACGCCGCGCAGCCGGCCACGATGGCGCATGCCTGGTGGCAGTTCGACACCGAGCCCTGCTCATGCGCGCCACTGCCCGATGGCAACCTGATCCTGGCGCTGCGTGACGGCCTGTTCCGCTTCAACCCGTCCACCCAGAAACTCGATCAGCTCGCGCCGCCGCCCTACGATCCGCGCAGCGAACGATTCAACGACGGCAAGTGCGATCCGCAGGGGCGATTCTGGGTCGGCACCATCTACGAACCCCGAGATCCCCCGCTGGCGGCCTTGTACCGGCACGCCGGATTCGGGCTGAAGAAGATGGCCGACGGCATCACGGTGAGCAACGGCCTGGCCTTCAGCCCGGATGGCCGCACGATGTACTGGTCGGACACCAAGGCGCACACGGTCTACGCCTTCGACTTCGAGCCCATCGGCGGGTCGATCAGCCGCCAGCGAGTGTTTGCGAGCTTTGCGCCGCGGGCCGAAGGCCAGGCGCTGGAAGCCTATGGCGGCCGGCCCGATGGCGCTGCCGTGGATGTCGAAGGCTGCTACTGGGTCGCGATGTTCGAGGGTGCGCGGGTGCTGCGCATCGATCCGCAAGGCCAGACCGTGGCCGAGCTGAAGCTGCCCGTGCGCTGCCCGACCATGCCGTGTTTTGGCGGCTCCGATCTGCGCACGCTCTACATCACCACCTCACGCGAGAAGCGGCCCGCCGAAGAGCTCGCCCGCGAGCCCTGGGCCGGCAGTGTGCTGCAGGTGCGCGTGCCGGTCGCCGGCCTGCCGGTCAACATGGCGCGGGCCTGAGCCGGCCGACGCGAAGCTGCGATGCCCACCGACTCCAACAGCCCACCCTGCGGCCCGGCGGAGCGCGCGGCCCTCTTCAAGCGGCTGCGCGATGGTGCGCGCTTCGACCTGCTGGTCATCGGTGGCGGTGCCACCGGCCTGGGCGTGGCGCTGGATGCGGCCACACGGGGCTTCAGTGTGCTGCTGGCCGAGGCGGGTGACTTTGCGCAGGGCACCAGCTCGCGCGCCACCAAGCTCGTTCATGGGGGCGTGCGTTACCTGGCGCAGGGCAATATCGCCCTGGTGCGCGAGGCCCTGAAGGAGCGCGCGGCGCTGCTCGCCAATGCGCCGCATGTGGCCCATCGCCTGCCCTTCATCGTGCCCGGCTACCACCTCTGGGAACCCGGCTGGTACGGCATGGGGCTGAAGGTCTACGACACCCTGGCCGGGCGGCGCGGCATCGGCGACACGCGATGGCTGAGCGCCAGCCGCACGCTGGAGCTGCTGCCCGCAGCGCGCCCGGAGGGCCTGAGCGGTGGCGTTCGCTACTGGGATGGGCAGTTCGATGACGCACGCCTGGCCGTGCTGCTGGCGCGCACCGCGGCCGCGCGCGGTGCCGGCGTGCTCAACCATGCTCGGCTCGTGGGGCTGCGCCAGGACAAGGGCCAGCTGCGTGCCGTGCAGCTGGAAGACGCCGAGACGCAGGAGCGCTTCGAGGTGCAGGCAGGATGCGTGGTCAACGCCACGGGCGTCTGGGTCGACGCGGTGCGCAATCTCGATCGGGCCGAAGGCCAGCCCGCACCGCAGCCGATGGTGGCGCCCAGCCAGGGCGTGCACCTCGTCGTCGACCGCAGCTTCCTGCCCGGTGGCCACGCGCTGATGGTGCCGCGCACCGAAGACGGCCGCGTGCTCTTTGCCGTGCCCTGGCTGGGCAAGACGATCCTCGGCACCACCGACACGCCGCGCGAGGACATCACCGCCGAGCCGCGGCCCTTCGGCCACGAGGTGGACTTCATCCTGCGCGAGGCGGCGCGCTACCTGCGCCGGGCGCCGCAGCGCGGCGATGTGCGATCCGCGTGGGTGGGCCTGCGCCCGCTGGTGCGCCCGGCCGACGACGGCGGCGACACGAAGTCGATCTCGCGCGAACACACCATCAGCGTCTCGCGCTCGGGGCTCGTCACGGTCACCGGGGGCAAGTGGACCACCTACCGCGCGATGGCTGAAGACGTGCTGTCGCGCTGCATGTCGCGTGGCCTGCTGAGCTCACGCTCCCAGTCGGTCACTGAACACCTGCCGCTGCTGGGCGCCGCGCCCGGGCGGCCGCTGGCCGATCCGCCCGGCGAGCATCTCTATGGCAGCGAGGCCGCCAGCCTGCGCGCGCTGCCCGGTGCCGATCGCTGGATCTGGCGCGACGCCGAGAGCGGGCAGGGCGGGTTGACCGAAGCCATGGTCCGCTTTGCCGTGCGCCACGAGATGGCGCGTTCGGTCACCGATGTCCTGGCGAGGCGCAGCCGCTTGCTGTTCCTGGATGCGCGACTGGCGGGCGAGGTGGCGCCTCAGGTGGCGGACCTGCTGTCCGAGGAACTGGGGTCTGCATTCGACGCGCCGGCCTCGCTCTCAGCCTGCCGGGAACTCGCGCAGACCTATGCCCGGCTGGACTGAGGTGCAGCCGCCATCCCGGCGCCTGCGGCCTCACATGGCCGAGTACTTGACCGAGCAGCCGTAGGCCTGCGTGGCCGGCGTGCTCACCGGCTTGCCGGCCAGCACTTCGGCAAGTGCCTGATTGACGAAATTGGTGGCGCCCGCGACATCCGAAGACCGGGGCGTGGGCTTGTTGTCGATCGCGCCGGCGTAGACCAGCAGACCCCGGGCATCGATCACGTACATGTGGGGCGTGGTGCGCGCGCCGAAGGCCCGGCCGATGCGGCCATCGGTGTCCATCACGGTGGCGCTGGCCGAGGCCTTCTGTTCCTTCATCCAGGCGCTCATGCGTTCGGGCGTCAGATAGTCGCTGGCGTCCTTCGCGGTCGAGTTGATGGCGAGCCAGACCACGCCGCGATCGACGGCGCCCTTCTGCGTGGCCTGCATGTTGTTCACGTTGTAGTGCTTGCGCACATACGGGCATCCCGGATTGACCCACTCCAGCACCACGGTCTTGCCGCGCAGATCGGCCAGCGACACGGCCTTGCCGGTGGCGTCGGTGCCCACGAAGGCCGGCGCGGGTTGACCGATGGCCGCGGCCGCCCAGGCGGTGACCGAACCCAGACCCAGCAGCAGCGCCGCAGCGAGCGATTTGATGTTCATGGCAGGTTCCCCAGGGCGTCGCGCACTTCGCGCACCGAGAGAATCTCGCTCAGAAGCCTTGGGCTTGCTGCGCCAGGGGTATAGAGCGCGTACACCGGCACGCCGTTGCGCTGAAGCCGGGCCAGTTCGTCGGAGATCGCCGCATCGCGGCGCGTCCAGTCGGCGCGCAGCAGCAGCACGCGCCGCGCCTGGAAGTCGGCCAGCACCTGGGCATCGCTCAAGGTGGTGCGCTTGTTGAACTGGCAGGTCACGCACCAGGCCGCCGTGAAGTCCACGAAGACGGGCTGCCCTTGGGCCAGGGCGGTCTGCACGCGCTCCGGTGACCAGGGTTCCCAGGCGGCGCCGCTGCCTTCGGCCGCTCGGCTGCCTGTCGAGGCCTGGGCCGCGCCGTCACGCAGACCCGGCAGCGCCCAGCCCAGCGCCAGCGCGAGCGTCAGCAGCGCCACGGCCGACAGCAGGCCCCGCGCACGGCCACGCAGCGAAGGCGAGCCGAGCGCCCAGGCGGCGAACGACAGCGCGACCAGGGTCCCCAGCAGCGCTGCCGCAGCATCGATGCCCACCTGCTGGCCGAGCACCCACACCAGCCAGACCACGGTGGCGAACATCGGAAAGGCCATCAGGCTGCGGAAGCTCGCCATCCAGGCGCCCGGGCGCGGCAAGGCGCGGGCTGCCGCCGGCCAGGCGCTGGCCAGGAGATAGGGCGCGGCCATGCCCAGGCCCAGCGCCGCGAAGATCGTCAAGGCCTGCGCGGCGGGCAGCGTGGCGGCCAGACCCAGCGAAGCGCCCATGAAGGGCGCGGTGCAGGGCGAGGCGACGGCAACGGCCAGCACACCGGTGAGGGCCGAATCGGCCATCGGGTGACGCGCGCGAGCGCTTGCCACGGCGCTCGGCAGCAGCGAGCCGACCTCGAAGACGCCCGCGAGGTTCAGGCCGATCAGCGTGAACAGGGCGGCCAGCGCCGCCACGAAGGGGGCCGACTGCAGCTGGAAGCCCCAGCCCAGATGCTCGCCGCCCGCGCGCAGCGCGAGCAGCAGGCTGGCCAGGGCCAGGAAGCTCAGCACCACACCGGCCGTGTATGCGAGGCCGCCACCCAGCAATTGGCGGCGGTCGTTGGCGTGCGCGGCGAAGCCCATCACCTTGAGCGACAGCACCGGGAATACGCAGGGCATCAGGTTGAGCAGCGCGCCACCCACAAAGGCCAGCAGCAGCGCCGCCCAGACGCTCAGATCGCTGGCTTCGCCGGAAAGGTCTGCCGGTCTGCCGGCGGGCTCGGCGGCCACGGCAGCCACCCCAGCCGTCGCACCGAGGGCGGGCCAGGGGCCGGCGATGGTGAGCGGGACGCGCAACCCGGCCGCTTCGCCGCCCGTCACCAGCACGACCTGCATCTGCTGCGGGCTTTCGCTGCGCTGCGGCGAGAGCGGAACCTGCGCCTGCCAGGCCCCTGCCTCCCAGCGGGCGCGTGGCTTCGCGGCGTTGTCGATCACGCCTGCCAGCTCCGGCAGGAAGGCCAGCGGCTTGCCGGCCCAGGAAGCCGGCAAACCCTCGACCTGAACGGAGAGGGCGCCCTCGCGGACCTCTGCGCGGCCCTGCAGGCCGGCCAGGGCGCGCGGCAGGGCGGCATCGCTGGCCGCAAACAGGGATGCGTTCACGGCGTTGGCTTGCCGGCTCGGCAGCGTGAGCTCGAAATCGCCGCCCTCGGGGATGCAGACATCCTTGCAGATCAGCCAGTCGGCCCGCAGGCGGATGCTCAGGCTGTCGGCCTGGAAGCCCTGAGGCACGGTGACGTCCACCGGCAGCAGCAGCGTGTCTTCGTAGCCGAAGTTCATCAGTGGCCCGACCGGCAGGGGCTTGGGCGTGGGCCAGGCGATCTCGCCCACCGCAAAGCCCGGCGGCAGTTCGAAGGCCAGCGTGGTCGGCAGGCCCGAGTCCCCGGGGTTCTTCCAGTAGGTGTGCCAGTGCTTCTGGTGCTCGATCTTCAGGCCCAGGCGCAACGGCTTGCCGGGGCCGATGCCATCGGGCGCCAGCGCGACGAGTTCGGCGCGCGCCTGATCCGTCTTCACGACGGCGCCCGCTGCCCCGGCAGGGAGCGAGAGCGCGGCCAGCAGGAGGCCCAGGCCCAGGCAGGCCATCGACAACACGCGATTCATCATCCGCATTGTGAGCGCGACCGCACCAAGAGGTTCCGGCGCTCCTGTCGCCGCAGTCTCGACGGGCCCGTCCGCAGGCGCACGGCTCCCGCCTTCGGGCGAGCGCAAGGGCGACAGCGGATCAGGGTAATTCCGCTGCCTATAATGCGCAGGTTTTGCTTCCTGCTGCCTTGTCAGCATCACGTCGACATGACTTCGGTCGAGCGCAAGCTCTCATCCGCAAGCCGCCAGAATTCGCAGACACGTGATGAAGGTGAGGACAGTCTCCCGCCCTTCAAGGCGTTGACGCGGCAGGAGGCCCAGACGCTCATTGCTGGTCAGCCGACGGTCTCGCCCTGGCGCGTGATCGTTGTTCAGGTGATGGTGGGTCTGGCTGCGGCCGCAGTGATGGGGCTGTTGTGGGGGGAAATGTCGGTGGCCATGTCCGCGCTCTATGGCGCGGCCGTGGTCGTGGTGCCGGGCGTGCTGATGGCGCGCGGCATGACAAGCCGATTCAGCAGCATGAATGCCGGCACCAGTGCCGTCAGCTTCATGTTGTGGGAAATGTTGAAAATTGCTGTTTCGGTCGTGATGCTGATGCTCGCTCCGAAACTCGTGCAGAACCTCAGTTGGCCCGCCCTGTTGGCCGCGTTGGTGATGTGCATCAAGGTGTACTGGCTGGCGCTGCTCTGGCGCGGTCGGTGAGTTTCAAAAGTCGATGTCGGCCGCTGGGCCGGCCCGACTCACAAGATCCAGGACGAGCGTTACGACATGGCTGCAGCTGAAGGTCACGCGCCCACCGCCGGCGAGTACATCATTCATCACCTGAAGCACCTGCAGGCCGGCAGCGGCTTCTGGACCTTCAATCTCGATTCGATCTTCTATTCCACGGTGCTGGGCATCGTGGGCTGCTTCCTGCTGTGGCGTGTGGCCAAGGCCGTGACCTCGGGCGTGCCGGGCCGTCTGCAGGCGGCCGTCGAATTCCTGGTCGAGATGGTTGATACGCAGGCCAAGGGCATCGTGCACAACGCGCAGAGCCGCAAGCTCGTGGCGCCGCTGGCCCTCACCGTCTTCATCTGGATCTTCCTGATGAACGCGATGGACCTGCTGCCGGTCGATCTGCTGCCCTGGGTCTGGCACACCGTGGGCCCGGCGCTCGGCATGAAGGACTACATGCGTGTCGTGCCGACCGCCGACCTCTCCGTGACCATGGGTCTGTCGTTGAGCGTGCTGCTGTTGTGCCTCTTCTACAACATCAAGATCAAGGGCGCGGGTGGCTGGTTGCACGAGATGCTCTCGGCTCCCTTCGGCGCCAAGTGGTACCTGGCCCCATTCAACCTGGCGATGCAGCTGATCGAGTTCATCGCCAAGACCGTCTCGCACGGGATGCGGCTGTTCGGCAACATGTACGCCGGCGAACTGATCTTCATGCTGATTGCGTTGATGGGTGGCGCGTTTGCGTTCACCGCCACCGGCATCGGCCTGGCCATCGGCCATGTCATTGCCGGCACGGTGTGGGCCATCTTCCACATCCTGATCATCACGCTTCAGGCCTTCGTGTTCATGATGCTCACGCTGGTCTATGTCGGTCAGGCACACGACGCCCACTGAGGCGCGCGCGCACTGAGTTTTCCTTTTTCCTTCAACCGAAGAATTTCTTTTCCACTAGGAGCTTGCAATGGAAGTCATCAGCTTTGTCGCCCTGGCCGCCGGCCTGATCATCGGTCTGGGTGCCATTGGCGCGTGCATCGGCATCGGCATCATGGGCAGCAAGTACCTGGAGTCGGCCGCCCGCCAGCCCGAGCTCATGGGCGAGCTGCAGACCAAGATGTTCCTGCTCGCCGGCCTGATCGACGCGGCGTTCATCATCGGCACCGGTATCGCGCTGTGGTTTGCCACCGCCAACCCGTTCCTGGGCCAGATCGCCAACCTGCCGAAGTAATTTCGCTGACGGTTGAAGTGAGCGGCCAGGTCTGAGCCTGGCTGCTCGGGATCCCCCATGACGAGGTACGAGCTGTGAGCATCAATGCCACCCTCATCGTCCAGATGATCGTCTTTGCGATCCTGGTCTGGTTCACGATGCGATTTGTCTGGCCGCCTATCGTGGCGGCGCTGGACGAGCGCGCCAGGAAGATTGCCGATGGCCTGTCCGCAGCGGACAAGGCGAAGGCGGATCTGGCGGCTGCCAATCAACGTGTCGAGCAGCAGCTGTCTGCCGCCCGCACGGATGCGCAGAAGCGCCTGGCCGACGCCGAGCGCCTGGCGCAGCAGACGGTCGAAGAGGCCAAGGGCCGCGCCGCCGAGGAAGCCGCGAAGATCATCGCCGCCGCCAAGGCCGAAGCCGATCAGGAGTCCATCAAGGCGCGCGAGGTGCTGCGCGAGCAGGTGGCTGCGCTGGCCGTCAAGGGCGCCGAAGCGATCCTCAAGCGCGAAGTCAACGCCGGCGTGCACGCCGATCTGTTGTCGCGCCTGAAGACCGAGCTGTGATCGCAAGAGGCACGCATGGCTGAAATCGCCACCATCGCACGGCCCTACGCGGAAGCGCTCTTCCAGTCGGGCGGCCCGAATGCGTCCGCGCTGATGAACGAGATCGGTGCCATGGCCGGCGTGGCCGCCGATCCTGCGCTGCAGCAGTTCGCCGACAACCCCAAGGTCACTTCGGAGACGGTCTTCAACGTCGTGAGCGATGTGTTGGGCCGCAAAGGCGTGGTGCTGGGCCAGGGTGCGCAAAACTTCCTGCGCACGCTGCTCGACAACGGACGCCTGGCCGCGCTGCCCGAGATCTCCGCGCAGTTCCAGGCCCTGGTGAACAAGCAGAGCGGCGTGTCGGATGCCACGATCGAGAGCGCGTTCCCGATCGCGCCGGAGCAGCTGTCGGACGTGGTGAGCACGATCGAACGCCGTTTTGCCCGAAAGCTCAATGCCACGGTGGTGGTGAAGCCCGAACTGATCGGCGGCATCCGCGTCGTCGTGGGCGACGAGGTGATGGACACCTCGGTCGCCGCGCGCCTGCAGCAGATGAAGGCAGCCCTGACCGCTTGAACGAATTTCAGCGCATAACGATTGACGTTATAGGCGCTCACTGGAGTACAGCATGCAACTCAATCCCGCAGAAATTTCCGAGCTGATCAAGAGCCGCATCGAAGGCCTGCAGGCCACCGCGGACATCAAGAACCAGGGCACGGTCGTCTCGGTGACGGACGGCATCTGCCGCATCCACGGCCTGTCGGACGTGATGGCCGGCGAAATGCTGGAGTTCCCGGCGACCAAGAGCGGTCAAGCCACGTACGGCCTGGCCCTGAACCTGGAGCGCGATTCCGTTGGCGCGGTGATTCTGGGTGAGTACGAGCACATTTCCGAGGGCGACACGGTCAAGTGCACGGGCCGCATCCTGGAAGTGCCGGTCGGCCCGGAACTGATCGGTCGCGTGGTCAATGCGCTGGGCCAGCCCATCGACGGCAAGGGCCCGATCAACGCCAAGATGACGGACGTGATCGAGAAGGTCGCTCCGGGCGTGATCGCGCGCCAGTCGGTGAGCCAGCCGGTGCAGACGGGCCTGAAGTCCATCGACTCCATGGTGCCCATCGGCCGTGGCCAGCGCGAGCTGATCATCGGCGACCGCCAGACCGGCAAGACCGCAGTGGCGATCGACACGATCATCAACCAGAAGGGTCAGAACATGACCTGCGTCTACGTCGCCATCGGCCAGAAGGCGTCGTCGATCAAGAACGTGGTGCGCGCGCTGGAGCAAAACGGCGCGATGGACTACACCATCGTCGTG
>JAEUOZ010000063.1 GCA_016790225.1 Rubrivivax sp.
AAGGGGCTCGCACCGGACGTGTTGGTCCGACGAGTGACTTAAGACGAAGACCTATAAAGGGCACTAGTTGCTGCAGACCGGTGGCATGGCAACTGGCGGGTGCATGGTGCACCTCAGCTCAACGAATGTTTTAAGGAGATATTCAGATGTCCGGACTCAGGCAGATCGCCTTCTACGGCAAGGGTGGCATCGGCAAGTCGACCACCTCGCAGAACACCCTCGCGGCCCTCGCCGAGATGGGCCAGAAGATCCTCATCGTCGGCTGCGATCCCAAGGCGGACTCCACCCGTCTCATCCTCCACGCCAAGGCGCAGGACACCGTGCTTTCGCTCGCAGCGGAAGCAGGCAGTGTCGAGGACCTCGAACTCGAGGACGTGCTCAAGGTCGGCTACCGCGATATCCGCTGCGTGGAATCCGGCGGACCGGAGCCCGGCGTGGGTTGCGCCGGCCGTGGCGTCATCACCTCGATCAACTTCCTCGAGGAAAACGGCGCCTATGAAGGTGTCGACTACGTTTCCTACGACGTGCTCGGCGACGTGGTGTGCGGCGGCTTCGCCATGCCCATCCGCGAGAACAAGGCGCAGGAAATCTACATCGTGATGTCGGGCGAGATGATGGCCATGTACGCGGCCAACAACATCTCGAAGGGCATTCTCAAGTACGCCAACTCCGGCGGCGTGCGCCTGGGCGGTCTCATCTGCAACGAGCGTCAGACCGACAAGGAACTGGAGCTGGCCGACGCCCTGGCGAAGAAGCTCGGCACCACGCTCATCCACTTCGTGCCGCGCGACAACGTCGTGCAGCACGCCGAGCTGCGCCGCATGACCGTGCTCGAGTACGACCCCGAGAGCAAGCAGGCCGAAGAGTACCGGCAGCTCGCCGGGAAGATCCACAACAACGCCGGCAAAGGGATCATCCCGACGCCGATCACGATGGACGAGCTGGAGGATCTGCTCCTCGAGTTCGGCATCATGAAGAAGGAGGACGAGTCCATCATCGGCAAGGCGAAGGTGGCCTGACGCCCTGGGCGCCGGCGGGTCGGCGCAGTCACCCGGCCCGCTGGCCGCGCGCCTTTACTCGCGCGACACGACTTCACTGGAGCATGAGTTATGAGTCTCACCGTTGACGAAATGAAGGCCCGGAATCAGGAGCTCGTGAAAGAGGTCCTCGAAGTCTATCCGGAAAAGACCGCGAAGAAGCGGGCCAAGCACCTGGGCACCTACGAGTCCGGCAAGCCGGACTGTGGGGTCAAGTCGAACATCAAGTCGCTGCCCGGGGTGATGACGATCCGCGGCTGTGCCTACGCCGGATCGAAGGGTGTGGTCTGGGGCCCGATCAAGGACATGGTCCACATCTCCCACGGCCCGGTGGGTTGCGGCCAATACTCCTGGGCCTCGCGTCGGAACTACTACATCGGCTACACCGGCATCGACACGTTCGGCACGATGCAGTTCACCTCCGACTTCCAGGAGAAGGACATCGTCTTCGGCGGCGACAAGAAGCTGGAGAAGATCATCGACGAGATCGAGGCCCTCTTCCCGCTCAACAAGGGCATCACGGTCCAGTCGGAGTGCCCGATCGGCCTCATCGGCGACGACATCGAAGCGGTGTCGAAGAAGAAGGCGAAGCAGTACGAAGGCAAGACCATCGTGCCGGTGCGCTGCGAGGGCTTCCGAGGCGTCTCGCAGTCGCTCGGCCACCACATCGCGAACGACGCGGTGCGTGACTGGGTGTTCGACAAGACCGACCCGTCGAAGAACACGTTCGAGGCCACGCCCTACGACGTTGCCATCATCGGCGACTACAACATCGGCGGGGACGCCTGGTCCTCGCGCATCCTGCTCGAAGAGATGGGGCTGCGGGTCATTGCGCAGTGGTCGGGCGACGGCACCATTGCCGAACTCGAGAACACGCCGAAGGCGAAGCTCAACATCCTCCACTGCTACCGCTCGATGAACTACATCAGCCGGCACATGGAAGAGAAGTACGGCATTCCCTGGGTGGAGTACAACTTCTTCGGCCCCAGCCAGATCGAGAAGAGCCTGCGCGAGATCGCCAGCCACTTCGACGACACGATCAAGGCCAAGGCCGAGGCGGTGATCGCCAAGTACCGCCCGATGGTGGATGCCATCGTTGCCAAGTACAAGCCGCGCCTGGAAGGCAAGAAGGTCATGCTCTACGTGGGCGGCCTGCGTCCGCGCCACGTGATGGACGCCTATGGCGACCTGGGCATGGAAGTCATCGGCACCGGCTACGAGTTCGCCCACAACGACGACTATCAGCGCACCACGCATTACGTCAAGGATGCGACGCTGATCTATGACGACGTGACCGGCTACGAATTCGAGAAGTTCGCCGAAAAGCTGCAGCCGGATCTGGTCGGCTCGGGCATCAAGGAAAAGTACGTCTTCCAGAAGATGGGCGTGCCCTTCCGCCAGATGCACAGCTGGGACTACAGCGGCCCGTATCACGGCTACGACGGCTTTGCCATCTTCGCCCGTGACATGGACATGGCCATCAGCTCGCCGATCTGGGCCCTGGCCAAGGGAGCCCCCTGGAAAAGCTGACCCTCCAGACGCCGGTGGTGCCGCGCCCGCGCTGCGGGCCGGCCCACCCCGGGCAGGCATCTGCGATCGCGCGGCCTGCCCCCAGTGACCAGCCAACGCTCGACTTCAGGAGTTACATCATGCCTCAGAACGCCGACAAGATTCTCGACCACGAGATGCTGTTCCGCGAGCCCGAGTACAAGTCCATGCTCGAGGACAAGAAAGCCTTCGAATTCAATCACGCCGAAGTGAAGATCGAAGACATCCGCAACTGGACCAAGACCCCCGAGTACCGCGAGAAGAACTTCGCGCGTGACTCGCTGGTGGTCAATCCCGCCAAGGCCTGCCAGCCGCTGGGCGCCGTCTTCGTCGCCAACGGGTTTGCCAAGACCCTGAGCTTCGTGCACGGCAGCCAGGGCTGCGTGGCCTACTACCGCAGCCACTTCAGCCGCCACTTCAAGGAGCCGACCTCCTGCGTCAGCTCCTCGATGACGGAAGATGCAGCCGTGTTCGGTGGCCTGAACAACATGATCGACGGCCTGGCCAACAGCTACAGCCTGTACAAGCCGGACATGATCGCGGTGTCCACCACCTGCATGGCCGAAGTCATCGGCGACGACCTGGATGCGTTCATCAAGAACAGCAAGCAGAAGGGTTCCGTGCCGGCCGACTTCGATGTGCCGTTTGCGCACACGCCGGCCTTCGTGGGCAGCCACGTGACGGGCTACGACAACGCGCTGCTGGGCATCCTGAAGCACTTCTGGGATGGCAAGAGCGGCACGGCCCCCGCGCTGGAGCGCAAGCCCGACGAGAGCATCAACTTCATCGGCGGCTTCGACGGCTTCGTCGTGGGCAACATGAAGGAAATGCGCCGCATCTTCGATCTGTTCGGCGCCGATGTGAACATCATCTGCGACCCCAGCGACGTGTGGAACACGCCCACCGACGGCCAGTTCCGCATGTACGAAGGCGGCACCACCAAGGAAACGGTGGAGCGCGCGCTGAACGCCAAGGCGACCATCGTGTTCCAGGAGTTCTGCTCCGAGAAGACGACCAAGTACATCGCCGAGAAGGGCCAGGAAGTCGTGGTGCTGAACTCGCCCGTCGGCGTGAGCGGCACGGACGCCCTGGTGATGGCCCTGGCTCGCCTGACCGGCAAGCCGGTGCCCGCGCAGCTCGAGAAGGAGCGCGGCCAGCTGGTGGACGCCATGGCCGACAGCCAGGCCCACCTGCACGGCAAGAAGTACGCGCTGTACGGCGACCCGGATCAGATGATCGGCTACACGCAGTTCCTGCTGGAACTGGGCGCCGAGCCCAAGCACATCCTGGCCACCAACGGCAATGAAGACTGGGCGGTCAAGGTGCGCGCGCTGCTGGATGCCTCGCCCTTCGGCAAGGACTGCAAGGTCTATCCCAAGCGCGATCTGTGGCACCTGCGCAGCCTGCTGTTCACGGAGCCGGTGGACTTCCTGATCGGCAACACCTACGGCAAGTACCTGGAGCGCGACGTCGGCACGCCGCTGATCCGCCTGGTCTTCCCGATCTTCGATCGCCACCACTACCACCGTTACCCCACCTGGGGCTACGAGGGCGGCCTGCGTGTGCTGACCATGCTGCTGGACGAGTTCTTCGAGACGCTGGACGCCAACACGAACGTCCCCGGCAAGACCGACTACTCGTTCGACATCATCCGCTGATCATCAGCGTTGGGGATGTCAAGGGCGCCTTCGGGCGCCCTTTGTCGTGATCGCGCCCGCATGCGCGAGCCGCTGCACGGACGTGGGTGGTGTGCCGACTGCAGCGGCTTCGGGCGGCGGTTTGTGGCCGCGGCACCCGGCCGCAGCTTCAGGCCGCAGGTTCAGGCGGCAGGGTCAGGTGGCAGGTTCAGGCGGCAGCTTCAGGCCGCGGGATGCTGCAGGGGCTTCAGGCGGCGGCGGCCAGCAGCGCGTCCAGGGCCTCGCGTGCCTCGGCTTCGTCGGCCTCATCGCGCGGCAGCGCGCGGGTGGGGTCCAGGCCCTGCAGCCACTGGTTGTCGGCCTCGGCCGGCGGGCTCTCGGGCGGATCGCTCAAGCCCAGCAGCGCCACCAGGCCAGCCTGGAGCTCCAGGCTGCGCCAGGGCAGCTGTGCGTCACGCAGACTGGCCAGCAGGCCGGCCTGGACCAGGCTGCGCACGAGACGATGCGCCTGTGAGGCCGGCACCTCCGACACCAGGCCCTCGTGCGCCTGATGGCAGGCCTGCGCATCCAGCGAGGCATGGCCGCGGCAAGCCAAGGAGCGCACCCGGTAGATGGCGCAGGCACGCTGGACGAGGAAGGGGCAGGGTTCGCGCAGCTGCACGCGCGCCGCTTCGCTCAGGCCGGCGGTGCGGGCGTGGGCCTCGCGCAGCCGGCCGATCAGATCGATCCCCAGCCGCGCAAAGGCCGTGCGCGTGGCGCGCAGGAAGCGGGCGATCAGCAGCAGCTCGGGCACGCTGGCCGTCACGCGCAGCGTGCAGCAGGCATCGCAGCCCTTGCCGCAGGCCAGGGGCGGCTGATCCTGGCTCTGCAGGGCCACCGTGCCGTCGAAGCTGTCGTAGGCCAGGGTCAGCAGGGCCGCGGGCACGTCCGCGCCCGGGGCGGCCCGCGCTGCGGCCAGCCGCTGATCGAAGGCCTGCTTCAGATCGCGGAAGAAGACCACCGGCTGCGGCGCGCTGGCCGGGCTGGCGGTCTGGACGGGCCCGGAACGGACGGCGCTGAGGGCTGGCATGTGGGATACCTCCGGACGAGCGGCGCCCGTGGACAAGGGCGGGTCTTCGCGCTGTCGAGCAAGACTCGCGCCGGGCCGATCGGCCGTGATCGAGGCCGCGCTTGTCTTGTCTCGCGCGACAAGCCTGCCGTCTTCGCGTCGCATTTGTCGCAATCCTGCCAGCGCCGTCGCCCTTGCGCCCGGGCCGCGCCCGGGCCGTGCCCGGTCTGTGCCTGGCCTCAACCCCGGCTCAGCGCCCCGTGAGCAGCGGCTCTACCGGGCCGGCTGGCCCCGACCGGTGCCCCGCAGCCGTGTTGGCACTGTTTGTGCAATGAGGAGCCCAAGCACCACACGCGAGGCCCCCCATGTCTGCCACCCTCAAAGCCAAGATCGCCGATGTCTTCGACGAACCGGGTTGCGACATCAACCAGGGCAAGAGCGAGAAGGAACGCAAGAAGGGCTGCACCAAGCAGCTGACCCCCGGCGCCGCGGCCGGCGGCTGCGCCTTCGATGGCGCCAAGATCGCACTGCAGCCGATCGTGGACGTGGCGCACCTCGTGCACGGGCCCATCGCCTGCGAAGGCAACTCCTGGGACAACCGCCACAGCGGCAGCTCCGGGCCGCAGACCTACCGCACCGGCTTCACCACCGACATCAACGAGCTGGATGTCATCTACGGTGGCGAGAAGCGCCTGTTCAAGGCCATCCGCCAGATTGCCGAGGACGTGAAGCCGCCGGCGATCTTCGTATACCAGACCTGCGTCACCGCGATGATCGGCGACGACATCGAAGCCGTCTGCAAGCGCGCGACCGAGCGCTTCGGCCTGCCCGTGATTCCGGTGGATGCGCCGGGATTTGCCGGCCCCAAGAACCTGGGCAACAAGCTGGGTGCCGAAGCGCTGCTGGATTACGTGATCGGGACCGTGGAGCCCGAGTTCACCACGCCCTACGACATCAACATCATCGGTGAGTACAACCTCTCCGGCGAGCTGTGGCAGGTCAAGCCGCTGCTCGATGCCTTGGGCATCCGCGTGCTCAGCTGCATCAGCGGCGATGGCCGCTACCGCGAGATCGCTTCCGCACACCGTGCCAAGGCCAACATGATGGTCTGCTCCAAGAGCATGATCAACGTGGCCACCAAGCTGCAGAAGCGATGGGGCACGCCGTACTTCGAAGGCAGCTTCTACGGCATCAGCGACATGAGCAGCACGCTGCGCGAGATCGCGCGGCTGCTGGTGGAGCAGGGCGCCGATGCCGAGCTGAAGGACCGCACCGAAGCGCTGATCGCGGTGGAAGAGGCTCGCGCCTGGGAACGCATCCGCGCCTACCGCGAGCGGCTGACCGGCAAGAAGGTGCTGCTCATCACCGGTGGGGTCAAGAGCTGGAGCGTGGTCTCTGCCCTGCAGGAAGCCGGCCTGGAAGTGGTGGGCACCAGCGTCAAGAAGAGCACCAAGGAAGACAAGGAAAAGATCAAGCAGATCATGGGCGACGACGCGCACATGATCGACGACCTCAGCCCGCGCGAGATGTACGCGATGCTGCGCGATGCCAAGGCCGACATCATGCTCAGCGGCGGCCGCAGCCAGTTCGTGGCGCTCAAGGCCCGCATGCCCTGGATGGACATCAACCAGGAGCGCCACCACGCCTTTGCCGGCTACGAAGGCATGGTCACGCTGATCGCCGAGATCGACAAGGCGCTGTCCAACCCCATGTGGCAGGAAGTGCGCGCGCCGGCTCCCTGGCAGACGGTGGATCCGCTGCTGTGCGCCGCCTGAACGACTGACCTCATCCGCAAGGCGAACCTCATGGCCCACGTCGTCGAATCCCGCAAAGCCGCCAGCGTCAACCCGCTGAAGATGAGCCAGCCTCTGGGTGCGGCCTTCGCCTTCATGGGATTGGAGTCCTGCATGCCGGTGATGCACGGCTCGCAGGGCTGCACGTCCTTCGGCCTGGTGCTGCTGGTGCGTCACTTCAAGGAAGCGATCCCGCTGCAGACCACGGCCATGAACGAGGCGACCACCGTCATGGGTGGCTTCGACAACCTCGAGAAGGCGGTGCTCAACATCCGCCAGCGCGCCAAGCCCGGTCTCATCGCCATCTGTTCCACCGGCCTGACCGAGACCAAGGGCGATGACGTCGAGGGTTATCTCAAGCTGATTGCGCAGCGCCACCCGGAGACGGCCGATACGCAGATCGTCTATGTCTCCACGCCGGATTACGTCGGCGCATTTCAGGACGGCTGGGCCAAGGCCGTGACCGCCCTGGTCTCGCAGCTGCCGCGCGAGCAGGAGCCCCGTCAGGCCGATCGCGTGAACGTGCTGCCGGGCTGTCACCTCACCCCCGGAGATCTGGAAGAGATCCGCGAGCTGATCGAGGCCTTCGGCCTGCAGGCCTGCATGGTGCCGGATGTGAGCGGTTCGCTGGATGGCCACATTCCCGACAGCTGGCTGGGCACGACCCTGGGCGGCAGCTCGCTGGAGGACATGCGTTCGCTGGGCGCTGCCGTGCACACGCTGGCCATCGGTGAGCAGATGCGTCCCGCGGCCGAGGCGCTGCAGGCGCGCTGCGGCGTGCCGTATACGCTGTTTGATCGTTTGACCGGCCTGCGCGCGGTCGATGCCTTCGTGGCCGAGCTGATGCGCATCAGTGGCCGCCAGCCCACAGCCAAGGTACGGCGGCAACGCAGCCAGCTGGTCGATGCGATGCTGGACGCGCACTTCCACACCGGCCACGTGAAGGTGGCGCTGGCTGCCGAACCCGATCTGCTGTGGGCCTGCGCGCAGACGCTCAGCGAGATGGGCGCCGAAGTGGCGGCCTGCGTGACCACCACCCCTTCTCCACTGCTGGAAAAGCTGCCGGTGGGCGAGGTCGTGATCGGTGATCTGGAAGATCTGGAGCGCCTGTCCCAGGCGGCGGGCTGCGATCTGCTGATGACCCATTCGCACGGCCGCCAGGCGGCGCAGCGGCTGGGCAAGCCCTTGCTGCGCATCGGCATTCCCACCTTCGATCGCGTCGGCAACAGCCACCGCTGCATGGTGGGCTATCGCGGCACGCGGCAGTTCCTCTATGAGGTCGCCAACCTGATGATGGAGCAGATCCATCCGCACGGTCCGAACGACTGGCCGCTGACGCCCGCCGCGGAGGCGGCGGCCACCACGCAGGCGCGCATCACGTCGGGCGCTTGCCAGAGTGAGACCTGCGCCGATGACGAGGGCTCGACGACGGCGTCGGCCAGCGGCTGCTGCGGATCGGCAGCCGTGCCCGCGGCCCACGTCAGCGCCAGCATCCCGCGCCTGAACCGCCAGGCGGCGGACCCGAGCACCTTGCAGTCGCGCCTGTGGGCGGCGAGTGCCTGACGATTCAAACCCTGCAAGCCTGGACACCCCACAAGGAGCCCCGATGAAAGTTGCTTTTGCCACCCAGGACCAGCAGCGCGTGGACGCGCACTTCGGCTGGGCCAAGCATCTGGCCGTCTATGAGGTCAGCGCCAGCGGCTACCACTTTGTCCAGGACTTCACCTTCGGCGAAGACCTGGCCGAGGACGGCAACGAAGACAAGCTGAGCCCCAAGCTTGCCGCCATCGCCGATGTGGCCATCGTCTACGTGGCGGCCATCGGTGGCAGCGCTGCGGCCCGCGTGGTCGCCAGCAAGATCCACCCGGTGAAGGTGAACCAGCCCGATCCGATCCTGGACATCCTGGACAGGCTGGTGGAAGTGCTCAAGGGCACGCCGCCACCCTGGCTGCGCAAGGCGCTGATGAAGGGCCAGGAGCGCGCACACGACTTTGAAGACGACAGCACCGAGGTGAACAAATGAACGCCGCCATCGCCAGTGAAGCAGCCCCGCCCGAAGCGGATGTCCTGCAGGATGCCTTCATCCGCGAACTGATCAAGCAGATTCGCGCGCAGGACACCCATGGCACCTGGGAGGGCAAGAGCGATGCCCAGTTGCTGGAGCCCTTCGTGGTGACGCCCGAGCAGCGCCGCTCCATGCCCATCATGGGCGACCCGGATCCGGACACCTTGTGGCGCCTGGACCTGTTCCACAACGCAGTGGGTCTGGCGATCGAGCGGGCCACCGGCTGCATGGTCAGCCCGATGACCAAGATGAGCCACGAAGGCTTCGGCCGCACCGTGCTGACCACGGGGCGCCTGATCGTGGTGAACCGCTACCTGCGCGATGTCCACCGCTTCGGCTACGCAAGCCTGGCCAAGCTGGCCGAGGCCGGCAACAAGCTGGTGAACGAGGGCATCGGCATGATCGATCAGTACAAGGAGGTCGCGAACTATGGCTGACATCGATAGCTTGAAGGCCGAGATCAGAAAGCTCAACGCCAAGGCCACGCAGGCCAAGATGGATCTGCATGACCTGAGCGAAGAACTGCCCACCCACTGGGAGCGCATTCCCGAGGTGGCGCGCATCGCCCACGAAGCCCACGCTGCGCTGATTGCGGCGCGCCAGAAACTCGCGGAGCTCTCAGCATGAGCACACCCTTCAGCGTCACCTTTCCCTCCGGCGCCAGCTGGACGCCTCAGTTCGTCCAGTCCATCGACGAGGGCAAGTGCATCGGCTGCGGCCGCTGCTTCCGTGTCTGCCCGCGCGGCGTGCTGGAGCTCGTCGGCCTCGACGATGAAGGCCAGCGTGTCTTGCTGGATCCGGACGGCGACGATGACGAAGAGTACGAGAAGAAGGTCATGACCATCGCGCACGGCGAGTTGTGCATCGGCTGCACCGCCTGCTCGAAGATCTGCCCCAAGAAGTGCTACTCGCACGCGGCATCGGCGGCCTGATGATCAACCTCGCTCTGCCGCCCAGCCAGCTCGCACAGCGCGTGGCCACGCGCGGCGACGAGGTGTCGGACGTCTATGACCTGCTCATGTGCCACGTGGCCGTGGGCACGCCGGAGTGCGAGGCGCGGTCTCGCAGCCGCGCGATTGCCCTGGCCTGCCTGGGCGACAACCACCTCTGGCAGGACCTGGGCCTGCCCTCGCGCGAATCGCTGTCGATGCTGCTGAAGAGCTGGTATCCCGATCTGGTGGCCAAGAATACCGGTGGCATGCGCTGGAAGAAATTCTTCTACAAGCAGCTGTGCGAGCGCGAGTCCATTGACATCTGCAAGTCACCCAGCTGCGCGATCTGCGAAGACTACCGCCAGTGCTTCGGCCCTGAGCATTGAGCGTCTGCTTCTCGGCGCTTCGGCATCAGCCGATGCCGAAGAGCTTCAGCAGATCCAGCAGCCGGCGCAGGCCATCGCCCAGCGGGCGTGTCAGGTCGCTCAGGCGGTCGGTTTCCGTGTTGCGCATCGGCGCGCCGCGATCGAGCGTGTTGTTGATGAAGGGCTTGATGTCGCCCAGATCCACTTCCTCGATGCCGGTGCCGGTGAAGTCCACCAGCGTCAGGCAGTGCGAGCCGGCAAAGTCCCGGTAGAAGGGCAGATGCCAGGAGACGTTGGAATAAGGCGCGAGAGCCTGTTTCCACTGCGCCAGATCGCGTTCCCAGGAGGTCTGCAGCAACGCGCGTCGCGCGGCCTCATCGGGCGCAGAAGCCAGGGCCGGGTCGAAGCCGGCGTAGCTGAAGGCCGAGAAGACGGCATCGGCCTGGAACGCGAGGTAGCCGAAGCGATCCTGCGGGTACCGCAGCGCGAGCGCCGCGCCCACCGTGCCCAGATCCTGCACATCGAAGCCGGGCAGCGCGGCGAGCACCGTGGGCACGATGCCTTGCGGCGTATCCAGCCCCCAGGCTTCGCGGATGCGCGTGTGCAGTGGGGTGGAGGGGTAGACCGCAGGATCTGCCCCTGTGGGCGCTGGAAACAGCGGCCCGGAATCGGCCAGCAGCGTGGCATGGCCCGTGGGCGCCAGCGTGCCGCGCAGCACCGGCCAGGTGGCTGTCGCGCCCACGGCGCCGGCCGAGAAGCCGGTCACCATCAGGTGCCGCGTGCGGAAGCTGTCCCGCACCCATGAGGAGGCTGCGCGCACATTGGCCAGCCCATGGTGGTGCTGGATGCGCGGCGCCAGCGGATCGCGGTCTGCGTAGGTGCGTTGTTGGCTGCCCACATGCACATCGCCGGTGCAGTAGGGCAGATAGACCATGTTCCAGCCTTGCGTGCGCACGCGCTCCAGCACGCTCAGGCGGGAGATGAAGGGCGTGACCAGCCCATAGCCCGCGTTGGTCGAACTGCGCATGTAGTCGCGCCCGACACCCTCCGGATTGGAGGCCGACAGCAGGCCCTGGCCTTCGCAGGACGCCTGATCCCAGCACGCGCCGCCGCCTTCGAACACCACCACCGTGTCCTTGGCACGCCAGGCGCGGTTGACGAAGAAGGTATACGGCGTGCCGTTACCGCAGGCCGCGCCACTGGCCAGCGGCAGCGTCACGGCGTCCCACTGGTAGTAGCCCGCCGCCGCAGGCAGCGGCTGCAGCAGGCTCAACAGGCCTGCGAACAAGCCCTGGAGGCAGCGCGCCCGAAGCTGCGGGCTGGGTGTTCCGCGTGAGCGCAGGGCCGCGCCGGCAGCCCTCAAGCGGTTGCAGACTCCAAGGATCGTTGTCATCTGGGCGCTCCCTGTGCAGGTGAAGCCGTGTTGGGACGCTGGGCCGAAACGAGCGTCGTGCCGATGCCTGCCTGGGCCTGCCACTGCCCCAGTGCCAGCCGCCGGCTCTGCGCATCGTCCAGCAGGTGCTCCAGCAGCAGCGCCTTCAGCTGAAGGGCCTGCGCGCCGGAGACTTCGCCGTTCTCCCAGCGTTGGGCCAGCGCAGCGTCGAGTTCACGCGCCAGCGGCTGCAGCGTGGCCGCAGACGCCCCGCTGCGCCGCAACTCGTCAAATCGATCCCACTGTCGCTGAAAACTCAGAAAGGCCAGCACGCGCTGCAGCTCGGCCTCGCTGCGCGGGTGAGACGTCAGCTCGTCGCGCAGCTGGATCAGATCGGCGGGGCTCAAGCCGGCTGCAGCGGCCATCTCTTCAGCGGCGATCCCGGCCGAAGCCGAGGCCGTGCGGAGGCCGTCTGCGGTCGATGGGGCGGCAGATTCGCCCGTGGTCCGGTACCCGACGCCTGCGTCTGCGGCGTCGGCGATGCGCCCTGATGAGACCTCAGGCGCGGGGCCTGCAGCGGGCTCCGACGTGCCCGCACTCAAGCCCCACCAAAGGAACCCGGTCAGCAGCGCGAGCGCCGCCGCGCCGAGACCGATGCGCCACCGCAGGCCCCATGGGTGCAGTTGACGCAGTTGGCGCACTTGGCGCAGGGCAGCCTGAGGCCGCTGTGGTCTGGATCCCTTCGACATGGGCTCCATCTTGCCAGCTCACCCCCAAAAGAGGGTTGGCGGGAACCCGGATCAAGGCGGGCTGTAGGCAAACCACTGAGGCTCCTGCTGGCGATAGATGCGCAGCCAGCTCAGCGTGGCGGGGACCAGCGAACGCACGGCAAACCATGCGCTGTCGTCGCCTTCGACGCTGTCCTGTGCGGCACTGCGGCCGACGCGGATCCAGCCGTCCCAATCGATTTCGGTCATCACGCGGCGCAACTCGGGCGGCAGCGCTGTCACGCTGCGAGCCAGATGCACCAGCTGCAGCTTGACGCTGGCCCGGGTGAGCCGCGAACGCTTGAAATCCGCATCGCTCAGGCTCTCGGTGAGGACGAGAACGTTTTCGCCGGTGCTCTCGATGAGGCCCAGCAGTGCAGCCGTCTTGATCATGTCGGCTGCCAAGCAGGATTCAGGCCGACGGTACGCGCTCCTCGCAGAACCGCTGTCCAGCCCGCTGGCACGCCTTCTGCATGAACATCGTTGTGTAGTACGCTTTATAGCGATTGTCGCCAACCCGACGAAAGTGCCGATCATGCTGCGCCGCCTGTTTGCCGCCCCCCTGTCCGCCCTGCTGCTGATGCTCGCCGTGGCGACACCTTCGCAGGCGGGCGAGGTGCAGGTCGCCGTCGCCGCCAATTTCGCCGGCCCCTTCGCACGCATTGGCGAGGCCTTCACCGCGGCCACGGGCCATGTGCTGAAGGTCTCAACAGGCTCCACCGGCAAGTTCCATACGCAGATCATCAGCGGCGCGCCCTTCGAAGTACTCGTTTCGGCTGATGACGAGACCCCGCGGCGCCTGGTGAGCGATGGCCATGCGATCGCCGGCACGTCCTTTACCTACGCGCTGGGCCGCCTGGTGCTCTGGAGCGCGCAGCCCGGTCTGGTGGACGACAAGGGGGCCGTGCTGTCCTCCGGTCGCTTGCGCCATGTCGCGATTGCCAACCCCAAGGTGGCGCCCTACGGCGCCGCGGCGATGGAAGTCATCAAGGCGATGGGTCTGACGGAGAGCCTCAGGCCACGGCTCGTGACCGGCGAGAGCATCTCGCAGGCCTACCAGTTTGTCGCCACGGGCAACGCCGATGTCGGATTTGTCGCGTTCTCCCAGGTGGTCGTGCCGGGCCGCCCGCCGGCGGGCTCGTACTGGGCGGTGCCGACATCCCTGTATGGCGAGATCCGCCAGGATGCGGTGCTGCTGAAGGCCGGCGCCGGCAACCCGGCCGCGCGCGCCTTGCTGGACTATCTGAAGAGCGAACCCGCGCGTCGTGTCATGCGCGAGTTTGGCTACGGCCTCTGACGCTGCAGACCATGCTCAGCCCCGCTGAATGGAGTGCCGTCCGTCTGACCGCGGAACTGGCGGCCACCACCACCGTGCTGCTGCTGCTGGTGGGCACGCCGATGGCCTGGTGGCTGGCGCGCACGCGCTCGCGCAGCAAGCCCTTGTGGGCAGCGCTGGTGGCCATGCCGCTGGTCCTGCCGCCCACGGTGATCGGCTTCTACCTGCTGCTGCTGATGGGCCCGCAAGGGCCGGTGGGCCAGTTCACCGAGTGGCTGGGCCTGGGGCGCCTGCCCTTCACCTTTGCGGGGCTGGTGGTGGCCTCGGTCATCTGCTCCTTGCCGTTTGTGGTGCAGCCGCTGCAGCAGGCCTTCGAGGCTATTCCCGAGCGCACGCTGGAGGCCGCGGCCACGCTGCGCGCCGGGCCGCTGGACCGCTTCTTCACCGTTGCGGTGCCGCTGGCGCGGCCGGGCTTCGTCACGGCCAGCGTGCTGGGCTTTGCGCACACGGTGGGCGAGTTCGGCGTGGTGCTGATGATCGGCGGCAACATTCCCGACAAGACCCGGGTACTCTCGGTAGCCCTGTACGACCACGTCGAGGCGACCGAGTTTGCTGCGGCTCACCGCCTGGCCGCCGGGATGGTGCTGTTTGCCTTGATCGTCATGGTGACGCTGTACGTGGTCAACCGTCCGGTTCATGAGACCGCGGAGCGGCGGCCGTGATCGAGCTTCGGCTGCGCCTGCAGCGCCGGGACTTCAGCCTGGAGGTGAACCTCGCCTTGCCAGGGCAGGGCGTGACGGCACTGTTCGGGCCATCGGGCTGCGGCAAGACCTCGGTGTTGCGCTCGATCGCCGGTCTGGAGCGCGCGGTCGGGCGCGTCGCGCTGGGCGACGAGGTCTGGCAGGACGATGCGAGCGGTCGCTTCGTGCCGACCCATCAGCGCAGCATCGGCTACGTCATCCAGGAGGCCGCGCTGTTTCCGCACCTGGATGTGCAGCGCAATCTGGTCTACGGGCTCAAGCGCATCGGGCCGGCGCAGCGCCACATCGAGCTGGATCAGGTGGTGGCGCTGCTGGGCATCGGCCACCTGCTGTCGCGCCGGCCCGATACCTTGTCCGGCGGCGAGCGTCAGCGTGTGGCGATCGCCCGTGCGCTGGCAACCAGCCCGCGCCTGCTGCTGATGGACGAGCCGCTCGCGGCGCTGGACGCGCGGCGCAAGGCCGAGGTCCTGCCCTATCTGGACCGCCTGCACCGCGAACTGGGCACGCCCATCGTCTACGTCAGCCATGCGATCGACGAAGTGGCGCGCCTGGCCGATCACCTGGTGATCATGGAGCAAGGCAAGGTCCTGGCCGACGGGCCCCTGAGCGACGTGCTGTCCCGCCTGGATCTGCCTGCTGCGCTGGGCGACGATGCCGGCGTGGTGCTGGATGCGGTGGTCGGCGAGCGCGACACCACCTGGCAACTGGCCCGTCTGGACGTGGGCGAGCCTGACGCCCGGCTCTGGACGCGGGACCCCGGTGTGCCCGTCGGTCAGCGCGTGCGCGTGCGCGTGCTGGCGCGCGACGTCAGCTTGAGCCGCAGCCGCCAGACCGGCAGCAGCATCGGCAACCAGCTGCCGGGCATCGTCGAAGCCATTGCAGATGATCTGCATCCCGCGCTGGCGCTGGTGCGTGTGCGGGTGTGCGGAGTGCCCGTGGTGGCGCGCCTGAGCCGGCGGTCGGCCCACGCGCTGGAACTGGCGCCAGGGATGGCGGTGTGGGCGCAGGTGAAGACCGTCGCGCTGATGGAGTGAGCCGGGCATGACGGGCCAACTCATCAGCGCCGAACTGAAGCTGGCCGGTCGGCTGGATGCGCGCTTCTTTGCCCTGCTGCAGGCGCTGCACGAAACAGGCTCGATCACCAAGGCCGCGCGGACGGCGGGCCTCAGCTACAAGGGGGCGTGGCTGATGCTGGAAACCGCGGGCAACCTGTCGCACGAACCACTGATGCAGACCGCCACGGGAGGCGCAGGCGGTGGCGGCACGCGGCTGACGGAGCCCGCGCTGGCCCTGCTGAAGGCCTGGCACCGCCTGCAACTCGCGCAGCAGGACTTTCTGCGGGCGCAGGAAGCCGAATTCATTCACTCGCCGGCGATGGCTGGCTTGCTCAGGAGGATGTCCATGAAGACCACCGCTCGCAACCAGTTTGCCGGCACCGTGACGGCGCTGGAAATCGGTGCCGTCTCGGCCAGCGTCACGCTGGCGCTGAAAGGTGGCGAAGAGATCACCGCCACCATGACGTCGCAGGCCGCCAGGCGGCTGAAGCTGAAGAAGGGCAAGGAAGCGCTGGCCCTGGTCAAGGCTTCGGCCGTCGTGCTGGTGACGGACTTCGCCGGCTGGGAGCTGTCCGCGCGCAACCAGCTGGCCGGCACGGTCTCTCGCGTGGAGCGCGGGGCGGTGTCGTCGCTGGTGGTGATGACGCTACCCGGCGGTGCCGCCTTGACGGCGACCGTCACCAACGAGGCGGTCGAAGCCCTGGGGCTGAAGGTCGGTGCCGCGGCCACGGCGGTCTTCAAGGCCTACTCTGTCATGCTGGCGACCCAGCCTTGAACGGGCTTGCCTTTGGAGTGACTTCGGCCTGGCCTGGCCGCGCACCGACCGCCGGCCATCCAGGCCTGGGCCGCCACGATCGGCCCCGGAAACGACAAGAGCCGCACGCGGCGGCTCTTGTCACGGCAGTGAGCTGAGGCTCAGAGCGGCTTGATGCGCGAAGCCTGCGGGCCCTTCTGGCCCTGCACCACTTCGTATTCCACGCGCTGGTTTTCGGCCAGGGTCTTGAAGCCCGTGCCCTGGATTTCCTTGAAGTGCGCGAAGAGGTCCTTGCCGCCGTTGTCGGGGGCGATGAAGCCGAAGCCCTTGCCTTCGTTGAACCACTTCACGGTGCCGGTTTCTGTTGCCATGTTGTCTATCCTTGCTGGATGCGATGAAAAATGCCCCAGCGATCGCCGGTGCGGTTGAAAAGCCCCCATCTCGGGAGGCTGATTGAAGCGGGTGTCGGTGGCGGCGTGCCGCTCAGCGACGGGTGGGCGGGCGCGAGCTCGTCGGCGCGCTGCCCGGCGCCCCGGAGCCTGGCGCCCCGGAGCCCGGCGCACGTGGCCGGCGCTCCAGGTGACGGAAGGTGATCCGGCCCTTGGAGAGGTCGTAAGGCGAGAGCTCGAGCGACACGGCGTCTCCGGCGAGCACGCGGATGTGATGCTTGCGCATCTTGCCGCCGGCGTAGGCGATGAGCTCATGGCCGTTTTCCAGCGTCACGCGAAACCGCGAATCCGGCAGGATCTCGTTCACGACGCCCTGCATCTCGATCAGCTCTTCCTTGGCCATGCTCATTGATTCCGGTGTTGGAGGTTGATGGGGGAGGCGGGCGCGGCGTCGCCGATCCAGGCATTGGCCTGTTCGCAGGCGAAGCGCGCGGCCTGATCCTGGGTGTCGAAAGTGGGTGCGAAGCGCATCACGCGATCATGCGTCATGCTGCCGCGGCCGCTGCGGATGGAGACGACGGCAGCGAAGCCGCCGCCATCGACGGCGCGGCTGGAAGCGGAAACGAGGTACTTTCCGACCTGTTGTGCGGTGTGTATGGACAATCCTTCGGGGCCAGTCCTCCCGGGTGGAGGTGGCCGATCTGACAGTGAGGGGCGCGCCAGGAAGGGCGCCTGCGGGGTATGAACTCTGTCCGGCAACTGGCTAGCAGGGTCACTCGCTGCGGGCCAGGGGCAACCAGAACAAGAGGACCGCTCACGCCGTCAGGAAGTCTGGTAAAGGATGGAGATCAACAGGGATCCCGGCGGCGCGCCTTGCAAGCCAGACTTGCCAAGCCAAACCTGCAAGCCAAGCAAGCCTGAACCCGCCGCCAAACCGTAGATTCTATCACCGCAAGCGCATTTGCGCTGGTCTCTCGGCCGCACCCGTGCAGCAGGCTCCCGGCCGCTGCTTCGCTGCCGGTCCGACGGGGGCGCGCCCCGGGGCACACCTGTCAGGCAAGGACAGTCCCGCCGTGGCGGCCCTTCGCGTCGTGACACCGACATTCCCGACAAGCCCCGACGGGGCACCCGCAGCACCCGTCAGCGCCCGTAGAAGTACGGCAAGCCCTTGATCTGAAAGCCTTTTTTGCCGGTCTGGGTGCCGGCGGAGAAGGCTGGCACACCCGTTGCAATGAAGCCCTCGAGTCAACGCACGATGGAGCTGCAACATGGATGGGGCCAGCACTGCGCCGATCTACCTGGACTACGCCGCCACGACGCCGGTGGATGCCCGGGTGCTGCAAGCGATGCTGCCGTATCTGCAGAACGCCTTCGGCAACCCCGCCTCCCGCAGCCATGCCTACGGCTGGGCCGCTGAGGAAGCGGTCGAGATCGCCCGGGAGCAGGTGGCTGCGCTGATCGGGGCGGACCCGCGCGAGATCGTCTGGACCAGCGGCGCCACCGAGTCCAACAATCTGGCCATCAAGGGTGCGGCACAGTTCCACGCTGCCCGCGGCAAGCACCTGATCACCCTGAAGACCGAGCACAAGGCCGTGCTCGACACGATGCGTGAGCTGGAGCGCGACGGCTTCGAGATCAGCTACCTCGACGTGCAGGCCGATGGCCTGGTCGATCTGGCGGCCCTGGAAGCTGCGATGCGGCCGGACACGCTGCTGGTCTCGGTGATGGCGGTCAACAACGAGATCGGCGTCATCCAGGACATCGCGGCCATCGGCGCGCTGTGTCGCTCGCGCGGGATCCTCTTCCACGTCGATGCCGCCCAGGCCACCGGCAAGATGCCGCTCGATGTCTCGTCGCTGGCGGTGGACCTGATGAGCCTGTCGGCGCACAAGACCTATGGCCCCAAGGGCATCGGTGCCCTGTATGTGCGCCGCAAGCCGCGTGTGCGCATCGAGTCGCAGATGCATGGCGGCGGTCATGAGCGCGGCATGCGCAGCGGCACGCTGCCCACGCACCAGATCGTCGGCATGGGCGCTGCCTACCAGCTGGCGCGTCTGGGCATGGCGGCCGAGAACGAGCGCATCCGCGCGCTGCGCGATCGGCTCTGGGCGGGTCTGCAGACCGTGCCTGAAGTGCGCGTCAACGGCAGCCTGAGCCAGCGGGTGCCCCACAACCTGAACGTCAGCTTTCCCTTCGTCGAAGGTGAATCGCTGCTGATGGGCATGAAGGGCCTGGCGGTGTCCTCCGGCTCGGCCTGCACCTCGGCCAGTCTGGAGCCCAGCTACGTGCTGCGTGCACTCGGCCTGTCCGACGAAGTGGCGCACAGCTCGATCCGCTTCTCCATCGGCCGCATGACCACCGAAGCCGACATCGACGCCGCCATCGCCATGACCCGCGACACCGTCCAGCGCCTGCGCGAGATGAGCCCGCTGTGGGACATGCACGTGGCCGGCATCGATCTGAATACCGTCGCCTGGTCCGAACACTGATTTCCAAGGAGCAACCCGTGGCCTACAGCGAAAAAGTCATCGAGCACTACGAAAACCCGCGCAACGTGGGCGGCTTCGACGCGGCCGACACCGCGGTCGGCACCGGCATGGTCGGGGCCCCGGCCTGCGGCGACGTGATGAAGCTGCAGATCAAGGTCAATCCGTCCACCGGCTTGATCGAGGATGCACGCTTCAAGACCTATGGCTGCGGCTCGGCCATCGCCTCCAGCTCGCTGGTCACCGAGTGGGTCAAGGGCAAGTCGCTGGACCAGGCTCTGGCCATCAAGAACACGGCGATCGCCGAAGAGCTGGCGCTGCCGCCCGTGAAGATCCACTGCTCGATCCTGGCGGAAGACGCCATCAAGGCGGCTGTCGCGGACTACCGCAACCGTCAACTGGCCTCCGATGGCGTCGTCGAGCGCCCGGCCTGCTCACCGAGCTGAAGCCGCCACGCGCATCGCGGATCGGCACCCGTTTTCGTTCATCACCCGTTTCACCACCCGCCCTGAACCTTCACGGCATTCATTGACCCCAGGAGTCCTGCCATGTCCACCTGCCAGAACAAAGGCGCCGCCAGCAGCTGCAGCACCCCCGCCGGCCTGCCCCCTCTCGCCGAGGCGCCGCAGTGGCCCGAAGGCGCTGACCCCATCATCGTCAGCGAAAGCGTGGTCAGCAAGGTGGCCGAGCTGCTGGCCGAAGAGGGCGACAGCAATCTGCAGCTGCGCATCTACGTGACGGGCGGTGGCTGCTCGGGCTTCCAGTACGGCTTTGCGTTTGACGATGAGCGCCAGGACGGCGATGTGCGCGTCGAGCGCGGCCCGGTCACCGTGGTCGTCGATCCGATGAGCCTGCAATACCTGATGGGCGCCGAGATCGACTACGAAGACAAGCTGGAAGGCGCGCGCTTCGTGATCCGCAACCCCAACGCCAAGGCGAGCTGCGGTTGCGGCAGCTCGTTCTCGGTCTGATCACGCCACAAGGGAGCCCATCATGGCCCTGAGCGTCACCCCCAAGGCCGCGCGCCAGATCCAGAAGGCGCTGGTCCAGCGCGGTTCGGGCATCGGGCTGCGGCTGGCCATCAAGACCAGCGGCTGCTCGGGCTATGCCTACGCGCTGGAGTTTGCCGACGAGCCGGCAGCCGACGATCTGAGCTTCGACAGCGAAGGCGTCAAGCTGCTGGTTTCGGCCACCAGCCTGCCGCTGATCGACGGCACCCAGCTGGACTGGGTCCGCGAAGGCCTGAACGAAGGCTTCAAGTTCAACAACCCCAACGCCGCGGCCACCTGCGGCTGCGGCGAAAGCTTCGCCGTCTGAGCGGCGCACCACCGGAGCACTGACCATGGCGCTGCTGCAGATCGCCGAACCCGGCCGCGCGGCGGCGCCCCATCAGCATCGCCTGGCGGTGGGCATCGATCTGGGGACCACCAATTCGCTGGTGGCCACCCTGCGCAGCGGCGTGCCTGCCGTGCTGCCGGACGAGCAGGGCCGCACGCTGCTGCCATCGGTCGTGCACTACGCGGCTGACGGTCGGCAGATCGTCGGCCACGAGGCGATGGCCTTTGCGCCGCGCGATCCGCGCAACACCATCGCTTCGGCCAAGCGGCTGATCGGCCGCACGCTGGCGGACGTCTCCGCGACCCCGTTGCCCTACCTGCTGGAAGCCTTGTCGGATACGGCGGTGGGCGTGCACACGCGCCAGGGCGTGAAGAGCCCGGTCCAGGTGGGTGCCCAGGTGCTGAAGGCGCTGCGCGAGCGGGCCGAGGCTTCGATGGGCGGCACGCTGGCGGGTGCGGTGATCACCGTGCCGGCCTACTTCGACGACGCCCAGCGCCAGGCCACCAAGGAGGCCGCCGCGCAGGCAGGCCTGACCGTGCTGCGCCTGCTCAACGAACCCACGGCGGCGGCCATCGCCTATGGCCTGGAGTCCGCGGCCGAAGGCATCTACGTGGTGTACGACCTGGGCGGCGGTACCTTCGATGTCAGCATCCTGCGCTTGTCGCGCGGCGTGTTCGAAGTGGTGGCCACCTCGGGCGATGCGCAACTGGGCGGCGATGACTTCGACGCCTTGCTGGCCCAGTGGTTTGCCGAATCCACCGGCGGCTGGACCCCGGCGGACAACGGCCGCCTCTTGGCCGAGGCGCGCCGCGTGAAGGAGGCCCTCACCGACGACGACCTCTGCACGATGCAGGTGATGCACGGCGTGGACGGCGCGTCCGGCAGCGCCTCGGTGATCGTCACGCGCGGCCATTTCCAGGGCCTGGTCGAGCCGCTGGTGCAACGCACGCTGGCGCCACTGAAGCGCGCTCTGCGCGATGCGAAGCTCAAGCCCGATGAGGTGGATGGCATCGTGCTCGTCGGCGGCGCGACGCGCATGCCTTGCGTGCGTGCCGCGGTCAGCGGTTTCTTCGGCCGCGAACCCTACACCGGCATCGACCCCGATCAGGCGGTGGCGCTGGGCGCTGCCATCCAGGCGGATCAACTTGTGGGCAACCGTGCAGGCGGTGACGCTCAGTTGCTGCTGCTGGACGTGAACCCGCTGTCCCTGGGCCTTGAAACCATGGGCGGCCTGGTCGAGCGCATCATCCCGCGCAACAGCACGGTGCCGGTGGCCCGGGCACAGGACTTCACCACCTTCAAGGACGGCCAGACCGCGATGATGCTGCACGTGGTGCAGGGCGAGCGCGAACTGGTCAACGAGTGCCGATCGCTGGCGCGCTTCACGCTGCGGGGCATTCCGCCGATGGTGGCGGGTGCTGCGCGTATCCGCGTGAGTTTCCAGATCGATGCCGATGGCCTGCTGTCGGTGAGCGCTGTCGAGCAGACCACCGGCGCGCACGCGCAGGTGGAGGTCAAGCCCAGCTATGGCCTGGCGACCGAAGCGGTAGCCGGCATGCTGAAGGCCGCGCTGGGCAGCGTGGAGCAGGACGCGGTGTCGCGCGGGCTGCGCGAGGCCGAGATCGATGCTCGGCGTCTGCTGGATGCCACCGAGTCCGCGCTCAATGAAGACGGCTCGCAGTTGCTCAGCCGTAGCGAGCAGTTTGCCATTCTGCGGGCCATGCAGGCCGTGGCGGATGCGCTGGAGAGTTCCGCCGAGTCCGAGGGTGCCGACCTCCAGGTCAACAAGCGCCTTCGTGAAGAGCTGCGTGCCGCGGCTGACGGATTGAATCAGGCCACTACCGTGTTTGCCGGGCGTCGCATGGATCAGCGGGTTCGCCAGGCGCTGTCCGGGCGCACGGTGGACCAGATGGCCGCCTGAGCCCGAGCCGGTCGTGTGCGGGCGCTGGCCTGCCATGCGCCGGCCTCTGCGGCCCGAGCCTGAGGTGATGCCTGGCCCGCGCTGGCCGGCCCGTGTGCGGCCGGCCCGACATCCGCCTGCCTTCGACCCCACGTGACCCCTTGCCCACAGGAGTTCCCATGAGCGCCGACCCGACCTCGACCCGCCCCGGCACCCGCGTGCGCGTGATGCCCCATCCCCAGCTGTGCCCGCAGGGGCTGGAGTTCGAGGCCAGGCCCGGGCTCAAGCTCGTGGACGAGCTGCTGACGGCAGGCATCGAGATCGAACACGCCTGCGAGAAAGTGGGCGCCTGCGCCACCTGCCACGTCCACATCCGTGCGGGCAGCGAACACCTCAAGCCCGCAGACGACGAAGAAGAGGATGAACTCGGCAACGCCTGGGGGCTGGACGCGCAGTCCCGGCTCTCGTGCTGCGTGAAGGTGGCTGGCCCTTCCATCGTCCTGGAATTGCCGCGCTACTCGAAGAACCACGCCCGCGAGTAAGGCCTTTCAGCGCCGGCGTGGGTGGCGTGCTCCGGGCTGTTGGCAAGGCGACAAAACCCACAGCCCCGGCGCACACGCCGTCCAACACAAAAAGTCCAAGGAAATCAACACGTTAGCTTCAGGTCTGGCATGGCACGCGGCTTGCGATCAGTGCTGTCAACCCAGGAGCCTGTCGTGAACTCTCACACCAACCGCAGCTTCAGCATCCCGACCGGTGTCGTCATCAACGACACCACGCTGCGCGATGGTGAGCAGACGGCCGGTGTCGCCTTCACCGACGACGAGAAGCTGGCGATCGCCCGCGCGCTGGATGAATCCGGGGTCGCCGAGATGGAGATCGGCATTCCGGTGATGGGTGCGCACGAAGTCGAGCTGATCCGTGCCATCACGTCCAGCGTCAGGCAGTCGCGAACCATGGTCTGGGGGCGCATGGCCGATGCCGACATCGAGGCCTGCCTGCCCTGTCACGCCGACATCGTGCACTTGGCCGTTCCGGCCTCGGACATCCAGATCCAGCGCAAGCTCGGCAAGGACCGCGCCTGGGTGCTGGCCTCCATCCGCCGCTGCGCGGCCCGCGTGGCGGATGCCGGCAGCGCGGTGAGCGTCGGCTTCGAAGATGCCTCGCGTGCCGATCCGGCCTTCCTGCGCCAGGCTGCCGAGGTGGCGCAGGCGGCCGGTGCGGTGCGGGTGCGTTTTGCCGATACGCTGGGCCTGCTCGATCCGTTCGAGACCCACGATCGCATCGCCGATCTGCGCCGTGCGATCGACATCGGCATCGAGATCCACGCGCACAACGATCTGGGTCTGGCGACGGCCAATACCCTGGCGGCGGTGCGCGCAGGCGCGACCTCGGTCAACACCACCGTCAACGGCCTGGGCGAACGGGCCGGCAATGCGGCGCTGGAAGAAGTGGTGATGGCGCTGCGCCACCTGCACGGCGTGGAGTGCGGCGTGCGCACGCAGCAGCTGCCGGCCATCAGCGAGCTGGTGGCGCGGGCCTCCGGCCGTCCGGTGGCGCCGGGCAAGTGCATCGTCGGCGATGCCGTCTTCAGCCACGAGAGCGGCATCCACGTGGATGGTCTGCTCAAGGACCGTTCCAACTACGAGACCTTCGCGCCCGAGGAAGTGGGCCGCGAGCACAAGCTGGTGCTCGGCAAGCACTCCGGTGCGGCTGCGGTGGTCAATGGTTATGCGCGGCTGGGCCTGCGCATCGAGTCCCGCTGGGTTTCGCCGCTGCTGGAGCGCATCCGCGCCCACGTGCTGGCCACCAAGCGCGAGCCCGATGCGGCCGACCTGCTGCGCTTTCATCTCGAAGTCTGTGCCGCGGCGGGCGTCGGCGCCTGACATCAACCTGGGAGACAGTGATGGAATCTTTTGCGCAAAGTCTCAGCAAGCTCTCCAGTGCGGAGGACTTCCTGGTCCATTTCGGCGTGTCGTATGACGAGCGCATCGTGCACGTCAATCGACTGCACATCCTCAAGCGCTTCTACCAGTACCTGCACACGTCCGACGGCCTGGGCGGCCTGGATGACGTGCAGCTGTACCGGCACTACCGCGCCATGCTGATGAAGGCCTACGAGGACTTCGTGGTCTCCACGCCGGCACAGGAGAAGGTCTTCAAGGTCTTCCAGGAGGCCGACGGCATGAAGGCCGTGCCGCTGAACCGCCTGCGCGATCAGCTGGCCGAGCGTCGCCGGGCCGCTGCCTGAAGACCGCACCTCCGTCCCAACGCTTTTGCCTCAACGCTTCACCGCATCGGAGAGCCGCATGCACATCGTCGTCTGCATCAAGCAGGTGCCGGATTCGGCACAGATCCGCGTTCACCCGGTCACCAACACCATCATGCGCCAGGGTGTCCCGGCGATCGTGAACCCGTACGACCTCTTCGCCCTGGAAGAGGCGCTGCGCCTGAAGGACCAGTTCGGCGGCCGCGTGACGGTGATCACCATGGGCCCGCCGCAGGCGGAGGAATCGCTGCGCAAGTGCGTGAGCTTCGGTGCCAGCGACGCGATCCTCGTGACGGACCGGGCCTTTGCCGGCGCCGATACGCTGGCCACCAGCTTCGCGCTCGCCGCGGCGATCCGCAAGATCGGCCAGGAGCAACGGGTCGATCTCGTCTTCACGGGCAAGCAGACCATCGACGGCGACACCGCGCAGGTCGGGCCGGGCGTGGCCAAGCGCCTGGGCCTGAACCTGCTGACCTATGTCAGCCGCATCGTGGAAGTCGATCTGGACCGCCGTCGCCTGAAGGTGGAGCGTCGCGCCGAAGGCGGTGTGCAGCTGCTGGACACGACGCTGCCTTCGCTGATCACCATGCTGGAAGGCACCAACGAGATGCGTTTCGCCAGCATGGACGACATGCTGCGCGCCGCACGCTGCCCGGTGCGCAAGTGGAACAAGGACGACGCCGGCATCGAGGACATCAGCAAGATCGGCCTGAAGGGTTCGCCCACGGTCGTGAGCAAGGTCTTCGGCCCCACGCCGCGCACCGAGAAGGCCGACATGCAGACGGTGGCCGACAGCAATGTCAACGACGTCTGCCTGAACCTGCTGCAGAAGATCTTCACCCAGCACCCGACGCTGGAAGAAGAGACCGTCGAGCGCCTCAGCGCCTGACGGCCCGCAGCCAAGCGCCTCTCTCAACACACCACCCATTCACGCGCCACCTCAGGAGCCATCTGCCATGAGCGAAGCCGCCAAGCCAGCCGCTGCTCGTCCCGCCGGACGTGCCGGCCGCAATACCGAGCTGCCCGAACACCTCAAGAGCTACAAGGGTGTCTGGGTCTTCATCGAACACGACCGGGGTCATGTGCACCCGGTGAGCTGGGAGCTGATGGGCCAGGCCCGCATCCTGGCCGACAAGCTGGGTGTCAGCGTCAGCGGCGTGCTGCTGGGCGGCCCGTCGGACACGCTGGAGGAGTATGCGAAGGAGGCCTACACCTACGGGGCTGACCGCTGCTACCTGATGCGCGATCCGGTGCTGCAGGGCTACCGCAACGAGCCCTTCACCAAGGGCCTGACCGATCTGGTCAATGCCCACCAGCCCGAGATCCTGCTGCTGGGTGCCACGACGATGGGGCGTGACCTGGCGGGTTCGGTGGCCACCACGCTGTCCACCGGCCTCACGGCCGACTGCACCGAGCTCAACATCGACGGCCGCGCGCTGGCCGCCACGCGGCCCACCTTCGGCGGCAGCCTGCTGTGCACGATCATGACGCTGGCCTATCGCCCGCAGATGGCCACCGTGCGTCCGCGCGTGATGCCCATGCCGCGCCGCGACAGCTCTCGCACGGGAGACATCGTCACCCTGCCGCTGGGCATGGTCGAGACCGACATCGTCACCAAGCTGCTCGAGTTCATCCCCGATGCCTCGCGCAATACGGTGAACCTGGCCTACGCCGACATCATCATCAGCGGTGGCAAGGGCCTGAAGAACGCCGACAACTTCAAGCTGGTCTGGGATCTGGCGCGGGTGCTGGGTGCCGAAGTGGGCGCGACGCGCGCCGTGGTGCAGGCCGGCTGGGCCGAGGCCGAGCGTCAGGTGGGCCAGACCGGCAAGACCGTGCGCCCCAAGCTCTACATCGCCGCCGGCATCAGCGGCGCGATCCAGCACCGCGTGGGTGTCGAAGGCGCCGATGTCATCGTGGCCATCAACACCGACCCCAATGCACCGATCTTCGACTTTGCGCACCACGGCATCGTGGGCAATGCGATGCAGGTGCTGCCGGTGCTGACGCAGGCTTTCCGCACGCACCTGGACAAGCGCATCCGCAAGGTTGCATAACCGTTAACCGCAGGAGTCCACCATGGCAGAAAAATTCGACGCCATCGTCGTCGGCGCCGGCCCCAGCGGCAACGCCGCGGCCTACACGATGGCGAAGGCAGGGCTGAAGGTCCTGCAGATCGAGCGGGGCGAATACCCGGGCAGCAAGAACGTGCAGGGCGCCATTCTGTACAGCGATGCGCTGGAGAAGGTGATCCCCGATTTCCGCGACGATGCGCCGCTGGAGCGGCACATCATCGAGCAGCGCATGTGGGTGCTGGATGACGCCAGCTTCGTGGGCACGCACATGCGCAGCGAGGACGCGAACAAGCCGCCCTACAACCGCTACACCATCATCCGTGCGCAGTTCGACAAGTGGTTCTCCAGCAAGGTGCGCGAAGCCGGCGCCATGCTGATCTGCGAGACCACCGTCGAAGAGCTGCTGATGGATGGCCAGCGCTGCATCGGCGTGCGCTGTGACCGCAAGGGCGGCGAGGTGTATGCCGATGTCGTGGTGCTGGCCGATGGCGTGAACTCCACGCTGGCGCGCAAGGCGGGCCTGCACGAGGAGATCAAGCCCGGCAACGTGGCTTTGGCTGTCAAGGAAATCCTCTTCCTGCCCGAAGAGGTGCTCCAGCAGCGCTTCAACATCAAGGGCGAAGAGGGTGTGGTCATCGAGATGATGGGCACGGTCACCGAAGGCATGGTGGGTACCGGCTTCCTGTATACCAACAAGGAATCGCTGACCATCGGTGTGGGCTGCATGCTCAGCGACTTCAAGGCCAACCCCAAGAAGACCTCGCCGTACGCCCTGCTGGAAAAGCTCAAGAAGCACCCCAGCATCGCGCCGCTGATCGAAGGCGGCGAGATGAAGGAGTACTGCGCGCACCTGATCCCCGAAGGCGGCTTCCACGCCGTGCCCAAGGTGTTCGGCGACGGCTGGATGATCGTGGGCGATTCCGGCGGCTTCGTGAATGCCGTGCACCGTGAGGGCAGCAACCTGGCGATGACCACCGGCCGGCTGGCGGCCGAGACGGTGATCGCGGCCAAGGCGCGTGGTGCCGAATTGAACGCGAAGACGCTGGCGGCCTACAAGGCGGCGCTGGACGAGAGCTTCGTGATGAAGGATCTGCACAAGTACCGCGAAATGCCGCGCGTGCTGCACGAGAGCCCGCAATTCTTCACGACCTACCCCGACCTGGTGAATCAGGCTGCGCGCAGCTTCTTCACCGTGGATGGTGTGGACAAGAAGACCAAGGAGCGTGAAATCCTTGGCAGTTTCAAGCGTGCCCGCCGCTGGACGGGTTTGTTGAGTGACGCCGTCAAGATGTGGAGGGCCTTCCGATGACTGCTGCTGCCATTGCCGTGAATGTCGAGGACAAGCTGTTCCAGAACCGCTACAAGGTCGATCACGGCCGTCCTCACATCACCATCAAGGATGCTGCGATCTGCAGCAACGATTGCCAGGACCAGAGCTGCACCTATATCTGCCCGGCCAGCTGCTACAAGGCCGAAGGCAACCGCAGTGTGATGCTGATCACGGACGGCTGCCTCGAGTGCGGCAGCTGCCGGGTCATCTGCACCGAGCACCGCAACGTCGACTGGGAATACCCCCGCGGCGGCTACGGCATCCTCTTCAAGTTCGGTTGAGACTCACATGGACAACGTCAGACGCTTCCTCGCCCACGCCATCGCTCTGGAGCGCGAGGCTGCTCGCCGCTACGAAGAGCTCAGCGCGGCGATGCAGACCGAAGGCAACGCCGAGCTGAAGGGCTTCTTCTCGAAGATGGCCTATTACTCGCGCCTGCACCTGGCTGAGGCTGAGCAGCGAGCCGGCTTCCACGAGCTGCCCGTGATGCGCGAAGAGGATTTCGAGTGGCCGGAAGGCACGGCACCCGAGACGGCGGACTGGGTGGGCGTGGATGCGTTCATGGATGGTGCGATGGCGCTGGAGCTCGCACTGGCCAGTGAACAGCGCGGCCATGCGTACTACGCGGCCATCGCCGCCACTTCCCAGGATCCGGAGACCGTGCGCCTGGCGCGGGAATTTGCGTCCGAAGAAGCCGAGCATGTGGAAGAGCTGAAGAAGCTCATCCTGAGGCGCGCCGCCTGCTGAATTTGCGCGCCAGTTGACGAGGATCAGATCTCTAACGAAGCACCCCAATCCCCTCAGATTTAAGGGTTAATACGGGCTTAGTTCTTGCGAGAAATCGGCTGACCGCCGGTCGAAGAGGGATGACCGGCGGCCTCAGGCCTGCCGGCGCACCATCCGTGCGCGTCCGAAGGGCCTTCAACCGCTCCATCGGAGGATCACGATGCTCGCTCGCACTGGAATGGCAGAACGCTCGCACCTGGAGCTGATCACCGTCTATGAGATCGGCCGCATTCTGGGCAGTTCTCTGGATACCACCCGCACCTTCCGACAGGCCTTGAACGTGCTCACGGCCCATCTGGAGCTGGAGCGCACCATGATCGTGATGCCGGGGGAGGAAACCGACCCCATGCTGCGCATCCACGCGTCGGTGGGCCTCAACCGCGAGCAGGATCAGCGGGGTCACTGGAAAGTCGGCGAAGGCGTGATCGGCCGCGTCTTCGCCAGCGGCATCCCGGTGGTGGTGCCGGACATCTCGCAGTCCCAGGAATTCATCGATCGCACCGGCGCCTTTGGCGCGCAGGAAGACCGCATGATGGCCTTCATCGTCGTGCCGCTGAAGAGCGAGCGCGGCGTGCTGGGCGTGCTGGCGGCGCAGCGCGAGGTGATGGGCGGCATGCGCCTGTCCGATGATCAGCGGGTGCTCACGATGGTGGCCACGCTGCTGGCGCAGGCGGCCTGCCTGCACAACTCGGTGAAGGACGAGCACGAACGCCTGCAGCGCGAGACCTCGCGCCTGCAGAAGGCGCTGACGCCGGAGCCCAGTGGGCGCCACACGCTGGAAAACGTGATCGGCGACTCCAAGCCCATGCAGCGTGTGTTCCATGAAGTGCACCAGGCGGCGCCTTCCCGTGCCACCGTGCTGCTGCGCGGCGAAAGCGGCACCGGCAAGGAAGCCGTGGCCCGTGCGATCCACTTCCACTCGACGCGCAAGGACGGCCCCTTCATCAAGGTCAACTGCGCGGCGCTGTCGGAGTCGCTGCTCGAAAGCGAGCTGTTCGGGCACGAAAAAGGTGCCTTCACGGGTGCTTCGGGCGAGCGCAAGGGCCGCTTCGAGCTGGCCCATGGCGGCACGCTGTTCCTGGACGAGATCGGCGACATCTCTCCGGCCTTCCAGGCCAAGCTGCTGCGTGTGCTGCAGGAACGTGAATTCGAGCGCGTGGGTGGAAGCCGCGCTGTCAAAGTGGATGTGCGGCTGGTCTGCGCGACGAACAGAGACCTGGAAAAGATGGTCTCGCGCGGTGAATATCGCGCCGACCTCTACTACCGCATCAACGTGGTGGCGATCTATCTGCCGCCGCTGCGCGAGCGCCGGGCGGACATTCCGCTGCTGGTCGAACACTTCATGGCGCGCTTCAACAAGGAAAATCGCCGCAAGCTGCAGGTGGCGCCGGATGCGATGAAGGTGCTGTCCAGCTGCTACTGGCCCGGCAATGTGCGCGAACTGGAAAACTGCATCGAGCGCACGGCCACGATGGTGCGCGGTGACGTGATCCGTGATCTGGCCTTCCCCTGCCGCCAGAACCGCTGCCTCACGCAGACCCTTCATTTTGTGGAGAAGGCCGACGCCGTCTCTGCGGTCGAAGGTGGACGCCAGGCTTCGCCCTCGCGGCCGGTGGTGCCCATCAAGCCGGCGGAGTCATCCTGCGGATCGGGTTCCTGCAATGACGGCTATGGCGATACCGATGACGGTGAGCAGGATTTCGACGAAGAGCTGATGGACGGTGACGACGGTGTCACCCGCATCGGACCGACCGCACGCTTGCCGGCCAGCCCCTCCAAGGCCCAGGGCGATGAGCCGCCGGGCGGCGAGCGCGAGCGCCTGATCTGGGCGATGGAGCAGTGCGGCTGGGTGCAGGCCAAGGCCGCGCGCCTGTTGAAGGTCACGCCCCGGCAGCTGGGCTATGCGCTGCAGAAGCACCGCATCGAGGTGCGCAAGTTCTGATCGGCAGCCGGTGCAAGGAGCGGCCGTGCTCCTCGCCCGGTGAGATGCTCAGGTATTCAGTTGGGCACCACGAGAACGCTGCTGCCCGTGAAGCTCATGCGGTCACCCGCGGCCGGGCTGGCCACGAAGTTGGGCACCTGCGCTGCGGTCAGGGCTGGGGCGGCGCCGGGCAGGCCACCGCGTGGGGTGGTGCGCACCACCTGGCTGGGCGGCAGCGCGGCGCCGCTGCGCAGATGCGACAGCATCGCGTCCATCGCGCGATTGAAGTACGGATGCAGAGGCACGAAGCGCGTGTCAAAGCCCGAGAAGGGCAGGAAGGTGTCGAAGTGCTGCGCATTCGTCACCTCGATGTAGCTCAGCTTGCTGGCGGCGCCTTCGACGCTGCGGTTGTATGCGGTGTAAGCGCGTGACGAGTGGTTCACCGGCACCAGGGCATCGCTGCGGCCGGAGACGATCAGCGTGGGCTTGCCGCGCAGATTGCCGTTCAGCAGCACCTCGTTCATGCCGTTGCGCACCGCCTGGCTTTGCGCGGCCGTGGGCGTGCTGCTCGCGGTGAGATCCAGGCCCGTGACTGGATCCTTGCCGGTGACCAGCGCGCGCTGGCACAACGCGGCGTCCAGCGCAAAGTCTGCCGTGTTGCTGACGGGCGATACGGCAAAGGCCCAGGAGCGCGCGCCGCCCATCGCGTTGTCGAACACGGGCGTGGCCGGCGAGCCGTTGGCCGTGCCGTTGCCCACCGCGAAGGCCGTGGCCTTGGCGATGGCGCCGACAGCCACCACTGCGCCGGTGGCGTCCACGGGCGCCACGCTCATGCCGCAGAGGTTGTCCGTCACCGGAAAGCGGCCGTAGGCCGTGGTGTACATGGTGGCGATGATCGGCGCATTGCCCAGGCCGAAGTGGGCGTTGTGCATCGTGTCCAGCTCGGCCGAGAAGCCGTACATGCGCAAACGGTTGAGCGCATCGGTGGCCTGATCCGCCAGCGTGGCGCCGGTGACCAGGCCCCGGCCGGCCAGCGCCGCGCAGCGGTTGGCGCCACGCGCATTCATGCCCAGCAGCGTCATGTAGTTGTAGATCGAGAACTCGGCCAGCGTGGCGGCCGGGGCCAGGGCGGCGCAGGGCTGGTAGAGGTTGGCAAAGCTGAAGTAGTCGATGAGCGGCTTGCCGATGGTGGGCACCGCCGTGCCGCCGAACTGGACACCGTAGCCCGTGGCGTCCTTGGGCTGGGCGCTGGGCTCGGTGGTCACCACGCCGTCGATCAGGCCTTCGGTGTCCTGCTCGGCTGCGCGCAGCACGGCTGCGCCGCCGTTGGATACCGAGCCGGCGATCACCAGCGTGTTGGCGGCCGTGAAGCGCACGCCCTTGTCGCTGGTGCCGCCGACGCTGGGCGCGTATTCCTGGTTCAGCGCGTACAGCGCATAGCGGATGGAGGCCAGCGTATCGGTGCCCCAGTCCCTCTCGGGGTTCTGCTGCGAGTGCATGTGCTTGAGCGCCAGCCGGTTGGGGAATGCGGCATTGAAGGCGCTGCGCGCGGCATCGGTGATCTCGGCGGCAAAGAAGTTCAGCGCACCCGCTGCGGTGCGTGAGGCGCGCGTGCCGTCGATCTTGCTGACGCTGTCGTCGGCCGGGTCGTACAGGCCCATGCCCTTGCCGGCATCGGTGAGTGCGACAGCGCAGCCGCGCTTGAGGCCCCATTCGGCGGCGCTGCCCATCGAGCCGTACACCCCGCGCGAGCCCGAGGAGGGCCCGGCCACGATGCACGGGTTGACCTGGTCGAAGTTGTTCGGGATCTGGATCGCGATGACCACGCGCTTGCGGCCGGTGCCGTCGTCCAGCGAGGCGAGGTATTCCTTTCCCGGGATCAGGCCCTCGCCGAGCGTGTCAGCGCCGTTGTTGTCGATGTTCGGCCCGTACAGGCGACCGTAGCCGCCGTTGGCGCTGGGGTCCAGGATCGCGCGGTAGTTCGCGTGGATGGCGTTGCGGCGCAGCTCCAGCGCGCTTGGGTTCAGCGGATCGGCATAGGCAGGCGCTGCGGCGGCGCCCAGGCCCGTGCGGCCCAGCCCGCCCGTCAGCAGATCCTGCGTCGCGGCGGTGCTGCCGCTGCCGACGGCCGTGGCGCTGTAGCGGGTGACGCTGTGCTCGGTGATCCCGGCCGGCAAGACATTGACGGGATCCAGTTCCTCTTCGAGCCAGCAGCCGGCCAGCAGCAACGGCAAGGGCAGCGTCAGCGCGATGGCGTGACGGCGCCAGGTGTCGGGATGGCGGGCGGGGCGTCCGGATGGCGTCATGTCTCTTCCTGGTGGATGGATGGGAGCCGCTGCGCGGCGAGCCCGGCGCTTCAGTTCAGCGGATGCTGCTGCAGCGCGGCTGCGCCGTCGGCGGGCGTCGGGTGCGCCGGCGCACTGTAGAAAACCGCCGGCGTGGCGCACAGTCGTGTGATTACTGGCTGGGGCAAACCCCAGGCCGCTGGCGCGCCGCGGCGCTCGGCGCTGGCGTGACGCGGCCTGCCAGGCCGCGGCGCGCGCCGCGGCCTAGCTCGCGCTTCGGCGCAGCCGCTGCAGCGTGAAGCCGGCGGCCTGCTCGATGTGTGCCCGGGCCAGGGCTTCCGCGCGGGCGGCGTCCGCTGAGCCGATGGCTTGCAGGATCGCCTCGTGCTGATCCCAGATGTCGCGCGGCGTTTCGTCACGCACCAGGATTTCGCCCATCACGCGCTGGGTGTGCGTCCATTGCGTGCTCATCAGCGGCGGGATCAGCGGATTGCCGCTGAGGCCGTAGATGAATTCATGAAAGCGCATGTCCGCGGCCACCATGCGCGCCACCGAGGCGGCGGCCACCGCCTTGCGGCCGGCCTCGATGAGGGCCGGACCCTGCCGCGTGGCCCGCTCGGCACTCTGCAGCGCCGCGCGGCGCGCCGCCAGGCCCTCGATCACGGCGCGCAGCTCGTACAGATGCTCCACATCCTGGGCCTCCAGCGGCGCCACCTCCAGCCCGCGGCCGGGGGCCTCGCGCAGCACGCGCTGGTTGCGCAGCAGCAGCAGCGCCTGCTGCACCGGCTGGCGCGACACACCCAGCGCGCGGGCGATCTGCTCCTGGATGATGCGATCGCCGGGCGCCAGATGACCGGCGGCGATTTCCGCCAGGATCGCGTCGCGCACCTGTTCGACAAGCTGCGGGGCAGGGGCCAGGGGTTTCATCGAGGGTCCGGGCAAGGGCTGGGTCGCGCAGCGGTGTGGGGGTCTGGTGTCGGGGCTGCGGGCGAGGGCCGAAGTGCGAGAGGCGAGGGCGTCGGGCGTCGGGCGTCGGGCGTCGGTAGGCAGGTCAGTGTAGACCGTTCCAGTAGACGGGATACGGAGTGTGGAATTCAGAATGCATCCGTACCAACCCTGATGGAACTCTGAATTCAGAGTCCTAGAGTGACGCTGGTGCTGGTGCTGGTGCTGGTGCTGGTGCTGGTGCTGGTGCTGGTGCTGGTGCTGGTGCTGGTGCTGGTGCTGGTGCTGGTGCTGGTGCTGGTGCTGGTGCTGGTGCCGTTGCCGTTGCCGTTGCCGTTGCCGTTGCCGTTGCGGCCCGCCTCCGGCTCAGCGGCTACGCGCCTGCTGCCCGGCCGCGATCCGGCGCTCAGGCCTTCCTTCAACTGCCTTGCGAGGCCCCCATGACTGCTGCTGCTTCCTCGCTCACTGTTGCCGAACACATTGCCCGCTTTCTGGTGGCGCGGGGGGTGGATCGCATCTTCGGCCTGCAGGGTGGGCACATCCAGCCGATCTGGGATCACCTGGCGCAACTGGGCGTGCGCATCATCGATGTGCGTGATGAGGGCGCAGCCGTGCACATGGCTCATGCACAGGCCCAGTTGAGCGGCGAGGTCGGTGGCCTGGGTCTGGCCGTGGCGATGGCCACTGCCGGGCCGGGCGTCACCAACTGCATCACGGCGATGGCCCATGCGCACCTGGAGCGCGTGCCGCTGCTGCTGATCGGCGGCTGCCCGCCGCGCCTGCAGGACGATCTGGGCCCGCTGCAGGGCATCGATCATGTGGCACTGCTGGCGCCGGTCACGCGGCAGGCGCGCACGCTGCGTGTCGCCGAGCAGATCGCCCGCGATCTGGACAAGGCCTGGGCGCTGGCGCTGGGCGATGGCGGCGCGCCGGGCCCGGTATATCTGGAGATCCCCACCGACGTGCTGCGCGAGACGGTGCCTCCGGCCTGCATCCTGCCCGAGCACCTGCGCGGCACGCGCCGGCCGCCGCAGCGCCCGGACGAGCTCGAGCTTGAGCGCGCGGCCGCGCTGCTGCGCACCGCGCGTCGTCCCTTGGTCATCACCGGCCGCGGGGCACGGGGCACGGGCAGCGCGGTGACGGAACTGCTGGATGCCAGCGGCGCGCTGTACCTGGACACGCAGGAAAGCCGCGGCCTGGTCAGCGGGGCTCACGCGGGCGTGGTGGGCGCCGTGCGTGCGCGGGCCATGCAGGAGGCCGACTGCGTGCTGGTGGTGGGCCGCAAGCTCGATTACCAGCTGGGCTATGGCTCGCCGGCAGTCTTTCCGCAGGCCCGGTTTCTGCGCATCGCCGACCATGCCGACGAACTGCGCGACAACCGCCGCGGCGAAGCCGAGCTGCTGGCCGATGCCGGCCTCGCGATGCGGGCGCTGGCGCGGGCGCTGGGCTCGCCCTCGGCCAGCCTGGATCGCGACTGGACACGCGCGCTGCGCGCCGAACACGTGCGGCGCGCAGCGCGCCATGAAGAGGCCATGGCCTGCGCGGCACCCGGCCGCGATGGCCACATGCACCCCAACCGCATCTTCGCCGCCTTGCGCCAGGTGCTGCAGCCCGATGCGATCACCATCGCCGATGGCGGTGATCTGCTGAGCTTTGCGCGCATGGGGCTGGACACGCGCCACTACCTGGACGCCGGCACCTTCGGCTGCCTGGGCGTGGGCACACCCTATGCGGTGGCGGCCTCGCTGCTCTTTCCAGGCCGCCAGGTGGTCACGGTCACGGGTGACGGCGCCTTCGGCATCAACGCGATGGAGATCGACTCCGCTGCGCGCCACGGCGCGAAGGCGGTGTTCATCGTCTCCAACAACGCGGCCTGGAATATCGAGCGCCTGGACCAGGAGCTGAACTACGGCGGCCGGGTGGTGGGCACCACGCTCGCCTGGAGCGACTATGCGGCCATGGCGCGCGCCTTTGGCCTGCATGCCGAGCGTGTGACCGATCCGGCGCGCCTGCCCGGCGCATTGGCCGAGGCACTGGACAAGGCGCCGGCCCTGATCGACGTGGTGACCACGCGCGACGCGCTGAGCTCCGATGCCGGCAAGGGCCTGGGCTGGGTGCCCGATCGCCAGGCACTCACCGCCTGGGACGAGGCCGAACAGGCGCGCAGGGCCTGATCATGGGCACGATGCTCACGCTGGCGGAATCCCTGGCGGCCCAGGCACGCACGCAGCCCGAGCGCGTGGCCGTGCGCGACAGCCACCGGCAGTGGACCTGGGCGCAATGGGATCAGCGCGCCTCGCGTCTGGCCCAGGCGCTGCTGGGGCTGGGTCTGCAGCCCGGGGACCGGGTGGCGCTGCTCGCCTACAACAGCGCCGAGTGGCTGGTGTTCTATGCAGGCCTGGCGCGGGCCGGCCTGGTCGCCGTGCCGGTGAACTTCCGTCTCATGGGCCCTGAGGTGGCCTACATCGTCCAGCACAGCGAGGCACGGGCGCTGATCGTGCAGGAGGATCTGCGTGCGCTGGTGGACGGCATCCGCGCCGAACTGCCTGGGGCGGCGGAGCACTTCATCCACTTCGACGGCCCGCAAGCCCAGGGCGCGCTGCAGGCGCCTGCCGGCTGGCGGGCCTACGAGGCGCTGCTGGCTGCGGCCAGCCCCCGGCCGCCCGACGTGCCGGTGGGGCCGCGGGATCTCTTTGCGCTGATGTACACCTCCGGCACCACGGGGCGGCCCAAGGGCGCGATGCGCAGCCACGAAGGCAATGCGCAGATCGCCTGGGCCACGGCCATGGCCTTCGGGCTCACGCGCGAAGACACTGGCCTGCTGGTGATGCCGCTGTGCCACGCCAATTCGCTGTACTTCGCCGTCACCTTCGCCATGCTGGGGGCGAGCATCGTGGTGGAAGACCGCCGCCACTTCGAGCCCGAGGCGCTGCTGGAAACCCTGGCGCGCGAGCGCATCAGCTTCACCTCGCTCGTGCCCACGCACTACATCCGCATGCTGGGCCTGCCAGAGGCGCTGAAGGCGCGCTTCGACCTGAGCCGCGTGGGCAAACTGCTCATCTCATCGGCGCCGGCGCGGCGCGAGACCAAGCTGGGCGTGATGCAGCTGTTTCCCAACGGCCGCCTGTTCGAGCTCTACGGCTCCACCGAAGCCGGCTGGGTGACGCTGCTGCGCCCGGACGAACAGATCGACCATGTCGGCTCGGTGGGCCGCGAGTGGGCCGGCTCGGGCGCCATCCGCCTGCTGGACGGCCACGGGCGCGAGGTGCCGGACGGCGAGGTCGGCGAGCTCTACTCCCGCACCGCCTATGTTTTCGACGGTTATTGGCTCGACCCGCAGAAGACGCGCGAGGCCTTCGACGGCGCCTGGTGCAGCGTGGGCGACGTGGCGCGGCGAGATGCGCAGGGCTTCATCCACCTGGTGGACCGCAAGAGCAACATGATCATCAGCGGTGGCGAGAACATCTACCCGTCCGAGGTGGAAGCCGTGCTCTCGTCCCACCCCGCCGTGCAGGATGTGGCTGTGGTCGGCGTTGCCGATGCCACCTGGGGCGAGGCCGTGCGCGCGGTGATCGTGCTGCAGGCGGCCTGGCGCGCGCCACAGCGCCTGGCCGGCGAAGTGCAGTCCCTGCTGCAGGCCTGGTGCCGCGAACGCCTGGCCGGCTTCAAGTGCCCGCGCAGCATGCTCTTCATCGAAGAAGCGCAGATGCCGCGCACGGCCACCGGCAAGATCCAGCACCGCCGCGTGCGGGAGGCCTTTGGTCGCTGAAGGGGGCGCACGCCGGGCGCGCTGGCGGCCTGTATCGCGTCAGGACCGCGCAGCGGGTGCCTGGGTGGGCTCCGACCCGGGCGGCGCCTCCGGCGGCGGCACGAAGCCGCGAAAACCCTGCTCCAGCCAGATGGCGAAGCGCAGGCACAGCGGATCGGCCAGCCAGGGCGCCACCACCTGCGCGCCCACCGGCAGACCTTCGTCGCTCAGCCCCAGCGGCAGCGCGGTGGCCGGCAGGCCCACCACGCCCGGGTAGCCGGCCCAGAACAGCGCATCGGTGCTGGGCTGGGTGTGGCCGTTGACGGGGATCATGCGCTCCCAGCGCTCGCCGGTCTGCTGATGTGCAAAGGCAGGCGTCGTGGCCACCGGGCAGACGAGCAGATCGACCCGCTCGAAGAAGGCCGCCCACTGCTGGCGCAGCCGGGCGCGGCGCTGATCCATCGCGTACCAGTCGCGGTGCGTGGAGCTGATGCCGCGGTAATGCCGGGCGCGGTAGCCGGCATCGCCGGGCACGAGCGCGCGCGCGATGGCCTGTGCCTGCGCGTAGGTGCTGTCGTCGTAGGGGTTGCCGGTGGCGGCGCGCAGCAGGTGGATGTAGACCTCGTGCGCCTCGGCGCTGTCCACCGGCCGCTCGTCCTCCAGCACCTGCGCGCCCTGGTCTCGCAACCAGGCGGCCAGCTGCCGCAGGGCCGACTGCACGCTGCGGTCGACTTCCGCCTGCGCGTCGTCGAACAGCACCGCCACGCGCAGGCTGCGCAAGGGCCGGCCGTCATCCCGCCAGTGAAAGGGCAGGCGGCCCTGCGGCGTCCACAGCGTGGCTTGTGCGCCGCAGAGGATGTCCATGGCCAGCGGCAGATCGGCCGCGCTGCGCGCCAGCGGGCCGGCCACCGCGATGTCGAAGGCCTCGGGCTCGGCGCGTGGCACCAGCTCGTGGCCGGCCATCGGCACCACGCCCCAACTGGGCTTGTGGCCCCAGACGCCGCAGTAGTGCGCCGGGTTGCGGATGGAAGCGCCGATGTCGCTGCCCAGCTCCAGCGCCGAGAAGCCCGCGGCCAGCGCTGCGGCCGAGCCCCCGGACGATCCGCCCGGCGTGCGGCCGAGGTGCCAGGGATTGCACGTGGTGCCGTAGACCGGGTTGAAGCTCTGCCAATCGGCCAGGCTCACCGGCACATTGGTCTTGCCCAGCACGATGGCGCCCGCCGCCTTGAGACGCTGCACGGTCAGCGCGTCCTGTGTGGCGATGTTGCCGGCAAACGCCTGAAATCCGTAGGTGGTGGGCAGGCCGGCCACGTTGAAGCTTTCCTTCACCGTGATGGGCACGCCGTGCAGCGGCCCCAGCGGCGCGCCGGCCGCGCGGGCCGCATCCGCCCGGTGGGCGGCCGCGCGGGCGCGCTCGGCATCGCGCACCACGACGGCATGGATCGCGCCGTCCCGCCGCTCGATGCGCGCCAGCACCTGCTCCAGCAGCGCCTGGGCGCTGATCTCGCCGCGCCGCAGGCGCGTCGCCAGGTCCAGGGCGCCGAGCTGGTGCAGGGGTGTGTCCATCGGGTCTCCTTCGCGCGAGGCTGCTCTTGCGGGCAGGCCCTTCACCGGGCGGGCGGTACAGCCCTGCGGGACAAGGCGCCGGGCTGGCCTTGTCCAGTCTCGCACACCCCGTTGTGTGCGGGCCCGCCCCTGCGCTAGGCTGTGGCAAACCCCGCCGGAGCCGCGCCCATGAAGCTGGTCATCGCCCAGATGAAGCACGAGACGAACACCTTTTCGCCCGTGCCCACGCCGCTGGCGCGCTTCGCGGTGGAAGGCGATCGGCCGCCCGAGGGCGAAGAAGCGCTGGCCGCATACCGCGGCACCGGCTCGGCGATCGCGGCGTTCATCGAGCTGGCCGAGGCCGCGGGCGCGCAGATCGTCGTGCCGGTGGCCGCCGCGGCCTGGCCCAGCGGCCCGGTGGAGGACGAGGCCTTCGAGCACATCGCTGGCCGCATCTGCGCGGCCGTGCGCGAGGGCTGCGATGCCGTGCTGCTGGATCTGCACGGCGCGATGGTCACGCGCAGCCACGAGGATGGCGAGGGCGAGCTGCTGCGGCGGATCCGCGCCATCGCGCCGCAGCTGCCCATCGGCGTGGCGCTGGACATGCACACCAACCTGTACGACGCGATGGGCGAGCACAGCACGGTGATCGCCGGCTACCAGACCTATCCGCATGTGGACATGCACGACACCGGGCTGCGCGCCGGCCGCGCGGTGCTGGCGATGCTGGCGCAGCGCGCGCAGCCGGCCATGGCCTGGGGGCGCGCCGAGATGCTGCCGCACGTGATGCGCCAGGGCACGGACGACGAACCCAACCGCAGCCTGCAGGCGCGCTGCCGCGAGATGGAAGCGCAGGGCGCCCTGTGCGCCAGCGTCTTCGTGGGCTTTCCCAACGCCGACATCCGCTATGCGGGGCTCTCGGCCGTGGTGGTGACCGATGGCGATCCGGCGCTCGCGCGCCGCTGGTGCGACGAGCTGCTGGCCATGGCCTGGGAGCGCCGCGCCGGCTTTGTCTACCAGCCGGAGCCGCTGGCCGAATCGATGGCCCGTGCGCAGGCGCTGGCGGCTGCCAAGCCGCCGGGCAGCGGGCCGGTTGTGCTGCTGGACCACAGCGACAACTGCGCCTCAGGCGGCACCATGGACACCATGACCGTGCTGGGCGCGATGCTCGACGCCGGGCTCACCGACGCCGCCGCCTTCGCCATCTTCGACCCTGATGCGGTGCAGCAGATGATGTCCGCGGGCATCGGCGCGACGCTCACGCTGGCGCTGGGCGGCAAGCTGCCCATGCCGGCCATCGGCCTGGCGGGCACGCCGCGCACCGTGACCGGCCGCGTGCGCCGGCTGTCGGATGGCCACTACCGCAACCTGGGGCCGATGGCGGCCGGCGAGCGTGTGAGCATGGGCCCCTGCGGAGTCCTGGAGGTGGCGGGCGTGCAGATCGTGGTCATCAGCAAGCACGTGGAGCCGCATGATCTGGCCGCGCTGGTGGCCGTGGGCCTGGCGCCCCAGGGTCTGCGCGTGCTGATGCTCAAGAGCCGCGTGCACTGGCGCGCCGGCCTGCGCAGCCTGGCCCATGCGGTGGTGGAATGCGCCGGCACGGGCGTGTGCACGTCCGACTATGCGCTGCTGGGATTCCAGCATGTGCGCCGGCCGATCTACCCGCTGGACAGGCTCTGACGTTTGACATCAGGCGACTCATGAGCCCCATCACCGTCTTTGCCGCGCGCCGCATCCTCACGATGAATCCGGCGCAGCCCGAGGCCACGCACCTGGCGGTGCGCGACGGGCGTATCCTGGCCGTGGGCGATCTGGCGCGCTGCCGCGCCTGGGGCCCGGCCGAGCTGGATGAACGCTTTGCGCAGCAGGTGCTGCTGCCGGGCTTTGTCGAAGGCCATTGCCACCTCAAGGAAGGCGGCATGTGGGCCTGGCCCTATCTCGGCTGGTTCGATCGGCGCGATCCGGCCGGCGAGGTCTGGAACGGTTTGCGCAGCATGGACGAGGTCGTGCAGCGCCTGGCGGCCATCGATGCACAGATGCCCGCGGGCGAGCCGCTGGTGGCCTGGGGCTTCGACCCGATCTATTTCGGCGGCGAACGCATGAGCACGCGCCACCTGGACCGCGTGGGCGACGGCAGCCGCTGCATCGTCATCGGCCACGCCAACGGGCACGTGATGAACGTCAACTCGGCGATGCTGCGCCGTGCCGGCATCGATGCCGAGTGCGAGGTGGAAGGCGTGGGCCGCTTTCCTGAAGGCGGGCCGGACGCCGGGCAGCCGGACGGCGAACTGGCCGAGCCCGCGGCCATGTACCTGGTGCTGCGCCACATCGGCCAGGCCGGACTGATCGCGCCGATGGACGATGCGGGCATGCGGGGCTTCGCGGCGATCGCCTGCCGCGAAGGCGTGACCACCGCCACCGATCTGGTGAACAAGCTCACCGAAGCGGACGTGGCCTTGCTGCGGCGCCACACGGATGACGAGGGCTTTGCCGTGAGGCTGGTCCCCGCCTTCCAGGCCTTTCATGGCACGCATGGGGCGGCCGCAGGTGCCGAGCATGTGCGCAGCCTGGTGCAGGGCAATACCGAGCGGCTGCGCTTCGGTCTGGTGAAGATGATGCTGGATGGCTCGATCCAGGGCTTTTCCGCACGCCTGCGCTGGCCGGGCTATTTCTCGCACCCGCGCGGGCCGCAGGCCAACGGCATCTGGGTGACCGCCCCATCGCAGTACGAGGCCGATGCCGAGGTCTACCACCGTGCCGGGCTCACGGTGCACACGCACACCAATGGCGACGAAGCCAGTGAGGTGGCGGTGCAGGCCTGGTCGCGCATTCTGGCGCACGCGCCGCGGCCCGGGCACCGCCACACGCTGCAGCACGGGCAGATGATCGATCGCGCACTGTTCGAGCGCATGGCCGCACTGGGGCTGGGTGCCAACCTCTTTGCCAACCACCTCTGGTACTGGGGCGACGCACACCACGATGTGACGATGGGCCCGGACCGCGCGCATCGCCTGGATGCCTGCCGCAGCGCGCTGCAGGCCGGCGTGAGGCTGGCCATCCACAGCGATGCGCCGGTGACGCCGCTGGCGCCCTTGTTCACGGCCTGGTGCGCGGTGCACCGTCTGACGCCCAGCGGCCGGGTGCTGGGTGCGCACGAGCGGCTGAGCGTGCCCGAGGCGCTGCAGGCGATCACCTGGGGCGCGGCCTGGACGCTGGGGCTGGAGCACGAGATCGGCAGCCTGGAAGTTGGCAAGCGTGCCGATTGCGCCGTGCTGGACGAGGATCCCCTGAGCTCGGACCCGATGCGCTTGAAGGACCTGCGCGTGGCGGCCACGGTGCTGGGCGGGCGCGTCTTCCGGCCCGGCGAGCTGGCGGCGGCAGCGCGCTGAGGGCGCCGGCTCGCGCCGAGGGTGGCGATGGACACGCGCATTCCCTTCATCGTCATCGGCGGCTTCCTGGGTGCCGGCAAGACCACGCTGCTCAACCGCTGGCTGGCCGATCCAGGCTGGACGCCTGACGGTGCAGCCGATGATCCCGGTGATCCGGATCATCCTGATGCCCGCCTGAGGCCGCGGCGTCTGGCCGTGCTGGTCAATGACTTCGGCGCCGTCAATCTGGATGCGGCGCTGATCGCTTCGCGCTCGGCCGATGCCATCGAGCTCAGCAACGGCTGTGTCTGCTGCAGCAGCGGCGAAGCGTTGGGCGAAGGCCTGGCGCGCGTGCTGGAGCGCCAGCCGGCACCGCAGGCCGTGGTGGTCGAATCCAGCGGCGTGGCCGACCCTTGGCGCATCGCGCAGTTTGCGCTGGCCGAGCCGCGGCTTTCGCTCGCCGCGGTGCTGGTGCTGGTGGATGCCGCCGGCTGGCCCGCGCTGCACGCCGACGAGCGCCTGCGCGAGAGCCTGGAGCAGCCCCTGGCGCACGCCGATCTGCTGCTGCTGAACCAGATGGACCGCGCCACGCCGGCCGAGACGGCGGCGACGCGCGCGGCGCTCGCGCGGCTTGCGCCGCGTGTGCCGCGACTGGAGACCGTGCAGGCGCAACTGCCGCTGGATGTGCTGCTGGGGCCGGAAGCGGCGCTGCACCGCGCGCACGGCGAGGGCTGGACGCAGCATCCCAAGGCCCTGCGCGGGCCGGCGCAGGCGCTGCACGACCAGCGCTTCGAGGCGCTGAGCTGCAGCGCCGAAGGCCTTGCACCGGCTTACCGCGACGAGGCCTTGCGCGGCTGGCTGCGCCAACTGCCGGACGGCGTGCTGCGCCTGAAGGCCTGCCTGCCGCTGGCGCAGGGCGGCGCGGTGCTGCTGCAATGGGCCGGTCGGCACGGCAGCCTGCGGGCCTTGCCCGCGTTGCCGACGGTCGGTGCCGCGCTGGTGGCCATCGGCCTGCGCGGCGAGCTGCCGCGGCAGGCGCTGCTGGACGGCCTGGCGGCCTGCGCCGGCACACCCGCGGCGGCGCTGCGCTGAACGCCGCGCAGCGCGCCTTCAGGGCCTCAGGCGCAGATCCGGCGGCAGGTGGCGCCAGGGCAGGTCAGCCGGCTCGGCGGCCATCGGGCCGGCCGCCTTGGCCACCAGGATGTGGCTGGCGATGGGCGTGAAATCGGCGCGGAAGTGGTTGCTGCTCTTCACCACGATGAGGCGCTGCTGCTCGGGATGGATGCCCACCATGCGCAGCAGCTCGCGGTCCAGCAGCTGCTTCTTGCCGCTGACCACGGCCACCTGGATGCCGTCGATCTCGACGCAGGCGCTGGGGCCGAGATTGACCGAGAGCCTGGTCATCATCGGGCCCTTCAGCGTGACACGGCCATCGCTGACGGCACGCACGGTGCAGCGGCCCTGCACCGGCGGATCGCTGGGCTGGCCGGTGAAGGTGGGCACGGCGCGGCCCAGGCTCAGCGGCAGCGTGCTGCCCACCCCGGCTTCGCAGGCGGCGCGCGCGGCCTCGGGGTCGAACAGCAGGCCCAGGCAGACGCGCCCAGGGTGGCGCCGGCCGGCCTCCTGCGCCAGCAGCGCATGCAGCATGCCGCTGGTATTGCTGTCGCCGCCGGCGCCCGGGTTGTCCTGCGTATCGGCCAGCACCACGGGGCGCTCGCTGTGGGCCGCCAGCGCCAGCGCGCGGGCCACGGCTTCGCGGGCTGGCAGCACCTCCTGGCGCCAGGGCGTGCCGTCCGACACGCGCTCGAACAGCGCCTGCACCGCCTGCTGCGTGGCCTGCGCCTCTCGTCCATGGCCCCAGACCATCGGTGCACAACCGTCGAAATCAGAAGCCGGAAACCCCATGCAGAAGCTCAGCACCGTGTCGTGCTGACGCTCCAGCATGGCCAGCGCCTCGTAATGCCCGCGAGCGGGCTCCAGCCAGGTGCTCTGCGCATTCAGCGGGATCAGGAAGGGCAGCCGGCTTGCCTGCGTGGGCAGGCGCTGGCCGGCACGCAGGCGCTGCGCCAGCAGGCCGGCCGCGCGCTCGCCGGTCTCTGCCATGTCCACGTGGGGGTAGCTGCGGTAGGAGACCAGCGCATCGGCCTGCGCCAGCATGCGCGGCGTGACGTTGGCGTGCAGGTCCAGGCTGGCGACGATGGGCACGCGCGGCCCCACCAGCGCGCGCAGCCGCGCCAGCAGCTCGCCTTCGGAATCAGGCACCTGCTCGGCCACCGCGGCGCCGTGCAGATCCAGGTAGATGGCGTCCAGGCCACCCGGCGCATCACAGGCCGCGCGCGCATCAGAGACGATCGTGCCGGCGATGCGCTCGAAGGCCTCCTGCGTGACGTAGCTCGAGGGGATCGCACCGGCCCAGCACGAAGGCAGGCAGGTCCAGCCGCGGTGCCGCGCGGCCGCCTCGAAACCGGCGATGGGGATGTTGACGCCGCGCAGCTGCTCGAGCATGGGCTCGCCCAGCACAAACGCCGGAAACGAGTCGCCGCGCGTGAAGGCGGCCCAATCGGCCAGGCTGGGTGCGAAGGTGTTGGTTTCGTGCTGGTAGCCAGCGACCAGGATGCGGGTCATGCGAGCGAAGGAGTCATCGGATGGAACCTGGGTGGCCGCTGCGCGGCTGCCCGCTCAGGGCGAGCGCCCGAAGGCAAAGTCGCGCCCCGGGGCCGCGGCGAAGAGGGCCTGGGTGTAGGCGTGCTGCGGCGCGGCAAAGACCTGCTGCGCCGGGCCGGATTCGACCACACGGCCCTGGCTCATCACGACCAGCTGATCGCAGACCTGCGAGGCGACGCGCAGATCGTGCGTGATGAAGAGCATCGCCAGGTTCAGCCGCGCGCGGATCTCCTCGAAGAGCTGCAGCACCTGGGCCTGCACCGAGACATCCAGCGCGCTCACCGCCTCGTCGGCCACCAGCAGCTCGGGCTCCATCATCAGCGCCCGGGCGATGCAGATGCGCTGCCGCTGGCCGCCGGAGAACTGGTGCGGATAACGTTCCATCGCCGCAGCGTCCAGGCGCACCAGCGCCAGCAGCTCACGGGCGCGCTGCAGCGCCGAAGCCTCCGACAGCCCGTAGTTCATCGGGCCTTCGATCATGGCCTGCTGCACGGTGCGCCGCGGGTTGAGGCTGCGGTAGGGATCCTGGAAGACGATCTGCACGCGCCGGCGCAGCGGCCGCAGCGCGCGGGCAGAGAGCCGGGCGATGTCGTCGCCGTGCTGGCCGTCAGGTGCTGCAGCGGCGCCGCCGGCTTGCCCAGCGGGCCGGCTCAGCAGCACCTGGCCCGCACTCGGGTCGATCAGGCGCACGATGCAGCGGGCCACGGTGCTCTTGCCGGAGCCCGATTCACCCACGATGCCCAGGGTCTGGCCGCGGCGGATGTCGAAGCTGACCGCCTGCGCCGCGGCGACGCTGCGACGGCCGCCGAACCAGCCCTGCGTGTGGTAGGTCTTGCCCAGGTCCTTGACCTGCAGCACCCGCGGCGAGGTGTTGTCCAGCGGGCGCTGGTGCAGGTTCAGCGTGGGCACGGCGTCCATCAGCATGCGCGTATACGGGTGCTCGGGTCGCTGCAGCACCTGCTGCTTGTCGCCCAGTTCCACCAGATCGCCCAGGCGCAGCACGGCCACGCGGTGCGCGATCTCCGCCACCACGCCGAAGTCGTGCGTGATGAAGAGCACACCCGTGCCGTGGCGCGCCTGCAGCTGCAGCACCAGCTTGAGGATCTGCGCCTGCGTGGTGACATCCAGCGCCGTGGTGGGCTCGTCGGCGATCAGCAGCACCGGATCCAGCACCAGCGCCATGGCGATCATGATGCGCTGCCGCTGTCCGCCGGAAAGCTGGTGCGGGTAGCTCGCGACGATGCGCTCGGGCTCGGGCAGCAGCACCTCGCGCACGATCTCCAGCACCTTGGCGCGCCGCTGTTCGGGCGTCAGCGAGGTGTGCTCGCGCAGCACTTCCTCGATCTGCTCGCCGCAGGTCATCACCGGGTTCAGCGCCGTCATCGGCTCCTGGAAGATCATGCCCATGCGCGTGGCGCGCAGCTCGCGCAGGCGCGACAGCGGCGCGTGCGTGATGTCCTCGCCCTGCAGCAGGATGCGCCCCTGGCGTACCGGCAAGGTCTTGGGCAGCAGGCCCATCACGCTTTGCGCGATGACCGATTTGCCGCTGCCCGATTCGCCGACCAGGCAGAGGATCTCGCCGCGGCCGACGCTGAAGCTCACGCGCTGCACGGCCGTGCTGCGGTCCCCGCCGGAGGGCAGGCCGATGGTGAGATCCACGACCTCCAGCACCGGGCCGTGGTCCGCGGCGGCACGGGCCGCCCTGGGGCTGTCAAGGGTGCCTGCCGCGCTGCTCATCGCTTGGCCATCTTCGGGTCGAGCGTGTCGCGCAGGCCATCGCCCAGCATGTTCACGGCCAGCACGGTCACGGCCAGGAAGATGCCGGGGAAGAAGATGTTGTGCGGGTGCTCGTTGAACTGCGCGCGGCCTTCGGCCATCACGTTGCCCCAGGTGGGGATGTCCGGCGGCAGGCCCACGCCCAGGAAGCTCAGGATGGCTTCGGTCAGGATGCCGGCGGCGCAGATGAAGGTACCCTGCACCACCAGTGGCGCCACGCAGTTGGGCAGCACGTGGCGCAGCATGATGCGCCAGGTGGGCGTGCCCAGCGAGATGGCGGCCTCCACATAGGGCTCTTCGCGGATCGAGAGCACCAGCGAGCGCACCAGCCGCGTCACGCGCGGGATCTCCGGGATGGCGATGGCGACGATCACCGTCAGCAGGCTGCCCCGCCACATGGCCACCAGCGCGATCGCGATCAGGATTGCCGGGATCGACATCAGGCCGTCCATCACGCGCATCAGCGGCCCGTCGGCCCAGCGGATGAAGCCGGAGACCAGGCCCAGCGCGATGCCGAAGGCCAGGGCCACGATGGCCGTGCTGATGCCCACGATCAGCGACACGCGCGTGCCGTAGACCACGCGGCTGTAGATGTCGCGCCCGAAGCTGTCGCTGCCCATCAGGAAGCGGTGCTTCAGCGTCTCGCCTTCCAGCGTGGTGATCTCGCCCGTCGCGCCCGGCTTCAAGTCGCGGCTCACGGGATCGAAGAGCGTGGGATCCACCGTGCCCAGCCAGGGTGCCAGCAGCGACAACAGGACCAGCAGCAGCATCACCGTGCCGCCGACGCGCACCGAGGTGTTGCGGCGCACGCGGGCCCAGGCGCCGGGCTGCACGACCACCGTGGCCGATTCGACCGAGAGGGCTTCGAAGGCCGGCGTGGAGGAGGGCGGGGTGCTCATGCGATCAGTACCGGATGCGGGGATCGAAGAACACGTAGGACAGGTCGACCAGCAGGTTGACCGCCACGTAGACAAAGGAGAACAGCAGGATCACGCCCTGGATGGTGGGAAAGTCCCGCGCCAGCACGGCATCCACCGTGAGGCGCCCCAGGCCCGGGATCGCATAGACCGACTCGGTCACCACCACGCCGCCGATCAGCAGCGCGATGCCGATGCCGATGACGGTGACGATCGGCACGGCGGCATTGGCCAGGGCGTGGCGCAGCAGCACCTGGGTCTCGTGCAGGCCCTTGGCGCGCGCCGTGCGGATGTAGTCCTCGCCCAGCGTTTCCAGGACCGAGGCCCGCGTCACGCGCGCGATCAGCGCGATGTAGATGACCGACAGCGTGATCGCCGGCAGTACCAGCTGGTAGGCCCAGGCCCCCACGCCTTCGGCCAGGCGCTTGTAGCCCTGCACCGGCAGCCAGCCCAGCTCCATCGAAAAGATCCAGATCAGCAGGTAGGCCGTGACGAAGACCGGCACCGAGAAGCCGAGCACCGAGAAGGCCATCAGCGTGCGGTCCAGCCAGCCGCCCGAGCGCCAGGCGGCCAGCACGCCCAGCGGCACCGCCACCAGCACGGCCAGCGTGATCGTGATCACCGTCAGGCTCAGCGTGGGCTCCAGGCGCTGCGCGATGAGCTGGGTGACGGGCATCTTGTAGTAGTAGCTCTGGCCCAGATCACCGGTGAGCAGATGGCCGAGCCAGATGGCGTACTGCTCGACGATGGAGCGGTCCAGCCCCAGGCTCGTGCGGATCTGCGCGATCTGCTCGGTGCTGGCGGCGTCGCCCGCCAGCACGGCCGCCGGATCGCCCGGCGTGAGGCGCAGCATCAGGAAGACCAGGATCGAGACGATCAGCAGCACCGGCAGCGTGGACAGCAGGCGGCGGCCGAGAAACTTGAACATGGCGCTGGCAGCTCCTGGGCTCTGGCCGGGTTCTCAGCGGGGCGCGCCGCGGCGCGGCGTGCGCTTGAGCACCTGGCCGCTGCGCGCGCCGGTGGCTGCGCCGGCACGCCAGGCCACTGCACCATTGACCATCACCCGGTCGGCCGCCTGGCCCGGGGCCAGCATGCCGCGATCGGCCAGACCGAAGTTGCGCGCCGGCAGCCCGCTCATCTTCCAGACCGCGGTCTCCAGCGGAAAGAGCCCCAACGCCCGACTGTAGTGGCCCAGCACGCGCGGGAAGGTGCCCCACAGCCGCGGATGGGGCTTGGTGCCATGCGGAATGCCATCCGAGCCGATCATGGTCTCGTCAAAGGCCAGGATGTGCTGCACATCGGCTTCGTCGATGGCCGGCATCACCTGGTCGGATTCGTCGCGCATGTGCGTGGCATAGAGGCCGGCGCCGCCCTGCAGCGGCGCACCGAAGGCGATGATCTCTTCGGTGCTCGCCGCTGAGGCCTGGCCCCTTGTCGATCATCGGGCGCGGATCAGTTCTTCTTCAGGTTCCAGTAGATGTTGCCGTTGGTGATGAAGAAGCCGCTGATGTTCTTGCGCGCGGCCATCGGCTGGTCGTACTCGCCGAGCGTCACGTGCGTGCCGATCTCGAACATGCGCGCGTGGATCTGGTCGGCCAGCTTCTTCTTCGTCGCGTCCTCGGTGGCGCGCATGAACTGGTTGCGCAGCTCCACGAGCTTGTCGTCGGTGGCCCAGCCGAACCAGGTGCTCTTCTCGCCACGGGTGTCGGTCGTCGGGTTGGCGATCGGGCTCCACACGTCGAACGCCTGCCAGGCGGTGAGGAACATGTGCCAGCCGCCCTTGTCCGGCGCGTCCTTCTTGGCGCGGCGGCCCACCAGCGTCTGCCAGTCCATCGCCTGCAGGTCGACCTTGAAGCCGGCCTGGCGCAGCAGCTGCGCGGCCACGTCGGGCAGCTTCTGGATCGACGCCAGGTCGGTCGGCTTCATCAGCACGATGGGCGTGCCGTCGTAGCCGCTGGCCTTCAGCAGCTCCTGCGCCTTCTTCATGTTGCTCTTGGCCTGGATGTCGCTGCCGGCGGTGCTGCCGTAGGGCGTGCCGCAGATGAACATCGACGGGCAGGTCTTGTAGAGCTCCTTCACGCCCACCTGGGCGCGCAGGAACGGCTCCTGCGCGAACGCGGCCAGCGCCGCCTGGCGCACCTTCGGGTTGTCGAAGGGCTTGTGCAGGTGGTTGAAGCGGGCCATGTATTGCAGGCCCAGGTTGGCGTACTTCGGCAACTGGATGCTGGTGTCCTTCTTGGCCGCCTCGTACTGGTCGAAACCCAGCGCCTCGATGATGTCGACCTCGCCCTTCTGCAGCGCCGAGAGCTGCGCCTGCGCGTCGCGCAGCGCCAGGTTCCACTCGACGCGGTCGACGTAGACGCGCTTGCCACCGGCCGAACCCGACGGCGGCTCGTCGCGCGGCACGTACTTGGCGTTCTTCAGGTACACGGCCTTGTCGCCGGGCTTGAACTCGTCGCGCTTGAAGGTGTAGGGGCCGGAGCCGATGTGCTCCTCGATCTGCTTGAAGGCATCGGTCTCGGCGATGCGCTTGGGCATGATGAAGGGCACGTTGCTCGAAGGCTTGCCCAGCGCCTCGAGCACGAAGCCGCAGGCCTCGCCGAGGAAGATGCGGAAGGTGTCCGGCGCCGGCGAGTCCATCTTCTGCACGAACTGGATCAGCGCCGAACCCATCGCGTCGCGCTTGCCCCAGCGGGCCAGGCTGGCGATCACGTCCTCGCCGGTGACGGGCTTGCCGTCGTGGAACTCCAGGCCCTTGCGCAGCTTGAAGGTCCACAGGCGGTGGTCGGGGCTCTCGGTCCAGCTCTCGACCATCTGCGGCTTGATCTTGGCGTTCTCGTCGGTGCCGAAGAGGGTGTCGTAGATCATGTAGCCGTGGTTGCGGCTCATGTACGCGGTGGTCCAGATCGGGTCGAGGATCGCCAGGTTCGAGTGCGGCACGATGCGCAGCACGGTCTGCGCATGGGCGAGCACCGGGGCCATCAGCCCCGCGACGGAAACGAGCAGGGCGGTCGCCAGGCGGCGGGTCGGTTTCATCGGGACACTCCGGAACAGAGATGCATCGATTCTGTAAGACGGCTCCAGCCGGCCGCCCCAGGGCAAACACGGTAGGACCGATGCAGCAGGCGCGGTCACCACTGGTCACAGCGGCTACACGCCCGCGCAAGGTGCATGACGACCCGCCGCTCCTACACTGGTTCCCGGTTCGAGGAGGTGTCGGATGCTGTCGATGGGTCGGAACGGTGCATGGCGGGTGCGGGCGGCCCTGGGGCTGGCGGCGGCCGTGCTGGCGGCCTGCGGTGGCGGCCAGGCGGGCGGGGACCAGCCCACCGAGCGGCCGGCCATCTCGTCGACGGAGCCGCTGGGCGGCACCGACGTCACTGCCGACGACCTGATGAACTGGGCCGAGCAACGCTACCCGCAGTACTTCTGGCCGGCGCGGCCGGCGAACCAGGAACTGGCGCCCTACCTCTACCGGCTCTACGCGGGCAGCGGCAACGCGCTCGGGCTCGACGGCGACCGCGTGCACGTCTACGGCCCCATGTCGGCGTACCAGACGCTGTTCGTCGGCACGGTGGAACAGTTCGCCTGCGAGGCCAAGCCGGCCGCGTGCGCAGCGCCGTCGATCCTCTCGTGGCCGCCGTCGGCGGAAATCCTGCGTGGGCGGCCTGTGGAGTTCGACGTGCGCGTCGGCGGCGGCCCGTCGCTGCGGTACCAGTGGCTGCGCGACGGCGTGCCGATACCCGGCGCCGAGACCGCCCGGCTCTCGCTGCAGGCCGTGGCGACCGAGGACAACGGTGTGCCGTACACGCTGCGCGTGACGAACGCCCAGGGCACGGCCGTCACGCCACCGACCGTGCTCACGGTGATCCCGCCGGTGCCCGAGGCGGCGTTCGTCGCCGCGATGCAGGCCGGCGGCTGCCGCAACTGCCACGACGTGCGCAACCGGCTCGCGGGCCCGGCGATGGACGAGATCGGCCGCAAGTACGAGGCGCGGGTGGACGCCCACACCTACCTCGTGGGCCGCATCCTCAACGGCAGCAGCGGCAACTGGGGCAGCTCGATGCCGCCGAATCCGGTGTCCAACGAACTGGCGGTCATCCTCGCCTCGGGCATCCTCACGTTGAAGTGAGGCGCCCGCGCGGCCCGGCCCCCGGGCCCGGTGCTCAGCCCCAGTTCGGCGCGCGCTTGTCGATGAACGCCTGCACGCCTTCCAGCGCCTCGGGGGTCATCATGTTGCAGGCCATGGTCTGCCCGGCGTCCTCGTAGGCGGCGGCGATGCCGGTTTCCAGCTGCCGGTAGAACAGCGCCTTGCCGGCGGCGATCGACACGCGCGGCTTGGCCACGATCGAGGCGGCCAGCCGCTCGACCTCGGCGTCGAGCTGCTCCGGCGGCGCGACCCGGTTCACCAGGCCCTTGGCGCGCGCCTCCTCGGCGCCGATGAAATCGCCCGTCACCAGCATCTCGAACGCCGCCTTGCGCGACAAGTTGCGCGACAGCGGCACGCTGGGCGTGCTGCAGAAGAGGCCGACGTTGATGCCGCTCACCGCAAACCGCGCGTCGCTGGCGGCCACCGCCAGGTCGCACATCGCCACCAGCTGGCAGCCGGCCGCGGTGGCGATGCCGTGCACGCGCGCCACCACAGGCACCGGCAGCCGCTGGATCGCCAGCATCATCGCCGTGCACTGCGCGAACAGGCGTTCGTAGTAGTCCTGCGAAGGATCTGCGCGCATCTCCTTGAGGTCGTGGCCGGCGCAGAAGGCGCGCCCGGCACCGCGCAGCACCACCACGCGGGCGGTGGCGTCGACGGCCACCTGCTCCAGCCGCGCGGCCAGTGCCGCCAGCATGCCTTCCGAGAGCGCGTTGAAGGCCTGCGGCCGGTTCAGCGTCAGCATCACCACGCCGCGCTCGTCGCGCTCGTACGTCACCAGGTCGTCTGCTGCCATCGTCGCTCTCCTGTTCAGCCGCCCCGCAGCACATGCTCGATGAAGGTCACCATCACGTAGAGGCGGTAGTCCGCATTCTCCTTGCGCGCGAAGCCGTGCCCCTCGTTCTCGGCGCGCAGGTACCACACCGGCGTGCCGGTGGCGCGCACGCGCTCGACGATCTGCTCGGCCTCGGTGTAGGGCACGCGCGGGTCGTTGCGGCCCTGCACGACGAGCAGCGGCCTGCGGATGCGCGCCGCGTTGGTCAGCGGCGAGATGCGGTCGAGGAAGTCGCGCATCGCGGGGTCGCGCTCGTCTCCGTACTCGCTGCGCCGCAGGTCGCGCCGGTAGCTTTCGGTGTTCCGGAGGAACGTCACGAAGTGCGAGATGCCGACGTCGTCGATGCCCCCGGCCAGCCGGTCGCCGTGGTGCACGAGGCTCGCCAGCGCCATGTAGCCGCCGTAGCTGCCGCCCGAGACGATCACGCGCGAGGGGTCCAGGTCGGGCTGCCGCGCGATCCAGTCCAGCAGCGCGCCGATGTCCTTCACCGAATCCTCGCGCAGGCGGCCGTTGTCCAGGTCGAGGAAGGTCTTGCCGTAGCCGCTGGAGCCGCGCACGTTGGGCTGGATCACCACCAGGCCCATCTCCTCGACGAAGTAGTTCCAGCGCCCGAGGAACCCGACCTGGGCCTGCGCCTCCGGGCCACCGTGGACCTCGATCAGCACCGGGCGGCGCCCGGCGTGGCGCGGCGGCGGCCGGTTGACCAGGCCCGAGATCGTGCGGCCGTCGAAGCTGTTCCAGCGGATGACCTGCTGGTCCCCGAAGCGCGACGGGTCGACGCCCGGCGGCGCCTCCGGCGTCGTCCAGGCCTGGCTGGTGCCGGTGGCCGGGTCCAGCACCACCACCTGGCCCGGGCCTTGAGCACGGTCCATCTGCAGGGCCAGCAGGCCCAGCCCGCGGTGGAACGCGAGCCCTTTGACGCTGCCGGCCGGGAGCCGCGGCGCCGGCCGCTCGGTGCCGGAGGCGGCATCGAACAGCCGCAACTCCTCGCGGCCGTCGACGTTGAAGCGGGCGGCCACCGTGCGGCCGTCCTCACTGGCCTGCCAGTCGGTCGCGTCCCATGGGATGTGCGAGGACAGGCGCCTCACGCGGCCGTCGGCCAGGTCCAGCCGCATCAGCTCCAGGAACTCGCCGGCGTGGTCGCTGGCCACCCACAGGCTGCGCCCGTCGGCGGAGTACGGGCCCGGCTGGTAGGCGGCGCGCTCGGGCAGGCCGGCCGCCGGCAGCACGCGGCGGCGCTCGCCGCTGGCCACGTCGATCACCCACACCTCGCTGTCGGTGGCGGCCCGGTAGTGCATCAGCGCGATCTGACGGTCGTCGCGGGAGATCTGCGCGCCGAACCAGCCGCCGCCGGGCAGCGTGGCCACCACCCGGCGGCTGCCCGGGCGCGCCGGGTCCGTCAGCCACAGCGTGGTGTCGATCTCGCTGCGCCGCCCGCCCTGCGCGGTGCGGTCCAGCGGCACCGAGGCCACCAGCAGCTGCGCGCTGCCGTGCAGCCAGCCCATCATCGAGTGGCGCTGGTCAGGCGGCGTGAGCAGCGTGGTCTGCCGTGTGTCCAGGTCGAGCCGGTGCAGTTGCCCGGCCTCGTTGCCGCCGCTGGATCGCTCGAACACCAGGTAGCGCCCGTCGCGCGGCTCGAAGCCGCCCTGCCACACCGGCTCGTCGCCCCGCGTCAGCTGCTGCGGCGCGCTGCCGAGGCCATCGACGAGGTACAGCTGCGGGAGCGTGTCGCCGGCCTTGCGGTGCGCCACCAGCATCTGCCGGCGCTGCGGGTGCCAGTCGACGAACGTGTGGCCGCGGAAGTCGGTGTAGCGCGCAACGCGGTCGACCAGCGCCTGCGGGATCGGCGGCACGCCCTGCAGCACGAGGTTGGGGTTGGGCGGGAACACGGGCCCGGGCGACGTCACCGGGGCCGTCACGGGGGCCGCGGCGCAGCCGGCGAGCAGCGCCAGCGCCAGGGTCGCCCGCTGGATCCGCGTCACGCGGCGTGCGCAGCTCATTCGATGGCGCTGCTGCTGCGGGCCCGCTCGCGCAGCTGGAACTTCTGGATCTTGCCGGTCGACGTCTTCGGGATCGCCTCGAAGCGGATCTCGCGCGGCACCTTGTAGCCGGCCAGCAGCGTGCGGCAGTGCGCCACCAGCTCCTCGGCGGTGGCGCTGGCGCCGGGTTGCAGTTCGACGTAGGCCAGCGGCGTCTCGCCCCACTTCGGGTCGGGCCGCGCCACCACGGCGCAGGCGGCCACCGCGGTGTGGCGGTACAGCGCGTCCTCGACCTCGATCGAGCTGATGTTCTCGCCGCCGGAGATGATGATGTCCTTGCTGCGGTCCTTGATCTTCACGTAGCGGTCGGGCTCCATCACCGCGAGGTCGCCGGTGTGGAACCAGCCGCCGGCGAATGCCTTCGCGGTGGCCGCCGGGTTCTTCAGGTAGCCCTTCATCACGATGTTGCCGCGGAACATGATCTCGCCCATGGTCTGGCCGTCGGCCGGCACGGGCTGCAGGGTCTCGGGGTCGAGCACGGTCATGCCTTCCTGCAGCATGTAGCGCACGCCCTGGCGGCCGTTGAGGCGAGTCTGCTCCGACAGCGTCTCGCCGGCCCAGCTGTCGCGCTTGACGGCCACGCTGGCGGGGCCATACACCTCGGTGAGCCCGTAGACGTGGGTGATGTCGAAGCCCAGCCGCGCCATGCCTTCGATCATGGCCGCCGGCGGCGCCGCGCCGGCCACCATGCCGCGCACCTTCTGGGTGATGCCGGCGCGCCAGTCGGCCGGCGCGTTGACCAGCAGGTTGTGCACGATGGGCGCGGCGCAGTAGTGGTCCACGCCGTGCTCGCGCATCGCGTCGAGGATGGCCTTGGCCTCCACGCGGCGCAGGCACACGTGGGTGCCGCCCAGCATGGCCACCGTCCAGGGGAAGCACCAGCCGTTGCAGTGGAACATCGGCAGCGTCCACAGGTACTTCGGGAAGTGCGGCATGGTCCAGGTGGCGGCGTTGCACACGGCGTTGAGGTAGGCGCCGCGGTGGTGCGTGACCACGCCCTTGGGGTCGCCCGTGGTGCCGCTGGTGTAGCTCACGGCAATGGCATCCCATTCGCTGGCCGGGCCCTGCAGGCGCTCGAGCGGCGCGTGGGCGGCCAGCCAGGCTTCGTACTCGTGCGTGCCCAGCCGATCGCCGGGGCCGGTGTACTCGCTGTCGCAGACGTCGATCACCACCGGGTGGCGGCCCTGGGCACGCAGCTGCTGCAGCGCCGGGGCGATGGTCGGCGCGAACTCGCGGTCGGTGATCAGCACCATGGCCTCGCAGTGGTTCATCTGCCAGGCCAGCAGCGCGGCGTCGAGCCGGGTGTTGAGGGTGTTCAGCACCGCGCCCAGCGCCGGAACGGCGTAGTGCGCCTCCACCATCTCGGGCGTGTTGGCCAGCATCACGCTGACGGTGCTGCCCCGGCCCACGCCCAGCGCCTGCAGCGCCGCGGCCAGGCGCGCGCTGCGCTCGCGGCACTGGGCCCAGGTGTAGCGGCGGGCGCCGTGCACCACGGCCGGCAGGTCGGCAAAGACCTCGGCGCTGCGTTCGACGAAGCTCACGGGCGACAGCGCCACGTGGTTGGCGGGGTTCGGGTCCAGGTGCTGGTCGTAGATGCTCATGAGGCGGCCTTGCGGGTGCGGGAACGGCGCCATGGTAGTGGCGCCGGCCCCGCCGTCCCTCGGGCTTTGCCCCGCCCCGTAGGCTCGCGGGTTCCGCCCGAGAGAATGCAGCACCTCCATGCCCATCCGTCGCACCGGCCGCCACCTGGCCAACACCCTGGTCACCGGCATCCTGGCCGCCCTGCCGCTGGCCGTCACGGTCTTCATCGTGGGCTGGCTGCTGCGCCTGCTGCACGACTGGGTGGGCCCGGGCAGCTTCTTCGGGCGCCAGCTGGCGCGCCTGGGGTTCGACGTGACCAGCTCCGACCTGGTGGCCTGGCTGATCGGCGTGGGCCTGCTGGTGGCCGCGCTGTACCTGCTGGGCCTGCTGGTGCAGACGCGGCTGCGCAACCTGTGGCACCACGCCATCGACGGGCTGCTGGGCCGCATCCCGCTGGTGCGGCAGGTGTACGAGCTGGTTCAGCGCTTCGTGGGCCTGCTGCAGCAGCGCGACGAGTCGGCCACGCGGTCGATGAGCCCGGTGTGGCTGCACTTCGGCGGCGGCACGTCCGGGGCGCGCGTGCTGGGGCTGCTGTCCACGTCCGAGCCGGTGTGGATGGACGGCCAACCCTTCCTGGGCGTCATCGTGCCCACGGCCCCCGTGCCCGTGGGCGGCGCGCTGATCTACGTGCCCCAGGCCTGGGTGCAGCCCGCCGGGCTGGGCATGGAGGCGCTGACCAGCGTCTACGTGTCGATGGGCGTCACCTCGGCCCAGCACCTGGGTGACCGGGCGGCTACATCACCCCGAAGCGCCTGAAGGCCTCGACCGTGCTCATGCCGCCCTCGATGGCCAGGCGCACGCGGTTCTCGGTGCTGGCCTTCTCCAGCGCGCGGCGGATGGCCTCCTCCTCGGCGCGGCGCGGGATGACCAGCACGCCGTCGAGGTCGCCGAAGACCAGGTCGCCGGGCTGGATGCGCACACCCTCGATCTCGACGGCCACGCGCCAGTCGACCACCTTGCCGCGCGGCCCCTGGTCCTGCGCGAACCCGCCGTAGCTGAAGACCGGCAGGCCCAGCTGCAGCACCTCGGGCGTGTCGCGCGACCAGCCGTCGAGCACCGCCCCGGCCGCCTGCAGGTGCCGAGCCCGCGTGGTCATCAGCCCGCCCCACAGCGCGAACTGCGGCGCGCAGCCGGTGGCCACGTAGACCTCGTGGCGACGCAGGTCGTCCAGCGCCTGGAACAGCAGCCCGAAGGCCTGGCGCGACAGCGGGCCGCGGCCTTCGGGCTCGTCGGCCGCGAAGCAGTTGGCCTCGAGCACCGGCATGGCGCGGCCCAGGATCACCATGTCGCTCTTCAGCGGCTTGATGCGCGGCGGCAGGAACTGCCGCATGAAGCCCATGGTGTCGAGGATGTCGCCCACCACGGCAGGGAACAGCTTGGCGCGCATCAGCGCGAAGAGCTCGTCGTCGTCGGTCCACATGGCGCTTTCGGCCCTCCTTCACGCTGCCGACCGGGCCAGGGCCTGGTCGATGTCCCACAGGATGTCGTCGATGTGCTCCAGGCCCACCGACAGGCGGATCATGTCGGGCAGCACGCCGGCGGCGAG
>JAEUOZ010000045.1 GCA_016790225.1 Rubrivivax sp.
GTCACCTCAAAGGCGAAATGGGCGACCGGCTGCACGCGGTGCTGTGCGCGGCGGGCTACAACCTGCGCTGGCTGCTCAGGATGATCGCCAAGAAAGGCCTGCGGGCCGTCTTGTGGCTCTTACCGGCTCAGGTCAGGCTCAATATAGAGCGCTTGTTGACGACACGAACCGCACCAAGTGCGCTCCGGGACTTATATGCACCGGTCTGAGGAGCGCTGATTTGAATTGTTCAGGGACGACGAATTAGACGGTCGTACAGCGCATCTGAATTCCGGAATGACTATAACTGGTGAAATCGCAGCGGGCAATCGGCGTGTAATTGATTTCTTATTCGATCCACTTCGCCAAGGTTTGAGCGAAGCATTGAGGGAACGATGAATTTTCGGCGCTCTTATGAGCGAGTGACATGCGAATGACAGAACATAAAAGTTATGGTTGGCAGCTATTTGTGTTGGGGGCGCTCGCATCCTGGCTTGTTAGCTCTCTCGGTCGACTATACGCGGTAAGAATTGAACTACTACTTGTCGGCCAGTTGATCACTCTAGGAATACCTTACGTCTATTTGTCCTATCGTTCAGGAATATATTCACAACGCATCAGGCATCTTTTGAGAGAGTTGGATATTACCCCGCCCTCGTCGTTCAACGCAATCCTGCAACGGTGTCATGGAACTGGCAGCGCCATCCCTACCAAGATACTCCAAGCATATATTTGGACACAGCGGGCGATGCATTTTTTTGTTGGCTATTTCTTTGTTTGGATGCTGCTCATTCTTATCAAATTGTTGATAGGAGAAAATTAACATGGCAGGTATTCAAGAATTGACTGCAGTTATCGAAGGCGGTAATATAATAACAGAATCTACCAAGGTCTTGATCGATTATGGATCAAATAGCAACCCATCTCTAGGATTAAGGATGGTCTGCAAAACCCCGTGCCGATCCGAGTGGCGCACGAGGCCTTGACATAGGACGATTGCGGCCATGAAGCAAGCCAACCTGGGTCTGGATCTGACCACGAAGAAGACGCGCAAGCGCGAGTTCTTGGAAGAGATGGAGCGCGTGGTTCCCTGGGCTGCACTGGTAGCTCTCATCGAGCCTCACAGCCCGCGCGCCAAGACCGGTCGGCCGCCGTTCCCGATTCAGACCATGCTTCGCATCCACTTCATGCAGCAGTGGTTCGGTCTGTCGGATCCGGCGATGGAAGAGGCGCTGTTCGATGTGCCGATGTACCGCGAGTTTGCGCAGTTGCCCGAAGGGCTCGTGCGCCTGCCCGACGAGAGCACGATCCTGCGGTTCCGTCACCTGCTCGAGAAGCATGGTCTGGCCGCCCAGATGTTCGCAGCTGTGAACGCCACGCTCGGTGCCAAAGGTTTGATGCTGAAGACCGGCTCGGTGGTGGACGCCACGCTGATCGCGGCGCCCAGCTCCACCAAGAACAGCACGGGTACGCGCGACCCGGACATGCACCAGACGAAGAAGGGGAACAACTGGTACTTCGGCATGAAGGCGCACATCGCCGTCGACGCCGATAGCGGCCTGGTCCACCATCAGATCTGTACCGCGGCGAACGTGCATGACCTGCGTGTCGTGGACCAGTTGCTGCAGGGCACGGAGAAGCATGTCTTCGCCGACTCCGGTTACCGGGGCATCGAGAAGTGGAGCCGACGCAAACGCATCCGATGGTCGATTGCGATGACGCCTGGCAAGCGCAAGGCCCTCGACATGAGCAAGCCGATCGATGTGTTGAAGGACAAGGTCGAGTACGTCAAGGCCAGCATCCGAGCCAAGGTCGAACATCCGTTCCGTGTGGTCAAGCGGCCGTTCGGGTACGCCAAGGCGCGATACCGCGGACTGGCCAAGAACTCGGCACAGGTGACGACGCTGTTCATGCTGTCGAATCTGTGGATGGCGCGGCGCAGGTTGGTCGGTACTGTATGCACAAGTCCGTCCGCCATTGCCTGACAGACCAGGAATACTGACCCTGCAAGGGTGAAATGAGCCGCGAAGGGGTCGAAATGGGTACTGCAGGGCCATTGGTTACCCGAAAACAACATCTGTCGCTCCAGTTCAGCCGATGGCGGGCTTTATGAAGAGCTGTTCAGATCTTCCAAAGACACATCTTCGCAAATGGGCGATTCATGAACAACAGCAATGCATGGTTTCTGAAGCTCTTCTTGGTCGTCGTGGTAGCAATAACTTGCGGAAACTTACTTTCTAACTGGATTGGCCTTGAATTCGTTGCCTATAAGACGAGAAAGGCGGCGGAAGCGCGCACCGACGAGCTAGAACGCAAAACGCAAGAGATCGTCAAGTCCTCGAGAGAGCTGATGGAGAAGATTGAAGCAGATAAGAGCCGCCGCAAAGCTGAGATTGAGGCCCGTGCGGATGACGCGACAGGTCGGAAACTTGCGCAGGCGTGCAGTGAGGCTGAGGAAATGGTTGCTAGGCCCGGCGGAGAGCGGTACAAGCGTGACGCAGAACGTGCTTGCGCCAAGCGTTACTTCTATGTAGAGCTCGGCATCCTCAAATGAAGCCTAACACGCGGTTCGAGCTGACCCGCTACGGCATGCGGCGCAAGCCCGGCCTGAGCCATCCGTGGCATTTTCTCAGCCCGGGCTTGCGCCGCATGCCTCCACAGTCATCTCAACAGCCACGTTGGGCGTCCTAAAGCGGCACATGTAGCCCTTACCCGCTACTACATATCTCCCTCATGACACAACTCAAGGTCAAGCAGATCCGTCAGCGGTTGATGAGCCTCTTCGAGACACATCTGGACTTGACCGATCTCAGCGCAACCGATCCTGATCGCGATACGAAGGTTCTAAGCAGGTGTGTTGCTGCGCTGGCCGTCTACCTGAGGGCAGGCTGCACCGAAAAGGAAGCGGCGGCTTCAGTCTGGGACGGCTCAGATGACAACGGCATCGATGCCGCCTACTACGACGCTTCAGAGTCGCGGGTGCTCATTGTTCAGGCCAAGTGGATCAGCAAGGGAGCCGGAGAACCTGATGCCGCCGATGTCGGGACCTTCACAAAGGGAGTCAAGGATGCGATCGAGCAGGATCGAGCTGACTTTCACAAGCGTCTGCAGCTCAAACTAACGGACATGTTTGCCCGCCTGAGCGCCCCTGGCACCTCCGTTCATCTAATCGTTACATCCACGGGCGCAAGCAAGCTCGCGCCCCACGGCACCTCTCGACTCGATAAGCTCATGGGCGAGCTGAATGGGTCCGACCCTGAGCCAATCGCGTCCTATGAGGTTATGGGCCTCTCTGAGGTGTATGCAGGGCTGGCCAGCGACTCTCTCTCGGGCAGCTTGAGCGTTGATGCCCAGTTGCTCGATTGGTCCTACGTATCTTCGCCCTATCCTGCCTACTTCGGCATTGTTGATGGGCTACAACTGAAGACTTGGTGGAACGCTTACGGCAAGAGACTCGTTGCAGCAAACATTCGAAATTCGCTGGGTGCCACAGACGTCAACGCACAGATCAAGCAGACGGCATTATCGAGCCCGGAAAAATTTTGGTACTTCAACAACGGCATCACGATGATCGCCGATCAGGCGGTAAAGGCTCCAGCGGGTGCGGCTTCGAAAGCGGCTGGGCTTTTCTCCTTTAAGGGCGCATCAATCGTCAATGGAGCTCAGACAGTCAGCACCTTAAGCAAGATCACGGACGACGCGAAACTCGGACTAGTACGAGTGCCGTTCCGCGTGATCCTGTTGGCGAGCGCACCGCAAGGGCTCGGTCAGGAGGTGACGCGCACCAACAACCTTCAGAACCGCATCGAACCCCGCGACTTCGTGGCACAGGACCCGGAACAAGACCGCCTCCGGATGGAGATGTCGATCGAGGGCATCGAGTATCAGTTTGTTCGCAGCGCGGATGCGGCGGTCTCCGACAAGACCTGCGAACTGATTGAAGTTACAACAGCGCTCGCGTGCGCTTCGGGCGACACTTCGCTTGCAGTGCAGGTGAAGACTGGTGTCAGTCGCATTTTCGCCGACCTCAAGAAAGCTCCGTACAAAGTTCTTTTCAACCCATCAGTGAGTGGAGCAAAGACGTTTAACTGCGCGGTGACTCAGCGAGCCATTGACGCTTGGATAGACAAGAAGAAGTACCAGCACCCCAAGAAAAGTGGAACTGCTTGGGGAATACTTGTCCACGGGAATCGAATCTTGGCGGCGGCGGTGTTTGCAAAGATTCCACCAGCAACCCTTGAACAGCCAATCTCGTCATTTCCGGCTGAGCTACAAAAGCTTGACATTCCGGCAATCTCAGCCGATGTACTAGCGAAAATGACCGCAGCAATTCAGACGCACTACCCGAATAATTTTTTGGCCGTTCTGTTCAAGAATCCAACCATGAGTCGTCGGGTATACGATCTCGGATCAAAGTAGCCGTAAACGCCTAGGGATGGTCTGCACAAATGACCCGCAGATACGCATCCAGTAGTGCAGCAATCGATATTGGTCGTTTCGGTACGTCCAAGGGTCGCTTTCGGGCTGCCCGGAGCCGTTTTGCCGCGTTTCGGCGCACTTCCTTCCCCTTTTCAAGCCGCGCTGACCATCTGCGAACGGATTTGCCCGAACAGTACGTCCAGTTTCTTGCGGACCATCCACAGGTTGGCCAGCGCAAACAGCGTGTGCAACTGCGCCGTGTTCTTGGCCAGTCCGCGGTAGCGCACCTTGATGTGCCCGAACTGGCGCTTGACCACTCGGAACGGGTGCTCGACACGGGCTCTGATGCCCGCCTTCACATGCTCCAGTTCTTCGGTCAGCGCTTCGATCGGCTTGGACTTGTCCAGCATCCGGCGCTTGCCGGGCCGCATCGCGATGTTCCAGTCCACGCCTTCTTTGGCATCCGCTCTCTTCCCGGCACCTTGGTATCCGGCATCGGCGTAGACCTCGCGGTCACTGTCGCGCAGCAGGCTGTTGGCCTCGACCACATCGTTGACTGCGCCGCTGGTGCCCTTGACCGTGTGAACGAGGCCCGATTCGATGTCCACGCCGATGTGGCACTTCATGCCGAAGTAGTCGTCCCTGAACTATCCATAACCCATTGATTTCATTGGACTTTCTTCGACTTGTGAGCTACTATTTCTCCCAGTTTGAGGCCCACAGGGCTTTGATTTCTGGGAGTTTGGTGGAGGAGTTCGATGAGCGACGCAGCTGACTTCTTTCGCAGCCGGCTTGATCAGATGATCGATCTGCGCCACCCACTTGCCGTCCTGGCTTCGCGCATGCCTTGGCAGGAGATCGAAGCATCCATCGCGCACGCTTTCGCCAAGAAGGTTCGCGCCGGCAAGAAGATCGAACATGAGGATCTGTTCGGTGCGGTGGCCGGTGTGGCTGCGGGCGGTATCTCCCCAGCTGGCCGCCCACGGGTGCCGCTGCGGCTGATGATCTCGCTGCTTTACCTCAAGCACGCCTTCAATGAGAGCGATGAGGGCGTGGTCGAGCGCTGGAGCGAGACACCAACCTGGCAGTACTTCAGCGGCCTGGATTACTTCGAACACCGCTGGCCTTGCGATCCGTCGCTGCTGGTGCGATTCCGACGCACCTTGGGCGAAGAAGGCGTCGAAGCCCTTCTGGCTCAGACGATCAACGTGGCCGTTCATCTGCAGCTCATTGCGCGCAAAGACCTGTCCACGGTCATCGTCGACTCCACCGTTCAGCCGAAGGCCATTGCCTACCCCACCGACATCCGCCTGTTGGAGACAGCGCGCAGCAAGCTGGTCGAAGCAGCCAAAAGCCAGGGCATCGAGCTGAAGCAAACCTATGCCAAGGAAGGTCGCGAGCTCAGTGCCAAGGCTGGACGCTATGCACACGCACGGCAGTTCCGCCGCATGCGCAAAGCCATCAAGCGGCAGCGCACCATCGTTGGCCGCCTGCACCGTGAGTTGGAACGCAAGGCAGCGCCGACAGCAAAGGATGCGCTGCAGCAAACGTTCGCCAAGACCCGGCGGGTGTTGGATCAGACGCGGCACAAGAAGACCCAGGGCTCCAGCGGCAAGATGTACAGCTGGCACGCGCCGGAGGTTCGTTGCTTCAGCAAAGGCAAGGCGCGCACGCCGTTTGAGTTCGGTGCCAAGGTGGGCTTGGCCATCAGCGTGCGCGGCAACCTGATCGTGGGTGCAAGAGCGTTCAGCGGTGCGCCCTTTGACGGGCACACGCTGCACGAACAGATTGAGCAGGCCGCCATCCTGATGCAAGACACTGCGGACAAGCCCAGCAAGGCCGTGGTGGACCTGGGCTACCGGGGTGTGGATTCAGACAACCCGGGGCTAACCATCACGCACAGGGGCAAGGCACGCAGCTTGAGCGCGGAAGACCACAAGTTGCTCAAGCGGCGCAACGCGATCGAACCCATCTTCGGGCACCTCAAGGCCGATCACCGGATGGACCGGTGTCACTTGAAGGGGGAGATGGGCGACCGGCTGCATGCGGTGCTGTGTGCGGCGGGCTACAACCTGCGCTGGCTACTGCGGATGATCGCCAAGAAGGGCCTGCGGGCCTTGACTTGGCTCTTGCCGGCCCATGTCAGGCTCAGCATAGAGAGGGAATTGGCGTGGCTGAGCGCACAGCGTCCTATTGAGAACCGACTGTTGCCCGACTTGGCGAGGGTTTGAATTGTTCAGGGACGACGAAGTACCACTGCTGACCCTTGCGGCTTTGCTTCATCTCGGGGTCGCGCTCCCCGCTCTTGTTCTTGGTCGAGCTCGGTGCAGCAATCAAGGTGGCATCCACCACCGTGCCGCTCTTGAGCATCACGCCCTTGGCGCTGAGCAGATCGTTGACGGTCTGCAGGATCTGCACGGCCAGCTTGTGCTTCTCCAGCACATACCGGAACCGCAGGATCGTGCTCTCGTCTGGAAGCCGCTCGTCCCAGCCTTCAAGGCCCGCGAACTCCCGAAACACCAGCATGTCATGCAGCGCTTCTTCCATCGCCGGATCGCTCAGCGCGAACCACTGCTGCATGAAGTGGATGCGCAGCATGGTCTCGGGCGAGAACAGCGGGCGACCACGCTTGCCTTGCGGGAGGTACGGCGACACCAGGGCCACCAGATCGGCCCATGGAACGACCTTCTCCATCTCGTCCAAGAACTCCCGGCGCCGAGTTCGCTTGGCCGTTAACCCCAGGCCGAGGCTGTGCTGCTTCATGGTCCGTATCGTCTCAGGGCTTCACGTCGGTGCCAAGCACGACGCGGGGCGATTTATGAAGACTGTCCTTAACCCACGAGCTGCATGCTCAAAGGCCAATCGGGTTTGGCGCACCGACCGCGAAAACGACCGCCGCGCGAGGCTGTGGACAAGTGGACAGTTCGAGCTGGCTCTCGAAGCGGCCCGCTGGCCGTGGACAACGCTGCGCGTTGCCCACCGCACGGGCCTCAGCCCACTTGCCCACAGCCTTCCACCACGACGATCAAGAAACCCCTTCAAACTCTCACAGTCCCCCATTTGGAAGATACAAGGCCTCACGCTGCTGGGCATTCATGGCGTCCGGGGTCTCTTCCCCCTCCCTTGAGGACTCCCGTGTAGCCGAGCAATCTCGGGGTCCGGCGGGGCGCTGTCTGGCCGCTCCAAGAAACTGCCTCCTGGAGTGCCGAAATCACGCAGTGGGCGAATGGCCTTGTTCCAGTGAACTGCCGTGTCGAGAATGTGGCCTTGCCCATAGAGATGGCCGTATTTCTTGAAATCCCAGTGTCGTTGAAGGAACTCGATGTAGTCTTCATCTTGCACGCCCTCGACAATGAGAGGCTTGTCGATGACATTGTGTGCAAGCAGTCTGGCTAACGCACCGTCTTTGTCGTCGCCTCGCATTTCCATCGCGTCAATAAACGAGCGGTAGTCCATCTTGGTCATCTCGACCCTATCGATCAGAGCGCTTCGGACTTCTGGGTGCCACGCGTTCAGATCATCTGCGGAGAAGCGCAAATCAAAATCGACCTGAAGATTCTTTAGCCGCGCTAGGTATTGCTTTGTCGTTGTCTCGTTGACCTCGAATACTACGTTCGAGGCAACTTGCGAGTGAAACCACTTAAGAAACTTGCGAAAGAACGGGCTTTCGATCATAGCTGGATCGAGATTAATCGAGAATATCAAGTTGCGCGCACCATGATATCCGTTCTGAATTGCCTCTTCCCGAAGCGACGAAGTCGTCTGAATAGCGACGATTGCAAGGCAGATGCGGATTAGACCCGGATCGGCGTCGTGGCACTGCTCGCAGATCTTGAAGAAATTCTCCCCGAGCGCGCCAAGGCCAAGACACTCGAAGCCGAGAACGATAGGAACTGGTGTTGGGGGCACTATCTGGACGACTGGCTCTAGCTTGCAGCCAAGAGTCAGGATCACCCTCTTTGTCGCGTCACTGAGTCCGTCCCAAGCAGGTTTGCCAATGCTATCGATCGCGAACTTCTTAACCGTCTCTGGAAAGGTTACCACTGGGATCCCAGGTGCGCCGGGTGGATCGCGGTCGCGGAGCGGCGCGTCAAAGAGGTCAGATTGTTCATCTAGCCGCGCTGGCACTGTAGCGCCCGGGTCGCGAAGGCGCCCGGCAAGTTGTGTCAGCAATCGTCTCCAAGAGACTGCGTCGAAGAGGTCGACCCAATGGAAGTCGCGAAGCCGCGGATGTACATCGCACGGTTCGAGCTTTGCCGGAATGAGGAACATTGCGTGCGGAGGTTTGTGCTTCCAAACTTCCAGCGCGGCTAGGATCTCCTTCTGAAGGTACCCTTCGCGGGTGACAGAGTTTCGAGAAAGGCAAACGAGGACAACCGAGCTATCTCGAAGCGCCGACTCGATCTCGAGTTCCCACTCCTGGCCTGGAAAGATGCTGTGCGTGTCCATCCAGACATTGAAGCCTTCGTCGACCAAGCGTGCATAAACTTGTTCAACAAGGTGCGCATCGGGTCGCGCATAGCTCAAGAACACCCGCGGTGCATCACTCGTCGACATGGAACCCCCCGCTTGAAGCCATCTGTATCGGGATGATACAGTGGCGTACGGATGCGCTTGTCGCGAGTGAGTTGGGGGTTTGATTGGCGTCCGACAGTCGCAGAATCGTGGGGCCTAACGTTGCAGTTGAGATGACCGGTACGGCTTGTGGCCAGCGGCCGGCAAGGCAGAATGCAACAAGCCGCCGCGGCCGGCTGCTGGACGCAAGCCGTGGTGGATCAGCTCGAACTGCGTGTTAGGGAAGGTCTGCACAAGTGACCCGCACATGTGCATCCAGTAGCGCAGTCTTCGAACTCGATCCATTCGAACCCTCAGCCGGCCTTTTCGGCGCATCGAGGATCACTTTCGACGTATTCCAAGTCACTTTCCGCCTCTCTTCAGGCCGCTTCAGGCCGCTTCAGGCCGCTTCAGGCTGTTGCGGCCATCTGCGGGCGGATTTGCCCATCCAGTACTCCCAGCTTTCGCCGCACGATCCACAGGTTGGCCAGCGCGAACAGCGTCGTCAGCTGCGCCGTGTTCTGTTGGCGCCGACACGGTACTGCGCACAGAACGTCCGGTTCAGCTACTGGCGCAGCAAACGCGACCACGAGGTCGACCTGGTGGCTGAAGTCGGCGGCGAACTCATTCCCTTCGAAGTGAAGTACCGCGCCCAGCACACCGGCGCGCGGGAGCTCAAGGGCTTGGTCGAACTCTGCCAATCGAAACGCATCGAGCGCGCTTACGTCGTCACCAAGTCGTTCGACGACTTCGGACTGATGCAGGGCCTGGCTGCTGGCACACAGGTCATGCGAGTACCCGCGCCCCTGCTCTGCTATTGGATGGGCGCCACTGAACTGCCGGAACCGAACCCATGAGCTCCGGCAGACTCCGCGCAACTGCGCGTCGAGGCGCGGCGCAGACCGAAGTTGTCGGCATCAACTGCAATCTCGCTCACGGCCACACGGCCTGACAAGAAGCGAGGAGGATCGTTTGTCCGCTATCTACGGCTGGATTTCGCAAGTCGACTGCCGCCTGCGCGACCGGCTGCCGCCGCATGCGCCAACGGATGGCGCAAGTCGATCATCTGGACCCAGCGGGCGCGAAAGAAGTCGTCGGCGGCCACCGCCGGGTGCGAGTGGCGGTACGCCGCAGCGGGTTGGCGTCAGTGTGACGTTAGACGGCACTGCGCCTGACCTCAAGACAGCTGAAACTTGAGCTGCTTTCCGCAGGCTTGTGCGTACCTTCTCAGCGTTGCGACCGAGGGTGAATGACGCCCAGTGGCCAAAGAGCGCTCGAGTCTTGCGACGGCTGGTGCCTGAGTGCCCATGAGCTCAGCAACCTGCGCTTGAGTCAGGCCCGCGTCTTGACGTGCCTTGAGCAGAAGGTCCAACAGCGCACCTTCTTCGCGCTCGATTCGTTCGACCTCTTTACGCACGGCCGGCCGCTTCATCAGCTTGGCTACGACTTCAGAATGACTACGAGTGACCACGTTTCACCTCTTTCAAACGCTTGCGGGCAAGTTCTACTTCCATTGGTGGCGTCTTCGTGTCCGGGAAGCCCAGGATCAGTTCCTGAACCTCGTCGCTGTAGTACTCGATGGAGAATTCCACGGCATCAGCATAACAAATGTGTTATCTTTCTGCAAGGTAGCGGGTTGGTCTGGCTGTCTGGAAATGTCTAACGCAGCAGATTGGCAACTCTCAGGAAATCCCTTGTCCGCCCCGCCCGATGAGGACGCTATCGTCACACCATGCTCTTCTCCAGACGCCAGGCGAGCCGCATCTTCATCAACTACCGTCGGGACGACACGGGCGGGACGGCCGGTCGGCTGTCGGATTCGCTGGCCCGGTATTTCGGGCCGGACCGCGTCTTCCGGGATGTCGACGGCATCGCGGCTGGCGCCAATTTCGAGGATGTGCTGCAGCGGGCCGCGCAGGATGCCGACGCCATGATCGTGTTGATCGGCCGCCAATGGACGCGCGTCACGGACGACAGGGGCCAGGTGCGCCTGCACGACCCAGACGATTGGGTGGCGCGCGAGATCGCGTCCGCACTCGAACGTGGCATCCCGGTCTATCCCGTGCTGGCAGAGTCAGCGCAGATGCCACGCGCTGAAGAACTGCCCGAGTCACTCAAGCCGCTCGTGCGCCACAACGCGGTCGCGCTCAGCGATCAACGCTGGGCCTCGGATGTGCTGCGGCTGGCGCGCATCGTGGCCATCGACATTCCGGGCTCGCTCGCCGAGCGCACCTTGGTGGCTGTGCAGTGGCTGGTGTCCTTCGCGCTGGCTTGCGCCCTGGTGCTGCCGGCGATCCTGATCGCGCTGGATCAGTTCCGGCCGGCCAGCCTGGAGCCCCTGTTCGCCCGCGCGACCTCAGGGGTTGCCTTCGTGGTGATCCTGGCCAGTGCGGTGCTGCTGGTGTTCCACGCAAGGCTTGTGGACGCTTCGGTGCGCCACTGGGTGCTCCTGGCCGCCGCCGTGGGGCTGGGCGGTTCGCTCGTGGCCTGGTTGTGGGTCGGTCTGGCGCTGAACGCCCGTTGCGAGGAACTCGGCGCGGGCACGGCCGAGCTTCTCAGGCTGTGGTCGGAGGTCAGGGCGCCGGCTGAAGAATGCCGGCGCGACGCCGGCTCCGTGTCGGGCATCAACCATCCCGGCGTGCGCTGGGTGGTCTTTGCCTGCTCCACGGTCACCGCAACGGCCATGCTGGCCTTGATGAACCTCTCGCGATTCAAGCCGCGATGACAGTCAAGCCTCAGTTGCTCGATCACTGTGCGCTGGAGGCGGGCTTGGGATGACGGTGACGGCGATTTCGGCGGTACCGCCGCGGGGCGCTCTCAGGGAAGGAAGACCTCGGCGGGTACCGCAAAGCGCCTGGCCAGGGCGGCGATCTGGCGTGCATTGAGCTGACGCTTGCCGGCCAGCACCTCGCTGATCACCCCTTGCGATCCGATTTCTGGCAAGTCGGTCTGGCGCAGGCCATGCTCCTGCATCAGGCTGGCCAGGACAGCACTGGGAGAGCTGGTGTCCGGCCAGGCTTGGGCACGCGCCTCGTAGGCGCGGATGCGCTCGCCGGCCACGCCGATCAGGCCCCACAGCGGGTGCGAGTCCTGCCCCCCTGTGGCCTCCACCAGCTGATCGACCTCGGCCAAGGCGCGTTCGTACTCCGCCTCGCTGGCGATGGGCGCACCCAGACCCAGCGCCTCATGAAGCGCGACCCAGTGGGCGGCCACATCCTTCAGATTCATCGCCACGCTCCTTTGTCGTAGTCGCTGTGCGTGAGCACAGCCTTGACCCATACGATCCGAGGCTGGAAGGCGATGGCCGCCACCAGCCGGTACTTGTTGCCGCCGATGTTGAAGACGAAGCGCGAACCCACCTTGTCGACCGAGGCAAAGGTGGCGCGCAGCGCTGCGAAGCTGTCGAAATCCCCGCGCTCGATGAGGCGTCGCCAGGCCTGCAGCGGTGCATCGGCGTCCGGATGCAAGGCGGCGAACTCGCGCAGCGGCTTGTTCGAGATGAGCTTCATCGGCACGGCCGGAGCTTATCTCAAAGTGAGATAAGTGTCCCCGCGATCAGATGCGACGGGTGCCAGAAAGTGACGGGCGCCGGCAACAGCCTTCAGTCTGGCCCTCGACCGCTGAGCACACCGCAGGCATCGCCTAAGATCGAACGAGCTGGGAGCTTGCCTGGCGCTGCAAACGCAGCCCGGCAAGCCGACGAAGAACGGCACAAACTGCCCGTCTGCGTGGGCTGACCCGAAGGGAACCGCGATGTTCGAGCGCTTCGTGAAGTCCTATGCCGATCGTCGCTATCGGCACACCGCGATGGTGGCGCACAAGGGCACGGTGATCGCCTTCGCGATGGACGAGGCGCGACGCATCCACTACGCGGTGCTGGCGCTCGCAGCCCAGGAGGTGCCGACCGAGAAGCCGACGCCCAGCTCGCCTTTCGATGTGGATGCCTGGCCGGCCTTGCCGTCCGAACTGCCATTCACCAACGAGATCGCCGACATCGGATTCGGCATCGCAGACCAGCACCGCTTGCGTGTCTGGCGTGTGGGCGCCGCGCAGGCTGAGCCGCTGGACACGCCGCTGCCCGCCCGCGATGCAAAGCTGACGCCCTTCCAGACCGACTATTTCCGTTCGACGACCGCGCGGCTGACGGCCGATGCGCCGTTTCAGGTGCTCTCCGACAAGCGCTTCATCTATGTCTTTCGGCAGGCGGTCACCCAGGGCGAGGAGGGCCGCCTCTTCACCGGCGAGCTGCGCGCGAATGCCGCATCGCCGGGCACGCCGGTCGTGGATGGGCATCTGCTGGTTGATCGCTTCCAGCTCATCGGTACGGTGCTTGTGCCCAAGCTCGAAGCGCGGTATCAGCGCAGCCGCAGCAAGACCCGGCCCCAATCGTCAAAGGACAGCCTCGGGCCACGCGATCTGGATGGCAACCCCTTTCTGGAGCCCACGCAGATCCTGCGCTTCATGGGGCCGATCGAACAGGGCCGGTTCGCCGTCACGATCCTTCCCACACAGGTTGCTGAGGTCGAGCGCTGGCAGATCTTCACCCACAACCGCAGCGCCAACCAGATCGACGCGTTCAATATCGAGCGTGATGCCGACGGCCTTTTCAACACGCGGGGCTCTCCGACCTATACCTGCATCGATCATCCGAAGACCTGCCTGACACAGCCCGGCGCGTGCGCCGAACCGAAGATCGGTGCGCCGACCGAGTCTTGCGGAAAAGACCTGATCCCGCGCCGCGCGCTGCTGGGGCAGGCGGAGTCCGCGCTGGCGTTCGCCACGGCCGACAGCCGTGTGGAGCTGGAATCGGCACTGGCCATCCAGACCCCCTTCACGCTGGAGGCCTGGGTCAAGCCGCAAGCGGCCGATGAAAACACGGACCTCGCGCTGTTCACGGGCAGGGCGGGATCCGGCGCCGCGCAAGCCTGGATCACGCTGGCGGCACGCCCCGGCAACGATCGGCTCGATCTCACGATCCAGGGCATCGGATCCGGCGACAGCGCAGAGACGACGCTGCCGGCGTGCCTGCAGGCCGATCAATGGAATCACCTTGCCGTTGTCTGCACCGCACAGGCCTGCCGCATCCATGTCGACGGCACCCTGGTTCGCCGCATCGATCTGAACGGGAGGGCGTCGCCCTCATGGCAGCTGAGCGTGATCGGCCATGCCACGCAGCCCTTTCGGGGCACCATCGACGATGTCCGGGTCTGGCGCCGCGCCCGTTCGGCACGTGAACTGGCGAGCGGCAAGAACGAGCGACTGACGGGCCTGGAGCCGGGCCTGGCTGCGTACTGGCGCTTCGATGAGGCCTCCGGCGATCGGGTGTTCGACCAGTCCCGCGGTGGCCATCATGGGCGCATCACCGGGGCACAGTGGGTCGCCTCGGATGCGCCCGTGGGCGAACACCCGGGCATCGAGCGGACGAGCTTCTTCTTCGCTGACCAGACCATCATCGCCGCGCCTTCGGCCTTGCTCTACTACCAGCAGGCGCCCGTCAAGGGCGGCTATTCCGGTGAGCCCAAACCGGTCAAGCAAGGGGCACGGCTGATGTTTGCCGTGCCGGTTGAAGCCCAGGGCAGGGCGCACATCGCCGCGCTGGACTTTGGTGTATCCGGATCGGGCCGGATCACCCAGGTCCCCGATCGAATCGAGCTGCCTGTCGTCGACAAGCCCCCGGGCCGACAGAAGAAGGCGGCTGAACTGCCGATGCCACACCGGCATACCGACGCCTTCGGGCTGAGCCTGTCGGCCGGCCTGCTGACCTTTGCCAGGACACGCGACGCGCCGTACCTTGTGGACAGCGCTAACGGCCGACTTGCGTTGCACTTCCGTGCGGCCCCGGAAACCACGGATCGGGATGCCCAGACGCAGCATCGCGTCGCCTACTTCAGCACGCAGACGATCCCGCCCGAATACCGGCTCAGAGACACCAGCGGTCGCACCGGCGTCAGCCTGGTCACCCGCGCCACGCATGCGGGCTCCGACCAGATCCGCATCACGATCGCTCCGGGATCGACGGCTGGCCTTTGCAGCGTCACGATGGAGGGCAACGGCATCAAGGAGGCGTGGCAGGACGTCCCGCGCGAAGCCGCGCGCCTGGCCGATGTCGTCAACGGCAAGGCGCTCGGCAGGGATCGGGGCTACGACTACCGGCGCCTGGCCACGACAAGCAAGGTTGGCGCCCAACTCTATGACGGCTCCTTGCTGGTCGTTGCGGGCTCCGTGAACAGCGCATCGAGCATCGTTGACCAGACTGTCGAATCAGCGCCCGCGCTGGTGTCCAGGTGGATGGTCGAGCATCCGGGCCATGCCTTGCGCTTTTCCGCTTCAGGCGACCAGGGCAGCCTTGCCACGCTGGCGCCCGGTGCCAGCAACCCGGCCTTCAGCGGCGACTTCTCGGTCGAGGCCTGGGTACGACCGTTTGTCACCCACGGTGCCACGAGAGTGTTGACCCACCGGTCGACCGACGGCACCACCCATGTCGCCCTGGGCTTGCGTCCGCTGCCACTCGACAGCGCCTTGCGGTTTCAGGCGCAGGCGGATTTTGTGCAACTGGCGCAGCCCGTCGAGCTGAAGGCACCCCGCCTGACGACCTTCACGGTCGAGTGCTGGTTGCGCATCGAGAGCGAGGCCGGTGCCCGATGCGTGATTGGCAATACGTCGACACCCCAGAGCGCGCCGCTGACGATCTGGATCGATGAGGATGGCCGCCTGCACTTCGGCTTTGGCGACCTGACCCGGAACTTCCGAAGCATTGCCGAGCCGCTGGGCCACCCGTGGCGGCATTTGGCGCTCGTCTACGACGGCAACGAGTCATCGGGCGTGCTGAGCTTCTTTCTGGATGCCGTCCCGGTGGCCACCCTGCGAGCCCGTGACGGCATCAGCGAACAGGCTCGAATCATCGGCACTGTGGGGCTGCTGGCCGCAGGCGGGGCGACGCTACCGCGCCAGTTTGCGATGGACGAACTGCGGGTCTGGCGACGGGCCCGCTCCGCCGAAGAGATCGACAAGACCAAGGACCTGCATCTGGTCGGCGACGAGCCCGATCTTGAAGCCTGCATCCGCTTCGAGGGCGGCGCCGCTCGCGACCATGCCAACCCATCGCGCATGGCCTTGGTTCTCGGCGCACGGCAGGCCAGCTCGGCGTTCGTCAACCATGCGGTCTACGCCTCGGCCAACGGCTTGGCGGTGCAGACCCGAGCCACGTTTGCGTGGCAGGACTGGATGCACCTGGCGGCCACGTTCCAGCAGTCGTGGGCGCTGGAGTTCGCCGCTCCCGCCAGCGGCGGGGCCAGCGCCTACCTCGATGGGGGTGACGCCGCGACCCTGGACATTCCGGGTGATCTGACGATTGAAATGACGATCCGCATCGACCGCTTCGATGGCGGCAACGGATTGCTCAGCCGCGGCCGGCTCGACGGCACGCAAGACGATCAGAACGTGCCCTACGCGCTGTATGTGGCGCCGGACGGAAAGCTTCGCTTCGCGTTCCAGGACAGCAAGCATCGAACACAGTTCACCGGGTCAAGGACAGCGCTGTTCTCCGATATCACCGATGTGCTGGGTCTGTCGCTGATCGTCCCCGACCGGAACGAACCCATTGGCCCGACGCTCAGCAATGGCGAGCTGCAGTCGGGCTCGAGCGCCTGGATCGAGTCAAGCCGTTCCTTGCCCCTGGGAAAGGCCTGTCGCATCGCCGTGCGCCGCAAGCGGATCAATCGCCAGTACGAGTACGGCGCCAAACCCGAAGAGAAGCGGGTGAAGACCGTGGCCTTCGACGCCATCGCGTTCTTCATCGATGGCAGCTTTGCCGGCGCCTGCTGCTATGCCGGCGACCAGGGTAGCGTCGAACCGAGTGGACAGCCCACCGAGGTGGGCTCCAGCAACGGCTCGCTGGAGATCGGCCGCGGATTTGCCGCCGCCGGATCCGTGAGCACGGCACAAGGCACCGTTCCCGCACCGCACATCGGCGGACTCAAGGGCGCCGTATCGGAGATTCGCATCTGGGGCCAGGCGCGTCCGGATGCGGCCATCGGTGCGCCGCTGCGGGGCAACGAAAAGGGTCTCGTGGCCTGGTGGCGCTTCGATGAAGGACATGGCCCCCGCGTGGCCGATGCCAAGGGCAACCATCACGCGAAGATCCACGGCTCTCTGGCGTGGCGGCGCGATCCCGACCCGAAGGCATCTCGGCTGCTGATCCATCACAACGGCGTGCAGATGGCGACGGTGCCTGTCGAGCCCGGCTTCGACACCATCGGCATCATCGACGACAAACCCCAGTTCACGATCGGCGGGCAGGTCGGTGGCCGCGTGGATGGTCGCGAGGGCTTCAGCAACGCCTACGACGGCGCGCTGGACGAGATCCGCCTGTGGCGCACGGTGCGCACCGAAGAACAGATCGCCGACAACATGTTCGCGCGGCTGGCGGGCAATGAAGAGGGCCTGGAGGCCTACTTCTGGGCCGGTCAAGCCGATGCGGCAAACCGGCCGCCTGCGCGGCTGGAGGACCGCTCGCCCGAAGGGCATCATCTTCTGCTGTCAAATGTTCTGGCTCATGTGACGGATGCGCCGCTCGGTCATGACGCGCCGCAGATACGCGACGCACTCGCGATCGAGCCCGCCAGCCGCTGGATCGACCACAGCTGGCAGATCGGCAGCCGCCCTGCCGTGCAGGAATATGCCGATACGCAGTACGACGACAGCGGCGCGCTGATCGGCGTCCTCAAGCGCTGCCACGCCGTGATTCGCGGTGGCCGCTGGCAGCTCTTCACCGGCTTCAAGGTCGGTGATCTCATCACCGAATGGCTCGGCCAGGTGCAGTTCGCGCCTGAACTGAAGGGTTATATCGAAGGCGCACCGCCGGTGCCCAGCGAAAACCTGACGCAGAAGGCCGTGCCGGGCATCGGCGATCTGGACGACTACAACCAGGCCAGCACGATTGCCCTGGTGGAAGCCGAGGAAGTGGCCCGCACCTACTCCGCGTCACGGGATGGCGGATTCGACATGGCCATCGAGACGCAGGCCAAGGCGGGCGTCGATATCGAATCGGAGGCCGGGACGCCGTTCTTCTCCATGACCTTGGCGAAGGCCGAGATGTACATGGGCCTGAAGACCCAGTGGGAGTTCTCGCAAGGCTGGCTGCAGGAGGCCTCCACCTCCAGCGGCCTGGCAACCGGCCGCACGACCAGCCTGGAGTTGCGGGGACGCTTTGTGTCGGACGAGACACGACGTCGCTTTGTGCCGGACAACGTGGGCCTCGCACTGGTGCAATCCGAGACCGCCGATGTGTATGCGCTGCGTCTGCGGCAGAACCATGCCCTGGTGGGCTTCCGGATGTTGCCCAACCCTGACATCCCCAAAGACTGGAACCTGCTTCACTTCAAGATCAACCCGCGCTACGTCAAGCAAGGCACCCTGGACGGCAAGCTGGGCCTGGGTACCGACGAGGATTACCCCAACGCCTTGCAGTACAGCGGCGACACGAGCTATTTCAAGCCGATCGAGGCCTATGCGCTGAAGAACCACATCCGCCGCGAGGAGGCCGCGGCGGCCGCCTACTACGACGGATGGGACGCTGAGGGCCGCGGCAAGCGTGCGGTCACCTATGGCGGCGACAAGGATCTGATGACCGGGGAACTGCTCGAGAAGCTGCCCGCGCTGCACCGATCACCCGATCCTGCGAAGACCCCGCGGCTGCACAAGCGCAACCTGGTCAATACCTATGTCTGGACGGCGGATGGCGGCTTCTTCGCCGAGGCGGAAGAGACCATGGATGCGCAGCAGGAGACCACCGGGGGCAACTACGCCTTCAAGGGCATGGCCGGGCTCGGGTTCGAGCTTTCGGCCACCGTGCCGAGTGGCGGTGCGTTCGGTGTCGAAGTCCAGGGCCTGTTTGGCGGGCATCTGAATCTCACCGCCACCAAGTCCCGGGAATCGAAATCCTCGTTCCACCTCGAGGTGGCGCTCGATACCGTGGAGCGCGACCTGTACCGGCGCGTGGTGGAGGGCGACACCGTCACCGTGATGGGCGATCGGGAGGCGGGCAAGGTCGATGCCTACCGATTCATGACGTTTTATCTCGAGCCGCGCACGGACAACTTCGAAGCGTTCTACAACCGCGTGGTCGATCCTGAATGGCTGCAGAGCGACGACCCTTCCGCCGCAGCCTTGAGGCAGGCGCAGCAGGACAACAAGAAGCCCGCCTGCTGGCGCGTGCTGCACCGGGTCACCTACGTCAGCCGTGTCCTGCCGCCCGAAGGCTTGCCGCAGGCCAGCCCTCTGGAGGCACTGCTGCCGGCGCTGGACATCGACAGCAACTACGAGCTGATCAAGCAGCTCGATCCGTATGTTCGTGACAGCCTGGGCAGCCACGGCGAGTTCAGCGCGGCGGTGCGCAGCGCCGTCTCCGAACACCTGCCCCGGCTCCTGGAGCATGTCGACGCCATCGTCAACTTCATGGCGCACTACTACGGGCTGAGCTCGGGTGCGCAGACCGGCAGCGAGGCGCAGGGCCAGCGGCCGCCCAACGCGCCGCCGGTCATCCTGGCCGGCGACGACCAGACGATGCTGATCCCCGAGGGGCAGCCCGCCTGGCTGAAGATCGAGGGTCGCGCTTCTGACGATCGCATCGAGGACTCAGCCCAGCTCGACGTCAAGTGGTCACTGCGCAGCGGGCCGGCCCCCGTCCTGTTCCGCGACGAGGTCCCGAGTGGCTGGTCAACGCCAGCGCGACCGGTGGCCAGCACATTGACGGCGCAGGCCCGGTTTTTACAGCGCGGCAGCTATGTGCTGCGCCTCATGGCAGACGACGGCGCGCTGACGGCCAGCGACGATGTGACGGTGATCGCGAATGAGGCGCCACGCCTGCGCCTGACCGCGCTGGATCCCGTGCCGCAACGCAACGGGGCCGTGTGGACACTGCGGCTGCTGGGCGAGATCGACAGCGGGCTCGGCCTCCCACCCACCCAGCCCGAGGCCGTGGCTGCCGCCATCAACGCCCGTCTTGTCATCGCCGCCGGCGGCGATCACCTGACGATCGGGCAGCCGAGCTGGGCCTTCAGCGAGTCACCCGATGGCCATGGCTTGAGCCTGCAGACAACAGCCAGCTTCCGCCGGCCCGGAACCTACCGCATCCAGCTGCAGGCCCAGGACGCTGCGGCAGCCGAATCGATCGTCACCATCCGGCCGCGATCGACCGAGGGCCTGCACGCCCTCCATACCTTTGACGTGCTTGAGCAAGGCATCGTGCGTGACGCCGGCAACGCGGCCCATCCGCTGGATCTGTTGCTCGAACCACCCACCGCAGCGGCGGAGCTGCGCGATGGGCTCTCGCTCAGTGGTGCGATGCTCGTCTCGTCTGCCCCGGCCTCGGTCTGGAGCGAGGCCGTCGCACGATCGAACGCCTTCACCATCGAGGCCTGGATCCGGCCCCAGCAGACCGCTGCCGGTGGCCTGCGACGCATCCTGACCGTTTCTGATGGTCCGGGCGCACGCAACCTCGTCCTGGGCCAGACCCAGGATCGCCTGCATGTGGGCGTTCGCACGACGGGTGCTGCCGGGCAGGCCGCAGGCCAGGTCGATGCCAACGCCAGCGTCCGTGCCTTCTCGGGTGGGCGGCTCGAGGTCGGACAGACCGCGCAGGTGGTCTGCACCCGTGCGCCGGATGGCATGACGCGGCTGTATCTCGACGGCGCCCTGGTGGCAGAACGCTGGATCGACGGCGACTGTTCGGCCTGGGACCGCAGCTTCCGGCTGGCCCTGGGCAACGAGTGGGGCACGCCGGACGGCGTTGACCGGTCGTGGCACGGCACACTTCAACTCGCCGCACTCTATGACCGGGCTTTGTCGGCCGAAGAGATTGCAGCCCACCTCAGCCTCGGTCCGAGCCCGGCACTGCCTGTCAGCGTATGGGCAGGCGGCGATCAGGTGATCGACTGGGCCGCCGCCTGGCCGGCCACCGTGACGCTGGCCGCGCGCGTGCGGCCGCTGAAGCCCATCGACGTCACATGGAGCCTGCTGCAGGGAACTGACGTTCTGAGGGGTGTCGAGGCGGCGGCCTTGCGCTCGTTGAACCCGACTCTCGTCTTCACGGGTCCGGCGCGTGCGCGGCTGCGGCTGACGGTGAGCGATCCGCCCTTTGTGTTGACCGATGAGGCCGAGGTCGAGGTCAACGCGCCGCCCAGGCTCGAGGTGCCAGCGGTGCAGCAGGTGGTGATCGGCGACGCTCCCGTCGAGCTGGAGCTCGCCGCGCGGCTGATCGAATCGGGACGAATCACGCCGGCCGGAACCGATCCGATGAGGTATGCGTGGCGGGTCGTCGGCGAGGCCGATGAGACCGACGGCGTCGCGAAGGGCATCTTGTTGGAAGGGGCTGATCAGCTGAAGCCCAGGCTGCGCATCACCCGTCCGGGCGACTACCGGCTGCAGCTCGTGGCCAGCAACGGGCGAGCGCTGCTGGACCAGAGCCATGCCTGCCGCATCCTCGCCAGCCGACGTTCGGTGGTCACGCTCGGCCCCGAACGACTGCTCAACCTGCCCGAGCGTGGCATTCAGCTGCAGGCCAGGATCGAGCAGGACGGGCGTGCCGACCCGAGCCTGCCGTTCATCTGCGTGTGGGCGCCAGTGGCCGGCCCGGGTTCGGTGGTGCTGACGCCGGACGCGAAGGGCATGACCGCGCAGCTCCTGTTCACGTCCGCGGGTGAGTATCGCGTTGCGGTCACGCTCATCGACCCCCTTCATGCCGAACTCGTCAGTCAAGCGGAACTGGCGATCACCGTCAATGAACCGCCCATCGTCGATGCAGGTCCGGACCAGACGCTGGTGATCGCGGCCCGTGGCGACATGGCCGAGGCGCAGCTCGATGCGACCGTCACGGACGACGGGCTGCCACGGTCTCCGGGCGCATTGATGCTGCAATGGTCCGGCGAAGGGCCGTTCACGGTCCCGTTCACCGACGCGCGCGCTGACTACACAAAGGCCCTCTTCTGGGAGAACGGGCGCTACCGTCTGAGCCTGGCCGCGAGCGACGGCGCCGTGAGTGTCCGCGACGACCTAGCGATCGACGTGCATGCGCCGCCGGTGTTCGAGATCGTGGCGCCGCGGTCTGCCTTGCGAGGCCGACCCGCCTCATTCGGCGTGTCCATCGGCAATGACGGACTGGCCGTCTCCGGCTCTGGCGCCCTGCGGTATGCCTGGCAGGTGCTGCCGGCCCAGGGGTTCAAGCCGGGTCCTCTCGATCGGGCGCAGCTGCCCATCACCTTCCATGAGGCCGGCCGCTTCGAGCTGAGGCTGACGGTGTCCAACGGCCACGCGAGCGCGACCCGATCGGTACAGGTCGATGTAGGGGATCTGGTGACCGAGGGTCTGCTGGCCTTGTTTGACTTCCTGGAGCACCAGGGCCAGCGCGTGGTCGACAGCGCCGGGAGCGCGCTGCCGATGGACCTGACGATCACCGGCAGCGGCACGCCCCGATGGCTGCCCGGCGGCGGCCTGACGATCGAGCCGAACCTGGACGTCGTCAGCGTGACCTCGGCACCCGGCACGGGACCGGAACGCGTGATCACCGCACTCAAGCTGGCGAACGCACTGACGGTCGAGGCCTGGCTGCGCCCCGGTGCTGTGAATACGGGACGCGCGACCGTCTTCGCACTCGGCAGCGCCTCCCTGCGCCGCACACCCAACATCGCACTCCAGCAGGTCGCTCGCAGCGGCGGCGCCTTCTACCGGATCCAGCTGATGTATGCGAGCTGGCAGGCAATGGAGAAGTCCATCGAGATCGACTCGCCCACCGGTTCAGCCAACGAGCTGCTGACACACGTGGCTTTCACGCGCGATGCGGACGGCCAGGCCACGCTCTACATCAACGCCGAGCCGGTCGACCAGCGTGCCGCCGGCGACAGCCTGTCGCCGTGGCAGCAAACGGCCGTGTTCACGCTCGGCTCCGATACGGCCCGCAGCGGCTCGCGCTGGAGCGGCGAGCTGTGCCGGCTGGCGCTGTATGGACGTGCGCTGACACCCGCGGAAATCCGGCAGAACCACGCGGCGCGGCCGAAAGCCGAGGCGCCGGAGTGAGGACTTCGTGTCTGCGAAACACTCCCTGCGTCTCATGCACCTGACAGTCAGCTTCGGCGCTTTGCGTCGCAGCGGGACTGCTTCCTGGAAGGAGGCCGCGCCCCGATGGTCATTGCAGACTCCTGCAGGCAAAGACATGCAGATCCGTGTGGCGCAGGGCCGCGGGCATGGCGTCGGTGGGGCTTGCCGCGAGGCAGGCTCCTGAGTGAGCGCGCCGAAAGCGTGAATGCGTCGGGCAACGCGGCACTCGTTCGCACGAGCATCGGCCGCGCCGGTATGCGCTATCGTGTTTCCGATCGCCAAACTGCCAGCGGGAGCCTCATCCCATGCAAGCCAAGCTGCACTTCATCTCCGGTCTGCCACGATCTGGCTCGACGCTGCTCTCGGCCCTCCTGAGCCAGAACCCCCGGTTCCACGCGGCCATGTCCAGCCCCTTGACCAGCCTCGTGAACGCCTTGCTGCGGGAGATGAGCCAGGGCAATGAGTACGGCATGTTCTATTCGCCTGAGCAGCGTCAGCGGATCGTGAAGGGCTGCTTTGAAGCCTACTACGCTGACATTCCACCCGACGGCCTTGCCTTCGACACCGGCCGGATGTGGACATCCAAGATGCCGTTGCTGTCCAACCTGTTCCCGGGCTCCAAGGTGATCTGCTGCGTGCGCAACGTCGCTTGGGTGCTGGACAGCATCGAGACGCTCACCAGAAGCAATCACCTGGAACCCTCCCGCATGTTCGCGTTCGACGCTTCCAGCACGGTGTATGGCCGGCTGGAAGGCCTGACCGCTGGTACTGGCATGGTGGGATCGGCCCTGTTTGCGCTGCGGGAAGCGGTGTTTGGCGCGGAAGCGGACCGGCTGCTGCTGGTGCGCTACGACAGTCTGGTGTCAGACCCCTTGGGCGTGCTGGCCAAGCTCTATGCCTTCATTGGGGAGCCGCTCTACCGGCATGACCCGCAACGCATCGAGCCCTTTCCTGAGGCCGAAGAGTTTGACGCCCGCATCGGCGCGCCCGGGCTTCACAGGCTGGGGCCGGTGGTTCGTGCCAACCGCCGCCCAACCATCCTGCCGGCAGACCTCTTCAAGCGCTATGAGGTCTTCAGCTTCTGGGAGAAGCCAGACGAGATGCCCAAGGGGCTGAGAGTCATCTGAGACGTTTACTGCAGCCGTCGCGCGATGCGCGCTGACGCCCGCAGGGCGCCAGCGCGCAGGCCGCACGTCAAGCAGCAGCGAACAAAGCTCAGAGGTGTTTTCGTGGCAACCCAGGTGCCGCAGGATCGGGTTCTTGCGCACTGCAGGCGTCTGGCTTGTCCTGCGCCGGTTGATTCGCCTTTCGGCGCTTGGCGACGACCACCAACCCGGCAAGTCCCAGCGCCATCATCAGGTAGGCCTGAGGCTCGGGAACCGCAGAGATTGACGTAATCTGCACAAGGCCATGGCTGGTGCTACTGCTAAAGCCGTCGGACTGAACGTAAACCGCACCGGTTGGTGCCACAAAGGAAGTACCGCCTGTACTCGGGATACCAGCGTTGCCGCCATTGAAACCACCACCTCCACCTGCCCCGTAACCCCCGGAGGCGCCGCCTCCGCCGAAGCCTCCCTTGGCACCACCTCCCCAGATCGTGTTGCCACCGGTCAATGTCGGAAAACCCGCGCCGCCCATCGCCGAAGCACCAGGGCCATTGAAGCCGCCGCCGCCGCCACCGATGGCATTGCTGCCCGTGCCACCAAAGCCACCGCCGCCCAGGCTCGAGAGGCCCGCACCGCCCACGTTACCCGTGTAGCCACCGCCGCCACCGCCCGCCACCAGCAGCAGGGACGAGGTTGTCGCGTTGTACACCCAGCTGCCGCCGCCACCGCCACCACCATAGCCGCCGAAGGAGGGGCCTCCCAGCCCGCCTTGCCCGCCGACATAGATGTTCAAGACATGACCTGACAACAGCGAAAAGGTCGCGCCGACCTGGGCACCCTTGCCGCCCGCAACACCGCTGCCGCTGAAGCCGCCCTGTGCGCCCAAGCCCAAGATGCTGTACGAACCGCTCGCCAGCACGGTGAACGTCTGCATGGCACCGGTGTAATTGAAGTCAATGGGTGCTGCATGGACCGTGATGGCCGAGGAGGCCAGCACGAAGCTGGCGGTCAACGCCTTGCAGATGGCGGTGCTTCGTGCCTTTAGGGAGGTCTTCTTCATCATGATGGGTCCGTCGTCCAAAGTGGTTTGACAAGGTCCGGAGGCAGATCGATTTGTCGGGCTCAGCGAAGCCCTCACATCGGCTCTCCAAGTTGGCCCTCAATGTTGGCGCATCCATGACGCTGGCATGAGCGTTTCTGGCAGAAATGCGGTAGGCCACCCCGCACCCGCGGGGAGCAGGAGGGCCTCATCGACGTCGCCGGTGTCAAGCACTGGAGCATCGTCGAGCCTCACCGCATGATTGACGCCCGCGTCGAGCGGCAGCAGCGGATCGGGAATGTCGATGATGGTGCGGGCCATGCGGGGGCGTCATACGATGACGATGTCATCACAGGGCCGCCGGCGCAGTTCCCCTTCTGATGACTGGGCTCTGTGCGCGCCCCTGCTGACGGTCGATCGTTGACCGTGGCGGCTGCCGGGCCCCGTAAAGTCCAGGGGCGAGTGTGTGGAATGACGATCACATCGACCGGAGACCCTCATGCGAGTCTGTTTGCTGCTGCTGTCGGCCCTCGTGGGAGCCACGATGCCATGGACAGCCGTCTCGGCCCATGACCATGGCCCGCAAGTCCTGGCCTGCGATTACAAGCTCGGTCGCAGTGAAGGCACCGGCAAGTGCGTGATCCATGGAAGCGGCACCAACCAGGGCGTCACCTGGCTGGTGTTTGAAGTCCAGGGCAAGCGGTTTCGGTATGCGGACTCTTCCCCCAACATCATCGAACGGGTCAACAGGTCGAACAGAACCCTGTCCAGACACGCCGTCACCCAGGCGGAATCGGTCTGTCGGCCCGGCGCCAAGCCCGCCGATGTCTACACCTTCGGCAATGGAGACCGCGTCTGCCTCTATTGGCCGGGGCCCTGAGGCGTGTGCGCGCTCGCTGGGGCTGTTGGGTGTTCCCAGCTTTGTGGTCGGCACCGAAGTCTTCTGGGGCCATGACCGCATGAAAGACGCCTTTGATTGGGCTTTCGGCAGGCAGCCGGGCGCCTGATCGGCTGGGGTGTGTTGCCTCGTGTGTGCAAGGCCTGGGCTGCTAAAGGGAAGAGAGCGCTGCCATGGTTACGGTCCGCATCCTGGGTGCCACTGAGCACGCCCTCCTGGAAGACGTCGCGCCCGATGTCTTTGACGCGGCGCCCAGCCGGGCGCTGTCGAAGGAATTTCTGGGCGATCCTCGCCACCATCTGGCGGTCGCCATCGCCGAGAACGGCTCGGTGGTGGGCATGGCCAGTGGCGTCCACTATGTGCACCCGGACAAGCCGCCGCAGATGTTCATCAACGAAGTGGGGGTTGCCCCCGCCTACGAGGGCCAGGGCCTTGGCAGGCGCTTGCTGGCCGTCCTGCTGGAGCGGGCCTCGGAACTGGGCTGCACCGAGGCCTGGACAGCCACGGAGCCCGACAACGCCAGAGCGCAAGCCCTGTACGCCAAGGCCGGCGGCCTGAAGGTTCCGACCCCGTTCGTGATGTTCACCTTTCCCGTGACTCCGCTTCGCCGGTCCGATGATGCAAGATTCAAGACCTGACCCTGGTGAGTCTCTGGTGAGTCTCGCGTGCGATCGGTTGGTTTTGACGCCGACTGCCGACGAGCTGTCACTTTGCCAAACGCAGCGGCGGTGCCCGCAGCGCCCACATCGCAGCCAGGGCTGACCTGGCCGTAACGCGGTCTTCCGCTGTCACCTTGAGGTCCTCGACCTCTTGAAACTCCAGCTGTCTGAACGCTGCGGCGCAGCGCGCAAAGCGCGCGGATTCGATGTCGAGCGAGGTACCCCGGGCACCGGGAATGGGATCGACAAAGAGGGGCTGCGCCAGTGTGTAGCGCACCGTGTTCTGCTTGGCGAAAGCTGGGTCATAGTAGTCTTCCAGACGACCGCCCTCTGTCCACCACCTGCGCATGGGCTCGCGGGGATCCGTCAAACGAGCCGGCAACAGCGCTTGAAGGAAGCAGTCACTGATCAGCATCGCAGGAACTTCGAGGTGATTCACGCCAACTTGCCGCTTCCGCTCTGCGATGCCCTGGGCTTGCTCAAGAGTGAATCGCTGATTGGCGGTTTGTGCTGCGAAAGGTTTGATTTGGAGAAGGTGAACACTTTCGTGGACGACACCTGACATCAGATTTCTGATGATTCTCAGTGATTCATGATATCCCTTGTCAGGCAATCGCGGCAAATACAGTGGCCAGCGCCAGAGAGGCCCCTTGATAATCTGCTCTGCAGTATAAGAGTCGCGATACAGACGAAGACATGGGTTGGAATCAATGATTATCTCATGGGTGATCTGCGCTCCGAATGCGTTACCACTTAAAATGAAAAATCCCCGATCTGCCGCCATGAGAATGGTGCGCAGGAATTCTCTGTTCGTCAGGTTTGAGCCTGTGAACTTTTCACGATCCTCGAGCCAGGATTGAATCTCGGCCAGATTCTCGGTTGAGCCCGAAATGATCCATCTGAATTGCTGGCCGACATGCTCTTCGAGGACTGTTCTGCTCGCCTCTGCCGGACAAGGCTTTATCGATTTCAGACTGTTGCCAGATTCGGATACCAAAGTCCAGACCGGGATCAGAGATTCTTGATCTATCCTGACGGCTACGTTTTCCACTCGTGCTCGCAGAAAAGTAAAACCTCTATCTGGAGCATTGTTTGCCGACAGGCCGGAATCCTTCGCATGCGATACCCCAGACCACGCAAGCAACAGCGAGAAGATTGAAGCCTGCAGCCACAAAAGCAGCGGAATCGGGATAGCCTGAAAAGTCTGTCTTGCCATACACGACTCCGCTGCATCAACGCGTCAATTGATGGTGATCTGGTTGTTTCGACCCGCAGCAGTGACGGTGACCGGAACGTCGCGCCCGATCAGCGGGGCGCCGTCCAGGCCGGCCAGCATGCGGATGGAGCCGATGCCTTCCGCAAATGGCCGCACAGCCAAGCCGCGCAGCTCCATGCGCATCGTGTTGAAGCCTGCCGCAGCCGTGCTGCGCCAGTGATCCATTGCCGAGGGGTTGGAGAGCCGCCACGCCCCGCCGCTTTCGCGCAACTGGAACCCGGCTTGAACAAGCCCGCCCGCTTCCCAGCCCGCCGTTGCAAGGATCATGGGAGTTGCTTGACTGGTTATACCGATGAAGACAGGGGTCTGGAATGTCCAGAAAAGACGCGAAGCCGAGTAGCCGACGTCAACCGGAACAACCAGAAGCGGCGGATTGAACCCCGTATCCAGACACCAGCCATCCCCGCCGGAAGCGCAGCTATCGATCGACTGACGCGGCCGCGGCTTGGGAGGCGGTGGAGGCGGAGGCGGAGGTGGCGGCGGGGGGATTAGCGGCGCAGTGGGGTATCCACCTTTGCTCAATAATGTTAGACGTAATCCCAGCACTACCACCAATGAATCGTCCGTATGCGCGTATAGTCAGGGTGAGGCTGCCAGTCTGAAAAAACTCAAGTTGGAGGCTGGCTAAAGTAGTCCCGCTCGGACACTGAGCCGTGGGGGGCTAGCGCTTTCTCTTCTGGCCCATACCATTGGTGCAGCCCCGCCCAGGGCAAGCAAACCAAGACTGTTGACCAGCGTACGTCTTTTCTCGGCATCCATTGATACCTCCGCTGATGTGTGCGAACAAATCCTAGCGACAAGACAGCCCAGCAGTGCTCTCCAGATGGAATGCCCATCAATATAAAAGGCCTTTGCTTCTGCAAGAGCTTTGTTCTGTCGAAGGTGGCTCTGCATGAATCCCGCCCCGGGCAAGCGCATCTTGCTGGCACAGGCCTCAGTCATGGACACTCGAAGCTTCGATGAAGCAAGTTGATCTTGGACTCGGCGATCCCCGCCACCATCTGGCGGTCGCTTCGCCGTTCCGATGATGCAAGATTCAAGACCTGACCCCATGAAGATGCATGAAGATGAGTGACCCCATGAACAAGTTTGCCTTGGGTGCTGTGGCCCTCTTGGTGTTCGGTGCCGCCGGTGCGTCCAGCTTGAAGCTGGACAGGGTGGAGGGGGACTCGCGCATCTACAAGGGCAGGGTGCAGCTGTCAGGGGAGGTCGTCCGCAACACCGACAAGGAGACCGTGGATCAGTTTGGGGACTACGTGTGCTTCGTGGTCAAGGGAGAGTCCGCCAGACTCATTCCGCGTGACGATGACAATCGCGCTCCGTGGTTCTGCTTTTCGAATGAAGAGGCCGCGTTCAAGGCGCTGCGCTTGCCGGCTCAAGCACGCAAGGGCAGTTGCGGCTATCGCGTGCCAGCCGAGATCGTCGTCACGGACTACGTCGTCGCAATGCTCGAATCGGCCGTCGCGGACAACGCCAGGCTGCTGACGGTCAAGAGTCGGGGAACGTTGAAGGACATTCCCTGCCGATGAGCCGCAGCATGCATCATCCCGCCTGGCGGTACCGGAGCGATCCTGGCGAGGCCGCGGCCTGACCAGGCTCGCGGGCGAGAACATCCGCTCGTGATCATGAATCTCAACCAGGTCACCGTGCCGACGCATGACGTGCCCGCGTCTGTGGCCTTCTATGCCGGCCTGGGCTTGAGACTCATCGTCAGCTCAGCGCACTACGCGCGCTTCGAGTGCCCGGATGGGGACGCCACGTTCTCCGTGCACCACACCGAGGGCCCCCTGCCCGGCAGCCCGATCGTCGTCTACTTCGAGTGCGCCGATCTCGATCAACAGGTTCTGGCACTCAAGGAACGCGGCTACCGGTTTGAATCGGATCCGGCGGATCAGCCTTGGCTGTGGCGCGAAGCCCGGCTCAGAGACCCGGCTGGCAACGCCGTGTGTCTCTACCGGGCGGGCGACAACAGAAAGCATCCGCCGTGGCGGGTGAAGGCCTGATCGGCTGGCCAGCGCCTTGAGCCGCGGTGGACGGCCCCGGTGGTCGGCCCGGCCTTGACCCCGCGCGGGTCAGCACGAGGGCGCACCGAACCGCGCCGCGCAGCCCCTTCCGGGAAAGCGAGGTCTGCCCGGAAATTAGTTTGGATCTAAAGTAATTGCACCCTGAGCCGCCATCCGGATGAGGTCATGCGTCCAGCCTTCGACCCCTTTGCGCGTGAGCGCCTGCCGGCCGCTGCCGAGCTGCCGGAGTTTGTCTTCGATCTGCCGGAGCTTCAGGCGCTGCAGGCCCGGCCGCGCTTGAACGCGACGGGCTGGTTGCTGGATCGTCATGATGCGCCGGCGCAGCGCGCGCGGCCTTGCCTGATCGGCGCAGATGGCCGCTGCTGGAGCTATGGCGAGGTGCAGGACGAGGTCAACCGCCTGGCCGGCGTGCTGGTGCACGATCTGGGGCTGGTGCCGGGCCAGCGCGTGCTGCTGCGCGGTGCCAACAGCCCGCGCCTGGCGATGATCTTTCTGGCGGTGTTCAAGGCCGGCGGCATTGCCGTGGGCACCATGCCGCTGCTGCGCGCCCGCGAACTGACCGTGATCATCGAGAAGGCGCAGGTGACGATGGCGCTGTGCGATGCACGCCTGGCCGATGAACTGCTGGCGGCGCAGGCCGCCTGCCCGGTGCTGCAGCAGCTGATGCTCTTCAACGCCGGCGCCGATTCGCCGCTGGAGCGGGCCGCCGCGGCGCACGCGCCGCACTTCAGCGCCCACGACAGCGCGGCCGACGAGATCTGCCTGATGGCCTTCACCTCCGGCACCACGGGCCAGCCCAAGGCCGCGATGCACTTCCACCGCGATCTGGTTGCCGCCTGCCTGTGCTGGCCGGCCCACGTGCTGAAGGCGCAGGCGGAGGACGTATTCATCGGCAGCCCGCCGCTGGCCTTCACCTTCGGCCTGGGCGGGCTGCTGTGTTTTCCGCTGGCCATCGGCGCCGCCAGCGTGCTGCTGGAAAAGGCCACGCCGGATGTGCTGCTGGGCGCCGTGGCGCGCTTTGGCGCGAGCGTGATGTTTACCGCGCCCACCAGCTACCGCGCCATGGCAGCGCAGGTGCCGCAGCATGAGCTGAAGCGTCTGCGGCTGTGCGTGAGCGCCGGTGAGGCGCTGCCGGCCGCCACGCGCCAGCTCTGGAAAGAGGCCACCGGCATCAACATCGTCGACGGCATCGGCTCCACCGAGCTCTTCCACATCTTCATCAGCGCCGATGCAGCGCAGGCGCGCGGCGGCGCCACGGGCCTTGTGGTGCCCGGCTACCGCGCCACCCTGCTGGATGACGAAGGGCGTGAAGTGCCGCGCGGCACGGTGGGGCGCCTGGCGATCAAGGGCCCCACGGGCTGCAAGTACCTGGACGATCCGCGCCAGGCCAGCTACGTGCAGAACGGCTGGAACCTCACCGGCGATGCCTACCGCCAGGATGACGACGGGCAGTATGTCTACCAGGCGCGCACCGACGACATGATCATCAGCGGCGGCTACAACATCGCCGGCCCGGAGGTGGAAAGCGCCTTGCTGCTGCACCCGGCCGTGGCCGAGTGCGGCGTGGTGGGGGTGGCCGACGAAGGCCGTGGCCAGATCGTCAAGGCCTTCATCGTGCTCAAGCCCGGGCTTCACGCCGATGAGGCGATGACGCGCGCGCTGCAGGACTTTGTCAAGCAGACCATCGCGCCCTACAAGTACCCGCGGGCCATCGAATACCGCGAACACCTGCCGCGCACGGAGACGGGTAAGCTGCAGCGCTTTCGCCTGCGCCAGGGTGCTTAGGCCCGGCCAGCACCTGCCCCGGGGCCTGACATGACTGCTGCTGATCCTGTGCGTTGGGCCATCATCGGCCCAGGCCGCATCGCCCACAAGTTTGCCGATGCCCTGACGGCCGTGCCGGATGCGCGGCTGGTGGCGGTGCTGGGGCGCGATGCCGATCGCACGGCGGCCTTTGCCCAGCGCTGGGGCGCGCGGCCGGCCGCCGCGCTGGAGCCGCTGCTGGCCGATGGCGGCGTGGATGCGGTCTACATCGCCACGCCGCACAGCGCCCACGCCCAGCCAGCGGCCGCGGCGCTGCGGGCCGGCAAGGCCGTGCTGTGCGAAAAGCCGCTGGTGCCCAATGCCGCCCAGGCGCGCGAGCTGGTGGCCCTGTCCCGCCAGCACGGTGTGCTCTTGATGGAGGCGCTGTGGACACGTTTTCTGCCCGGGCTGGCGCGGGTGCGCGGCTGGCTGCAGGCGGGCGCCATCGGCCGCGTGCGCACGCTGCAGTCCAGCTTCTGCTTTGCATCGGCCTACCAGCCAGACAGCCGGCTGTTCTCGCCCGCGCTGGCCGGCGGTGCGCTGCTGGACATCGGCATCTACAACCTGAGCCTCAGCCGCTGGGTGCTGGCGCAGGGGGGTGAGCCGACCGTGGTGGCCTTTCATGTGCGCGGCGATCTGGCGCCCACGGGCGTGGATCAGCGGGTGCACGGGCAGCTGATCTTTGAAGGTGGCGAGGTGGCGCAGTGGGTCTGCGCACTGGATGGCCAGGCGACCAACGATCTGCACATCCTGGGGACGCAGGGCAGCATCACGGTGCATGCGCCGTTCTGGCATGTGCCCCGCGTGAGCCTGCACCGCGCCGGGCAGGCGGCAGAGACGCACGAGACGCCGTGTCGCCACAACGGCTTCGAGCCGCAGATCGAAGAGGCGCAGCGCTGCCTGCGCGCCGGCCTGATCGAAAGCCCCGGCATCCCGCACGCCGAGACGCTGGCCGTGCTGGAGCTGATCGATGCGATGCGGCTGCGGCTGGGCGTGCGTTATCCCTTCGAGTGATGAAGCTCTGACGCGGCGCCCCAAGCCCGCGCGGCGGGCGGCGACAATGCGCCGATGAGCAGCGAAGCCGGCCTGGGCGCAGGATCCGCCACCACCGCCGGGCACGATCACCAGCAGCTGGCGCTGGCCGCGGGCCTGGGCGTCATCCTGGTCTGGGGCGCCAACTTTGCGTTGCAGAAAACCCTGTTCACGCTGATCTCGCCGGGCGCCTTCCTGTTTGCGCGCTACCTGTTGATGCCGGCCTGCGCGCTGCTGCTGATGCTGCTGCTCACCCGCGGCCGCTGGCCGCGGGTGCCGCGTGCCGATGCGCTGAAGCTGGCTGGCCTGGGGCTGGTGGCCCATGGCCTGCACGTGAGCCTGGTGACCTACGGGATCCACTGGTCCACGGCGTTTTCCAGCGCGCTGATCCTGGCCTGCGGGCCGGTCTTCACGCTGCTGATCCTGCACCTGGCGCGGATAGAGCGCCTGAGCCGCGCGCAGGTGGTGGGCGTCAGCATCGCCTGCGCCGGCGTGCTGGTGTTTCTGTCGGACAAGCTGCTGGGGCGCCAGTGGGCGGCCTCCGTCGGGGATCTGGTGCTGCTGTTTGCGGCCGCGCTCTTCTCGTTCTACACGGTGATGAGCAAGCCGCTGATCCAGCGCCATGGCGGCACCACGGTGATGGCCTACGCCACGCTCGCGGGCAGCGTGCCGGTGCTGGTGTTCAGCAGCTGGGCGGCGCGGCAGGCCGATTGGGCCGCGCTGGAGCCGGTTCACGTCTTTCTGCTGGTTTGGGCCGCGGTGGTCTCGGCCTTCCTGGGCTGGCTGGTCTGGGGCTGGGTCAACCAGCAGCGCGGCGTGGCGCGCACGGCGCCGCTGATGTACCTGATGCCCCTGGTGGCGGGCGTTGGCGCCTGGGTCTTCACGGGAGAACGCTTCGGCTGGGTCAAGCTGCTGGGTGCCGCCATCACGCTGGGTGGCGTGGCCTGGGCGCAGTTTGCCGGCGGGCCGGCGCGCGAAAGCCCGGCGCAGGTGGATTGACCGGCTTGAGCCGGGCCGCTCGCGCGGCTACCAGCTCAGCGGGTTGAGCTGGTAGTAGCCGCGCAGTTCGGCAAACAGCGCCGGGTGCTCATCCGACAGCGCCTGCGGGCGCTCGAAGAAGAGCTCGGACACCACGGCGAAGAATTCGGCCCGGTTGCTGGCGCCATAGGCGTCGATCAGGCCGGGCTCTTCGCGCGCCACGCGCTGCTGCAGATCGCCGAAGGCGGCTTCCATCACGGCGGCCCAGCGCTGGCGGCGGGCGCGGCCGCGCAGGCGCGGCGTGCCGTTCATCGAGCCGTCCTCGGCATCGAGCTGGTGCGCCATCTCATGGATCACGACGTTATGCCCGTCGCCCGGCGCCGCGGCGCCGCGCTGCACATCGTCCCAGGACAGCACCACCTGGCCCTGGGACCAGGATTCCCCGCTGCGCACATCCTGGCCTTCATGCACCAGGCCCGCGCTGTCGGTCTGCGTGCGCTGCACGACGAAGGGCCCGGGATAGACGAGGATCTGGCTCAGGTCCTCGAAGCCCGAGCTGCGGCGGTTCAGCAGCAGCAGGCAGGCCTGTGCCGCGATGCTCAGGCGCATCTCGTCGCTCACCTGCAGGCCGCGGCAGCCGATGATGGGCTTTTCGGCCAGGAAGAGCTGCATGTGCTTCTTCAGCTGCAGCTGCAGATCGGCGGGCAGGGTGCGGACATAGGGCACCTGCTGGCGCAGGATCGCCCGCCATTCGGCCGGAAACGGCCGCGAGCGGATCCGCCAGCGCCGCCAGGCCTGCAGCACAGGGGCGCGCAGGGTCCAGGCCACCGTGCCGGCCAGGGCCAGCAGCAGGAGCAGCAAGGAGGTCATGGCGCGCAGCCTATCCGCATCCCGGGCAGATGGGGCGCTCGCCGGGGATCTCAAGCCGGCCTTGGGTTGGGCCTCGGCCACGGCAGCCAGCAGGCCTGCCGCCGATTCATCGACAGAGCCTCAAGCCCCAAGGCGGCGGGGTCCGGGGCTTTGAGGCATGCTGCCGGGAGGTGTCGCCTGAACCCGAGGATCGGTTGAAGGGTTGCGGCCGGCCGCAAGTCCGCAGGCGACGCACAACCCATCCAAGACAGGCCACGATGAGCTTTCCCCTTCCCGACACGCTGCAGCCCGTGCTGGCCGCCCTGGGCGCAGCAGGCGGGCGGCCGTTTGTCGTGGGTGGCGCGGTGCGCGACTGGCTGATGCAGCAGGCTGCCGGCGAGGCCTCAGGCCCGCCGCCCAAGGACCTGGACGTCGAGGTCTACGGCCTGCAGCCGGATCAGCTGGAGGCCGCGCTGGCGGGCTTCAAGGTCGATGCGGTGGGGCGCAGCTTCGGCGTGCTCAAGGTGACGGTGGCGCGCGAGACCTTCGATGTCTCGCTGCCGCGGCGCGACAGCAAGCAGGCGCCGGGTCACCGCGGATTTCTGGTGACGCCGGATGCGCAGATGGGCTTTGCCGAAGGCGCGCTGCGGCGCGATTTCACCGTCAACGCGATGGGCTGGGATGTGCAGCGCGCGGAGCTGGTCGATCCGCACGGCGGCCGCGCCGATCTGGCCGCGGGCGTGCTGCGGCATGTCTCGCCGGCCTTCGCCGAAGACCCGCTGCGCGTGCTGCGCGGCTGCCAGTTTGCGGCGCGCTTCGGCATGCGCTTCGATCCCGAAACCCTGGCGCTGTGCCGGGTGCTGGCGCCCGAGCTGCACACGCTGCCCCTGGAACGGCTGTGGGCCGAGTGGCTGAAGCTGCTGTTGAAGAGCCGGCGGCCTTCGATCGGGCTGGACGCGCTGGTGGACACGGGCGCCATCCGCTTGTTTGCACCGTTGGAGTCCCTGCTGGGCGTGCCTCAGGATCCGCAATGGCACCCGGAAGGGCAGGATCATCCGCGCGGCAGCCTGTGGGTGCACAGCGGCCTGGTGCTGGACAGCGCGGTGCGCGTGCTGGACGACGACGCCGTCGCCGACGAGGAAGAACGCCTGCTGGTGCTGCTGGGCGCCCTGTGCCACGATCTGGGCAAGCCGGGCACGACCGCCTGGGCCGACGGCCGCTGGCGATCCATCGGCCACGAAGAGGCCGGAAGTGCGCCCACACAGGCGCTGCTGCAGTCGATGGGTTGCCCGCAACGGCTGATTCCGCTGGTGGTCCCGCTCGTTCAGCACCACCTCAAGCCTTACCAGCTGGCCAGCGCCGGTGCCGGCGCGGCGGCGATCCGCCGGCTGGCGCTGAAGGTGCCGCTGGAGCGGCTGTGCCGCGTTGCGCGGGCCGATTTTCTGGGCCGCACCACGCCCGAGGCGCTGGCCACGGCAGACAGCCGACGGATCGAAGCCACCACCTGGCTGCTGGCCCAGGCCGAAGCCCTGCAGGTCCGCACCGAGGCGCCCCGGCCCTTGCTGCAGGGCCGGCACCTGCTGCAACGGGGCCACCCTCACGGCCCCGCCCTCGGCCGCGCCTTGTCGCAGGCCTTCGAGGCGCAGCTGGATGGCGCGTTTGCCGATCTGGACGGGGCGCTGGCCTGGGCCCGGGATCACCTGCCGCCGCCGTAGGCGCGCGGCGGCGCCCCCTTTCGACGCGGGCCTGCGGCCCGCGGAGGGGCCGCACTCACGCCCCGAGAGGCGCCAGCCCGTGCCGCCGCCGCGCCGCGTCGCAGGCCTGGTCGCCAAATCCCTGGGGTGCGCGCAGGCCAAATTCCCGGCAAGGGGAGGGGCGCCATTCGTGGATGCCGCAATGGGCCCGCACGCCGATCGTGCCCACCAGGGCGGCGCAGCGCGCAGGGGTGTGATCGGTACCGCGCAGACGGCACAGCTGGCTGCTGATCTCGACCGTCAGCCCATCGGGCACCGTGCCGCCTTCGCTCTGGCACTCCTGGCGCGCAAAGTCCACGCGGAAGCTGGCGCAGCAGGCGCCGCAGCTCAGGCAGGGGTTCACACCCGGACGACGGTGACGCTGCAGTTCGCCTGCGCCACCACCTGGGAACTGACGCTGCCCAGGTAGCGGCGCAGCGTGGAGCTGCCGCGCGCGCCCATCACCAGGTGCTCGGCATCGTTGCGCTGCGCATATTCCACCAGCGCGGTAGCGGCATCGGCCGCTTCCAGCACGTGGTAGGTCAGGCGCCGCTCGTCCAGGGCCAGGGCGCGGCCGATGGGCTCGGCCCAGTGGCGCAGCGAGACCAGCTGCTTCACGTGGGTCGGCCGGCCCTGCTGATCGATGAACTCGTCCACGCGGATGCCGCCCACGCGCATCACGCTCACGCAGGCCAGGCGCGCGCCGGGCTCCGCGGCCACGGTGCGGGCCACGGCCTGCCGCAGCCGGTCCAGCAGCGCGGGCGAGGCGTTGTCCACATCCACGGCCGCGACGATCAAGGGGCCCTTCATCGCCCGCGTCAGCACGCTGGGCGCGGGCGGCGCGGCGGCCGCCACCGGCTGGCGCTGGCCGATCCAGCGCCGCAGCCGCGTGAGCCGGCTTTCGCCCTGCGAGCGATCGGCGCGCGCCGTCAGCGCGATGCGCTCCGGCCGGCGCAGGGCCTCGGCCAGCTCGGCGCCGCTCTGCCAGCGGCGCCCGGCATCCACTTCCAGGCAGCGCAGGATCACCTCCTGCAGCCAGGGCGGGCAATCGAGCCGCAGGCTGCGCGGCGGCACCGCTTCCACATACAGGCGCCGCCGCAGGCCGCGCACGGTATCCGGCGCGCCGAAGGGGCGTGCGCCTGTGGTGAAGTGGTAGAGCATCACGCCCAGCGCAAACAGGTCGGAGCGCGGATCGCTGCGCACCTGCTGCACCTGCTCGGGCGACATGTAGGGGCCCGTGCCCAGCGGCAGCACGAAGGCCTCGTCCAGCAGATCGGGCAGCCGGCGGTGGCAGGCCAGGCCGAAATCGACCATCACGGCCGTGCCGTCCGGGCGGCGCATCACGTTGCTGGGCTTGACGTCCAGGTGCACCACGCGCTGGCGGTGCAGCGCGTCCAGCGCCTCGGCCGTGCAGGCGCCCAGCTCGGTCACCTCGGCGATGGGCAGTGGCGCGGCATCCAGCCGCGGCTTGAGCGAATCGCCGGCGATGCGCTCCATCACGATGAAGGGCTGACTGCTGAAACCACTGGAGGCGACAAAGCGCGGCACATGCGGCCCGATCAGCGTGGGCAGGATCAGGCGTTCGGCCTCGAAGCCGACGATGGCGGCCGGCTCGCGCCCGCCCAGGTAGCGCGGCACCTTCATCACCAGCGGCAGGCTGTGGTCACCATCCGTGCGCGTGACGCTCCAGATGTGGGCAAATCCCCCCGTGTGCAGCGCCTGCTCCAGACGGAAGCCTTCGAGCACCATGCCGGGCTGCAGATCCAGCGGCGGCGGTGGCGCAGGCGCCAGGGCGCGCTGGGCAGCGACTGCGGCAGCGGCAGCAGCGGCAGGGGCAGCCAAGGGGCGTGCCGACGCTTCGGCGCCTGGGTCCGGTGACGGCAGGGTCGGGAGGGTGGGCATGCGGCCGCGAGGGTGCCACAGCGCCCCTGGCGGGCAGCTGACGGCCGTCAAGCGCGCAGACGGCCGGCGGTAACGGGCCGTAGCGGGGGGGCGGCCGGCCCAGGAGCTCAAGGCCGGTGGCGGCCGGGCCTGTCCTTGGCGCCGGCGGAGTCTGGCTCGAGGTTCAGGGCCGGGGCGGCACGGCGGCGGTGCGATCGCCGGCCTGCACTTCGAAGGCGCCGCGGTCGACCCGGCTGCCGGCCACGCGCTGGTAGCCGCGTTGATCCGTGGTCACGCCCAGGCCCTGCAGCAGCGCGTCGATGCCGCTGTCGATGGCCGGGCTGCCGGGCAAGGGGGCAAAGCTGCGCGTGGGGCCGCCGTGCTGGGCCAGTTCGCCCAGCATGGGGTTGACGTGATTGGCGCTGCCCTTGTCCTGCGTGAAGGGGCAGCTGCCATCGCTGTTGAGGTTGCCGCCGCCATCGATCAGCCGGTTGCTGATCACGCTGCAGTTGCCTTGCGCGGCCACGCCGGAAATCAGCGTGTTGCGCAGCACCATCGAGCCCGTGTAGTTGCTGCCGGGGAAGATGGGGTTCTGGAAGACCGTGCCACCGAACTGCGCGGCATCGTTGGCCACGAAGGTGGTGCTGACGATGATCGCTTCGGTGGAGGGGCCCACGGCCACGGCACCACCCCAGGACAGCGCGCGGTTGCTGGCGAAGGTGGAGTTCACGATCACCAGCCGCGGCCCGTTGCTGAAGACGGCGCCGCCCACGGGCGCGACGTTGTCGGTGAACAGCGTCTCCACCAGCCGCAGCGTGCCCTTGGCATGGATGGCGCCACCGGTGCTTTGCGAGTAGCTGGCGCGGGCGAAGCTCAGGCGCATCAGCTCCAGCCACTTGCCGGCGTCGCTCTGGACGATCAGGGTGCTGCGGTCGCCCCCGCTGATCACCACGCGCTGGTTGCCGCCATCGATGCGCAGATCGTCGGCCACGTCCAGCGGCGTCTGCAGCTCGATCGTGCCGCTGACGCCGAAGCGGATCAGATCCAGCCCGGGGTTGGCGTTGGCCTGAGCCACGGCCTGGCGCAGGCTGCCGGGCCCGCTGTCGGCCAGGCTGCTGACGACGAAGGTTTCCGCGACCGCAGGCGCGGCCAGGGTGATCAGCAAGCAGCTCGCGCCGAGGCCCAGAACGCCGCGGGCGCGCGGCTTGATCAAGGGCGCGAAGGCGCGTGGGGCCAGGTGCAGTGCAGCCATGATGGTTCCAACGACGTGGTGAGCAACTTCCGTCAGGCGGTGCGTGCCGAGCGTCCGGCAGCAGGTTGCATTCGGTAACAACAATAGGCGATTGTGCCGTGGGGTGTCAATCGAGCTTCATCAACTTGACACCCGGCGGCCTGTGCTGCGGCGCCTCCCGGGGCGCGCTTCGCCAGACGCGATCCTACGCCCCTTGGGCCGGAGCCCCCTGCCGCACGCGCCGCTGGCGCCTCAGGCACAGTGGCGGCCTGGCAATTGCCAGGCCGCCGGAGCACGTCCCTGCATGAAACCATCCGAACCCCTGCGCCTGATCTCGGGCCATGCCAAGGACCTGGGTGGCGGCTTCACCGTGCTGCGCCTGCTGCCCGCCGCGGCGCAGCGCAGCGTGGGGCCCTTCGTCTTCTTCGATCACTTCGGGCCGGTCACCAGCCAGGGCGAGCGCGAGCATGACGTGCGGCCGCACCCGCACATCGGCCTGGCCACGGCGACCTACCTGTTCGAGGGCGCGATGCAGCACCACGACAGCACGGGCGCCGCACAACGCATCGAACCCGGCGCGATCAACTGGATGACCGCCGGGCGCGGCATTGCCCACAGCGAACGTGCGCCCGAGGATCTGCGCGGCACGGCCTATGCGCTGCACGGCCTGCAGTTCTGGGCCGCGCTGCCGCAGGCCCTCGAAGAGACCGAGCCCGGCTTTTCTCACACGCCGTCCAGCGCGATCCCGCAGCGGCGCGTGGGCGAAGCGACCGTGCGCGTGCTGATCGGCCAGGCGCTGGGCGAGCGATCGCCCGTGCCCACGCTGATGGAAACGCTGGTGCTGGACATCCTGCTGCCGCCGGGCGAGAGCATCGACATCGGCCCCTGGGCGCCCGAGATGGCCTTGTACGCGCCGCAGCTGGCGTTTGACCTGATGAGCAGCGACCTGACCGCCCAGACCGTGCCTGCGCGCCAGCTGGCGGTGCTGGCCGGTGCCGTGCGCCTGCGGGCACACGCCAAGGCCGCTGAACCCACCCGCGTGATGCTGATCGGCGGCGCTGCGCTGGATGCGCCGCGCTTCATCTGGTGGAACTTCGTCTCCAGCCGCAAGGAGCGCATCGAGCAGGCCGCGCAGGACTGGCAGGCCGGCCGCTTTGCGACGGTGCCCGGCGAGACGGAATTCATCCCGCTGCCGCCCATGCCGCGGCTTGCGCGGCCTCGCTGAGACCGGCGGCATCAAAGTCTCTGAACGCTGCGGTCAAAGCCGCGCAGCCGCGACGCAGGCGCCGAGCGCCACAGTCTGGGCATCGCAACCCACTCTGAGACGGAGACTCCGATGCTCGACAAGCTCAAGACCCCGCTGACCCTGATCGCCCGCGTGCTGCTGGCGCTGATGTTCGTGATGGCCGGCGTGTCCAAGCTGGGCAACCTCGCTGGCACGGCCGGCTACATCGCCAGCCAGGGCCTGCCTGCGCCGCAGTTGCTGGCGCTCGCCACCGGCCTGTTCGAAGTCACGGCAGGCCTGCTCCTGGCCATCGGCTGGCAAGCGCGCTGGGCCGCGGCCGCACTGGCCGCGTTCACGCTGGTTGCCAGCGTGATCTTCCATGCCTTCTGGGCACTGCCCGCCGAGCAGCAGATGGTGCAGCAGTTGATGTTCATGAAGAACCTGTCCATCACCGGCGGCCTGTTGCTGGTGGCTGCCCTGGGCGCCGGCCCCGCGAGCCTGGATCAGCGCCGCATGGCACTGCGCCCGGCGACGGCCTGATCCTGGCGAACCTGACGCTGCCGGCGCCCGGCTCTCCGGCACCGGATGTACGCCGCGGCTGCGAGGCCCGGGTCCGGCGTGGCGCCCCTGGGGCCCGGTCAGGGCGCGCTCAAGCTGCATTCACAGTGCGCTCACGTCGCCCTGCGTACACTGCACCAATGCCACGCCACACCCTTGACGAAGCCCGCATCCACCCCGCCATCCGCGACAAGATCGCGCGGCAGCACCGAGACATCGTCGACGAGGTGATGGCGGCCGCCGCGGCGCATGCGGTGCTGGTGGTGGGCATGCGCGTGAACCCCTTCGTCAAGCGGGCGCGCAAGGCGCTGCAGGCGGCCGGCGTCGCGCACCACTACCTGGAGTACGGCAGCTACCTCAGCGAATGGCGGCGCCGCAATGCCCTGAAGATGTGGAGCGGCTGGGGCACGTTCCCGATGGTGTTCGTCAAGGGCCAGCTCATCGGCGGAGCGCAGGATCTGCAGCGCCTGATCGACAGCGGCGAACTGCCCAAGCTGCTGCGCTGACCCGGCGCCTTCACGGCGGCGCCGCACGCACCTCTGCCTCAGCCCGCTGCGGCGTGGCGCGCATAGGCGGCGGCCATCTTCTGGTCGTACTTGAAGGTCGCAAAGTCCTTGCCGTTGTACCAGCGCGCAAACGTCGCCCAGTCCTTCTCGCGGATCGCCTTCAGCAGGCTCGGGTTGGCACGGATGAAGGCCACAAAGACCTGCAGGTGCCCCACCTGCGAGGTGACCATCAAACGCACAAAATCAGCCACGTTGGCAAAGCCGCAGGCCTTGTGGTTTTCGCCCAGCACCTGGAAGATGCCCCAGGAAGGCGCCTTCAGCGCCGCCACCGGATCCAGCGCATAGGCCTTGGCGATCTTCTGCCACTGCGATTCGGTATTGCCGTAGTTGCCGCGTCCGTAGCCCGTGGGGGCGGAGATGTCGGGCATCGAATCGAAGCGGCCCTTGGGCGTGCAGTTGCGTGAGAACACCTGCCGTTCGTACAGCACGGTGGGCCGGCCCAGCGCATCGAAGCCCGCGCCGCGGCTCTCCACCTCGGCCACGGCCTTGACTGCGGCGGTCTCGCAGCCCAGCGCGGCCGCGGCGTCGGCCATGGCCTGGTCGTTCAGCCGCTCGCCGGTGTAGCTGGCGAAGAAGTCCGCCGGCAGCCCGGCCACCACCGGCCGCGCCACCGCTGTGGCACTGCGGCTGCGGCTGCGGGCCGCCGCGGGCGGATCCGCATCCAGCTTGTCCAGCTGCGCCGCGGGATCGGCAAACGGCTCGGCTGCCTGGCTGCGCCCGCGGGCGGCTGCTGCGGCCGGTGCGACGACCGGTGCGGCGGCCACCGCGGCCTTGGCTGCGCGCGGACGAGCGGTCTTCTTCGCCGGGGCCTTCTTTGCGGCCGGCGCCGCCTTGGTCGCCACCTTCGTGGCCGGCTTCGGCTGGACCGTGCTCTTGGCAGGGGTCTTCTTGCTCACCATGGCTCGCTCCTCTCTCACGCTGCCTTGCGATATCCGCGGCGCATCATCCCGCCGCGACTGCGGGGCACTCCATCGGGGTTTGCGAGTGGGGCAAGGCCTGGGCCAGCGCAGGCCTCGTCCGGCAGAGCGCCACAGGGTGGCCGCCCTGGTGCCATCCGCCGCACCGCCCTACATCACCGCACCCAGCTGCCAGGGTACAAATTCGTTCTGGCCATAACCGTGCAGCTCACTCTTCGTGCGCTGGCCGGAGGCGGTGGCGAGCATCAGCTGGAAGATGCGTTCGCCGGCCTCGTCGACCGTCTCTTCACCATCGACGATGCCGCCGCAGTTGATGTCGATGTCCTCCTGCTGCTTGTGCCACAAGGCCGTGTTGGTGGACAGTTTGAGGCTGGGCGAAGGCGCGCAGCCGTAGGCGCTGCCGCGGCCGGTGGTGAAGCAGATCAGGTTGGCGCCGCCGGCCACCTGGCCGGTGGCCGAGACGGGGTCGTAGCCGGGGGTGTCCATGTAGACGAAGCCCCGGGCGGTGACGGCCTGCGCAAACTCGTAGACGGCCTCCAGCCGGGTGGTACCGCTCTTGGCGATGGCGCCCAGGCTCTTTTCCAGGATGGTCGTCAGGCCGCCGGCCTTGTTGCCGGCCGAAGGGTTGTTGTCCATGCGCATCGCATTGCGCGCGGTATAGGCCTCCCACCAGCGGATGCGCGCCAGCAGCTGCTGCGCCACCTCCGGGCTGGCCGCGCGGCGCGTGAGCAGGTGCTCGCCGCCGTAGATCTCGGGCGTCTCGCTCAGGATCGCACTGCCGCCATGGCGCACCAGCCGGTCCACCGCGGCGCCCAGTGCGGGATTGGCGCTGATGCCACTGTAGCCATCGCTGCCGCCGCATTGCAGGCCGACCGTGAGGTGCCGTGCCGCCACCGGCTGACGTTTGACATCATTGGCGTAGGGCAGCATCTGGCGGATCAGTGCCACGCCGTGCGCCACGGTGCGCGCCGTGCCGCCGGTATCCTGGATGCTGAAGGTCTTGAGATAGGCCCCTTCGGCCAGCCCTTCCTGCGCGATCAGGCCCTGGATCTGATTGGTCTCGCAGCCCAGGCCCACCACCAGCACGGCGGCAAAGTTGGGGTGCCGGGCATAGCCGCCCAGGGTGCGGCGCAGCACGGCCAGCTCTTCGCCTTCGCTGTCGGTGGCGCAGCCCATGCCGTGGGTGAGGGCGACGACGCCGTCCACCTGCGGAAAGTCAGCCAGTGCTTCAGGCCGGATGTCGCGCCGGAAGTGATCGGCGATGGCCCGGGCGGCGGTGGCCGAGCAGTTGACGCTGGTGAGCACGCCGATGTAGTTGCGCGTGGCCACGCGGCCATCAGCGCGCACGATGCCTTCGAAGGACGCCGGCTGCGCGACGTACGGGGTGGGACGGGCGTCGGCGCCGGGTTCGTGATTGCGCTGGAAATCGCTGAAGGCCAGGTTGTGGGTGTGCACGTGCTGGCCGGGCGCGATGGCCTGCGTGGCGCTGCCGATGATCTGGTTGTAGCGGCGCACCGGCTCGCCGGCTGCGATGGCCCGCGTGGCGACCTTGTGGCCAGGCGGGATCAGGCCGGCGATGGTGACACCTTCGCTTTCCAGCACGGTGCCGCCCAGGAGTTGACGGCGCGCGATGACGACGTTGTCGGCGGGGTGGATGCGCAGGGTGGGTGGGGGCATGGTGGGGCCTGGGTGTTGCGGCTTGAGGGGCTTGGACAGGCTCGGCCCGGACGGCCAGGCGCAGCCGCGCCGTTCAGCCGTCGATCAAGGCCGGGTCCCAGGCATGGACGGTCTGTCGCTGTTCGCCCAGGCCCTGGATGCCCAGCGTCATCACATCGCCGGGCTTCAGGTACAGCGGCGAAGGCTTGACGCCCATGCCCACGCCGGGCGGCGTGCCGGTGGTGATGACGTCGCCCGGGTTCAGCGTCATGAAGCGGCTCACGTAGGCCACCAGCGTCGCGACGCCGAAGATCATGGTGCTGGTGTTGCCGGTCTGCCGGCGTTCGCCGTTCAGATCCAGCCACATCGCCAGGTTCTGCGGATCCGCGATCTCGTCGGCCGTCACCAGCCAGGGGCCGATGGGGCCGAAGGTGTCGCAGCCCTTGCCCTTGTCCCATTGGCTGCCGCGCTCGATCTGGTACTCGCGCTCGCTGACGTCGTTGACGACGCAGTAGCCGGCGACATGCGCAAGCGCGTCGGCCTCCGGCACGTAGCGCGCACGGCGGCCG
>JAEUOZ010000046.1 GCA_016790225.1 Rubrivivax sp.
GGCGGCGATGAGCGAAGCGGAGAAGCTGATCGTGGGGATGGAGCGCGGCACGGCGCTGGGCAACGACACGCCGCTGGTGGGCGAGGCGGTGAAGCTGAGGCCGGACCTGTGGGAGCGTGCGGCGCGGCTGAAGGGTGATGCAGGCTTGCGCTGCGCGGCGCACAAGCTGGCGTGCGCAGAAGTGGAGCTGGTGCATGCGGGCAACGAGCACGCGCAGCAGCAATGGCGCCATGCCAAGCCGTACGTGCAGATCGCCGAGGACCTGATGGCCGAGGCCGAGCTGCTGGCCCAATCCTGCCCGGGCATGGTGTCCCCGGCGGTGGCCGAAGCGCCCGCGCCCAGGCCCGCACCGGCACCCGCACCCGCGCCGGTCCTGCTGCCGCCGGTGCGCGAACTGTCGATGTCGGCGCACGTGGTCTTCAATTTCGACCGGCACGAGCCCGGCGAGATCCGCGCGCACAGCCTGGCGCAGCTGCGCACCCTGGCTGAACGCCTGAAGCGTGCGGGCGTGCAGCTGGAGGCCATCCGCCTGACCGGCCATGCCGACCGCCTGAACAGCACCGGCCAGGCCGATTACAACCAGCGCCTGAGCGAACGCCGCGTGCAGACCGTGAAGGAGCTGCTCGTGCGCCTGGGTGTGGACGAACGCCTGATCCGCACCGCTGCGCGCGGCGACGAGGTGCCGGTGGAAGCCTGCGCCGAGCGCCAGGGCAGCCAGCCCGAGCTGCAGGAATGCCTGCTGCCCAACCGCCGTGTCGAGGTGGAGGTGACGGCGCGCGTGAGCCGTTGAGCGGGCGCCTGAGTTCTCTGGCCCTCGCGGCCCTGCCGGGCGTCGTGTTCCTTCAAATTAGGGTTTACCCGGTTTCGTGTCAGTTTCGGGTTTCATGCTGCAGTGCAGCAATTGATTCGGGAGTTGTGCCATGCCGATCAGCAAGACCTTCAGCGCCACCCGCGCCGAGCGCGTGGCACCGGCCTCTCAGAGCCGCAGCGAGACCACCACCGACGCGTCTGCCTCGCCGCGCCACATCGCCTGCGTGGGCGAGTTCATCGACGCGCTGGATCGGCTGCAGCGCGGCCATCCGCTGGTGCAGGTCTCGGCCCAGGCCGGTGGCTGGGCGCTGGACGGTTGCCGCGTCTTCTGGGCGCACGAGACGCTGCAGCGCTTCGGCCTGCTGGAGAGTTATCGCCCCGCCGGCGCCTTCGGCCGGCTGAGCTACTACCGCCTGAGCCTGTCCGGCCGCGTGGTGGCCAACCACATGCTGACGCAGTGGCGCCGCCTGCCGCTGTGGCAGCGGCTGTGGCTGCGCCTGCGGGGCTGATGCACCGCCTGCCCTGACAACGCCCCCACCGGGCGTGATCAGGTGCCGCAGAACGTTCGGTAGGCCTCGCACTGTGCCGGGCTGCCGGGCAGGGCATAGGCCATGGCTTCAGCCGAGGGCTCGAAGGGCTGCTGCAGCGCAGCCAGCAGGCGCTCGAACGGGCGCAGGTCCTGCTCGTCGGACGCTGCAGCCAGCGCTTCTTCGACCCGGTGGTTGCGCGGGATCAGCGCCGGATTGGCCTGCCGCATGCGCCGGGCCCGTGCAGCGGCATCGGGCATTTGTGCGCTGCCATGCGCTGCGTCATGCGCGGCGCCATCCCGGCGCGCGAGGGCGTCATCCTGCTCGCATCGCTGCGCCCAGCGGCTGAACCAGGGTGTCAGCGCATCGGCGGCCTCGCCAAACAGCGCCTGCAGCGGCTGTGCTGCGCCGTCGGCGGCATCGGACAGGTGCCGCCAGGCGAGCGTGAAGTCGAGCCGGTGCGTGTGCAGCAGGCTCAGCCAGTCGTCCACCAGCGCGCGGTCGCCTGCATCGTCAGCGGCCGTGGCGTGCTGCAGGCCCAGCTTGGCGCGCTGGCCCTGCAGCAGCGCCGCGTCGTGCCAGCCCGGGAAGGCATCGATCACCTCGGTGGCCTGCGCCACGGCGCGCTGCACCTCGGCTTCATCCTCGCGCCGCTCGACCGTCAGCGGCAGCAGGGCCTCGGCCAGCCGCGCCAGATTCCAGCGCGCGATGAGCGGCTGATTGGCATAGGCGTAGCGCCCGCCGTGATCGATGGAGCTGAACACGGTCTGCGGGTCGAAGGCTTCCATGAAGGCACAGGGGCCGTAGTCGATGGTCTCGCCCGAGATCGTCATGTTGTCGGTATTCATCACGCCGTGCACGAAGCCGACATTCAGCCACTGCGCGATCAGGTGGGCCTGGCGCTGTGCCACCCCGCGCAGCAGACCCCACAGCCGATCGGGCGTGCCGATGAGCGCCGGGTCGTGGCGTGCCACGGCGTAATCCGCCAGGCGGCGCAGCGTGGCCAGATCGCCGCGCGCGGCGAAATACTGGAAGGTGCCCACGCGCAGGTGGCTGGCGGCCACGCGTGTCAGCACGGCGCCGGGCAGTGTCTGCTCGCGGTAGACCGGCTCCCCGGTGGCGGCCACGGCCAGCGCGCGTGTGCTGGGGATGCCCAGCGCATGCATGGCCTCGCCGATCAGCACCTCGCGCAGCATCGGCCCGACGGCCGCACGACCATCGCCGCCGCGCGAATAGGGTGTGCGGCCCGAGCCCTTGAAGGCGATGTCGCGCCGCTGGCCGCGGGTGTCGATGAGCTCGCCCACCAGCAGCGCGCGGCCATCACCCAGCTGCGGCGAGAAGCCGCCGAACTGGTGCCCGGCATAGACCTGGGCGATCGGCTGGGCGCCCGGTGGCAGCACATTGCCGGCAAACAAGGCCGCGCCGGCCTCGCCCTGCAGCGCTGCGGGATCCAGGCCCAGCTCGCGCGCCAGCGGCGCATTCAGGTACAGCAGCGAGGGTGCCGGTGCGACGGCCGGCTTCCAGGGCACGAAGGCGCCCTCCAGCTCGCGGGCGTAGCTGTTGTCAAAGGCAAAGGCAGGCAGGGCAGACATCGCAGGGGGCGCGTCCCGCCGATGCGGCGGACCGCGGATGAAGCGAAAGGACGCAGTGTGCAGCGCGTCGCCGATTCCTGCAGCGGCGCAGCCCGATGGCCATGGCGGGCGCAGCGCCTCAATCCGGATCCGGCGTGCCCTGGTGATGGAACAGCTGCCAGCCCTGGCTGCCGCGCAGCCAGACCGAGACGCGCCGCGCCGCGTGGCCGAAGCGGCCGTCGCCCAGCACCTGCCGCGAGCGGAAGGTCAGCAGCGCGACATCGGGCGCCAGCAGCCAGGCCGCGTGCTCGAAGGCCTCGACCGGCGGGCCGGCAGGCTGATCGGCCAGCAGCGCGGCGATCACCGTGGGCCTGTCGTAGGGGCGGCCGGAGCGGCCCGTCTCGTGAAAGGCCGGGTGCAGCAGGGCTTCCAGCCGCCGGCGGCTGCAGTGCTGGCCCGGGTGGTGCAGCTCCGCCTCGCGCGACCGCAGCGTGGCCAGCAGCTTTGCCGGTGCGGGCTGGGCACTCGGACCCGGCCCCGGCCCGGCCGCTGCAAGGGCGCGGACAGGAGCGCGGACAGGAGCGTCGTCGGGCCGGGTGCTGGCCGCGGTGTCGGAGGACCGCCTGGCGCCGAGCGCAGGGCGGCGTGCCGGGGTGGCAGAAGGCGACGGGGGCACGGTGGGCGCTTCGTGTGCCGCGATGTCCAGCCAGGTCGCCTTCGGGCCCAGCCGCTTGCGCAGCTCTGCGGAAGGCTGCTGCAGACTCAGCAGCAGCGGGATCGTCCGGGCGCCGCGCATCAGCAGCGCGGACAGGACGGCCGCCGAGCTGACATCGGGGTCCGTCGCGGACGCGCGGGCTGGCTCCGTGCGCTTGCCGAACAGGGCATCGGCCTCGTCGAAGAGCAGCACCACGTCGAAGCGGTCGGCGGCCTCCAGCAGGCGCGACAGGTTCTTTTCGGTCTCGCCAAGGTATCGGTCGGACGTCTGCGAAAGATCCACGCGCCACAACGGCAGCCGCAGCGCCTGCGCCACGGCCCGTGCGGCGCGCAGGCGGGCCGCCGCCGTGCCCCCCAGCAGCACGCCGGGGGGCAGCCGGGCAGACGCCGCGGCCACCCGGCGGCTGCTCAGGGCCGCGCCGCGTGCGGCAGCGAGTTGCTCGGCCCAGCGGCGCAGCGCTTCGCGCGCCGGCTCAGCCAGCTTCAGCGTGGCCAGCTCCAGCCCCTTGACGGGCCTCAGGGCCTCCACGCCGGGCGGCAGCTCCAGGCGTTCACGGACCGGCGGGCGGCGGGGCGGTCGGCCAGGTGCATCGGGCAGGGGCATGTCAGGACTCCGGAAGTTCGGGCAAGGATCGCCCGCCCGCGCCAGTGTGCCCAATCCCGACATCCGGCGCGATCAGCGCCCCATCTCGCGCCAAAGGCGCGGCACCACGGTGGCAGCGGCCATCAGCCCGGCCATGAAAGAGGGCTGCACGCCGGGGCCCGCCACGTCCTGGCCCGTGAGCAGCAGGCCCGGCACGGGGGTGCGCAGACGCAAGGCCTCGTGGTCCAGGCGCTCGCGGCTCATCTCCAGGCCGTACATCGCGCCGGCCGGCGTGCCCACGTAGCGCTGCTGCGTCACCGGCGTGGCGGCCTCCTTGAAGCGCACCTGCTGCGCCAGGGCGGGAAAGTGGCTCTCGAACTGTGCAAACAGGCGCTCCGCCACCCAGTCCTTGAAGGCGCTGTAGTCGCCACCCGAAGCGCCTTCGCGCAGCCAGGGAGCGAAGGCCTGCACATCCACCAGCGCCAGCACCTCGGCCGTGGGCGGGCCTGCCCAGGAAGGATCCTTCAGCGAAGGAAAGCTCACCAGGAAGCCCGGCGCATCCTCGTCCGCCGGCCGGCGCCAGACGCGCCCCACGTCCACGGTCTCATACACCCACTCGTTGGCTGAAGTTGCGCCTGCGGCTGCGATGTCGCCTTCCAGGCCGAGGTAGAGCGCGATGCAGCCCAGGCCGGGTTGCAAGCTGGTGGCCGCGGCCTGCCACTGCGGCGCCACGCCGGCCTCCAGGCAGGCCAGCGTGGGCAGCAGGCCGATGTCGCTGATCACCTGTCGCGCCTGCGCCGTGAAGGGGCGGCCGTCCTGCTGTCCGCGGACCCCGTGCGCGCGTCCTCCCTGCAGCTCGATGCTGTGCACACGCGCGCCGAGGCGGCACTCACCGCCGGCGGCCAGCACGCCGGGCAGCAGGGTCTGCGCAAAGCGCGCCGGCCCGCCCACCGGATACCAGGCGCCGGCGTCGTAGGAGCTGGTGACGATCGCGTGCTCGATGAAGGGCGCCTGATCCGGCGCGGCGCCGTAATCCCCCCAGCGCGCGCCCAGCACCGCGCGCAGCTGCGGGTGGGCGATGCGGCTGAGTTCGTCGGCCAGCGTGCGCTGCAGCCACTGCTCGACCGCGCCGCCGCGCAGCAGCCGCAGCCCCCAGGCCAGCCAGGGCGGCAGGGTGTGGCTCATCATCAGCGTCATGGCCGCCCGCTGGGCCTCGTTGATCGCCGCAAACCAGCCGTCGATGGCCACCTGCTCGCCGGGAAAGCGCGCCACCAGCGCCTCGCGATAGGCCGTCTGCGGATGCGGAATGCCGAAGGCAAAGCCATCCGGCAAGCGGATGATGTCGTAGGGGTTGGCGCTGGGCGCAAACTGCAGGGCGCCGTCGCTCAGCCAGGACAGCAGACGGCCGAACTGACCGCCAGCGCCCGGATCCGGCCCACAGCCGCCGAGGTAGTGCACGCCGGTCGCAAATTCCCAGTCGCCGCGGCGGAAGGTCTGCGTCTGGCCACCGGCCACGGTGTGCTGCTCCAGCACCAGCACGCGCTGCCCGGCCTTGGCCAGCGCGGCCGCGGCGCCCAGGCCGCCGATGCCCGAGCCGATGACGATGGTGTCCCACATGAGTGCCACGCTCCGCAGGCCGCGGTGAGCACGGGCCGGCACAGAGCCGGTGGCCGGGCCGCGCCCTTGCCGTGGAGTGTGGGAGCGCGGCAAGTCGCGGGCATGACGGCGCTCAAGCGACCCCGGCCGCGACGCGGGCAAGCGCCGCCGCAGCCCGGCACACGGGCCCGCGCGCCGTTCAGCGCAGGCCCAGCGCCTGCGCGATGTCGTCCCAGGCGACGTACTTGAAGTTCTGCGGCTGATCCGGCAGGCGCTTGAAGCCGTCCTGCACCACCAGGATGCCCCGCGCAAACGGCCCGCCCAGATTGGCGGTGCTCACGTCCAGACCGTCGGTCTCGGAGGCGGCGTCGATGCCGGCTTCGGCGTGGATGCCGATGCGAAAGCGGCCGCGCACGGCAAACGGCGCCGTGGCATCCAGCACCACATAGGCATCGTCGCCCTGGCTGGAGACGATCAGGTAGGCGGCTTGCGCGCTGCGGTAGACCGCCAGGCCCTCCACGTCGGCCTTCAGCGTGGCACCCACGCCCAGGACCAGGCGCAGCTGCGCGGGCTGCGACGCATCGAGCCCCGTCACCCAGACACCGCGCTTTTCCTCGCCGACAAACAGCTGGCCGCTGGCTTCATCGGCGACGCAGCCTTCAGGCTGGCTGGCCACGCGAAAGCGCCGCAGCACCCGCCCTTCGAAGCGGCCGTCCTTGAGGGACAGCGCCACCTGCTGGAAGCGCCCGTCCTTGTCATTGACGATCACGTGCAGGCCGCCGGCGGCCGGCGCATGCACGCACACGCCGTAGACCTCGTCCAGATCGGTGGGCACACGTCCGGCGTCGCTGACCTGGCCTTGGGCATCGATGGTGAAGAGGGCGAGTGTGTTGTCGTCGCGGCGCGTGGCCACGGCGATGTCCAGCCGCTGGCCATCGATCGTCACGCCCTGGCGCAGATCGACATTGTTCAGCCGTCCGGCTTCCAGCAGCTGCTTCTGCCGGCCCTGCAGGTCATACACCAGCAGGCCCTGCTTCTTGTTGGTGCCCAGCACGCGCGACAGCGAAGGCTGGGACGGATGCACCCAGATGGCCGGGTCATCGGCTGCGTCGCCGGCCCGCGCGACGGGCTCGGTCTGCACCTGGGGCAGCACGATGGCGGTGGGGGGCTCGCGCTCGGGCTGGCGGCGCGACAGCGGCAGCGGCGCCGGTGTCCAGGCCTTCAGTCCTTGATCCCGGGCCCAGAGCTGCGGCTCGTTCTTGTCGTTGGACATCACCTGCACGGCCGTCCAGCCGGCGCCGCGCGCCTGCCGCGACTCGGTCAGGCGCCAGCGCTGCGCCGACGGCGTCCAGGCCTGCAGCTGCATGCCGTCGTGCGAGAGCAGCGCCACGCCGCCGGGCCAGGCGGCCAGACCTTCGGGCGTGCCGGACAGGGTGCCCAGCGGACGTTCCAGCGCCACGGCCTGGCGCCGAGCCAGGCCCTCGCCGGAGACGTCGTAGGCCCAGACGCCGACACCGGGCTCGGCGATGAACAGCCGCTGCTGCGCATCATCGACGCGGCAGTGATTGACGCCCGGCGGCAGCCCCAGCTGGCGCAGCAGGCGCGGCTGCGGGCCGTCCAGCAGCCACTGCTGCGTGAGGCCCTCCTTGCCGACGATGAAGGCGTGCAGCAGCTGCTGGCGATCCCGCAGCAGGCACAGCGCGTCGATCGAGCCCACGGTGGCCGGCACCGGGGGCAAGGGGCGCATCACGGCCGCACCCACATCCACCGCCACACGCAGCACCGTCTCGGTATTCGCGTCCAGCAGCACGGCCTGGTTGCCTTGCGGGCTGCTGCGCGCGTCCAGTTGCTTGCCGCGCAAGCTCAGCAGCGCGCGGGTGCGGCCATCCGGCCCCACCAGGGCCAGCGCGTCCTTGCGCAGCTCCAGGCGCTGGCCGGCGGCCAGTGGCGCGACTTCCTGTGCCGTGCTCAGGGCCAGGGGGTCGGCGCCCAGCGCGAGCACCGGCCACAGCAGGCCGGCCGCGACGGCGCCCAGGCGCTGCGGCAGGCGCCCTGCAGCCCGCGGTACCCGGCGCGGGTGAACACAAGGGGAAGCGACAGGCATGGTTCAGAACAGGGACACGTTGAGGCCGAGCTTCAGGGTACGCCCATAACGCTCGAACTGCGTATTGAAGGGCTTGCTGCCCTGGTAGACGTAGTACGGCCGGTTGTCCAGGTTGAGTGCCTCGACGGTCAGCTGGAGGCGGCGGTTGATGCGCCAGCCCAGCGACAGATCGACCTGGCTCTGCGCGTCCACATAGCGATCCTGCGCGGCATTCAGGATGTCGCTGCCCAGCTCCAGCAGGTAGGGCGACTTGTGGTTCAGTGCGATGCGCGCGCTCCAGGGGCCGGCCTCGTAGCCCAGCATCAGGTTGTAGACGGTCTGCGACTGCCCGGGCAGCGGGATCTCGCGTGAGCGCATCCCGGCCGCGGCGGCATCGAAGCGCGCCACGCGCGCCCGGCTGTCGCTGAGCGTGGCGTTGGCGCCGACGATCAGGTTGCCCAGCAGGCCCGGCAGCATGCGCAGCGGCTGCTGCAGCGACAGCTCGGCACCGGTGACGCTGGCCAGATCGCCGTTGGCGAAGCTGACCGCGCTGGTGTAGCCGGCCCAGGCGCCGCTGCCGGCCAGGTTGGTGGTGTAGGTGAAGTTCTTGATGTCCTTGCGGAATACGTAGACCGACAGCGTGCCTTCCGACGGCAGGGTCTGCAGCACGCCGACATCGACGTTGGCGGATTTCATCGGCAGCAGATCGGGGTTGCCGATGGTGGCCTCCGTCGCGCTGCTGAGGTTGATGCCGGGCGCCAGCTGGCTGAAGTTGGCGCGCACCAGCGAATTAGTCCAGGCCGCGCGCAGCTGCGTGCGCGGCTCCAGATCGAAGCGGGTGTGCAGCGCGGGCATCCAGTTGTCGTAGCGGCGCTCCCGCACGAGCGGCTGGATCACGCCGGCCGGCGTGATCTGCGAGCCCTCGGCACGGAACTGCGTGCGCTCGTTGCGCGCGCCGGCCAGGATGTTCCAGCGCGGGCTCAGATCCACCGAGACCTGCAGATAGCCGGCGTCGATGTCTTCCTGCATGCGGTAGTCGTTGGTGGCCGATTCGCGCGCCAGGCGCGCCCCGGCGCGGGGCAGCGTGGCCAGGCGCTGGCGCACCAGCACAGGATCGATCCCCGGGCCGATCGGGCCCAGCGCAAAGTCCACGGCCGGCCCGGCAAAGGCGCTCATCGTCGTCGGCCCGGCACCCCAGAAGTTGGGGCTCGCGGCATTCGAGCTGTTGTAGGCCCACTGCTCGGTGTCGTTGCTCTTCTCGCGGCGGCTGGTCTTGATGCCGAGCTTCAGCTCCACGTCGCGCCCCGTGCCCAGATCGAAGCGCCGTGTCAGGTCGGCCTTCAGGTTGTGCTCCTCGTCCTGGCTGGTGCGGGCCTGCAGCGTGAAGCTGTTCAGGGCATAGGAGGCCGGGTTGGTCAGCGTGGCGGGGCCGGACAGCAGCGGCACCACGGTGCTGGTGAAGGAGACCCCGGCCACGCCGTTCTGGCGGAAGCGCGCGTCGTTGATCGACTCGGGCGTCTTCTCGCTGGCCCGGCCCAGTCCGGCGGCGCCGTCCAGCGTCCAGCCGGCCGCCTGCCACTGCCCGCCCAGCACCAGCGAGCGGATCTCCTGCGTGTACTTGCGCTGGCGCAGGCGGCGCTCGGCGCGTGCCGTCACGACCTGGGCTTCGGAGAAGATGCCGCCCGGCGTGGCCACGCTGTTGGAGACGTTGCCGATGGTCAGGCGGTCGCGCACCTCGTCATCGCTGAACTGGCTGATGAAGCCGCGCAGCGTGAAGCTCAGGCCGGCCTGCGGCTTCCAGTCCAGGCTCAGCGAGGCGGCGTCGCGCGTGCGCTCAGGCAGGTAGTCGCGCAGCTCGAACCCACTCAAGCGGCCGGCGGTCCAGGCGCCACCCGTTTCCACGTTGTCCGAGCCGAAGGAGCGGCGCTCGACGCTGGCGCCGGCGGCCACGCCCAGGGTGTCGCCCAGAAAGCGGCGCGCCCACAGCAGGTTGGCGCTGGGGCTGATGTCGCCCGTCAGCCCGTCGCGGCTGCCCTGCAGGCCGCCCGAGAGCAGACTGCCGGGCAGATCGAAGGCCGACAGGGTCTTGACCTCGATGCTGCCGCCGATGGCATTGGCATCGCGGTCCGGCGTGAGCGTCTTGATGACTTCCAGCGAGCGCACCATGCCGGCCGGCAGCGTATCCAGCGCCACGCCGCGGCGGCTGGCTTCAGGGGCGGGCACCAGCGAGCCGTTGATGGTGACGCTGTTCAGATCCGGCCCGAGGCCGCGGACGACCACGTAGCGACCCTCGCCCTGATCGCGCTGCACCGAAATGCCGGGCATGCGGGCCAGCGCCTCGGCGGCGTTCTTGTCGGGCAGCGCGCCGATGTCGTCGGCGCTGATCACGCTGACGATGTTGTTGCTGGAGCGCTCGGCGACCTGGGCCTTGTTCAGGCTGGCGCGGGCGCCGGTGATCACCACCGTGCTGGAAGGCGGCGCCGCGGCGGGGCTCGTCGTGCCCTGGGCGGCGGCGTTGCCCATGCCCGTCAGCGTCAGCAGGGCCAGGGCGATGGGGCTCGGCGCGAGGTGGCGCGCCACGGGGTGCAAGGACAGTGTCATGGGCCAGACCAATGAAGGGTGTGGCCGTCAATCTAGGGAGCCGGCGCGATCTGTCTGTGACAAGTCCGCGCAAGGCCAGGGCGATCTGTCGCCCGAGCGCATCGACATCGCGCTGTCATCGATCGCGGGCATCGCGCACGCTGCGCGCCCGCGCGAAAGCGAGAAAGCCGGGCCGCAGCGCGCGCCAGCCGGTGCGCGCCGCCGCCCGGCAGGGCGCGCGGTGCGCGGCGCTACTTCAGCGACTGCGCAAGAAAGCCCTGCAGGCGCTCGCTCTGAGGCTTCAGCAGCACCTCCTGCGGCGGCCCCTGTTCGGCGATCTGGCCCTGGTGCAGGAAGACCACGTGGTTGCTGACCTCGCGCGCAAAGCTCATCTCGTGCGTCACGACGATCATCGTGCGGCCTTCCTCGGCCACGCTGCGCATCACGCGCAGCACCTCGCCCACCAGCTCCGGATCCAGCGCCGACGTCGGCTCGTCAAAGAGCATCACCTGTGGTTCCATGGCCAGCGCGCGGGCGATCGCCACGCGCTGCTGCTCGCCGCCCGACAGATGCGCCGGGTAGGCGTGGCGGCGGTGGTGCACGCCCACGCGCTGCAGCGTGGCCTCGGCGCGCTCGATGGCCGCGGCGCGGCTGAGGCCCAGCACCTGGATGGGCGCCTCGATGACGTTTTCCAGGGCCGTCATGTGCGACCACAGGTTGAAGTGCTGGAAGACCATCGCCACGCGCGAGCGCAGACGCTGCAGTTGCGCGGCATCGGCCGCCTTCAGGGCGCCATCGCGATCCGGCACGAGCTTGAGTTCTTCCTGGCCGATGCGGATGCGGCCGGCGTTGGGCTGCTCCAGCAGGTTCAGGCAGCGCAGGAAAGTGCTCTTGCCCGAGCCGCTGGCGCCGATCATGGAGATCACGTCGCCCTGGCGCGCCTGCACGCTCAGGCCCTTGAGCACCTCGGTGCTGCCGAAGCGCTTGACGATGCCTTCGGCCTGCAGCAGCAGGGGCGCCGTCGTCGTGGGGTCGGGATTCATGCTTGGGTCGGCCCTCATGCACTGAGCAGCTTGCCGCTGCGCTGCAGGCTGCGGCCGGCGATCTTGGCCACGCGCTGGCCGGCGACCGCCCAGCGGGTGGCGATGCGCGCATACAGCACGCCGGCCGAGCGGCAGACCAGCGGCGTGTGCGCCCCGCTGTCCAGGTTGACCAGCGTGGCCACGGTGTCACCGGCCGCCACGGCCTGCCCCGGCTCGGCGTGAAAGACCAGCACGCCCGCGTGCGGCGCGGTGAGCGGCTCGCTGCCTGCCAGCGGCGTGGCCTCGCAGGACGGTGCGGGCAGGGCGGCCGGCGTGCCCGCCACGATGCCACGTCGACGCAGGAATTCGATCAGGGCCCGGGCGTCGGCTTCAGCCTGCGCCAGATCGGTGTCGCACTCGCCCCGCAGCTCCACGGTCGGCGCAAAGCAGGCCGGCGGCAGCGGGTGATCCGCAAAGCGCTGCTGCAGCTGCACCCAGGGGCGGCTGCAGGCCTCGTCGAAGGGGCCGTCGCCGCTGTCGGCGGCCAGCAGCACGGCCTTGGCGCCCAGCAGCGCACCCAGTTCCAGCGCCTGCGTCTCGTGCACGTCCAGCGCATAGACATGCATGGCCGCCTGCGAATCGCAGTGCAGATCCAGCACCACGTCGCTGTCCACCGCGGTGATCAGCAGCAGCCGCTTCAGATGCTCCGTCGGGCTCTGCGCCGGCAGCGCCTGGGCCGCAGTGCGCAGCGCCTGGCGCGCGGCCAGGATGTTGGCTTCGGCGTCATGGCCCAGCTGCCCTTGCAGCGCGCGGGCGGCGGACTCGGACAGATCGGCATGGCCGCGGTTGAAATTGCCGCCGTCGCGCAGATCGAATCGGCCCTCGTGCCGGCCCAGCAGCCGCTGCGACAGGCCGATGGGGTTGGCCACCGCCAGCAGCTGCACTTCGCCGATCAGCGCGCCGGCCTCTTCCAGCACCTGGAGCTGCCGGCGCAGGGCCTGCGCCACCAGCAGCGCGGGTACCTCGTCGGCGTGCAGGGCGGCCTGCAGCGTGGCCTTGGGCCGCGCGCCGGGCGTGCCGAAGTGCAGCACGGTCAGTTCGTGCCGCAGGCCGGGCGTGGCGCCGGGCAGCGGATGGATCTCGGTTCTCATCGGGTCAATCGTTGGGCGGTTTGGCGGGGGCTCAGCGCTTCACAAGCTCTCAGCCACCGGCGGGTCGCAGGTGGCGCAGGTAGCGGCGTTCCAGCCACTTGAAGCCGCCCGCCATCAGGAAGGTCAGCGCGAAATAGATGACGGCGGCCGTCCCGAAGGCTTCCAGCGGCAGCAGGTGGTTGGCGTAGACATCGCGCGCCACGCGCGTCACGTCCACCAGCGTCACGGTGCTGGCGATGGAGGTGGCGTGCATCAGGCTGATCACCTCGTTGCCGTACTGCGGCAGCGCGCGCCGCAGGCCGCTGGGCAGCAGGATGCGGCGGTAGAGCTGCCAGCCGGACAGGCCGTAGGCGCGCGCCGCCTCCACCTCGCCGGCCGGCGTGGCCTTGATGGCGCCGGCAAAGATCTCGGTCGTGTAGGCCATGGTGTTGATCGAGAACGCCAGCCAGGCGCAGAACCAGGCCTCGCGCAGCAGCGGCCAGGCGGCGCTCTCGCGCACCGCCGGAAATTGCGCCAGGCCGTAGTAGATGATGAAGATCTGCACCAGCAGCGGCGTGCCGCGCACCACGTAGGTGAAGGCCCAGACCGGCCAGGCCAGCACGCGGCGGCTGGAGATGCGGGCGATGGCCAGCGGCACCGACAGCACGAAGCCCGTGACGAGACAGATCAGCAGCAGCTGCGCGCACATCAGCAGGCCGCGCCCGAATTCGGGCAGGCTCTGGGCGATGACGGTCCAGTCCATCGGCGGCCCCCGCGCTCAGAAGCGCACGTCCTTCACGCCCAGGCTGAAGCGGCGGTTCAGCAGGTGCAGCGCGGCCAGCGACAGCGTGGTGATCGTGAGATAGATCAGCGCGATCAGCACGAAGAAGGTGAAGGGCTCGCGCGTCGCGGCCGAGGCCAGGTTGGCGCGGTGCACCATGTCGTCCAGCCCGATGATGGAGACCAGCGCCGTGGCCTTGACCATCACCAGCCAGTTGTTGGTGAAGCCGGGGATCGCGTGGCGCACCATCTGCGGCAGCACGATGCGACGCAGCACCTGCGCGGGCCGCATGCCGAAGGCCAGCGCGGCCTCGCTCTGCCCGCGCGGCACGGCCAGGATGGCGCCGCGGAAGGTCTCGGTCAGGTAGGCGCCGTAGATGAAGCCCAGGGTCAGCACGCCGGCGGTATAGGGCGGCACGTCGATGTAGTCCCAGCCCTGGCGCTGCGCCAGCGCATTCAGCGCGATCTGCCCGCCGTAGAAGATGAAGAGCATCAGCACCAGATCGGGCAGGCCGCGGATCAGCGTGGTGTAGGCGTCCGCCGCCCAGCGCAGCACGCGGGAGCGCGAGAGCTTGGCCACCGCGCCCAGCAGGCCGAACAGGCAGGCCGTGGCCAGCGACAGGGCGGCGACGGACAGCGTCACCCACAGCCCGCCCAGGATGGCGGGTCCGTAACCGTGCAGCATGAGGGCAGCGCCTGCGGTGAAACGTCAGGGGTCCAGGCGGCCGGGCTCAGTTGTTGCCGGAGATGTCGAAATCGAAGTACTTGTCGGCCATGCGCTTGTAGCTGCCGTCGGCGCGGATGGCCTTCAGCGCCGCGTTGACACGCTCGCGCAGCGCATCGTCGTTCTTGCGGAAGGCGATGCCCACGCCGCCCGCACCGCCATCCAGGCGCACGGTCTCGCCCACCTGGGCGAAGCCCTTGCCCTCGGGCTTCTTCAGGAAGGCTTCGCTGGAGACCACGCTGGAGCCGAAGCCCACATCGCCGCGCCCGGCCACCAGTTCCAGGTAGACATCGGTCTCCTTGTTCACCAGCAGCAGCTCGCTGTCCTTGTAGCGCTCGGCCAGGTATTTGGCGCGCGGGCTGTTGCGCAGCACGATGATCTTCCTGCCCTTGAAATCCGCCGCCGTGTGGTTCTTGAAGGCGCCGGCCTTGGCCACGAAGCGCGAGGGCACGTCGTAGTACGGATCGGAGAAATCCACGGCCTTCCTGCGCTCTTCGGTGATGGTCATCGAAGCCACGATCATGTCGAACTTGCGCGCCGCAAGCGCCGGGATCATGCCGTCCCACTCCTGCTGCACCAGCGTGCACTCGGACTTGATGCGCTCGCACACCGCCAGCGCGATGTCGATGTCGAAGCCCGTGAGCTTGCCGTCCGGTCCCAGGCGGGAGAACGGCGGGTAGTTGCCCTCGACGCCCACGCGCAGCTTGGTGCCGCCCGCTGCCTGCGCCTGGGCCGGCAGGGGCGCGGCGAGCCCCAGCGCGAGCGCGATGCCCAACGACAAGACCCAGCCACCCACGCGGGTGGTGGCGACACGCAGGATCGGACGGCTGGTGAGGGTGATCATGGGGGACTCCGTTCGGGCACGGCGGTTGACGACAGCAGGCACAGCGCCCGCGGGCGATGCGATGACCGGGGTTGTACCCGGGCTGCGGCGCGGCGGCGAGAGGGGCTGCACCGGGATGTCGGACTTGCGCAAGGCGATGTCGCAAAGCTGTTGGCAGCGCAGGCCGCAGGGGCGCTCGGATTTGTCACGGCCCGGTCATCGCCAGGGCCAAGCATCCACTCCATGACAAGCGTGGATCTGGTGTGGTTCAACGCCGGCGGCGGGCACCGCGCGGCAGCCCTGGCCCTGGAACAGGTGATGGCAGCGCAGCAGCGGCCCTGGTCGGTGCGGCGTGTCAACCTCACGGAGGTGCTGGACCCCACGGCGCTGTTCCGCCGGGTGCTGGGCTTCGAGCCCGAGGATGTCTACAACAAGCGGCTGGCCAGCGGTTTCACGATCGGCCTGGCGCAGGAGCTCACGCTGCTGCAGGGGCTGATCCGCCTGGCGCACCGCGCGATGGTGCAGCGCCTGGCGGCTCACTGGCGCGTCACGCGGCCCGATCTGGTGGTCTCGCTGGTGCCCAACTTCAACCGCGCGCTGCACGATGCCCTGGCCCTGGCGCGGCCCGGTGTGCCCTTCGTCACCGTGATGACGGACATGGCCGATCACCCGCCCAGCTTCTGGATCGAACCCGGGCTGAAGCAGCATCTGGTCTGCGGCACGGCGCATGCCCGCCAGCAGGCGCTGGCCTTGGGCGTGGATCCCGGGCGCATCCACCTCAGCAGCGGCATGGTGCTGCGGCCGGAGTTCCATGTGACGCCCACCGCGGACCGCACGTTGGAGCGCGCGATGGTCGGGCTGGATGCGCACACGCCCACCGGCCTGGTGCTGTTCGGAGGCACCGGTTCGCGCGTGATGAAGCGCATTGCCCTGCTGCTGCCCGATACGCCGCTGGTGCTGATGTGTGGCCGCAACGAGGCGCTGGCGGCGGAGTTACGCGCCCTGCCGGCGCGTGCGCCGCGCGTGGTGGTGGGTTTCACCACCGAGGTGGCGCGCTGGATGCAGCGCTGCGACTTCTTCATCGGCAAGCCCGGCCCCGGCTCGATCAGCGAAGCCGTCTCGCAGGGCCTGCCGGTGATCGTCTCGCGCAATGCCTGGACCATGCCGCAGGAGCGCTGGAATGCCGCCTGGGTGCAGCAGAACGGCCTGGGCCTGGTGCTGCGGCGCTTCGGCCAGATCGACAAGGCCGTGGCGCAGCTGCTGCCCGAGCTGCCGGCTTACCGGCAGCGGGTGGCCGCGATGCACAACCAGGCGGTCTTCGAAGTGCCGCAGATCCTGCAGCAGATCCTGGCCCAGGCCGAGGCCGATCCGCGGGCCCGCGCGTCGGCGCGCGGCGAACGGTCGATGCCGGACGCCAGGCCGGTCTCAGGCTGAGCCGTCGCACTCCATCACCGCGCCGCCATCGCTGACCGCCACATGCTCGCGCCAGCGGAAGCCCAGGCTGGCCAGCGCCGCCTGCAGCGGCCGCGCCGATGGGCTGCAGCCGCCCATCGCTGCCTGGGCGGCAGCCGGCAGGAAGGCGGCATAGAGCAGCTGACGCGGCAGCAGCGCGGCCACGTGGCTGTCGAAGTGCGGCCCGTGGCTGCGGCGCGCGGTGGCCAGATCGCGACGGTGGAAATGCCAGCCCAGGCCCTGCCAGAAGGCTGATTCGCCCTGCGGCGTGCGCGGACCGGGCAGCTCGGCGATGAGCGCCGGCAGTCCGGCCCCGATGTCGGGCGCGCGAGCCCGCAGCACGGCATCGGCCAGCGCGCGCCAGAGCGACTCGGCCTGCGCGTCATCCAGGCCGGGTGCGATGGCCGGGCGGCTCAGGGCGTCGGATCCGGTGAGATCGTGGCCCAGCATCAGCGTGCGCTGGCGGCGGAAGAGCTGCAGTTCGGGCGCGGCATGCACGGCCCAGCCGAGGCGGTACCAGGCGTGCGGGACGCGCAGGCCGATCTGCCGTTCCAGGCTCAGGCGCGCCAGCGGCCGCTCTGGGGCCGCCTCGGCACAGGCCAGCCAGTGGCGTGGCGCAGGGTCGTCAAAGCCGGGTGGCGGCTCGCCGTGCAGGCTGATCAGTTCGGGCGTCAGCTCATCGGCCGAGGCCTCGCGGACGATCCAGGAGCCGGTCGTCTTCATGCGGCACCCCCTTCCGCGCCGGCCGGCCCGCTGCCCTGGGCCAGCGGCGCCGCGCGCAGCCGCGTGCCGGCCTCGGCGCCTGCGCTCGCCAGGCCCAGGCGCCCCGCGGCCTCGCTGTCCAGGCGCCAGTGACCCTGCGTCCAGTGTGCCCGTGCCAGCACGGCGCGAAAGCCCTCGCGCCGCGCCAGGGCCACCAGATGCCAGGGCGGCTGGCCGTGCCGCGCGCCCGGCGGCTGCCAGGCCGCCGGTGCCGCGCGCGACTGCTGCACCGTGCGCAGCATGGCCAGCCGCGCCTCGACGATCGGGCCGCCGTCGAAGATGTCCACGTAGGTCTCGCTGTCGAAACCTTCGTCCTGCAGGATGGCGAAGGGCAGCTCGGCCACCGGGTTGAGCTGGCCGATCGCCCACTGCGCCTCTTCCGGCAGCAGGGGCACATAGATCGGCCCCTGCGGCATCAGTTCGGCGATGAAGGCCTTGCTGCGGCCCACGGCCAGTCGCTCGGCAGCCGGGTAGTCCATCTCGAAGAAGCGGCGCCCCACCGCATCCCAGAACGGGCAGCGGCCTTCGTCGTCGGCCAGGCCCGGGCTTTCCGAGGCGATGTGCGGCGAGAAGCGCTCCGCAAACTCGGCGATGAAGAGCAGCCGCGCACGCGACAGCAGCTGCGGCGCGACGCTGGCCTCATAGGCCGGCTCGATGTAGAACGAGGTCAGCAGCGTGTGCCCGGTGAGGCTGTGGCACAGGTGCAGCGTGTGGATGCGGTTGCTCGCGCGCAGCGCCGGGCTGGCGTGCACGATGGTCTCGTTGCGGAAGCAGTAGAAGCGGTCGGCGAAGCCGGCGCTGGCGGCGATGCCGCAGGTGCCGATGACGGCCTGCCCCGCTGCGGCGTCTTCCAGCACGAAGAGGTAGATCTCTTCGCCGCTGGGCTCGTCGCTGCTGGCAAAGCTTTCGCAGCTGCGCTGCAGCCGGGCCGCCAGCGCGGCGCGGTCGGGTGGCAGCGTGGTGATGCCCACGGCGCTGGCGTGCGCCAGGCGCTCCAGCGCGTCCAGATCGGCCATCGTGGCGGCGCGCAGCACGAAGCGTTCGGGCGAGAAGGGCAGCGCGGGCGACGGCCTGGTCGCGGGCACGGGCACGGATGTCGGCGCGGGCATGGGCGCGCCGGCGGCGGGCGGGGCCGAAGAGGGGTCTGAGGCTGGGGCGGGCATGGCTCAGGGCCTCCGCTGAAGTGACATGTTGGGGTTCACGGTTCCTCCCGATGGGCTTTCCAGGCCGCGGCGCGCTGGCTGCGCTCGTCCCGCGGCGTGTGGCCGAAGCGCGCCCGGTAGGCATTGCTGAAGTGCGAGCCCGAGGCAAAGCCGCAGGCCAGGGCGATCTGCAGGATCGACTGCCCGCTGTGCTGCAGCAGGCGCCGTGCGCGCGCCAGGCGCAGCTCGGTGTAGTGGCGGCTGGGCATGTCGTCCAGGTGCTGCTTGAACAGCCGCTCCAGCTGCCGCCGCGAGACGCCCACCAGGCGCGCGATCTCCTCGGTGGGCAGCGGCTCCTCGAGGTTGGCCTCCATCAGCGCCACCGCCTCGTTGACCTTGGCGCTCACCCCGCGCGAGCCGCCGCGCACCTGCTGTCGTTCGTCGCGTGCGCGCAGGCGCTCCAGGCCGAAATGCGCCAGCAGCGCCTGCACCAGCGCTTCGCCGTGTTCGCGGCCCAGCCACGCGATGAAGAGATCGATGCTGGCGGTGCCGGCCGCGCAGGACAGCCGGTCGCGGTCGATCTCGTAGACGCGGCTGGAAAACACCGTGTGCGCGTGGCGCTCGCCCAGCGCGGCAACCTGCTCGTGCTGGGCCGTGGCGCGGTAGCCGCTGAGCACGCCGGCCTGCGCCAGCCAGGCGGCGCCGTTGCCGATGCCGCCCAGCAGCGCCGCGGCCGCAGCCTGCGCGCGCAGCCAGCGCGACAGCTCGGCTTCGGCGGCGACCGCCTCGCCCGGGGCGGGCAGTGTCTGGCTCACCACATGCGCCGCGGCCAGCGGCGGTGCGCTGGCCAGGCTGCCGTGCACGGCCACCCGCGTGCCGCAGGCGGCGCGCACGGCCTGGCCATCCAGCGAGAGCAGCAGCGCCTCGTAACGCGGCTCGCCCAGGGCTTCGTTGGCGGCGCCCAGGGCCTCGGCTGCGCCGCTGTAGGCCAGCAGCGAGTGCTGCGGCAGCAGCACGAAGGCGTGGCGGCGCGTCTGTGTGCTCACGCAGGGGCCGGGTTCTGGCGCAGGGTGGCTCGGCGCGGCGCTCGTTCAGCGCGGCGGGACAGGGGCCGAAGCGGCGGTGCCCGTAGCGGCCGGCGCCGCGCCGCGGTCCGCCCCGGCGGGCCAGGCGCTGTAGACCGGCTGCGCCATGCGCACCGGCCCGATGTCCAGCCACAGGCGTTCGAAGCTGTGGTCGTCGCGTGTGGGGCCGCCGAAGGCGCGTGTCTGCTCGTCCAGCCCGATGCGCCACTCGAAGCCGATCGCCTGTGTCGGCCGCCAGGCCAGGCCCAGCGCCAGGCGGCCGTCGGCCTCGGCCGCATGGGCCAGGGCACCGACGATCAGGTTGTCGCCCAGGATGTCGCCGAAGAAGCCGGGCTGGCCCTGTAGCCGGCCTGGTTGCAGCGGCGTGCGCGTGGCGGGCGTGAGCAGGCGGCGCGCCTTCAGATCGAAGCGGTCGCCGCGGTCCACGTAGCTCAGGCGCAGCCCGCGCACGGCCAGCGGGGCGGCCTGCTGCACTTGCGCCGCGCTGCTGTCGATGATCAGCAGCCCGCGCGCGCCGATGGCCTGCACCGTGCCGTCGCGCAGCACCGCGGCGCTGTCTTCCTCGACGCCCAGGCCGAGCGGGCGCCCGCTTTGCAGCAGCACGCGCACGAGCCGCGCCACGCGGCCGCGCTTGAGGAAGTGCTGATCGGTCACCAGCTCCAGCGGCGCCAGGCCGAAGCCCGTGCCCAGCTCCTGGCTGTCCAGCGGGCGCAGCAGCGCGTCGAAGGGATCGTCCAGCCCGCGGATCGCGGTCTCGCTCATCACGGCCGCGCCGGCGCTGGTGCCGGCGATCACGCCGCCGCGCGCGAGCAGCGCGCGCAGCGCGGCCAGCACGGGGGTGTCGCGGCCCGCGGGGCGCAAGACGTCCATCAGGCGGTCCTGCTCGCCGCCGGTGAGCCACACACCTCGGGCGCTGTCGATCAGGGCCACCCAGCGTGCGTCGTGCGCGCGGGCGCGGGCATCGTCCAGGCTGCTGCCGGGCCAGCGCGGCGCAATCGGCAGCACCTCGGTCAGAGCGCCGCGGCGTTGCAGCTGTTCGGCCGTCAGACCTGCCGTGCGCTGCGGATCGGCGGAGGCCGTGGGCAGGATCAGCACACGCTGGCCGGGCCCGCCTGCGGCCTGCACGACGGCTTGCCACAGCGCCTCGTTGCCCTCCTTCACGGCGCCGCCCATCACCACCAGCGTGCCCGGCCCGGTGGGAACGGAGGGTGCGGCCTGGCCCAGCGCCGTGCCGGCCGTGACCATCAGCAGATACGGAACCAGCATCTGGCGCAAGGGCAGGGGCAAGGGCATGGTGTGCAGGGCGGCAGAGAGATCGGATGTGGCTGCGCCCGCGCAGCCCCGTGAAGCGGCCGCGATGAGCGAGTCGGGCCGCATCTTGGCACCGATGCGACAGCGGGCCGAAGCGCAACTTGGCCATTTGCGACGCCGAGTTGCCGACAGACGACCGCACCCACCGGTGCCCGATAGGCAAGCACGGCCTCGCTGCCTAGAGTGGCTGCAAACCCGCCCGAGGCGGCGCCAGGCGCTGCCGCAATCCTGACACCAACCCCCCACCCACGCCGCATGAACTGCCTGCCCCGCCCAGCCCGCGCAACGCGCCGGAATCGCCCCTCCGCCACCCGCCTGCACCCGGTCGCGCTGGGTGTCTTCCTCAGCCTCACGCTGCTGGCGGGCGCCCAGGCGCAGACGCCCGCAGCCGCGCCGGCCGCGCCGCAGCGCGTGGAGATCACCGGCTCCAGCATCAAGCGCCTGGCCGGCGAGACGGCGCTGCCGGTGCAGACCCTGACCCGTGAAGACATCGAGAAGAGCGGCGTCACCACGGTGGCCGAGCTGCTGCGCAACATCAGCGCCAGCTCCGCCAACCTGGCCGACGGCGCCAGCATCACCGACAACACCGGTGGCCAGCGCGGCTTCAACGGGGCCAACCTGCGCGGCCTGGGTGTGAGCAGCACGCTGATCCTGCTGAACGGCCGGCGCCTGGCCAACTTCGCGTCGCCGGGCGACGCTGCCGGCGTGGACCTGAACACCATTCCCGCCGGCGCGATCCAGCGCGTGGAAGTGCTCAAGGACGGCGCCTCGGCCATCTACGGCACGGACGCCATCGGCGGCGTCATCAACTTCATCACGCGCAGCGATTACCGCGGCATCGATGTCTCGGCCTACGCCTCGGCCACGCAGGAAGGCGGCGCGGGCAAGCGCACCGGCACGCTGAGCGCCGGCTTCGGCGACGTGGCCAAACAAGGCTTCAATGTGTTCGGCGTGCTCGACGTGCAGCAGCTGGACAGCCTGCGCAGCACGCAGCGCGACTGGCTGATGGCGCGCCCGCTGGCCGCCACCGTGCCCTACTACCTGAGCAGCCGGCCCTACCCGGGCAACATCCGACTGTCCGGCACCGCGGCCACGCGCAATGCGCAGCTGGCCGCGATCAATGCCGCCGGCTACAGCTTCACGCCGCCCGGCAGCACCACGGCCGTGCCCTACAACCAGCGCACGGTGAACCTCTTTGCGCCGGGCTGCAACCCGCCGGCTTCGGTCTTCACCACCGTCATCGGCACGCAGGCCTGCGGCTATGACTACATGGCCGACACCGAGATCTACCCCGATGCCGACAAGGTGTCCTTCCTCGGCCGCGGCGTGCTGGCGCTGGGCGGCGGGCATCAGCTGTTCGGCGAAGTGCTGGCGGCCCACGCCAAGACGCTGTATGTGCTCTCGCCCAACCCCACCTCGGTGACGGGCATCACCTGGGGCGCGATCAACCGCTACCTGCCGCGCCCGGTGACCCACGGCAGCAGCTTCGAGATCCGTTTCCGCGCCAAGGAGGCGGGCAACCGCAGCAACGAGGTCACCAGCGACGGCCAGCGCCTGGTGCTGGGCCTGGAAGGCACGCTGGCGGGCATGGACTACACCGTGGCCGCAAGCCACGCGGTGAACAAGGTGGCCGACCGTTATGTCAACGGTTATTTCCTGTTCAGCGAGTTTGCCACCGCGCTGCGCAACGGCGAGATCAACCCCTTCGGCCCCAGCCCCGACGCCGGCAAGGCGAAGATCGCCTCGCTGCGCGTGGATGACGTGGCGCGCCGGAGCAAGGGCATCACCAGCGGCGTGGATGCCAAGCTCAGCGGCACGCTGGGCAAGATCGACGGCCGCGAGGTGGGCATGGCCTTCGGCGTGGAGTTCAAGCGCGAGCAGCAGGACTTCACCCCCTCGGCGCTGCTGGTCAGCAACAACATCGCCGGCGACCGCGATTCCACCGGCACCAGCCCCGCGCTGCGCGCCACCAGCTACGCGCGCAACATCAGCTCCGGCTATGCCGAGGTCAACGCGCCCGTGCTGAAGGAGCTGGAGCTGCAGGTGGCCGTGCGCGCCGATCACTACGAAGGCGTGGGCGCTTCGGTCAACCCCAAGCTGGGCCTGCGCTGGCAGCTGGCGCCCCAGGTGCTGGTGCGGGGCTCGGCCGGCACGGGCTTCCGTGCGCCCAGCTTCAGCGAGCTCTACCGCCCGACGACCTTCGGCACCAGCCCGGCCTTCCTCTTCGACAGCGTGTTCAACGCCTTTGATCAGTACCCCACGGAGCGCATCGCCAACCCGAGCCTGAAGCCGGAAAAGAGCCAGCAGTTCTCGCTGGGCATCGTCTTCGAGCCGATGCGCAGCACCTTGCTGAGCCTGGATTTCTGGCAGATCGAAAAGACCGATGTGATCAGCGATCTGTCGGGCAAGACCATCCTGGAGAACCCCACGCGCTACGCCGCCTTCATCAAGCGTGATCCGTTCGACGGCTACCCCACCCTCGTGCTGCGCAAGGAGAACCAGGGCGCGCTGAAGACCAGCGGGGTGGACGTGGAAGCTTCCTGGCGCGGCCAAGCCACGCCGATGGGCCGCTTCGGCGCCAGCCTCAGCGGCAGCTACGTCAGCACCTACAAGCGCCAGTTCGGCCCGCAGGAAGCCTTCGTCAGCAACGTGGGCCGCTTCCTGAACGACCAGGTCATCCAGCGCTGGCGCCACCGTGTGGGGCTGGACTGGGAGCGCGGCGGCTTCGGCGTGGCCCTGGGCAACACCTTCTACAGCGGCTACACCGACGACAGCTACCTGCCCGACACGCAGCCGCGCAAGGTGGAGGCCTATTCGCTGTGGGACCTGACGGCCTCCTGGAAGCCCACCAAGGCACTGACCCTGCGCGGTGGTGTGCTCAACCTGCTGGACAAGGCGCCGCCCTTCTCCAACCAGAGTTACTACTTCCTGTCCACCTACGATCCCACCTACACGGATCCGCGCGGCCGTACGGCCTTCGTCAGCGTGGCCTATTCGTTCAAGTGAGGTGACGACGGCGGAGTTCGTTTGCAATGGCTCAGCCGGGCCCGGCCACGCCGCGGGCCCGCAGCGCGGCCAGCGCCCGCAGCTGCTGGGCCATGAAGTGGGAGCGCTCGGGCACGGTGGGCGCGCCGTCGGCATCCAGCATGGTGTTGGGCGGATAGACGCTGCCCGCGTAGAGCGCCGCAAAGAGCTCCAGGCGCTGACGGGCCAGCACGTTGGCCATGCCGGGCCGGGCGCGCGCGCGGCGCACGGCGGCGATGTCGATCTCCGCATGCGCGACCATCGATTCGCCGAAGCCGGCCTCGGCGCGCACCTCGCCCTTGTGATCGATCACCTTGGACATGCCGTCGGTGCTGTGCGTGGGGAAATCGGTATCCAGGATGCCCGCGCTGTTGGCTGAGACCACCCAGGCCATGTTCTCGTAGGCGCGCGCCCGCTTGGCCACATCCTTGGGCGTCAGCCGCGGGCTGCCCACCTCGCTGGTGGCATGCAGGAAGACCTCGGCCCCGCGCAGCGCCAGCGCCCGCGCGATCTCCGGATAGAGGATCTCTTCGCTGGCGATGCAGGCCAGCCGACCCAGCGGCGTATCGGCCACCGGAAAGACGGCCTCCAGGCCATGGATCTCGAGGTAGCGGTCCCACACGTCATGCGGCGTCGGCGCGAACATCGACACCAGGCGCCGGTAGCGCAGCACGGTCTGGCCGCTGTCGCTGACGATGAAGCTGGTCTGGAAATAGAGACCCGGGAAATGCGCGTCGGTCTCGTAGGCGTTGCCGCTGAGGTAGATCGACAGCGACCGGGCGATGTCGCCCAGCGCCGCGTACTCCGGGCCCTCGGGCGCCCAGGCTGCGCGCTCGGCCCAGACCGGCAGCGCATCGCCCAGCGGGTAGCTGGAGGCAAAGTATTCCGGCAGCACCACCAGCTTCACGTCCGGCCCGACAAAGGCCTTGGCGGCGCGCACCTGGCGGCCCACGCGCTCGATGTTGGCCAGCATCTTCTCCCGCGCCTCGGCCACGCTGGCGGCCCGGTTGATGGCGTAGCAGGGCGTCTGCAGCGCCAGTGCGGTGTAGGGCAGGGGCTCGCTCATGGTGCGACTTTCCGTGCTGGGGTTGACGGGGTGAGGGTGCGGCCTGCGGGACGGCGCAAGCTCGGCCCTCAGCGCAGGCGAGCCAGTGCAGGCTCGGCCCGAGCGGCGGCCGCGCCCGAGCCTCGACCCCGACGCAGCGCCGGCGCCCTGCCGGGTGCCCTCATGGCAGCCCGTCCACCAGCACCACGGTGAAGCTGCCGGTGCCTTCGCGCAGGGCGCGTGCGGCGGCGTATTCGGGGCTGTCCCAGAAGGCCTGGGCGGCGGCGCGGTCCGGCCACTCGCTGATCACGGTCTTGACCTCCGGCCAGCTGCCTTCCAGCACCGTGGTGGCGCCGCCCAGCACGCGGTAGCGCCCGCCAAAGCGCGAGACCAGGCCGGGCACCACCGCGGTGTAGGACTTGAAGCCTTCGGCATCCGAGATGCGCGCCTGGACGATCATGAAGCAGCTCATGGTCAGCCCGCCGGGCTACAGGCCGTGGATCTCGGCCAGCTCGTAGCGCGTCTGCATGTAGCCGCCCACACCGCCCTTGAGGTAGAGGTAGTTGCCATCGGCCGTGCACCAGACATCGTAGGGCGGGTGTTCCTCAGGCAGCTGGCCGGCGGTATCCACGTAGCGGAAATGCAGCGCGTCAAAGCTGCCGGCCATCACCGTGACGCGCTCCGGGCCGACGTACTCCAGCCCGAAACCCAGCGAGAACAGCATCGGCCCTGTTGCACCGCGGTGATCCGGCGAGGTGAGCATCAGGTTGGGAAAGAAGGCCTTGCCCGGCCCCTGGGACAGATCGTAGAGCCGCAGGATCAGCGCATCGCCGACGATGGGGTGCGAGCCCAGGGCGCGCACGCGCCCCGCGGTCTCGATGCGCTGCGTGATGCGCCCGGCCTTGGCGTTGAAGCTCTCGCACTCGGCGTGCGTGGCGGCAAAGCGCATCCAGCCCGTGCCTTCGTAGCGCCCGCCCACCGTGAGGCGCACGGAGCAGTCGATGGGCTGCCCCTGCGCATCCATGGCCAGCACCACGTCGCGGATGACATCGGGCGCGTCGTCGATCTCGCAGTGCGCATGCAGCACGCGCACACCATCGCTCTGATCGGTGATGAAGAAGTGCTCGCGCCCGCGCTCCTGGCCCAGGCGCTCGGGCTTGGCGCTGGCGTACAGGATGCGGCCGCGCAGCGTGCGGTGTCGGGGTGCCATGGGGGCTCCTGGTCAGCGGATGCGGCCGGCGCGGGCGGCCCGCACCGGGGTGGCTGAAGTTGTCCGGACAACTATATACTGAGCCGGTGTCTGCGCAAGCCGTTCGCGCGGCACGGGAATGCCGGCGGCCGGCGCCCGCGCGGCGCCGGGCCCCGGGTTGGCGGCAGCGCATGCCGCCGCAGCACGCCGGATCAAGGACGGCCGGAGGACATCATGGGCCTGGGTGCATACGAACTGCTGGTGCTGAAGTGGCTGCACATCGTGGCCATGGTCTACTGGCTCGGTGGCGAGTGGGGTGTCTTCCAGACCTCCTACAACGTCGTCAACTGGCGGCTGCCGCTCGAAGAGCGCCGCCGCCACATGGAAACCGCCTACCGCATCGACATCCTGGCGCGCACGGGCATCATCCTGCTCATGCCCATCGGCTTGCACATGGGCTACCTGTGGCAGCTGCAGCCCTTCGGCGGCCCCTGGCTCGTGGCCATGTGGTTGCTCACCGCCGCGTGGCTCACGTTGTGCTGGATGGCCTTCCTGCACCGCGAGACGGACAAGGGCATCCGCCTGACGAAGATCGACGAGCGGGTGCGCTACCTGCTGATCCCCGCGATCATCCTCTGCGCGCTGAGCTCGCTGCTCGGCTACGGCCCCTTTGTCGCCGGCACCGGCATGCGCTGGTATGCCAGCAAGCTGCTGATCTTCGGCGGCCTGCTCATCATCGGCCTGCTGCTGCGCTTCATCATGCGCGAGTGGACGGTGCTGTTCCGCGAACTCGCCAAAGGCGGCGAGCAACCGGCCGTCGAACGCCAGCTGGAGAAATCCATCGCCTTCGGCCGCAAGCTGGCCTACCTGTACTGGATCGGCATCCTCACCGTCGCCTTCCTGGGGGCGGTAAAGCCGTTCTGAGCGCCCCCAGGGCCCGGCTGCGCCCAGCCCGCCCCCCGCGGGGGGTTCAAGCAAAGTGGCAAAGCCACATTGGCTTCAGAGCGCCCCCAGGGCCGGGCTGCGCCCAGCCCGCCCCCCCGCGGGGGTTCAAGCAAAGTGGCAAAGCCACATTTGCTTGAGAGGCCTAAGCCCGGGCTTTGGGGCAGGGGCTGCGCGGGCGCCTGGCGCTGGGCATCGACGGGCTCAGTCCGCACGGCGATGGCCTCTGCACCCCGCGCCCTGAGCCGTCGCCCGATCTCCACCCACCCACCCCGACGATCGTCACCCCTGTCAACCGAACAACCCCAACCGCCCAACTCAGCATGCCTTCCACGCCCGGCTCCAACATCAAGACGCGATTTCCCCTTCTGGCCCGCCACGAAGGGGTGTGGGACGGCTGGTACCGCGTCTACGACGCGCAGGGCAACAAGACCGATGAGCACCGCTCGCGCCTGGTCTGCCGCTTTCCGGACGACGGCCCCTATCCCTACCACCAGACCAACCACTACCGCTGGGCTGACGGCCGTACCGAGCTGCGCGACTTTCCGGCCGTGGTGCAGGGTGATCGCATCCGCTTCATCAGCGATCTGATCGAAGGCTGGGCGGCCGACCTGGCGCTGGACGACCAGCAGCGCACGACCCTGCTGCACTGGGTGCGCAAGGGCGAG
>JAEUOZ010000041.1 GCA_016790225.1 Rubrivivax sp.
GTGTCGCGCCAGCGCACGATGCTGGCCGCCACCGCGTTCGACAGGCCCGACACGCGCGCCAGCAGCGGCACGCTGGCGGTGTTGAGGTCCACGCCCACGCCGTTGACGCAGTCTTCCACCACGGCGTCGAGCGTGCGCGCCAGCTGGCTCTGGTTGACGTCGTGCTGGTACTGGCCCACGCCGATGCTCTTGGGGTCGATCTTCACCAGCTCGGCCAGCGGGTCCTGCACGCGGCGCGCGATGCTCACCGCGCCACGCAGGCTCACGTCCAGCTCGGGCAGCTCCTGGCTCGCGAACTCGCTGGCGCTGTAGACCGAGGCCCCGGCCTCGCTGACCACCACCTTGTCCAGCTTCAGCTCGGGGGCCAGCCTGGCGATGCGCTTGACGAGCTCGGCGGCCAGCTGGTCGGTCTCGCGGCTGGCGGTGCCGTTGCCGATGGCGATCAGGTTCACGCCGTGCGTGGCCACCAGCCGGCCCAGGGTGTGCAGCGAACCTTCGACGTCCAGCCGCGGTTCGTGCGGGTAGACGGTGGCGGTGTCCAGCACCTTGCCGGTGTCGCTGACCACGGCCACCTTCACGCCGGTGCGGATGCCCGGGTCCAGGCCCATCACCACGCGCTTGCCGGCCGGGGCGGCCAGCAGCAGGTCGCGCAGGTTGTCGCCGAAGACCTTGATGGCCACGGCCTCGGCGTCTTCGCGCAGGCGCGAGAACAGGTCGCGCTCCAGGCTCAGCGCCAGCTTGACCTTCCAGGTCCAGGCCACGGTCTTGCGGATCAGCTCGTCGCCGCGGCGGGCCTGGTGGCTCCAGCCCAGGTGACGGGCGATGCGGCCTTCCGCCAAGCCTGGTTTGCCGGCCTGCAGCTCCTCGTCGAGCACCAGCTTGGCGTCCAGCCACTCCTGCGTGCGGCCGCGGAACACCGCCAGCGCGCGGTGCGACGGCACCTTGCGGATCGGCTCGTCGTACTCGAAGTAGTCGCGGAACTTGGCCGCGTCGGGGTGGGTGCCGTCCTTGCCGTCGGCCAGCCGGCTGCGCAGCAGGCCTTCGGCCCACAACCATTCACGCAAGCTGCCCACCAGGGTGGCGTCCTCGGCCCAGCGCTCGGACAGCAGGTCGCGCACGCCGTCCAGCACCGCAGGGGCATCGGCGAAACCGGCGTCGGGGTTCAGGAAGCCGGCGGCCTCGGCCGCCGGGTCCAGCGTGGGGTCGGCGAACAGGCGGTCGGCCAGCGGCTCCAGGCCCGCCTCGCGGGCGATCATGCCCTTGGTGCGTCGCCGGGGCTTGTAGGGCAGGTACAGGTCCTCGAGCTCCTGCTTGGTGGGCGCGGCCTCGATGGCGGCGCGCAGCTCGGGCGTGAGCTTGCCTTGTTCTTCGATGCTCTTGAGCACCGCCTCGCGGCGCTCTTCCAGCTCGCGCAGGTAGGCCAGGCGCGCTTCCAGCTCACGCAGCTGGATGTCGTCCAGCCCGTCGGTGGCTTCCTTGCGGTAGCGGGCGATGAAGGGCACGGTGGCGCCGCCGTCCAGCAGGTCGACGGCCGCCTTCACTTGTGCCGGCCGAACCTTCAGTTCGGCGGCGATCTGCAGCAGGATCGGATCCAAGAGAGCATGGCGGCCGGGGTTCGCCGGGCCGCAAGAAGCCGGGAAGCGGGGCAGTGTATCGGGGCCTCCTGGGGCGACGCGCTTGCGCCTTGGGGGTGGCCGGCAAGGACAGGCCACGCCGCCGGGGCGCCGATCAGGGCCGCCGGTCGGCTGCCCGGATCAGCAGCACACCCCCCTCGCTCCCCTGCCCCCACAGCGGCACATCCTGCACCTTGGCCCAGCGCTCCACGAAGCTGCGGTAGTGGGCCGACCAGGGAATGCCGCTCTGGCCGGTGGAGTGCATCACGCGGCTGTTGGCGGGGTTGGCCACGTCGTACAGCGCGCGCAGGCTGGGGCCGTGTTCGTCGAGGTAACGCTCGCCGGTAGTGCTGTCGGCCGTGAGGCCGACGCGCGAGACATTGACGGTGAAGGTGTCGCCGCCCACGGGGGTGCGCAGCTCGAACCAGGGCGCCAGCGCCTTCACGCGCGAGAAAGGCCGGTGTTCCGATCGCGCCTGGTGCGCCGCGCCCCAGCGCCAGGTGCCGACATCGGCGCCGAAGCGCTGCTGCAGTTCGTCCAGCGCGCGGGTGAAGGCCAGATCGTTCTGCGCGGCGCAGGTCTCGATGGCGGGGGTGGCCTGGTCGTCGCACCACCTCGCCAGGGCATCGCGGGCGGCTGCCGCCAGGATCGGCTCGATCGCATCGCGGAAGGTGCGGTTGCCCATGCGGGCCTCGAAGTGTTCGCCGATCTCGTCGGCCACCACGGCGCGCACAAGCTGGCGGTACCAGGCCCAGTAGATCAGCGGCGAGGCGCGGTCGGCGGCCATGGTGCCGTCAAAATCCTTCAGCTGCGCCTGCGCGGCCGCCGCCAGCGGGTGCGATGAGCTGGCCCGTTGGAGGTAGGGCAGCAGCGCCGGCACGGCCAGCGATTTCACGTCGGCCTGCAGGCTGCGCAGCTCCTCCAGCGTGTGGCGCGGCCGGGCCTGCAGCAGGGCCTCGATGCGCTGCTGGCGGTAGGGCAGCGCCCAGTCGCTGGAGATGAAGTGCGGCCAGTCGGCCGGCACGGTGCGCTGGTTGGCGGTGGCGATCCAGCCGCGCGCGGGATTGCGCTCCACATACAGCGCCTCGGCCGGCAGCCAGCCGGCCCAGTCGTAGCGGGCGTCCCAGCCGGGCGCGGGCGTCAAACCCTTCAGATCATGCTCCGCCTTGCGCACGGGAATGCGCCCCGGCAGCACCACGGCGATCTGCCCTGCCTCGCCGCTGGCGTCGGCCACCACCATGTTCTGCATCGGCGCACGCCAGCCGGCCTTCGCCGCGGCGATGAAGGCCTCGGCACTCTGTGCGCGGTTGATGGCCAGGCCGACGGAGACGGTCTCGGCATCCGCGTCCAGCGCGGTCCAGCGCATGGCCAGCACGTGGCGCGCCTCGCCCTGCTGCGGGCCGATGCGCTGCGGGCCTTCGAAGGCATCGGAGATGACCGGCCCGTGGCGGCCCCAGCGCACGCGCATCGTCTCATCGGGCTGGCCGCGCACCTTGATGGTCTCCTGCGCCTCGCTGAAACGCGCCCAGCCCTCGGGCGTGCGGTACTGCGTGGGGTCGCCGGCCTTGAGCTCCTCGATGTAGAGGTCCTGCACATCCGGGCCGGTGTTGGTAAAGCCCCAGGCGATCTGCCGGTTCTGGCCCAGCACCACCATCGGCAGGCCGGGCATGGTGGCACCGGCCACCTCGACGCCGGGCGCCTTCAGCCGCGCGAAGTACCACAGCGCCGGGGCCGAGAGCTTCAGGTGCGGATCATTGGCCAGCAGCGGCTTGCCCGTATTCGTGTGGGTGCCGGCCACCACCCAGTTGTTGGAGCCCAGGCCCTCGATGCCCGAAGGCGGCGCCAGCCGCTCCAGCGCCAGCCACTGCTCGCGCTCGCGCGCAGCCGTGCCCTTGGCGCCAAAGAGGCCCAGCGAGCGGTACAGCGCCGCATAGTCCGCCGTCTGCGGCACGGGCTCGCCCGGGTAGGGCGGCAGCAGCTCGTTGATGCGCGCCACCGGCAGGCGCTCGGCCAGGCGCAGGCGCAGCATCTCGGTATTCCAGTTGCCGCCCAGATCCCAGGCCATCATGATGCTCCAGGCCATGCTGTCCACCGGCGTCCAGGGCACCGGGCGCAGGCCCAGGATCACAAACTCCGGCGGCCGCGCGCGCAGCGCCTGGTCCACCGTGGCATTCACGCCATCGGCATAGGCCTGCAGGCCTTCGCGCACCTCGCGCGTGGCCTCGCCGCCGGCCATCAGCTGATCCCACTGCGCCTGCGCGGCGCGGCGCACACCCAGCGCACGCAGGAAGCGGTCACTGCCCAGCGCGGCGGGGCCAAAGGCCTCCGCCAGCTGGCCACTGCCGATGCGGCGGTGCGTCTCCAGCTGCCAGAGCCGGTCCTGCGCATGGACCACACCCAGGCCGAAGGCCAGGTCGCGCAGCGATCCGGCCTGGATGCTGGGGATGCCCTCGGCATCGCGCGCGATGCGGATCTCGCCCTGCACGCCGGCCAGGCGCAGCTCACCATCGGTGCTGGGCAGCACCAGGCGGCTGTAGATCCACGCGGCCGTGACGGCCAGCGCCAGCAGCAGCAACAACACACCGCCCAGTCGGCGAAGCCAACGCATGTCGATCCCCTCGATCCCTCAATCAGGCCGCGACGCTAGCCCCGCAGCCCGCCGGGCGCCATCCGCAGTGTCACGGGGCGCGGGACGCTCCAGGCCCGGCCCCCCAGCGCCCCGAGGTCTTCAGCCAGGCCTCCTGACCCAGCGCAGAGGTGCCCCAGTCTGGGCAACCCCCCCGTTGACGCTGCTCAATCGTGCGCCCGGCGGGGTGCGAAAAATGAAGGCATGGACACCTCTGAGCGCCCCCAGGCTCCAGACGCTGCGCCGCCCACGGCCACGCCAGGTGCGGCCGATGTGCAGGCGATCTTCAGCGCGCGGCAGCTGCGCAAGGTCTACCGCACGGGCGAGGTCGACGTGGTCGCGCTGGCCGATGTCTCGCTGGACATCCGCCGCGGGGAATTCGTGGTGCTGCTGGGCGCCTCGGGGAGCGGCAAGTCCACGTTGCTGAACATCCTGGGCGGGCTGGATGTGCCCACGAGCGGCGAGGTGCGCTTCGGCGACCACGAGCTGACCGCCGCCGACGAGGCCGAGCTCACGCGCTACCGGCGCGAGCACGTGGGCTTTGTCTTCCAGTTCTACAACCTCATCCCGAGCCTGACCGTGCGCGAGAACGTGCAGCTGGTGACTGACATCGCACCGCGCTCGATGGATGTGGACGATGCGATCGCCCGCGTGGGGCTCAGCCCGCGCAGCGGCCACTTTCCGGCCCAGCTCTCCGGCGGCGAGCAGCAGCGCGTGGCGATCGCGCGCGCGATCGTCAAGCGGCCCGACGTGCTGCTGTGCGACGAGCCCACGGGCGCGCTGGACGTGCACACCGGCAAGCTGGTGCTGGAGGCCATCGCGCGCATCAACCGCGAGCTGGGCACCACCGCCGTGGTCATCACGCACAATGCGGCGATCGCCGCGATGGCCGACCGCGTGATCCACCTGGGCGACGGGCGCATCCAGCGCATCGAGACCCACGCGCACAAGGCCGATCCGGCCGATCTGGTGTGGTGAAGGCCATGCGCGCCCTTGATCGCAAGCTCTGGCGCGACCTGCGGCTGCTGTGGAGCCAGGCGCTGACCATCGCGCTGGTCGTGGCCACCGGCGTCGGCGGCTTCATCACCACGCTCTCGGCCGTGGATTCGCTGGCCGCGGCGCGCGACGACTTCTATCGGGAAGGGCGCTTCGCCGATGTCTTTGCCTCGGTCAAGCGCGCCCCGCTGTCGCTGGTGGACACGCTGGGTCAGCTGCCCGGCATCGCGGATGTGCAACCCGGGCTGGAGTTTGTCGTGCGCGTCGAGCGCGAGGGCCGCACCGAACCCATCATCGGGCAGCTGATCGGCCTGGACGCGCGCCATGACCGACGGCTGAACCGCGTGAGCCTGCGCGGTTTTCAGGGCGGCCCGGGGGCAGCCGCTCCACGCACGCCTGGCGGCACGCTCAGCGATGGGGCGATTCCGGCCTGGGTGTCGGAGAGCTTTGCCAAGGCCCACGGCCTGAAGCCGGGCGATCGGCTCTCCGCGCTGATCAACGGCAAACGGCGCGCGCTGGCGATGACGGGTGTGGCGCTGTCACCGGACTACATCTTTGCCGGGCTCTTCGGCATGCCCGATCAGCGCGGCTTCGGTGTCTTCTGGGTGGACCACGAGGTGCTGGCCGCCGCCTACGACATGGACGGCGCCTTCACGCACCTGGCGATCCGGCTGGCCCCGGGCGCCGACGAGCGCGACGTGATCGGCACCCTGGAGCGCCGCCTGGCGGCCTTCGGCGGGCGCCAGCCCCACGGGCGCGCCGAACAGACATCGCACACCATGCTCGACAACGAGATCAAGGAGCAGCAGTTGCTGGGCACGCTGCTGCCGGCCATCTTCCTGGGTGTGGCGGCCTTCCTGCTGAATGTCGTGGTCTCGCGCCTGGTGGCCACGCAGCGGGAGCAGATCGCCGCACTCAAGGCTCTCGGCTACGAAAACACGGCCATCGCCGCGCACTACCTGAAGCTGGTGGGCGTGATCGTGACGCTGGGTCTGCTGCTCGGGGTGCTGCTGGGCAAGGCGCTGGGCCTGGGCCTCACGGGCCTGTATGCCGATTTCTTCCGCTTTCCGCGTTTCACGCACGCACTGCCGCCCGGGCTGGTGCTGCTGGCCGCGGGCCTGACGATGGTGACGGCCGCCGTGGGCACCTTCACCGCCATCGGCGCCACGGTGCGCCTGACACCCGCCGAGGCCATGCGCCCGCCGGCCCCGGGCCGCTACCGCCGCTCGCTGATCGAACGCCTGGGTCTGCAGCGGCTGGGCACCTCGCTGCGCATGATCATCCGCCAGATGGAGCGCCGGCCGGTGCGCACCACGCTGTCCATCGGCGGCGTTGCCCTGGCCGTGGCCATCGTGGTGATGGGCAACTTCTTTCGCGATGCCATCGACTTCATCGTCGACACGCAATTCACGCAATCGATGCGCCTGGACGTCGCCGTGTGGACCATCGAGGCCGTGGACAACGCCGCCACGCGCGAACTGCAGCGGCTGCCCGGCGTGAAATCGGTGGAGCCCACGCGCTTCGTGCCCGTGGTGCTGGTCAACGGGCACCGGCGCGAGCGCTCGCAGATCCGCGGCTACGCGGTGCGCCCGGATCAGTACCGCATCGTCGATGTCGAGCAGCGGCTGACCGATCCGGATGGCGAGGGCCTGGTGCTCACCGACCGCCTGGCGCGCAAGCTGGGCGTACGCGTGGGCGACCGCCTGAGCGTGGAGGTGCTGGAAGGGCGTCCCCGGACGCTCTCTCTACCCGTTGAAGCCACGGTACGCGAAATGATGGGCCTGAATGCCTACATGAACCGGCCGGCGCTGAACCGCGCGCTGGGCGAGGCCGATCTGTCCAGCGGCTTCTCGGTGGCGCTGGAGCCCGGGCATGAAGCGGCGTTGCTGGAGGCCACGCGCGGCATGCCGCGGGTCGTCGGCGCCTTCAGCAAGTCATCGATGCTGCGCAACATGCAGGAGGTGAGCGCGCGCAACATCCGCATCATGAGCACGGTGCTGACGCTGTGCGCCGCGGTCATCGCCGTGGGCGTGGTCTACAACAACGCGCGCATCGCGCTGTCGGAGCGCACCTGGGAACTCGCCAGCCTGCGCGTGCTGGGCTTCACGCGCGGCGAGGTCTCGGCGCTGCTGCTGGGCGAGCTGGCGATCTGCATCGCCCTGGCCTTGCCGCTGGGCATGCTGCTGGGCTGGCAGCTGGTGTCGCTGCTGTCCCACGCGCTGCAGAGCGACCAGTTCTTCTTCCCCGTGGTCATCCGCCCGCGCACCTACGCCATGGCGGCGTTGGCGGTGCTGGGGGCGGGCATCGCCAGCGCCCTGATCGTGCGCCGCCGCATCGACCGGCTGGACATGGTCGCGGCGCTCAAGACGCGGGACTGAGGCGCCGTGCCGCGCCGTCCCTTCAAGCCAACACCCCTCTACTGAACGCTGGGCTGTCAGATCATGAACGTCTCAAGAAGGAGCTGGTGGCTCCTGGCTCTCGGAACGGCTGGCGCCGTGGCCTTGCTGGCCTGGGCCTTTGCACCCCGACCGATCGAGGTCGAGACCGCCCCAGCCACGCGCGGGCGCTTCGAGCTCAGCATCGAGGAAGACGCCCGCACGCGCATTGCCGAGCGCTATGTGATCTCCGCGCCCCTGGCAGGGCGGCTGGAGCGCCCGGCCTTGCGTGAAGGCGATGCGGTTCGCCAGGGTGAGGTCGTGGCGCGCCTCACGCCGGTGATGGCGCCCTTGCTGGATGCGCGCACGCAGGCCGAGCTGCGGGCCCGGCTGGACGCCGCGGGCACCAACGTGCACCGCGCCGCGACCCGCGTGCAGGCCGCGCGCATCGCGCAGGATCGCGCGGCGCTGGAACTGCAGCGCAGCGAGCAACTGGCGGCGCAAGGTTTTCTGGCCACCACCCGGCTGGAAAGCGACCGCCTCGCGTTGCAGGCAGCGCGCGAGGACCTGTCGGCTGCGGTGGACAGTCAGCGCATCGCGGCGGCGGAGCGGGCGCAGGCCGAGGTCGCGCTGTCCGCGCTGCAGGCCACCCCGGGCCGCGCCTTCGCGCTGCTGTCCCCCGTCAGCGGCCAGGTGCTGAAAGTCCACCAGGCCAGCGAGACCACCGCCGCGCTGGGCATGCCGCTGCTGGAAGTGGGCGATACGCGCCGGCTGGAGATCGTCGCCGACGTGCTGACGCCCGATGCGCTGCAGGCGACGCCCGGACGCGAGGTAAGGATCGAGCGCTGGGGCGGGCCCGTGGCCTTGCAGGGCCGGGTGCGGCGTGTGGAGCCCGCGGCCTTCACCAAGATCTCGGCGCTGGGCGTGGAAGAGCAGCGCGTGCGCGTGCTGATCGACGTGACCTCGCCCGCCGAGCAATGGGCCGCGCTGGGAGACGGCTTCCGCGTCACGGTGCAGATCGTCACGCGCGCGGCGGATCAGGTGCTGCTGGTTCCGGTGAGCGCGGTCTTTCCGGCCCCCGGCGGCGCGCAAGGCCAGCCAGCGGGCTCGGCCGTCTTCGTGCTGCGAGAAGGCCAGGCCCGCCTGACCCCCGTGCGCGTGGCGGCGCGCAATGCGTCGGTGGCCTGGGTCGAGAGTGGGCTCGACGCAGGCGCCACGGTCATCGTATATCCGCCGCCCAGCGTGAACGACGGCGCGCGTGTGCGGGTGCGCCGCAGCTGAGGCCCGGGCCGCCCTTCGGCGCCCGCCTCAAGCCGCCTGCTTCACCACCCGTTCCTGCGCAGCGTCGGCAGCCCCACGCCGCTGGCTTCGAAGCCGCCATCGGCCGCCAGGATCTGGCCGTTGATGTAGCTGGCGGCCGGGCTGCACAGCCAGCCCACGGCCTGGGCGATCTCTTCGGGCGTGCCGTAGCGGTTGAGCGGGATCACGTCGTGGTAATCCGCGCGGATGGCCACCGTGTGCACGAGCTTGGCCATGTCGGTATCCACTGGCCCGGGCGCGACGCAGTTGACGCGGATGCCGGCGTTGCCGTATTCGATGGCCTGCTGCTTGGTCAGGTGGATCAAGGCGCCTTTGCTGGTGCCGTAGGCCACGCGCAGGGTGCTGGCGCGCAGGCCGGAGATGCTGGCGATATTGACCACCGCACCGCCGCGCCCTTGCGGCACGCCGCGCAGCATGATGGGCGCCGCGGCCTGCGTGCACAGGAAGGCGCCGTCCAGGTTGGTGCCCAGCACATGGCGCCACTCTTCGTAGCTGGTCTGGCCGATGGGCTTGAAGACGGCGACGCCGGCGTTGTTGACCAGCGCATCCACGCGGCCGAAGCGCTGATCGATCTCCGCGAAGGCGGCCACCACCTGCACATGCTGCGAGACATCGGCGTGCACGGCCTGCACACGCGGGCCCAGGCCCTGCTCTGCCAGCAAGGCCTCGGTGGCGGTGAGCGTGGCCAGATCGATATCGATCAGCGCGACGTCCCAGCCCTCGGCCAGAAACCAGCGCGCGATGGCCAGCCCGATGCCGCGGGCACCGCCGGTGACGACGGCGACCGGCCGGGGATCGGTGCGTTCGGCGGTCATGAGAGCAACGGCCTGATCGGCGGCATCAGCGCTGCGCGGGCTTGAGCGTGCCGCAATCGGCACCCAGCCACTGGCCGCTGATGTCCATGTTCACGCGCTCCGGCCGGCCTTGCACGGTGGTGTTGACCACGGATCGGCCGCTGTAGGCGGTGTCGCCCTTGAAATTGATCTCGCTTTCGCCGCTGCTGGGCGGCGGACCGGAGCAGCTGAAGCTGGTCTTGATGCTGCTGCGGCTGCGCTGCGTGATCTTCTGCTGGCACTGGCTGTCGCTGGTCGGCACATCCAGCTGCGCGGCCTGCTGGGGCGAGAGGCAGATCTTGACCGTATTGGCCTGGTTGCTGAGGCTCATGCCGCGCTGCGCCATCATCTGCTCGACCATCTTGCGCTGATCGGCCGGCAGGCGCGCCAGCTCGGCCTGCGCCTTGGCCATCTCCTGCTCCATCTGGCCGCTGCTGGTCTTCATCGTGAAGCGCTGTTCCCACAGGCCGGGTTTCATCGATTGCGCTTGGACGGCCGAAACGCTGCCGGCCAGGGCCAGCAGCACACAGGCCGCCGGCCGGAAAACGGGTGCAGGACGAGACAGGTTCATGCGACATCTCCTGGGTGCGGTCGGGCAGGCCGGACGATAGCAAGACGCGGCCGCGGCCTCAGCCAGGGGCCGGGGCATCCGCAGCCGGCACGCGGTGGCTGGCCTCATTCTGCGCCTGCCACCAGCGGGCGGCGGACTCGCCGGCCTGGCGGCCGGTGCTGAAGCAGGCGGTGAGCAGGTAGCCGCCGGTGGGGGCTTCCCAGTCGAGCATCTCGCCGCAGGCAAAGACACCCGGCCGCGCGCGCAGCATGAGCTCGGGCGTCAGGCCTTCGAAGTGCAGGCCACCCGCGCTGCTGATCGCCTCGGCCAGCGGACGGGGGCGCAGCAGGCGCATGGGCAGCGCCTTGATGAAGGCCGCCAGCGCCTCGGGCTGCGCCCAGGCCGCCGCCGGGGCCAGCTCGCGCAGCAGCGCCATCTTCACGCCCGCCAGCTTCAGGCGCGACTGCAGGTGCGATGACATCGAGCGCGAGCCCCGCGGGTGCAGAACGTCCTGCAGCACCGCGGCCGTGTCCCGATCGGGCAGCAGATCCCAGTGCACGGTGACCTCGCCATCGCGGGCGATGGTGCGGCGCAGATCGGCCGAGGCGGCATAGACCAGCCCGCCTTCCACGCCGCCCTGCGTCAGCACCGCCTCGCCGCGGCGGTGCTGCGTGCGGCCCTGGGCATCGGCCCAGCGCAGCGCCACGGTCTTCAGCGGCGCGCCGGCAAAGCGGCTCGCGAGGTGCTCGCTCCAGCCGGGCCCGTCGAAGCCGCAGTTGCTGGGCACCAGATCACCCACCGGCGCCCCGGCCTGGCGCAGCACGGGCACCCAGGCTCCATCGGAACCTAGCTGCGGCCAGCTGCCGCCACCCAGCGCCAGCACGGTGGCGCCGGCCGTCTGCTCGCGCTCGCCCTGCGGCGTGGCCCAGCGGCAGGCCCCTTCGGCCGACCAACCCAGCCAGCGGTGCCGCACGTGCACACGCAGCCCCTGGCCGCGCAGCAGGTGCAGCCAGGCACGCAGCAACGGCGCGGCCTTCATCTCCTGCGGGAAGACCCGCATCGAGCTGCCCACGAAGGTGCTGATGCCCAGGCCCTGCGCCCAGGCGCGCAGCTCATCGGCACCCAGGCGCGCCAGCAGCGGCTGAAGCTGCGGCGCCCGCTCGGCATAGCGGGCCACGAAGGGCGCAAAGGGTTCGGCATGGGTCAGGTTGAGCCCGCCCTTGCCCGCCAGCAGGAACTTGCGGCCCACCGAAGGCATGGCATCGAAGAGGTCCACCGGCACGCCTTGCGCCAGCAGCGCCTCGGCCGCCATCAGGCCCGCCGGGCCGCCACCGATCACGGCGACACCCGGCAGGGCGGTGGGAAGGGCTGCGGTGCTCATGACGGGATGCTAGGGCTTCGGGCGGGCGCCGGCTGGCGACAATGCCGGCCTTCTGGATGGCAGGGGTCTGCAGATGATGGCGACGTGGTTTCCGCTGGGCTGGCAGCACTATCTGGCGGGCGGCCTGTGCATCGGGGCCGGGGTGGCGCTGCTGTACCTGGCCACGGGGCGGCTGGCCGGCATGAGCTCGGTCTTCAGCGCCGGCTGGTCTTACCTCTCGTCCAGCCCCTTCTTCCAGCAGCCGCGCTGGCTGAGCAGCCGCGTGTGGCGGTTGCAGCTGGCCTTGGGCCTGGTGCTGGGCGCAGCCCTGCGGTGGCTGTGGCTCGGGCCGGCGGAGCCGCTGCGCACGGCGGTGCCCGAATGGCGCCTGCTGCTGGGCGGCCTGGTGGCCGGCTATGGCGCGCGCCTGGCCGGCGGCTGCACCTCGGGCCACGGCATCTGCGGGCTGGCTTCGCTGAAGCTCGCCTCGCTGGGCGCGGTGCTGATCTTCATGGCCACGGGCTTTGCCACCGCGCTGGGCCTGGCCGCACTGGGAGCGCAGCCATGAAGGCGGCCTTGCGGGCCGGGGCGGTCGTCACATCAGGTGCCTTGTTCGGCTTCGGGCTCGCCTGGTCGGGCATGGTGCGGCCGGAAGTGGTGCTGAGCTTCCTCACGCTCCAGGATGCCGGCCTGCTGCTGGTGATGGCCGGCGGCATGGGCGTGGCGCTGCTGGCCTACCAGCTCTTTCCGCGCCTGCGCCGCGAGCCCTGGCTGGGCGGGTCGTTCGAGCCGCACACGGCGCAGATGCAGCGCGACACCTGGCTGGGCGCCGCGCTCTTCGGCGTGGGCTGGGGCCTGAGCGGCGTCTGCCCCGGGCCGGCCATCGCCGGGCTGGGCACCGGCAATGTGCAGCTCCTGTGGGTGCTGGCGGGCCTGGCGGGCGGCGCCTGGCTGCATGGCATCACGCAGAAGCCGGCTGCCCTGCCGCAGGAGGGTTGACGGGGCTGCAGCCGGGACACCCGCTACTGCGCCAGCGGCGCCGTCAGGGCCTCGATGCGTGCCATGATGTCAGGCGTCAGCTGCGGCAGCAGCTTCAGCGCGCCCAGGTTGTCCTGCAGCTGATCCAGCCGCGAGGCGCCGGTGATGACCGAGCTGACCTGCGGGTTGCGCGCCACCCAGGCCAGCGCCAGCTGCGCGGTGCTGCCGCCCAGCTCGGCCGCGATGGGGGCCAACTGGGCGACGGCGCCATTGCGCGCCGGGTGCGTGAGCCCCTCGCGCAGGAAGGCCATGTTCTCCAGCGTGCCCCGGCTGCCGGCCGGGATGCCGCCCGCATACTTGCCGGTCAGCAGGCCGGAGGCCAGCGGGCTCCAGGTCGTGAGGCCGAGGCCGCACTCCGCATAGAGGCGCGCATATTCCTGCTCCACCCGCTGGCGGTGGAACAGGTGGTACTGCGGCTGCTCCATCACCGGGCGGTGCCAGCCGTGGCGATCGGCCAGCTCCCAGGCAGCGCGGATGTCGGCGGCGCTCCATTCGCTGGTACCCCAGTACAGCGCCTTGCCTTGCACGATCAGATCGTTCATCGCGCGGGCCGTCTCCTCGATCGGCGTGTGCGGATCGGGCCGGTGGCAGTAGATCAGATCGATGTGCTCCAGGCCCAGGCGGCGCAGGCTGCCGTCCACGGCCTGCATCAGGTATTTGCGGTTCAGCGTGTCCTTGCGGTTGACCGCCTCGCCCTGCCGATCCAGGCCCCAGAAATATTTGCTGGACACCACATAGTTCAGCCGCGGCCAGGCCAGCTGCCGCAGCGCGGCGCCCATGATCTCTTCGCTGCGGCCACCGGCGTAGACCTCGGCGTTGTCGAAGAAGTTGACGCCGGCATCGAAGGCTGCGGCCAGCATCTCGGCGGCGGACTTCACATCGACCTGGTTGTGGTACGTCACCCAGGAGCCCAGCGAGAAGACGCTCAGCTTCAGGCCGCTGCGGCCCAGGCGGCGGTAGACCATGCTCATGCGGCGTACTCCTCGGTATCGACTTCTCGGCTGTTCTGTTCGTTGTAGCGCGGGCCGCTCACGGCGGCCGGCTGCCACAGCGCATCCAGGCGCTGCAGCAGATCGCTGCTGAGCTGAACCGTCAGCGCCGACAGATCGTCCTGCAGGTGTTCGGCGCGCGTGGTGCCCGGGATGGGCAGCACCTGCGGCGCCTGGTGCAGCAGCCAGGCCAGCGCCAGCTGGGCCGGCGAGCAGCCCGCCTGCTCGGCCAGCGCGGCATGGCGGCGGGCCAGCTGCAGGTTGCGTGCGTAATGCGGTGCCTCGAAGCGCGGCATCGAGCGGCGGATGTCCTTGGGCTCGAAGCTCGCCGGCTCCGGCGGCTTTGCCGTCAGCAGGCCGCGCGCAACGGGGCTGAAGGCCACCAGCGCCACGCCCAGTTCGCCGCAGGCCTGCAGCACCGCGAGTTCCACGTTGCGCGACCACAGCGAATATTCCGACTGCACGGCGGCGATCGGGTGCTCGGCCTGCGCGCGGCGCAGCGTGCCAGCGCTGACCTCGCTCAGGCCCAGCGCGCCGATCTTGCCCTCGGCCTTCAGGCGCGCCATCTCGCCCACGGATTCTTCGATGGGCACGCCCTTGTCCCAGCGGTGCAGGTAGTACAGATCGATGTGATCGGTGCCCAGGCGCTGCAGGCTGGCCTCGCAATCGCGGCGGATGCTGGCCGGGCGGCCGTCGATCACGCGCTGCAGCGCGCCGCCAGGCCCGACCGGCTGGCCCGTCAGGCCGCCCTTGCTGCACAGCAGGATGTGCCGGCGGTGCGGCGCGAGCACCGGCCCGACCAGCGATTCATTGCTGCCGAAGCCGTAGAGCGCCGCCGTGTCGAAGAGCGTCACGCCGGCATCGAGCGCCGCGTGCAGCAGCGCACGCCCCTGCTCGGGCGTGGGCGGCTTGCCGTAGGCGTGGCTCAGGTTCATGCAGCCCAGGCCGATGGCGCTGACCTCTCGGCCGGCGAGGCTGCGGGTGGGAAGGCTCATCTTCAGGTTCCGGGAAAGGGCCGCCTGGGCAGACCGTCAAGGTTTCAGTTGACGCGCAGCTGCGGCCTCTTCGTCGATGGCGCCCTGCACGCTGCGGTAGAAGGCCTCGCGCGATTCGGACGCGGTGGGGTCGGTGGCGCCGCCGCCCCAGTTGGCGTTGGAGGCGATGACCAGCTTGCGCTTGGGATCGATGAAGATGCCCTGGCCGAAGATGCCGCGCGCGGCAAAGCTGCCGTCATCGTAGGTCCACCACTGATAGCCGTAGCCGCGCCCGGGTTTGCCGATGTCGGCACGCTTGGAGGTGGCATCGGCCAGCCAGCCTTCAGGCAGCATGGGCTTGCCCAGCAGCAGCGCACCATCCAGCACGAAGAGCCCGAAACGGGCGAAATCCCGCGTCGCCGCCTGGATGCAGCAGCCGCTGATCTCCTGCCCGGTCTTGCTGAGGATCCAGGTGGCCTGCTGCTCCATGCCGGCCGGTCGCCAGATCTTCTCCGCCAGGTACTCGGCCAGCGGCTTGCGCGTGGCCTGGCTGACCAGAATGCCCACCAGGTTGGTCTCGCCGGTGCTGTAGTGCCAGCGCGTGCCGGCCGGCGCTTCGCGCGGGAGCTTGCGCAGGTAGCTCACCAGCGCATCGACGCCGTCCTCGGGCACGTGGTTGTTGAAGCGCGCGACATCGGCATTCGGATCGGCATAGTCTTCGTTCCACTTCACGCCCGAGGTCATGGTGAGCAGCTGGCGCAGGCTCACGTCGTCGTAGGCCGAGCCCTTCATCGCCGGGATGTACTGGCTGACCTTGTCGTCCATGCTGCGGATGTAGCCATCGGCGATGGCCGCGCCCACCAGCGTGGAGGTGATGGACTTGGCCACGGAAAAGCTCGTCCAGCGGCCCTGCGCATCGAAGCCCAGGCCATAGCGCTCCACGCGCAGGCGGCCGTCGTGCACGATCAGCAGCGCCGCGCTGCGCTGCATCGCCATGTAGGCGTCGATCTCCAGCGACAGCTTCAGCGGCGGGCCGGGCGGCAGCGGCCGCGGCGTGGGGCCCGCGGGAACGGCGCGCGCCTTGGCCAGCACGGGCAGGCGATCCAGCGCGCGGAAGGCGGCGTCCCGCTGGGGCTCGCTCCAGAAGAGCAGGTCGCGGTTGGTGGGCAGGGTGGCCAGCAGGCCGCGGGTCTCCTTGTCCAGGCTGAACCAGCCGGCCACGCCGGCGAGCACCACAACGGCCAGGACGGCACCGAGGATCTTCTTGAAGGACATGGGACAGGCAAGGCAAAGACGTCGACGATACGTGCGGGCGCGACGCTGACAACCGGCAATGGCCCTGAGTCACCGGCTGGCGCCATCTGCGGTGCGACACTGGCCCGATGTCCCGCACGCCTTCCACCGCCCTCGCCCGCAGCGTCGTCGGCACCGCACCCAGCGGCGAATCGCGCGAGCACCGGCGCTTCCAGCAGTTGCTGCAGCGCATCGACGACGCACGCGCCCGCCTGGCGCTGTGGCAGGAGCAGCTGCCCCTGTTTGCCCAATCGCACCAGGAGCGCGTCGAGCCCGTGCGGCAGCGCCTGCTGGCGCGGCGCCGCGAGTGGGTCTTCGAGCTGGAGCAGCTGATGCTCGGGCGCAAGTGGGGCAAGGCCGAGCGGCAGACGCTTGAGATGCTCATCGTCGATCAGGCGCTGGATCTGATCGAGGAAACCGCAGACGAAGACGCTGCCGAGCTGAAGGCGCTGTATCAGCGCATCACGGGCACGGCCTTCGAAGCGCTGGCGCAGCAGCAGGTGGATGCGCTGAAGGCCGCGCTGGAAGAGGTCTCCGGCCTGGATCTGGGCGATGAACCCGCCGAATCGATCGAGCAGCTGATGCAGCGGGCCCACGCCCACATGCATGCCCAGATGCACGACCCGGCGGCCAGCGCAGGGCCTGACCACGGGCGTTCGCGCCGGAAGGGCCGCGGCAGCGCCGCGCAGAAGAAGGCGCAGCTCGAAGCCGATCGCATCTCCCAGACGGTGAAGGAGGTCTATCGCAAGCTGGCCGGCGCTCTGCATCCGGATCGCGCCCCGGCCGATGCCAGCCCGGCGCAGCGCGCCCTGATGGGCGAGCGCATGGCGCGCGCCAACGCAGCCTATGCCGCGGGCGACCTGCTGAGCCTGCTGAGCCTGCAGCTGGAGATCGAGCAGGTGGACCTGTCACGCCCGGCGCAGCTGCCGCTGGAGCAGGTGCGCCACTTCAACCGCGTGCTGGCCGAGCAGCTGCGCGAGCTGGACCTGGAGATCCAGGAGCGCGAGCTCACCTTCCAGCGCAGCTTCGGCTACGGCGGCAGCAGGCGCATCGACCCAAGCAAGCTGGGCAAGTGGCTCACCGAAGACCTGCGTCAGCTGCTCGCCGCCGAGGCCTCGCTGACCCACGATCAGCGTGTGCTGCGCAACGATCCGACCGGTGCGCGCTGGCTCTTGAAGGAGATCGCGGCCGAGCGCCGATTCGAGGACGAGATGGCCGAGCTCACGGCCCGCAGCGCGTTCCGGCGCCGCCCCTGAGCCCCGTGCCCGGCGGCCCCGCGTCAGGCCGGCGCGCCCGGCTCAATCCGAGCAGAGGGTCCTGAAGCCGCCCATCGTGGCCCGCAGCAGCCGCCCGCCCTCGGCCATGAGCAGTCGCTCGTTGGCCTCGGATCGGAACTGGCGCTTGTCCGGCCCCTTCCATTCGGCTTGCGACTTGATCTCGAAGGTGAATGCGCCGCTGCCCGCAGGCCCTGGGGCGGATTCACCGCCGGCCTTCACGGTGAAGCCGTTGCCGGTGCCGCTGAAGCTGGAGCGCGCCACGCGCCGGCCGTCCTTCTGTGTCTCGACCCAGAAGACGGCGGGTCCGGAGACCGTGACCGCGCCCTTGAGGCAGCCGCCCGAGGCCAGGGCCCAGCGCATCGTGAGCCGATCACCGGCTGCGGGCCCTGGGGACGCGCTGCCCGTGGGGCTCGGGCCCGGCGCGGCCACCACGGCCGGTGCGGGCGCCGGCACGGGCGGCGGGGGGGCGGCGGCCACGGCGGGCGCGGGCGCGGTGGCCTTGGCCGTGCCCGCGCCCGGGCTTGTGCTCAGCTTCAGCTTGTCGCCCTTGGCGGGCGCGGGCGCCGCCTGGGCCGCTGCCCCAGCCACCGGCGGCGTGATCGCCGTCGTGATGCCGGCCTGCACATCGGCCACGATCTGGGCCGAGGGTGCTGCGCTGCCCTTGGCATCGGCACCGGCCATGGCCAGCACATCCTGGGTCAAGGCGGCCGCACGCTGCGCGGCCTGCTCATGGGCCTGGGTTCCCTGGCTGGCGCGAGCTTCCGCCAGGGCTGCGCTCAGCTGCTGGAAGTTCAGCCGCAGATTGGCCAGATCGTCGGCGGCTTCGCGGCCGGCCTGGCGCATCTTGGCCGCTTCCATCCAGGACCAGGCGGCCATGCCGCCGGCGGCCACGCACACCGCCAGCAAGCCCACCAGCATGCGGTTCAGGCGCTTCTGACGCTGGCGTGCGTGCGCCTGCTCCTCGGCGCGCTGGCGCTGCTCCTCGGCCAACGCCAGGGCCTGGGCCAGCTCGCGCTCCTGCGCCAGGCGCTGCGCCTCTTCGCGCTGCCGGGCGGCCAGGGTCTCGGCATCGCGCGCGCGCTCGCTGTCCTGCAGAAAGGCCAGCGCCTGCTCGAAGCCCGATCCATAACGCCCGGCCCAGGCGGCATTGACGGCTTCGCGCTCGCGCCACTGCAGCACCTGGGCCAGATCCGGATCGCGCCACAGGCTGGCCTTGCCGGCCTGGTGCAGCGCGGCGGTATCGGCGAGCCGGCGGTAGGTCTGGGCCGACAAGGCCTCGGCATCGGCCCAGCCGTTCAGCCGCTGCCACACGCGCATCAGGCTCTCGTGCGAGATGTCGATGACGGTCTGCGGCTGCAGGCTCTCGCCGGCGGGCGGCATCAGGAAAGAGCGGCTGGGCTTGCGGAAGACCTCCAGCACGGCCTCCAGCTCCTGCGGGGAGGCATCGGCGATCGCGCCCAGACGCTCCAGCGTGGTGGGGCGGCGCACGCCGCGCGGATCGGTCGCCTTGTCGGTGAGCGCGCGGAAGACCTTCTCGCACACGGCTTGCAGGCGCTCGCCCTGCAGCTCGCCAAATGCACGCTCGGCGTGCCGGTCCAGGGCATGCGCCATGGTGCCGGCCTTCTGGTAGTGCGGCAGATCCAGCGGATGGTCGGGCTTGCCGGTCGCGCGGTCTTCTTCCCAGTGCGCCCAGGTGCGGTTCATCGCGTGCTGCAGGATCGACAGCTGGTCGGGGTTGTCACCCACGTCATTGACCAGCTGGTTCAGCAGCACCGAGGAGATCTTCGCGCCGCCCACCGACACGGGGCCGGCGATCGCCAGGCGACGCTCGTCGCGCGTCATGCGCGGCACGAGGTACTGGCCGGCATTGATGGCTTCGGCCAGGCCCGGGAACTGCGTGCAGTCGCCCAGGAAGTCGGAGCGCATCGTCAGCACGATGTGGATCGGCACGCTCTTCTGCTGCACGGCATCGAGCAGCAGGTTGACGAAGGCGGTGGCCTCCTCGGCTGCGCTCATGCGCCCGGGCATCTGCGGTGGCGAGAAGGCGCGGTAGCGGAACAGCTCCTCGAACTGGTCGACCACGATCAGCAGGTTGACGCCGGGCGCCAGGCGCGCCTGCTCCACCACATCCTGCAGGCCCAGCCGGCTCATGTTCAGGCTGGTCTCGACGATGCTCTGCAGCGAAAGCCCGCCGGGCGGCGCGGCATCGAACAGCAGGCCGGGTGCCCCCAGCGCCTCGGCCATCGCGTGGATGGGCCGGCTGCCGGGCCGGAACTGCGCCATGCGCCAGGCATTGCCGGCGCGGCTGTGCAGACCCAGGCGCAAGGCGGGCCGAAGACCGCAGTTGACGAGCGAGGACTTGCCGCTGCCCGAAGACCCGATCACCGCCAGGAAGCGCGTGGCCGCGAGCTTGTCGACCATCGCGTCGACCTGGTGCTCGCGCCCGAAGAACAAGTGCTCCTCGTCCTCGTGGAAGGGGCGCAGGCCCGGAAAGGGATTGCCGTGGCTCGGCAAGGCTGGGTGGCCGAACTGCGCGGCTTCCAGGGGCTGGTTCATGGCGTGTGCGAGGCGAAGGCGGGAGCGGATCCGGCTGCAGCGCGATCCACGGGCATGGGGCTCAGGCCGCGGCGGGCTCGCGCTGCGCCATGGCCGTGCGCAGCGCGGCGAGATCGGCCTCGGCCAGGCCCGTGCGGCCATCGATCACATCGGGCTCGCCCATGTCGATCATGTCGGCCTTGTGCGGTGTGTCGGGCCCGGCCAGGTACACGCGCACGGGCGGCAGCGCGCGGCCCTGGCGGTATTCCGCCATCTTCAGCAGCTCCTTCTGGACCGAGCGGTACCAGGGATGGTCCCCGATGCCGTAGTAGACGAGCACGGCGTCGCACTGCGCCAGGTTCTCCTGGTGCGCCTGGCGGATCTCCGCGGCACCACCATCGGTCAGCGGCGTGGCCACGGTACAGCCTTGCGCCAGCAGCCACTTGCGCACTGGCACGCAGGCCTTGCGGTCACGCTCGTCGAAGATCACGTACACGCCCGGCTTGCCATCCGCCTGGCCGGCCGCCGCATCGGGGCCGGCGCCCTTGGGCGGCGCCGCGCGCGCTGCTTCCAGCTGCTTGAGCAAGGTGTGCAGACTCTCGCGAAGCAACTCGAAATCGCCGATCACCACATCGGCCCCGCTGCGCGCAACGCGGTCTTCGCGCAGGGCCGTGATGAAGTCCTGCTGCGCGGGCTGCTGCGACGCCAGATCCTTGGCCATCCAGATCCGCCGCGGCAAGCCGGCCTGGCGTGAACGCTCGGCCGCCAGCTCGTTCTGGTGCACCGCCCGGCTCCTGGCGCTGGGGCCGTCAGGCATGGCGCCCAGCTGCTGGCCCACGAGGTGGACCGACAGATCGCTGCGCGCGAGCATCTCGGACACGGAGCGCCGGTAGGGCTCTTCCTCGACCGGCATCACCTGGTCCGGCAGCACCTTGCAGCCGATGCGCGAGAGTTCGATCTCCAGCCGCTCACGCCAGGGCTTGCAGTCAAAACTGCACTCGGCCAGATAGACACACAGCGGCTGAGGTCCGGCGTTGGCTTGCGACTCGGCAGGCGCCGCCTCGGCCGGCCCGCCCTGCCCGTCTGCGCGCGGAGCCGACGGCAGGCGGTTGAGCGTCTGCGCGATCTGCCAGGCCAGATGGGCCACCTTCTGGTTGAACTCGTCCTGGAACCACTGGCCATAGCCCGGATCCAGCTCCAGCGGGGCGCCGTTGCGCGTGACGAAGAATTCGTAGCTGAGCAGCCGGCGCATCGGCTCGGGCAGCGGATCCAGGCTCTCCACCGGCGTCTTGATGACCTTGAAGACACGCGCCTGATTGCCCACGGCGAGCCCGCCATGCGCTTCCGCCCGCTGCACGAATTCCTTGATCTCCCGCGTGCACCAGGGCGACTGCAGGTAGCGCGAGCTGATCACCGGCACCAGCACATCGGCCTTCGCGAGCCGCGCGATGATCTCGTCGCCAAAGAAGTCGTTGCCCTGCAGCTTGTCGTCGCGCCAGACCTGCGCCGTGCGGCCCAGGCGCGTATTCACCAGGCTTTCCAGCACATCCTTGAAGCGCGCGATCCAGCCTTTCTGATCGGCCGAGAGGGCCACGTTGTCCAGGTGCGCATAGCTGATGAAGATGCTCTGGTCCATGTCTTCGAGCCCGCTGGCGATGCCAAGCCGCGAGTGATACCACAAGCAGGGTGCGAGGGTGAGCGGGTTGTCACTGCAACCCGCCGCGCCCGTCGCCGCAGGGCCACAGGCCCAAAGGACCAATGGGCCACAGGCCCAGAGGACCAAAGGACCGCAGGCCCACAGGGCCGCAGCCGCTCAGCCGGCGGCCAGTTGCCGATCCAGATCGTGCAGCACCTCGTAGCAGGGCAGCACCTGCTGAACGCTGGCGTTAGGCTCCCGGCCTTCGCGGATGGCGGCCACGAATTCGCGGTCCTGCAGCTCGATGCCGTTCATCGACACGTCCACCTGCGAGACATCGATCTTCTCTTCCTTGCCGTTGACCAGATCGTCGTAGCGCGCGATGTAGGTGCCGCTGTCGCCGATGTAGCGAAAGAAGGTGCCCAGCGGGCCGTCGTTGTTGAAGCTGAGGCTGAGCGTGCAGATCGCGCCGCTGGCCGCCTTGAGCTGGATGCTCATGTCCATCGCAATGCCCAGCACCGGGTGCATCGGGCCCTGCACGGCGTGCGCCTTCACGATGGGACTGCGCGCCTGGTAGGCGAAGAGGTCCACCGTGTGCGCGGCGTGGTGCCACAGCAGGTGATCGGTCCAGCTGCGCGGCTGGCCCAGCGCATTCATGTTGCTGCGGCGGAAGAAGTAGGTCTGCACATCCATCTGCTGGATGCTGAACTCGCCGGCCAGGATGCGCTGGCGCACCCACTGGTGGCTGGGGTTGAAGCGGCGCGTGTGGCCGCACATGGCCACCAGGCCGGTGTTCTCCTGCATCTGCAGCACGCGGTAGGCATCGCGCAGGCTGTCGGCCAGCGGGATCTCGGCCTGCACGTGCTTGCCCGCCTTCATGCAGGCCACGGCCTGCGCCGCGTGCAGCTGCGTGGGCGTGCACAGGATCACCGCCTGCACGCTGCGGTTGTCCAGGATGTCCTCGAAGCGGTCCGTGGCCTGCGCGATGCCGTACTTCGCGGCCACCTCCTGGGTCTTGCCGCGCTCGCGGCTCATCACGCTGACGACCTGCACGCCGGGGATCTTCTGCAGGGCATCGAGATGCTTGATGCCGAAGGCACCGGCGCCGGCCAGCGCCACGCGAAGGGTCTCTGCGCTCATTGCGGGTTCTCCAGGATCAGGTGACCCACGGCCGTGTTCGACGCCGGCACGTGATAGAAGCGGTGCCTCACCGTGGGCGGCGGCCCGCCGGCCACATCGGCCATCGCGCCGCGCGCGATCAGCCACATCACCAGTTCGATGCCTTCGCTGCCGGCTTCGCGCACATAGTCGATGTGCGGCAGCTCGGCAAGGGCCGCCGGCTCGGCGATCAGGCGATCCAGGAAGCGCTGGTCCCACTCGCGGTTGATGAGGCCGGCGCGCGGTCCCTGCAGCTGGTGGCTCATGCCGCCGGTGCCCCAGATCTGCACGTTCAGCGGCTCGTCGTAGCGCTCCACGGCACGGCGGATGGCCTGGCCCAGCTGGAAGCAGCGGCGCCCGCTGGGCACGGGATAGAGCACCACATTGACGGCAAAGGGGATCACCGGGCAAGGCCAGGCGCCGGTGGCCGGATCGAGCTCGCCGCACATCAGGCTCAGCGGCACGGTGAGGCCGTGATCCACATCCATGCGGTTGACGATGGTGAGATCGAAATCGTCCTGGATGACGCTTTGCGCGATGTGCGAGGCCAGCTGCGGATGGCCTACGACCTTGGGCACCGGTCGCGGGCCCCAGCCTTCGTCGGCCGAGGCATATTCAGCCGCCGTGCCGATGGCAAAGGTGGGCACCAGATCCAGGCTGAAGGCCGTCGCGTGGTCGTTGTAGACCAGGAAGATCACATCGGGCGGGTTCTCGCGCAGCCACTGGCGCGAGGTCTCGTAGCCGCTGAAGACCTTCTGCCAGTACGGTTCCTGGGTCTTGCCCAGATCCATGGCAGCGCCGATGGCCGGCACGTGGCTGGTGTAGACGGATGCGGTGATGCGGGCCATGGGGTGCCTGACGGTTGACGTGATGAGGCGGCGGGCGTGACGGGCCGCGATCAGAGCCCGGGCCGCTGCGCGCTGCCCTGCGGCTGGCGGTGCGCCTGCGCGCTGCCGTCTTCGCCGATGCGGCGGTTGCCTTCGATCGAGCGGCCGCCGCGCAGCATCATGTCGCGGTACTCTTCCTCGGTCATGCCGGTCATGCTGCCGGCCATCTGCTGGAAGTTCTTGCCCAGCGTGAAGCCCAGCTTGGCCAGGAAGTAGATGTTCCCGCCCTCGGCCATGCAGCGGTTCAGATCGCGCGCCAGCACCGCCTGCTTCTGCGCCTCGGTCATCGGCCAGCCATCCAGGCAGGCGCGCGGATCGGCCAGGAAACGCTCGCGGTTCTCGGGCTTCATCAGGCTCATGCAGAACTGGTTGAGCCAGTAGCCCTTGCGCGCCTGCTCGGCATCGAAGATCGTGGTGCCGGGCACATCGGCATAAGGTTTGTCCAGGGCCATGGTCTTGTTCCTTCAGCCGGCCGCTTCCGGCCAGTACAGGCGCATCGGGTTGTCCACCAGCAGCAGGCGCTGCAGTTCCGCCGTCGGGGCGATGTGCGGGATGAAGTCCACCAGCAGGCCGTCATCCGGCATGTGGCCCTTCAGGTTGGGGTGCGGCCAGTCGGTGCCCCAGAGCACACGCTGCGGGAAGCTCTCGACCACGCGGCGCGCAAAGGGCACCACGTCGCGGTAGGCGGCCTGCTCGCCGTGCAGCGCCGGCGGGCCGCCCAGGCTCAGGCGCTCGGGGCAGCTGACCTTGCTCCACACGTTGGGATGCTGGCGCATGAAGCGCAGGAAGAGCTCGAACTCCGGGCCATCCAGGGGTTTGGAGACGTCCGGCCGGCCCATGTGATCGACCACCACCGTGCTGGGCAGCGCGGTGAAGAAGTCCCAGAGCTCGGGCAGATCGACCGCCTCGAAGTAGATGACGACGTGCCAGCCCAGCTGAGCGACGCGGCCGGCGATCTCCATCAGCTCGTCCTTGGGCGTGAAGTCCACCAGGCGCCGCACGAAGTTGAAGCGCACGCCGCGGATGCCATCGGCGTGCAGCTGCTCCAGCTCGGCATCCGTGACGCTGCGGCGCACGGTGGCCACGCCGCGGGCCAGGCCGCCGCTGGCGCGGCAGGCATCGGCCAGCGCGCGGTTGTCGGCGCCGTGGCAGGTGGCCTGCACGATCACGTTGCGCGCAAAGCCCAGGCGCTCGCGCAGCGCCAGGAGCTGCTCGCGGCTGGCATCGCAGGGCGTGTACTTGCGTTCCGGCGCATAGGGAAAGACGGCGCCGGGGCCGAAGACATGGCAGTGCGCATCCACCGCGCCGGCGGGCAGCACGAAGCGCGGGCGGCTGGGGCCCTCGTACCAGTCCAGCCAGCCGGGGGTCTTCTCGAAAGGCCCCGTGGTGGGTTTGCCGTTCATCGCGGCGGCTCCTTCGGTGCGGTGGGCGGCGACAGCTGCGCCAGGATGCGATCGGCCTCGGTGCGCCAATCCGCGCTGCGGGCAAAGCCAGGGCTGCCCCGGCGGCCGAAGAGGCCTTCATCGGCACGGTCGGCCATCCAGGCCTGGCGCTCGGCCGTACCGGCGGCGCTGTGCGGCTCCAGGCCGGCCTCGCGCACGGTCTGCGCGACTTCGCGCACTTCCTCGGCGCGGCGGCGGCCATGTTCGATGACGCGCTGGAAGAAGTAGCTGGCCTGCTTCTCCCAGTCGATGCCCGGGAAGGTCTCGGCCAGCGAGGCGATCACCGCGTCTTCCACGCCGTGGTGGCGGGCCGTAGTGAAGCTCTCGATGACCATGGCCTCCAGGCCCTTGATGATCACGCTGCGGCACATCTTGGTGGCGCTGGCCACACCCAGCACCGGGCTGGCCACGCGGGCTGCGAAGCCCCAACGGTTCAACTCAGGTTCCAGCGCGGCGGCCTCGGGGCCGCCCAGCAGCAGCGGCACGCGGATGCGGTACGGCGGCACGCTGGTCATCACCGCGCCTTCCACATAGCGGCCGCCCACGCCGTTGACCCACTCGGCCGCCTGCTGCTTGGCCCCCGGCGAAGCGGAATTGAGATCCAGGAAGAAGCAGCCCGGCGCCAGGCCCGGCGCGCAGGCACGGGCCACCGCCACCGCCTGGCTGGCCGTGACGGCAGAGATCACCAGGCCCGCGCCCTGCACGGCCGTGGCATGCGTGCTGGCCAGGCACACGCCCTGCCGCAGCGCATGCTCGCGCAGCGGCTCGCCCAGCTCGCCGTTCAGCTTGAGATCGAAGGCGGTGACGGCCGCGCCCTGCGCCCGCAGGTCTTCGCCGAGGATCCTGCCGACTTCGCCGTAGCCGATGAGCGTGATGTGCATGGTGCGGGGCGCTGGGCGCTGGGTGCGGGAAACGGCGGCGTCAACGCCTCAATCGATGTAGCGCAGGCCGGCCTTTTCCAGCGGCTCGCGCATCTTGTACATGTCCAGCCCCAGCACGCCGGCGGCCAGGCGTTCGCGTTTCTCGCCTTCGTTGGCCTCGCGCCGGGTGGCTGCCTCCAGCGTGGCGGCGGCCAGCGTGCGCGGCACGCAGACCACACCGTCGTCGTCGGCGACGATCACGTCGCCCGGGTTCACCCAGGCACCGGCGCAGACCACCGGCACGTTCACGCTGCCCAGCGTCGCCTTGATCGTGCCCTTGGCGCTGATGGCCTTGCTCCAGACCGGAAAGCGCATCTCGGTGAGCGTCTTCACATCGCGCACGCCGGCATCGATGACCAGCGCCCTGGCGCCGCGTGTCTGGAAGCTGGTGGCCAGCAGGTCACCGAAGTAGCCGTCGCTGCACTCGGCGGTGATCGCCGCCACGACGATGTCGCCCGGGCGGATCTGCTCGGCCACCACATGCATCATCCAGTTGTCGCCCGGGTGCAGCAGCACGGTGACGGCCGTGCCGCTGACCTGCGCGCCGGCATAGATGGGCCGCATGAAGGGCATGAGCAGCCCCACGCGGCCCATGGCCTCGTGCACGGTGGCGCTGCCGAAGTGCGCCAGCTGGTCGGCGATGTGCGCTTCGGTGCGCGCGATGTTGCGGTGGACGACGCCGAGCTCGTACATGGCGATCTCCTTCAGGGATGGGCGGGCCTTCAGCCCGCAGGGGTGGCCGCCTGCCGGGCCCGCTGGCGGGTCTCCAGCAGGGCATCCAGGCGCGGAAAGACCCGCCGCGCATTGCCTTCGTAGATCTGCTGCTTCTGCGCCGCCGAGAGCTGGTGGCTGGCCTCGATGTAGCGCCGGGTGTCGTCGTAGTTGAAGCCGGTCTCGGGATCGATGCCGCGCACCGCGCCGATCATCTCGCTGGCAAAGAGGATGTTGTCCACCGGCACCACGCGCGTGAGCAGATCGATGCCCGGCTGGTGGTAGACGCAGGTATCGAAGAAGACGTTGTTCAGCAGGTGCTCCTGCAGCAGCGGCTTCTTCAGTTCCTGCGCCAGGCCGCGGTAGCGCCCCCAGTGGTAGGGCGCCGCGCCGCCGCCGTGCGGGATGAGGAACTTCAGCGTGGGGAAGTCCTTGAACAGATCACCCTGGATCAGCTGCATGAAGGCCGTGGTGTCGGCATTGATGTAGTGCGCGCCGGTGGTGTGGAAGCAGGCGTTGCAGCTGGTGCTGACGTGGATCATCGCCGGCAGCCCGTACTCCACCATCTTCTCGTAGACCGGATACCAGTGGCGATCGGTCAGCGGCGGGCTGGTCCAGTGGCCGCCCGAAGGATCGGGGTTGAGATTCAGGCCCACGTTGCCGAACTGCTCCACACACTTGACGAGTTCGGGGATGCAGGTCCGGGGATCCACGCCGGGGCTCTGCGGCAGCATGGCCACGGGCACGAAGTGATCCGGAAAGAGCTGGCTGACGCGATAGCACAGCTCGTTGCAGATCGCGGCCCAGGTGCTGCTGACCTGGAAATCGCCGATGTGGTGGGCCATGAAGCTCGCGCGCGGGCTGAACAGCGTCAGATCGCTGCCGCGCTGCTTCATGAGCCGCAGCTGGTTGGTCTCGATCGATTCGCGCAGTTCGTCGTCGCTGATCTTCAGATCCGCCGCGCGCGGCATCAGCGCCGGATCGGCGATGCCCGCGATCTGCGCGTTGCGCCAGTGCTCCAGCGCCTTGGGCGCGGTGGTGTAGTGGCCGTGGCAATCGATGATCATCGGCGCGGTCTCCTGGCGGGCTCGCCATCAGGCGGATCGATCATTGTGCGGTCTGGGGATCGACCCCAAGGCCGGTGCGGCGGCCTAGCAGCTATCGCCGAACGGCATGGTCGCGCAGGGCCCAGGCCTGCCGGCAACGGGCACCGGGGAAGCGGCGTTTCAGGCGCCCGCGCCACCCGCGGCCGATACCGCGGCGCGCAGCCCGAGGCGGTAGCTGTCCACCCCGAAACCGCTGATCTGGCCGCGCACGATCTCGGTGAAGACCGAGTGGTGGCGGAAGGGCTCGCGGGCGTGCACATGGCTCATGTGCACCTCCACGATCGGGCACTTCAGGATGGCCAGCGCATCGCGCAGGCCATAGCTGTAGTGCGTCCAGGCGCCGGCGTTGATCACCACCGCCGCCACGCCTTCGCGATGGGCGGCGTGGATGCGCTCGGCCATCACGCCTTCGTGGTTGCTCTGGAAGCAGCTCACCTCGGCCCCCAGCTGCGAGCCCAGGGCCACGAGCTGGGCATCGATCTGCGCCAGCGTCGCCGTGCCGTACTGGGCCGGATCACGCTGGCCGAACATGTCCAGGTTGATGCCGTGCAGGACCAGGATCTTCATGGGGTGCCTCGATGCGCTGTGGAATGGCCTGCGTATTCTGGCCATTTCGGCGATGACCTCGTCGACGCCGGCCCGGCCCCTGGGGCCAGGAGCGTGGGCGGGAGCGGCCACGCAGCCGCCGTTCATCGCCCGTGCACGCCGTTCATCACGCGGCACTCGCGGCCCGTCGCTCACCCCGTGCCGGCCGGCCCGCGGCTCTCTAGAGTCACGCCATCGATTCACTGCAAGCCCCAAGGAGCCGCTCATGAAAACCACCCACACCCAACGTTTCACCAGCTTTGCTCTGGCTGCCGTCATCACCCTGGGCATGCTCTTCAGCATCGACGGTCTGGCCACCAGCGACGTGAGCGACGCGCTGCTCGCGCGCATCGTCGGTGCGCAGCAGGCCTGATCGCCGTCATGCGGCGGTCCGCACCTGCTGACGGGGCGGGCCGCCGTGCCGATCTCAAACCTTTTGACTGAGTCTACCGGCGCACCAGCATGCCGCGCAGCCAACCCAGCAGCGATCGCTGCAGCGGCGTCACGCGCTTGGTGGCGGATGTCGCCAGGCACAGCGTATTCACCAGCGCGGGCTCCACGATGGGCCGCGCCTGCAGCGAGCCGGCTGCTTCCGCATCGCCCAGCGCCTCGGCCGTGAGGACCGCGTGGCCGTGCCCGCTGCGCACCAGCGCCAGGATCGCCGGTACGCTGGACATCTCCCAGGCGATGTGCAGCTTGATGCCGGACAGCGCCGCCTGCGCCTCCAGCAGGCGCCGCGTGGCGTGCAGGCGCTCCGGAATGACCAGCGGCAGGCCTTCCAGATCCCGCAGCGGCACGGGCGATGGCTCGGCGCGGCGCACCCGGCGCGCCGGGGCGGGCGCGGCCGGCCGCGGGCTGATCAGGCACAGCGGCTCGCTGCGCAGCGGCTCGATCTCCAGCGCCGCATGGGGCTGGGGGCTGTAGAGCAGGCCCACGTCCACGCGCCCGGTGGCGATCCACTCGGCGATATGCGCTGACAAACCCTCCACCACCGCCAACCGCGCCTTGGGCCATTCGCGCTGGAAGGTCTGCACCAGCGGCACCGCCAGCTGGCGGCCCAGGCTGGGCGGCAGGCCCAGCACCACACGCCCGGCGGGTTCGTCGCGGCTGGCCTCCAGATCCTCGCGGGCCCGCGCCACCAGCGCCAGGATGCCCACGCTGTGCTCGAAGAGCCGCTTGCCGGCCTCGGTGAGCACCACGCCGCGGCCGGTGCGTTCGAGCAGCGTCACATGCAGATCGATTTCCAGCTGGCGCACCTGCCGGCTGAGCGCCGGCTGCACCGTATCCAGCACCAGCGCGGCCTTGCTGAAGCTGCCCATCTCGGCCACGCGCACAAAGGTTTCGAGCTGCTTGAGGTTCATCGCGGCGCCATCGTATCTGCGCCGCCTCGGCACGCAAGACGCGGGTGCGGGCGGGATCGGGCCGGGCGCGCAGCCCGGAACCCGTCGGTTGACAAGCCCTCGCGACGGTATTACAGTGATATCACTTTGATTTCTGTGACCCCCCTGAGGAGAACCGCATGAATTCCGAACGCCACCCCGCCGCCGGCCCGCGCCTGCTGGAGCGCCCGGTGCAGTCGATGAACGGCTACCTCGCGGCCACGATCGGCGCGCTGCTGATCCTGGCCACCGTCACCAGCTTCATCCTCGCGCCCATCGGCACGGTGCTGACCGTGCTGCCGCGCGTGCTGTTGATCATCATCGGCGTCGCGCTGCTGGCAGGCCTGTACATGCTGCAGCCGCGCGAGGCCGCAATCCTGCTGCTCTTCGGCGAATACAAGGGCACGGATCGCTCCGAGGGCCTGCGCTGGGCCAACCCTTTCTACGTCAAGCGCAAGATCTCGCTGCGCAGCCGCAACCTGAACGCGCCCACGCTGAAGGTCAACGACAAGCGCGGCAACCCGATCGAGATCAGCGCCGTCGTGGTCTGGCGCGTGGAAGACACGGCGCAGGCCGTGTTCGAGGTCGATGACTACGAGAACTACGTGAAGGTGCAGGCCGAAGCCGCCATCCGCCACCTGGCCACGCAGTTTGCCTACGACGAGGGCGAAGACCTGGCACCCGGCGAGACCACGCTGCGCAGCGGCCAGGCGGCCATCACCGCCCTGCGCGAGGAACTGCAGCAGCGCTTCGACGATGCCGGCGTGGTGGTGGAAGACGCCAAGCTCAGCCATCTGGCCTACGCGCCGGAGATCGCGCAGGTGATGCTGCGGCGCCAGCAGGCCGAGGCGATCATCAGCGCGCGCCAGAAGATCGTGCAGGGCGCGGTCTCGATGGTGGAGGCGGCACTCAAGGGCCTCAGCGAGCGCAGCATCGTGGTGCTCGACGACGAGCGCAAGGCCTCGATGGTCAGCAACCTGCTCGTGGTGCTGTGCTCCGACAAGGACACGCAGCCCATCATCAACACCGGCACGCTGTACGGCTGAGGCCGGCAGCAGGACGCGCACCATGACCCGCCACCTTGCCTACCGCCACACGCAGACCTACACCGTGCTGTGGCTGATCCTGATCGTCGCCGCTGCCGTCACCGTGCCCGCCACGATGGGCAGCACCGCCACCCCCGAGGGGCTTGCCGGCGTGCTGCTGGTGCTGGCCACCTTCCTCGCCGGCCTGCTGTTGCTGGGTCGCCTGGTGATCGAGGTCGACAGCGAAGCGGTGCGCTGGAGCTTCGGCTATGTGGGCTGGCCCGCCTGGCAGGAGCCCTTGAAGAGCATCGTCAGCACCGAACTGGGCAAGGCCAACGTGGCCTTCGGTTCCGGCATCAAGGGCACGGCCAAGCACCGGCAGTTCAACGTGGTGATCTCGGGCCCGGCCCTGAGGCTGCACCTGATGGACGGCCGCAGCGTCACGCTGGGCACGCCCGAGCCGCAGCGGCTGCAGGGCTTCATCGAGGCGCGGCGCGATCAGCGCCTGAAGTAATTCCCGCTCGTCCGGTCACGCGCCATGGCCAGCCCCGGCAAGAAGAGCTTCCTGCTGCGCATCGATCCGGCTCTGTGGGCCGAGATCGAGCGCCTGGCCTCGCAGGAACTGCGCAGCGCCAACGCCCAGGTCGAGTATCTGCTGCGCGAAGGCCTCGCGCGGCGCGGGCGCAGGCCCGGCGAAGAGACGACTGACCGAGCCCGACCGGCAGCCAGCCACAGACCCGCCAGCGAGGCGGACGAGGAGTGATGATGAACGACATGTCGCGTCGACAGTTCAACCGCCGCACAGCCCAAGCCGGCCTGGCGGCCCTGGCCGGCTCTGCCGTCGCCGGGAGCCTGGCTGGGCGGGCCCTCCCGGCCGCCGCGCAGACCGCCACGCAGCCCGCAGCCGAGCCCGCCTGGGCCGCCGCGCTGCGCCTGCGCGCACGCCACGAAGGCCGCGGCTTCGCGGCGGCGCTGATCATGCCCGGTGGCGATGAGCTGGCCTTTGCCGGCACGCGATCGGCCACCCAGGCATCGGCGCCCGATGCTGGCGACCGCTTCGAGTACGGCTCCGTCACCAAGACCTTCACCGCGCTGCTGCTGGCCGATGCCGTGCAACGCCGCGACCTGCAACTGGCTGAGCCGGTGGAGGCGGCGCTGGGGCGCCCGCTGCGCGACAGCGCGGGCGAGCCGATCACCTGGCTGGATCTGGCCACCCACCGCAGCGGCCTGCCCCGACTGCCGGCCAACCTCGAACCACCCAGACCCGCCGACCCCTATGCCGGTTACGGCGCGGCCCAGCTGCAAGCCTTTGTGGAAGCCTGGAAGCCGCAGGTGCCGCGACAGGCCCGCTGGGAGTACAGCAACCTGGGTTTCGGCCTGCTGGGGCACGCGCTGGGCCTGCGGGCCGGCAAGCCCTATCCTGCCCTGCTGGCCGAACGGGTGCTGCAGCCGCTGGGCCTGACGGACATCCGCGTGGCCACGCCGGGCGATCCGGGCGCCGGCCTGCTGCCCGGCCATGACGATCAGCGCCGCGCCGTGCCGCGCTGGACCTTCGATGCGCTGGCCGGAGCTGGCGCCCTGATCGGCCCGCTGCCGGCCCTGGTGCGCTACGCGCGCTGCGCGCTGGGCCTGGTGGACAACCCCCTGGCCCCGGCCTTTGCCCTGACGCTGCAGCGCCACGCCGATGCCGGCCAGCCGGCCAACGCCATGGGTCTGGGCTGGATCCTGGGCACGCTGAATGGCCGGCGCATCGCCAACCACGATGGCGGCACCTACGGCTTCTCCTCATCCCTGTTCCTCGACCCCGGCGGCCGCCGCGCTTCGGTGGTGCTGGCCAATGCCTTCGTCAGCGTCACCGATCTGGCCCTGCACCTGCTGGATCCCGCCGTGCCGCCGCGCGACGTGGTGGCCGAGCAGGCCCAGACGCAGCGCCCCGCCGCCGAGGTGGCCGCCAGCGCACTGGCCGTACTGGCCGGTGTCTATGCGCTCAATCCGCAGTTCAAGCTCAGCGTGCGCACGCGCGAAGCGCGCCTCTTTGCGCAGGCCACTGGCCAGGGCGAGTTCGAGCTCTTTGCCCAGGACACACGCCGCTTCTTCGCGCGCATCACGGCGCTGGAGATCCTGTTTGAAGGCGATGGCGGCACGCCGCCGGCGCTGGTGCTCAGCCAGGGTGGGCAGCGCCTGCGTTTTGTGCGCGAGTGAGGGGCCGGCGCGCGGCACGGGCGGCAGCGCCAGGCCGCCGCAGGTCCGCGCAAGGCACGGCCGATAGACTGTCCGCATGGCCACCGACACCTCGCGCGAACGCGCCAAGAGCCCGCGCTCGCTCTCCGGGCTGCTGCCCTTCCTGAAGCCCTACCACGGCCGCATCGCGCTGGCCGGCCTGTTTCTGGTGCTGGCAGCGGCCAGCACGCTGGTACTGCCCATCGCGCTGAAGTCGCTCATCGACGAAGGCGTGCTCGCCGACAGCCCGGGCGAGCGCATCATGGCGCTGCGCGAGCATTTCCTGGCGCTGTTCGGCGTCGGTGCGGCGTTAGGCGTCTTCTCGGCCCTGCGCTTCTACATGGTCAGCTGGCTGGGCGAACGCGTGACCGCCGATCTGCGCAATGCCGTCTACGCCCACGTCGTGCGGCAGAGCCCGGAGTTCTTCGAGACCACGCAGACCGGCGAGGTGCTCAGCCGTCTGACGACCGACACCACGCTCGTGCAGACCGTGGTGGGCTCCTCGCTGAGCATGGGCCTGCGCAACCTGGTGATGGGCCTGGGCGCCCTGGGCATGCTGATCGTCACCAACCCGGTGGTGATGACGCAGGTGCTGGGCATCCTGGTGCTGGTGGTGCTGCCCAGCCTGTATTTCGGCCGCCGCGTGCGCAAGCTCAGCCGGGCCAGCCAGGACCGCGTGGCCGATTCCAGCGCCATCGCCGCCGAGGTGCTCAACGCCATTCCCGTGGTGCAGAGCTACAACCAGCAGGACCGCGAGGCCCGGCGCTTCGACCAGTCCACCGAGAACGCCTTCGAGACTGCCCGCAAGCGCACGCGCGTGCGCTCCATGCTGGTCGGCTTCATCATCACCGCCACCTTCGGCGCGCTGCTGTGGGGCCTGTACCAGGGCACGCAGGCCGTGCTGCGCGGCGACATCAGCGCCGGCCATCTGGGGCAGACGGTGATGTACGTGATCGTCTTCGTCGGCTCCATCGCCGTGCTGTCCGAGGTCTATGGCGATCTGCTGCGTGCCGCGGGCGCCACCGAGCGGCTGATGGAGCTGCTGCACAACCGTTCTCCGGTGGCCGAGCCTTCGGTGCCGAAGGCGCTGCCGCCCGTGCAGGGCGGCTCCACGGTCAGCTTCGAGCACGTCACCTTCCACTATCCCTCGCGGCCGCAGCAGGCCGCGCTGAAGGAGCTGGATCTGCACATCCGCGCCGGCGAGACGGTGGCCCTGGTGGGCCCCAGCGGCGCCGGCAAGAGCACCGTCCTGCAGCTGCTGCTGCGCTTCTACGACAGCACGCAGGGGCGCGTGTGCGTGGATGGCGTGCCGGTCACCGAGAGCGCGCTGATCGATCTGCGGGCCCGCATCGGCATCGTGCCGCAGGACAGCACGGTGTTTTCCACCTCGGCCCTGGAGAATATCCGTTACGGCCGACCCGATGCGACGGATGACGAAGTGCAGGCCGCCGCCCGCGCCGCCTTCGCGCACGATTTCATCAGCGCGCTGCCCGAAGGCTATGCCACCTACCTGGGCGAACGCGGCGTGCGGCTGTCCGGCGGCCAGCGCCAGCGCATCGCCATCGCCCGCGCGATGCTGAAGAACCCGCCGCTGCTGCTGCTGGATGAAGCCACCAGCGCACTGGATGCCGAGAGCGAGCGCATGGTGCAGGCCGCGCTGGAAGCCGCGATGCGCGGCCGCACCACGCTGGTCATCGCCCACCGGCTGGCCACGGTGCTGCGTGCCGACCGCATCGTGGTGATGGAGCAGGGCCGCATCGTGGACATCGGCCGGCACGAAGAGCTCGTCGCGCGCGGCGGCCTTTACGCGCGGCTGGCTGCGATGCAGTTCGAGGTGGAGCCCCTGGAGCGCGCCTGAGGCCTGCAGCGCGGCGTGTCGCGGCGCTCGACGGGGCTCGGGCTGACCTTTTCCAGGGCCACGCCGGGCGCCGCCCGCGCCGCTAACGCGCGTCGTTCAGGGCCCAGTCGTAATCGGTGAAGCTGATGTCCACCCCGCCGGCGCGGATGCGTTCGCGCTCGGCCGGGGTATCGGCCAGGCTGTCGGCATGGCGCGCCGCAAAGGCCGCCAGCGAGCTGATGCCGCGGTGCCCCAGGCGGAAATCCTCGCCGAACCAATCGAAGATCTTCGACAGCTCCAGCCGCTGGCGCTGGGCATTCCACCGGTTGCGGCTGCGGTCGCTCATGAAGCGGACGGTCTGCTCATCCAGCTGCACCTCCAGGCGCTCTGCGACGAAGGCCTCTTCGCGCAGCGCAGGGCAGCCGATGCTGGCGCAGTTGACGCCGAAGTGCACCCGCGGATCGTCATAGTCGCCCCGCTTGCGCAGCATCTGGTGCTCGATCTCGTCCAGCGAGACCTTGCTGCCCAGCAGCGGCACCCAGCGCGGCTTCCAGGGGCTCTGCAGCAGGCTGCCCAGGTCCTTGATGGATTTCAGATCCGGGTAGCGTGTGAGGATCAGCTCCACCGTGAAGGCGTTGTAGGCGTTGATCAGGAAGGCCTGACGCTGGGCCTTGCTCCAGCCGGCAAAGCTGGCGGCCGAAACGGCCGAGAGGCTGTCCAGGTAAGCCTTCAGCTCCGCACGCGCCGCGGCCATGCCGGCATAGTGCAGCTGGCTGGCCTGGCCGCCGCGTTGCACGCGCAGGTGCCGCCGCAGCAAGGCCGTCCAGGCCGCGTGGCTGTGGTCGAAGGTTTGAGCCTGCAGCGAAGGCAGCCAGGCGGCAGCACAGGCCGCCGCGACGGCCTGCAAGGCCAGGCGGCGGTGGCCGCTGCGCGGCGGGTGCAAGGACGGGTTCATGAGCGCTCCCAGGCGTGATAGCGGGCCACCCACTGCAGCAGCTTCTGCGGCGCGTGCGCCCGTTTCCAGGCGCCGGCCGCGTACTTGTTGGCCTCGGCCAGCGTGGGGTAGGTGTGGATGGTGCCGAGGATCTTGTTCAGGCCCAGCCCATGCTTCATGGCCAGCACAAACTCGGCCAGCAGGTCGCCGGCGTGTTCGCCGACCAGGGTGGCGCCCAGGATGCGGTCCTTGCCCGGCACGGTCAGCACCTTGACAAAGCCGTGCGCCGTGCCGTCGGCGATGGCGCGGTCCAGATCGTCCAGGCCGTAGCGCGTCACCTCGAAGGGGATGCCCTGCTCGCGGGCCTCGGTCTCGCTCAGGCCCACGCGGGCGACCTCGGGGTCGGTGAAGGTGGCCCAGGGGATCACCCGGTAGTCGGCCTTGAAGCGCTTGAAACGGCCGAACAAGGCATTCACCGTGGCATACCAGGCCTGGTGGGCCGCCGTGTGGGTGAACTGGTAGGGGCCAGCCACATCACCCACCGCATAGATGTTCGGGTAGAGCGTCTGCAGCCAGGCATCGGTCTCGATGGTCTTGCGGGGCGTGAGCGGCATGCCGAGTTCTTCCAGCCCGTAGCCGCTGACCCGCGGGCTGCGTCCCACCGCGCACAGCAGTTCGTCGAAGGGGATGGCCAGCTCGGCCTCGCCATGGCGCGCCACCAGGCGTTTTTCGCCATCGACGGTTTCCACACGCACGGCCTGGTGACCGGTGAGCACCTGCACGCCATCGGCGCGCAGCGAGGCGGCCACCCGTTCGGAGACCTCCGGGTCTTCGCGCACCAGCAGGCGCGGCGCCATCTCCACCTGCGTGACCTGGCTGCCCAGGCGCGCAAAGCTCTGCGCGAGTTCGCTGCCGATCGGGCCGCCCCCCAGCACCACCAGGCGCCGCGGCAGCGCCGTGAGGCCCCACACGGTGTCGCTGGTCAGGCAGCCGGTTTCCTTCAGGCCCGGGATCGGCGGCACGAAGGGGCTGGCGCCGGCCGCGATGATGATGCTGCGCGTGCTCAGCGTCTGGCGGCTGCCGTCCGCCTGCGTGACCTCCACCGTCCAGGGGCTGGTGATGCGCGCGTGTCCTTGCAGCACGTCCACACCCAGCTGCACATAACGTTCCACCGAATCGTGCGGCTCGATGTCGCGGATCACCCCGTGGATGCGCCGCATCACGGCGGCAAAGTCCACCTCGCCCTGCACGCCCTGCAGGCCCAGTGTGTGGGCCGTCTTCAGCTGGCGGGCCAGCTTGGCCGATCGGATCAGCGCCTTGCTGGGCACGCAGCCGAAGTTCAGGCAATCGCCTCCCATCTTGTGGCCTTCGATCAGCGTGACCTTGGCCTTCACCGCGGCTGCGATGTAGGCCGATACCAGGCCGCCCGCACCGGCGCCGATGACCACCAGGTTGCGATCGAAGCGCCGCGGCCGCGGCCAGCGCGCGGTGATCTTGCGCCGCTGCCAGGCGCCCACCAGGGCCTTGGCGATCAGCGGGAAGACCCCCAGCAGCACGAAGCTGAGCAACAGGCCCGGCGAGAGGATGTCACCCGGTGACCGGATCGCCGCGAGCTGCGTGCCCGCATTCACGTAGACGGCCGTGCCGGCCAGCATGCCCAGCTGGCTGATGCCGTAGAAGCGGCCGGCGCCCATCGGCGTGAGCCCCATCAGCAGGTTGATCAGCCAGAAGGGAAAGACCGGCACCAGCCGCAACGTCAGCAGGTAGAAGCTGCCGTCCTTGCGCACCCCGTCGTTGATGGGCGCCAGCGACGGGCCGAAGCGGGCCTGGATGGCGTCGCGCAACAGGTAGCGCGCGGCCAGGAAGGCCAGCAGCGCCCCCAGGCTGGACGCGAAGCTGACGATCAGCAGACCCCAGCCCAGCCCGAACATGGCGCCAGCCGCCAGCGTGAGGATCACGGCCCCCGGGATCGACAGCGCCGCCGCGGCCACATACAGCGCAAAGAACAGCGCCGCCGTCTGCAGCGGCTGCGCCTGTACGCGGGCCTGCAGCGCATCGCGGCTGGCCTTCAGGTTGTCCAGCGTGAGCCAGGCGCCCAGTTCGTAGTGGCGCCAGGCCCAGACACCGGCCAGCAGCAGCAGCGCCAGGCCGGCCCACAGCACGCGCTTGCCAGGGCGGGCCATCACCGGGCTCCCGGCCGCGGCGCGGCAGGTGGGCGGCGCCTGGCCCCGCGGCGGCCTGCCGCAGCGGCGTCGGCGACCCAGGCACGCGGCCGCTGCGCGCAGCTGCAGGAGCAGGAGCAGCCCGAAAGGGAATCACGGCGTGAGGTCATGGGCGATGCTTCTTCGAGAGGGAACCTGACCATGGTCGCCGAAGCACCCCCTGCGGTTACAGCGGGCAGACCCGGGGCCGAACTGGGGCCGAACCAGGGCCGAACCGGAGCCCAGGAATTTCTGCAGGGCCGGTGTAACCCGGCGCGGATCCGCTGCGAATGGTCTTGCGGAGCCCGCTGTGCGTGCCTTGCCGAATGCGCAGCAGCCCCTCGTCCCGAAAACCACCGACGCCCCCGACGACCCCCGGCGCCCCGGCACCGGCCGTCAGAACCAACGTTTTACCTCAGGAGCCCATCCATGTCCTCATCTCTCTTCGACCGTCCCGCCACGGCCCACACCGCCGCTCTGGCCCTGGCCATCGGTTCTGCCCTGACGCTGGCGCAGGCGCCTGCGCAGGCCCAGGCGGCCGACAAGGAAAAGTGCTACGGCGTGGCCATGAAGGGCAAGAACGATTGCGCCGCCGGCCCCGGCACCACCTGCGCCGGCACCAGCGTGCGCGATTTCCAGGGCAACGCCTGGAAGCTGGTGGCCAAGGGCAGCTGCGAGAAGACCGCCAGCAGGAGCTCGCCCACCGGCATGGGCCAGCTGGTCGCCTTCACCGAGAAGAAGAGCTGAGCACTCGAACGGCAGGCCGTCATGAGCGCAGCGCTCCCAGCCCGCAGCGAGCCCGCGCCCTGGGCCGGGTTCGGCTTCAAGCCAGCCCATGCCGCCGCCCTGCTGGCCCGGCCGCCGGCACAGCTGCTGCAGGGCGCTGCCTTCCTGGAAGTGCATGCCGAGAACTACATGGTCAGCGGCGGCCCCGCGCTGCGCCAGCTGCAGCAGCTGCGCGAACGCTGGCCGCTGTCCATCCACGGCGTGGGCCTTTCGATCGGGGGCGAAGAGCCCCTGGACGAAGCCCACCTGCAGCGGCTGCAGACGCTGGTGCAGCGCTTCCAGCCGCGCTGGTTCAGCGAGCACCTGGCCTGGTCCAGCCACGCAGGACGGTGCTTCAACGACCTGCTCCCCCTGCCCTATCACGCCGGCACGCTGCAGCGGGTGTGCACGCATGTCCAGCAGGTGCAGGATCGGCTGCGCCGGCCGATGCTGCTGGAGAACCCCAGCACCTACCTCGAGTGGGCCGATTCGACGATGGATGAAGCCGGCTTTCTGGCCGAGGTGGTGCGCCGCACAGGCTGCGGCCTGCTGCTGGACGTCAACAACGCCTACGTCAGCGGCATCAACCACGCTCGCGATCCCTGGGACTTCATCGCGGCACTGCCGGCCCAGGCTGTGGCACAGATCCACCTCGCCGGATTTGCCGAAGAGGCGGATGCCGCGGGCCGGCGCCTGCTCATCGACCACCACGGCGCCCCGGTGGACGATGCCGTGTGGGCGCTGTATGCACGCACGCTGGATCGGCTGGGGCCCGTGCCCACCTTGATCGAGCGCGATCAGCACCTGCCGCCGCTGGAGCAGCTGGAGGCCGAGGCGGCCTGCGCGCTGCTGATGCTGTGCCAACGGGGCGCCTCAGCCGGGACAAGCCCTGGCAGGGCTGACGGTTCACATCCGCCAACGCCACCCCACCCGGCCCGGGCCGGACACGCCGCGGTGACCGCATGACGCCCGGTCGACCCCTGCCGCGGACACCCGTGTCGCCCGACGCCCCGACCTGGCAGCCCGCGTTCGCCGCAGCGCTGCTGGACCCCGATCTGCCCGCCCCGCCCGGCCTGCGGGCGGCGCCCGGCGCCGTGCTGGCGTCCCGCCTCGCGGTCTACCGGAACAACGTCGCCCACTCGTTGATCGAGGTGCTGGGCGAGAGCTTCCCGGTGCTGCGCCAGTGGCTGGGCGAGGCCAGCTTCCGCGCGATGGCCCTTCGCCACCTGCGGGAGCGGCCGCCGCGCTCGCCGCTGATGCACCGCTGCGGCGAGGAGCTCGCGGCCTGGCTGGCCAGCCTGGACGCCGCGGCCGCACACCCTGAGCTGTCGAGCCTGGCCCGGCTGGAGTGGGCGCGGCTGGAGGCCTGGCAGGCCGCCGATGCCGAGGCCCTGAGCGCCGACGAACTGCACCAGGCCTTGGCCGATCCCGAAACCCTGGGCCGCAGCGCACTGCGCCTGCACCCCGCGCTGAGCGTGCTGGTGGCAGAGCAGGCCGTGGTCTCGCTGTGGGGCGCGCACCAGCACGAGGACACCCGCCGCGACGAGCAGCTGGCGCAGCTGGATCTGTGGCAGGCGGAGGCCGCGCTGGTGCTGCGCGAGCACGACGCCGTGCGCGTGCTGCCACTGCCGGTGGCCGATGCGCAGCTGGTGCAGGCCTTGATCGAGGGCCAGTCGCTGGGCGCCGCGCTCGGTGGGCACCCGCGGGCGGACTTCAGCCAGGTGCTGGCGCTGCTGCTTCGCCAGCAGCTGATCGTCGCGCTGCAGCCCGCAGAACCGGACGCACACCCCATCCCCTCCACCCAGAGCCCCGAGCCATGACGCCGCACATCCCCTCACCCGCGACCGCGCGCCCAGTGCCCCTGCGCAGCGGCGCCTGGTTGCGCCTGATGGGCGTGCTGGAGACCGGGCGCGCACTGTTGTCGCGCACCCCCGAATCGGCCATCGCGCTGCTGGGCCGCTTCTCCGTGGCGGCTGTCTTCTGGGCTTCCGGGCAGACCAAGATCGAGGGCCTGTCGCTGGACCTGGTGGCCGGCCGCTTCGAGTGGGGCTGGCCGCAGCTGGCCCCCGGTGCCGTCGATCTGTTCCGCGACGAATACCGCCTGCCGCTGCTGGCACCCGAGACTGCAGCCACGCTGGCCGCGCTGGGCGAGCATGTCCTGCCGCTGATGCTGCTGCTGGGCCTGGGCACGCGGCTGGCGGCGCTGGGCCTGCTGCTGATGACCGCCGTGATCCAGTTCGCTGTCTACCCGTCAGCCTACGCCACGCACGGCGTCTGGGCCGCCGTGCTGCTGTGGCTGGTGGCGCGCGGGCCGGGTGCGGTCTCGCTGGATCGGCTGTTCGTCCCTGGGCGGGCTGCGCGCGATGGACGCTGATCTCGTCTGGGGGTCCTGGCCGGCTGGCCTGGGCGCGAGAGCGCAGAATGCGGGCCGCCCCGGCCCACGCGCCGCTTCCCGCCCCTTCATGCCCGTACACGCCCCGGCCAGCGATCTGGAAGCCACCCTGAAGCCGCTGTGGCTTGATGCGCAGTCCGGCGACGAGCGCGCCTACCGTCAGTGCCTGGGGCTGCTGAGCACGCGGCTGCGCGCCTACCTGCGGCGGCGTCTGGCCGAATGGCCGGAGGATGTCGAGGATCTGGTGCAGGAAACGCTGCTGGCGCTGCACCTGCAGCGCGGCACCTACGACCCCACGCTGCCGGTCACGGCCTGGGCGGTGGCCATCGCCCGCCACAAGCTGGTCGATCTGTGGCGCCGACGCGGCCGGCGCGAAGGGCTGCACGATTCGCTGGACGATGTCGACGAAGGCCTGCTGGCCGCAGAGTCGCACGATGCCGGCGCCGGGCGCGATCTGCAGAAGCTGCTGGACGAACTGCCCGCCGCGCAGCGCACGGCCATCGTGCTGACCAAGGTGGAAGGCCTGTCGGTGGCCGAGGCCGCCGCGCGCACCGGCGCCTCCGAGTCCGCGATCAAGGTGCAGGTGCATCGTGGCCTGAAGCGCCTGGCCGAATGGGTGCGCCAGCCGGCGGCCTGAAGGCCCGTGCGCCACCCCGCGTCCGACGACATTCTCCAACGTCTCAAACCATCCAACCCACCGCAAGCCTCATGAAGACCGACGAGCTGATCGACCTGCTGGCCCGCAATGCGGGCCCGGCGCCGAGCGCGCTGGCCGCCCGGCGCCTGGCGCCGGCGGCCGGCCTGGGCCTGCTGCTGGCGAGCGTCGGATCGCTGGCGGTGATCGGGCTGATTCCGATGCCCATGTTCAGCGGCCCCGTTCCCTGGATGAAGCTGGCCTACGGCGGCGCGCTGGCGCTGGCGGCCGGCTGGCTGACGGCCCGGCTGTCGCGGCCGGCCGCGCCCACCACGGCCGCCGGCCTGCTGCTGCTGGCGGTGGTGGCAGCGATGCTGCTGCTGGCGCTCTCCCTCTGGCTGCAGCAGCCGGCGCTCACGCGCTGGGCTGAGCTGCTGGGGCACTCGTGGTCGCGCTGCCCGTTCATCGTGCTCATGCTCTCGCTGCCGGCGCTGGCCGGCACGCTGTGGGCGGTACGGGGCCTGGCCCCCACACGCCCGCGTGCGGCCGGGTTTGCCGCGGGCCTGCTGGCAGGCAGCGTGGGGGCCTGCGGCTACGCGCTGTCCTGCACCGAGGCTTCGCCGATGTTCGTGGCGCTCTGGTACACGCTGGGCATCGCGCTCACGGGCTTCCTCGGTGCCGCGCTGGGGCCGCGGGTGCTACGCTGGTGAGGCCAGACAGGAGCCGCACCATGCCAGCCCTCAAGACTGCCACTGCGAAGACCAGGACCTCCGCGAAGACCTCCCCGAAGACCGCTGGGAAGGCCTCCGGCAAGACGGCCGGACCCACCGGCAGCGGCACCGCCCGCAACCCGCCCGTCACGCTGCTGGTGGCCACGCGCAAGGGTGCCTGGCTCTTCCACAGCGATGCCGCGCGCCGCCGCTGGCGCTGCGACGGGCCGCACTTCCTCGGCCACATGATCACGCACCTGGTGCTGGATCCGCGCGATGGCCGCACGCTGCTGGCAGCCGCCCGCACCGGGCACCTGGGGCCGACGATCTTCCGCTCCGTGGATGGCGGCCGGCGCTGGAAGGAAGCGCAGCGTCCGCCGGCTTTTGCCAAGGCCACCGACGGCACGGGGCGCGTCGTCAACCACAGCTTCTGGCTCACGCCAGGACACGCCAGCGAAAGCGGGACCTGGTATGCCGGCACCTCGCCGCAGGGCCTGTTCCGCAGCGAGGATGGCGGCGACAGCTGGACGCCGCTGCCGGCCATCAACGACAGCCCGCAGTACCGCGAATGGATGGGCGCCGAGCAGGACGGCACGCCCGACGGCCCCAAGCTGCACTCGATCCTCGTGGATCCGCGGGACGCGCAGCACCTGTACTTCGCGATGTCCAGCGGCGGCGTGCACGAATCGCGCGATGCCGGCCTGAGCTGGCAACCGCTGTGCGACGGCATGGAGGTGGTGGGCGGCTTCGATCCCACGACCTTCACCTTCCACGATCCCCATGTCGTGCGCCAGTGCCCTGCGCAGCCGGATCGGCTGTGGCAGCAGAACCATTGCGGCATCTACCGGCTCGACCGCCCGGCCACCACCTGGCAGCGCGTGGGCCTGAAGATGCCACGCGCCATCGGCGACATCGGCTTCCCGATGGTGGCCCACCCGCGCGATCCGGATACCGCGTGGGTGTTTCCGATGGATGGCACGGATGTCTGGCCGCGCACCGCGCCCGGTGGCCGGCCCGCGGCCTGGCGCACACGCAATGGCGGCAAGACCTGGCAGCGGCTGGATCAGGGCCTGCCGGCCACGCAGGCCTGGTGGACCATCAAGCGCCAGGCGATGACGGCCGACACGCGCGATCGCGTGGCCCTCTACCTGGGCAATACCGCCGGCGAGCTGTGGATGGGCGCCGACGAAGCCGAACGCTGGCGCTGCATCGCGCGCCACCTGCCGGAGATCTACGCCGTGGAAGCGGCGGTGATGGCCTGAGCCGCGGTGCGGCCCCTGAGTCCCTGAGTCCCTGAGTCCCTGAGTCCCTGAGTCCCTGCGGCGCTGCCGCGTGGCCCCGGATCGGCGCAGGATTCGCCGGAGCCCTGGCCCGGCGCCCGCCCCGGCCCGAGGCCATGAAATAGCCAAGCTCTCACCTCAGCCCACACCATGAAGGTCCTGATCCCCAGCGCCCTGCGCTCCTACACCGGCGGCGCCTGGGCCGAGGCGGAAGGCCACAGTCTGGGTGAGCTGCTGCTGGATCTGGACCGTCGCCACCCCGGCCTGCGCTTTCGCATGGTCGACGAGCAGGATGCCCTGCGCCCGCACATGCGCGTCTTCATCAACGGCCGCGGCGTGCGCGATCTTTCGCTGCCGCTGGCGCCGGGTGACGACGTGGCCATCGTGCAGGCCTTGAGCGGGGGCTGAGGCGCTGGCGCGGCGCTCACCAGGCACGGCATCGGCCCTCCGTCATCGCCCCATAATCCCTTGCGTGCCGAGCGGGCCGACCACGGCCGATGCGGCGCACTCGGCGATGCCAGCCACTGCCCGAGTCTCTCAGCCCTCCGGCCCACCGCCCCTTCCGCGTGTTCCCCGCCATGCCCATCCCCACGCCCTACGAAGACCTGATGCGCCATGTGTTCACCCACGGGGTGGACAAGACCGACCGCACCGGCACGGGCACGCGCAGCGTCTTCGGGCACCAGATGCGCTTCGATCTATCGCAGGGCTTTCCGCTCATCACGACCAAAAAGGTCTTCGTGAAGGCGGTGATCGTGGAGCTGCTGTGGTTCCTGCAGGGAGGCCGCAACGTGAAGTGGCTGCAGGAGCGTGGCTGCACGATCTGGGACGAGTGGGCGCGGCCCGATGGCGATCTGGGCCCGGTCTATGGCGTGCAGTGGCGCAGCTGGCCCACGCCCGACGGCGGCCACATCGACCAGATCGCCGAGGTGCTGGCCCAGCTGAAGAGCAACCCCGATTCGCGCCGCCTGATCGTCAGCGCCTGGAACGTGGCCGATCTGCCCAAGATGGCGCTGATGCCCTGCCATGCGTTTTTCCAGTTCTACGTGCAGCCGGCCGCGGGCGAGCAGACCCGCGCGCGGCTGAGCTGCCAGCTGTACCAGCGCAGCGCAGACATCTTTCTGGGCGTGCCCTTCAACATCGCAAGTTATGCGCTGCTGACCCACATGCTGGCGCAGCAGTGCGACATGGACGTGGGCGACTTTGTGTGGACCGGTGGTGATTGCCACATCTACAGCAACCACCACGAGCAGGTGCAGCTGCAGCTCTCGCGCGAGGCACGGCCCCTGCCGCGGCTGCGCATCCTGCGCCGCCCCGAATCGATCTTCGGCTATGAGCTGGAGGACTTCGCGTTCGACGGCTACGAGCCGCACCCGGCCATCAAGGCGCCGGTGGCGGTGTGAGGCGGTCTCTCAGCGCCCTGGTCCAGCGCGGCGCGCGGCGCGACCTTGGGCTTGCGTAGCATGACGCGGCTGGTGCTCATCGCCGCGGTCGCACGCAACGGCGTCATCGGCCGGGGCAACGACTTGGTGTTCCGCGATGCCGCGGACCAGAAGCACTTTCGTGCGCTGACGCTGGGGCACCCGGTGATCATGGGGCGCAAGACCTGGCAATCGCTGCCGGAGCGCTTTCGCCCGCTGCCCGGCCGGCGCAACCTGGTGGTGACGCGGCAGGCCGGCTTTGCCGCGCCCGGCGCCGAGACCGCCGGCAGCCTGGAAGAGGCACTGTCACGCCTGGCCGATGCGCCGCTGGCTTTCGTGATCGGCGGGGGCGAGCTCTACGCGCAAGCCCTGCCTCGCGCCGATGGGCTGGAGCTGACCGAGGTCCATGCCGATCTGCCCGGCGACACGCACTTCCCGCCCTTTGGCCACGGCGAGTTTGCCGAGCGACAGCGTGATCCTCAGCAGGCCGCAGACGGCACGCGCTTCGACTTCGTCAGCTGGGAGCGCATCGCGCCGCCTGCACAAGCGCCCGCCTGAGCCGCGCCAGGCCGCCCTGCCCCGCGCGCAGGGTCTGCACTGCGCACAGACCGCGCCGCGGCCCCCTCGGCGGCCCTCGTTGCCGGGGCCGCATCCCCGGCCTACCATCGCCGCGCCCGCCAGGAGGGGCAAACGATGGCCGAAGAGATCCAGGTTCGCACGGTGCGCGTGGAATTCCTGCGGGCGGGGCCTGCGCACAACCAGCTGCTCTCGCCGCTGACACCTTATCTGGCCGTCTGCGACGATGCCGAGGCCGGGGTGGTGCACGTGCCCTTCGAGCAGCAGATGTTCGATCGCCGCATGCGTGCGATGCGCCACGACGACCAGAACCCCGATCGCGGCCAGCGGCCGGCGCTGAAGGACCGCCTGCCCGAGCTGCGCGAGATGGGCGTGGCGATGGGGCGGCTGCTCGGCGCCGTGCCTCGCCTGCCGGGCTCGCTGGGGGCTGATCCCAACGGGCGCGACACGGTCGTGCGCCTGAGCCTGACGATCACCGCCTCCGAGCTCGCCGCGTTGCCTTTCGAACTGGCCAAGGTGCCCATCGCGGGCGATGCGGTGAGCGAAGCCTGGCTGGGCGTGCAGTCCCGCGTGCCGGTGGTGCTGACGCGGCGCTCGCGCAATGTCTCGCTCTCGCGGCATGTGTGGCTGGACCGGCCGCGCGTGCTCTTCATCGCCTCGTCCACCGACGATGAGGCCGTGCCCTACAGCCCGCACCTGAAGGCACTCACCGATGCCGTGCGGCCCTTCGCGATGAGCGATCGTTTCGGCCAGCGCGCGCGCCTGATGCCCACGCCCGGCACGCCGCGCGGCAGCGACAACGCGCGCGCCACCTTCGGCGACATGCTCACCGTGCTGAGCAATGCCACGCTCGATGGCGTGGCACGCGAGTGCGCCAGCCAGCGCTACACGCATGTGCACATCCTGGCGCACGGCCGGCAGGACGATGCGCTGGGCGACACCAGCTACGGGCTGGTGCTGAAGGAAGCCGATGGCGTCATCTCGGGTGAACGCCTGGCCAGTGCGCTCAACGCCACGCGCGATGGCGAACTGCACCGCCCGCAGGTGGTGACGCTGGCCACCTGCGACAGCGCCGGCCAGCGCGATCTCACCAGCCCGGGCGGCAGCATCGCCCTGGTGCTGCACCAGTCGGGCATCCCGCTGGTGGTGGGCTCCCAGGTGCCGCTGGGCTTTGATGGTTCGGTGCTCTTCGCGCAGGTGTTCTACGAGGGCCTGCTGTGGGGCGAGCACCCCTGGGTGCTGATGCACCGCGTGCGCAGCACGTTGCACAGCCGCCTGCCGCCCATCGATCACGACTGGGCGGCGCTGGCCGTCTACGAAAGCCTGCCCAGCGACATGCAGGCTGCCCTGGAACGGGCCACCTACCGCCAGTGCCAGCGCGCCACCGAGGTCGCCTACAGCAGCGGGCGCTGGGTCGGCAGCGAAGCGATGACACGCGCGATCGAGCGGCTCATCGATACCGGCCAGACCTATGGGATGGAAGCCCGCGCGCTGCGCGCCGCCGCCTTGATGATCAATGCCCGCGACGAGCTCTACGACGTCGAGCAGCACCCGCAGGCCCGCACCGGCGCCGAGCTGCGCGAATCGCTGCACTTCCGACGGCGCTGTCTGGAGCAGGCGCTGGACGACAACGACCGCGCGCTGCGTGGCTTCATCATCAGCGATGGCCACGGGCTGAGTGCGCCGTTTCGCGCGCTGCTGTCCAAGCTGTCGATCCAGCTGGTGCTGGGCCTGGCGCCGGACTGGAACGAGTGGGCCGTGGCCCGCTACTGGGCCGAGGTCACCGCGCGCGACGGCACCGAGGCCGAAGACCGCGCCTGGGCACAGGCCTGCCTGGCCGAGCTCTGGCTGCTGCGTTCGCTGGATGCCGCCGGGCCGGGCGCCACCGCGTGCGAGCAGACCGCGCGCCAGGCCCTGCGCGAGACCGTCGGCCGGCGCCAGCCCCTGGACCGCCTGCCCACCACCATCGCCTACTGGCTGGATCATCGGCTGGGCTGTTATGCCGATGCCTGGATCCGTGCCGATCTGCGCGAGGCGGTGCGCCTGCCGCAGGAGCCCACCGAGGCCGTGCCCGAGCTGGCCACGCTGAAAGAGCCCGCACTGCGCCTGCAAAGCCTCCTGCGCGATCGCCACGGCCTGCCCGAGCGCGAAGCCGCCGGCGCCGCGCCCTTGCCCGCACCGAGCCGCCCGAAAGCCGTGCGTGCAGCGCGCGGGACCGGCACAGCGGGCGGGAATCCTGCTGCGTCCGCGCCGTCCGCACCGTCTGCCGAAATTGCCTCGCCGCCTGGCACGGCCCTCCTGGGCGCGCGCACGCCGCCGCCGGCCAGCCCGGCTGCGGCGCCGGCAAGCCCTGCAAGACCCGCCACACGCCCCGCCGCACGCGAGACATCCCGCCCTGCCAAGCGCGCCGGTACCCGCGAGGCGCCGGACACGGCCACGCCGAACGATCCCTTCTGGACCATCGAGATGCTGCCGGTCGACCAGGGTGACTGTCTGTGGATCGAGTGGGGGAGCCGCAGCGGCCGGCGCTGGCGCATGCTGATCGACGGCGGCACCGAGGATGCCTTCAAGCGCGCGCTCGCGCCGCGACTCGCGGCCTTGCCTGACGATCCGGATCAGCGGCGATTCGAGCTCTTCATCCTCTCGCACATCGATGGCGATCACATCGGCGGCGGCATCCCGCTGCTGCAGCAGCACCAGGCGCTGAAGCTGAGCTTCGGCGACATCTGGTTCAACGGCCGCCACCACCTGGAAGGCCGCAAGCAGCTCAGCGGCAAGGACGGCGACGATTTCAGCACCCTCCTGCAACGCGGCGGCGCCTTCACCTGGAATGCCTTCACACGCGGCAAGGCCATCGTGCGGCCGCAGGGCGACAGCGCAGCGGAAGAGGCGCTGCCCAGCCTGACCCTGGCCGGCGGCATGCGCCTGCACCTGCTCTCGCCCACGCCTTCAGGGCTGGCCCGGCTGGGGCCGGACTGGGATGAAGACCTGGCCGCCCCGGGCCGGCGGCGGCAGCTCGGGCGCCGTCCCCTGGAGACCTCGCAGGATCTGGCGGCCCTGGCGCAGCGCCCCTTCGATCCCGATGGCTCGCGCCCCAATGGCAGCAGCATTGCGGTGATGGCGGAGTTTGCGGGGCACCGCGCGCTGCTGGCCGCCGATGCCTATGCCCAGGTGCTCAGCTCGGCTGTACAGCGCCTGCGGGGCCAAGGCACGGCGCGGCTGCCGATCGACGTCTTCAAGCTCAGCCACCATGGCAGCCGCGGCAACGTGAATGACGAACTGCTGGCGCAGATCGACTGCGGCCACTACCTCATCTCGACCAGCGGCGCGGTCTTTGCGCACCCGGATCGTGATGCGCTGGCGCGTATCGTGCAGCGCAGCGCGCGAGCGGCCACGCTGTGGTTCAACTACCCGCCACCCAAGAAGAACCACGCCTATCACGCCCTGTGGCACGACCCCGCCTTCCAGCAGCGCTGGGGCTTCCAGACCCGCCACCCGCAGGCCGGCCAAGAAGGCCTGAAGTTCGACGTGATTCCCGCGCGCTGAGCACCGCCCGGGCTCGGCGCCGTCAGGGGCTTGGCGGGCGCCGCACAATCGGCGGGCAGGTCCCCGCAGAGGCCCTCACCCACAGATCCGGAGACAGCGATGACCGACGCCCCCTTCCGTGCCGATCAGGTCGGCAGTTTGCTGCGCCCCGCCGAGCTCGCCGCCACGCGGGCGCGCTTCAAGGCCGGTGAGCTGGATGCCTACGCCTTGCGCGCGGCTGAGGATGCCGCCATCACCGAGGCCGTGCGACAGCAGGAAACGCTGGGCCTGCAGAGCATCACGGATGGGGAGTTCCGGCGCGACTGGTGGCACCTGGATTTCCTGAGCCAGCTCGACGGTGTGACGCTCAAGCAGAACGAGGGGCCGAAGTTCCAGATCGCCGGCCAGTCCGAGCAGCCGCCGATCGCCACCGTGACCGGCCGCATCGGCTGCAGCCGGCCCATCATGGCGGATCACTTTGCGTTTCTGGCCGGGCTGTGCACACGCACCCCGAAGATGACGATCCCATCACCGTCGATGCTGCACCTGCGCGGCGGCCGCGCCGCCATCTCGCGCGAGGCGTATGCGGACATGGACAGCTTCTGGGCCGATGTCGCCGGCGCCTACCGGCAGGCCATCGCCCATCTCTACGCGGCAGGCTGCCGCTACCTGCAGCTGGACGACATCACCTTTGCCTACCTGTGCGATCCGAAGATCCAGGCCAACTGCCGAAGCAATGGTGACGATCCGGCCGCACTGCCTCGCACCTATGCGCAGGTCATCAACGAGGCGCTGCGCGACAAGCCCGCCGATCTGCGGATCACCATCCACACCTGCCGCGGCAACTTCAAGAGCGCCTGGGTCGCCGAGGGCGGCTACGACCCGGTGGTCGAAGCCATGTTCTCCACCCACGTGGACGGCTACTTCATGGAGTTCGACAGCGCACGCGCCGGCGGCTTCGAGCCGCTGCGCGTGCTGCCCGAGGGCAAGAAGGTGGTGCTGGGCCTGGTGACCACCAAGCTCGGCGAGTTGGAGGCCAAGGACGCGCTGCAGCGCCGCATCGAGGAGGCGGCCCGTTTTGTGCCGCTGGACCGCCTGTGCCTGTCGCCGCAGTGCGGCTTTTCCAGCACGCACCACGGCAATGCGCTGTCGCAGCAGGATCAGTGGGCCAAGCTGCAGCGCGTGGTGGAGGTGGCGCAGGCCGTGTGGGGCTGAGCAGTCGTCGCGCCGCGGCGTCTGCGGCCGAGGCCGCAGGCGTTCAGAGCGTGGGCTCGCCGGTGATCAGCTCGGCATAGCTGAGCATCGGCAAGGGCGGCGGCAGATTGAGCTTCTTGGCCGCCGACATGCGGATCTGGTAGGACAGCCGCTTCAGCGGCTCCACCGGAATCACCGCGGGCGAGACCTTGCCCACGAGGATCTGCTCGGCCTTGAAAGCCGTGAACTGCCCGACGTTGTAGTAGCGGCTGACCAGGCCGGAGAGCGCGCCGGCCTGCATGAGCTGTTCTGTCGAGGCAAAGGTGGGCAGACCCTGCGCCATGGCGGCGGGGATGACCACGCTTTCCGCCAGCGTGCCCAGGAAGCTGTCCGGCGGCAGGTAGAGCCACTGGGCGCCCGCTTCCTTCAGCTCGCGCACCAGATCGGCGGCGCCTTCGGCCGACGGCTGGCGCTGCGCATCCAGGCGGAAGGTGCGCTCCACGGTGTGGAAGCCGCCTTCCCGGCCCAGGCGGCGGATTTCCTCGATGGTGACCACCGAGTTGCGCTCCGTCGGGGTGTAGAGCACGCCCAGCGTCTGGAAGGCCCGGTACTGCGACATTGCGCGGATCTGCGCTTCGGTCGGGCCGACGTGCGTGACACCGGTGACGTTGCGCCCGGAGCCCCGCGTATCGGCAACGATCTTCGCCAGCGTCGGCGAGGCAACGAGCGTGAAGACGACCGGAATGTCAGTGATGTGCCGGCCCGGAACCACCCCGTCGTGCGGGCCGACGAGGCCCAGCGTCACCGAGGTGCCCCAGGAGTAGATCAGGTCAGGCTTGGTGGCGCGGATCTCTTCCATGAAGGTCGCCAGGCGGCTGGGATCGCGGTTCATGTCCCTGAAGGTGATCTGCACCGGGATCTTGCGCGACTGGAAGTGATCCACAAAGCCCTTCTCGACATCGGTCATGCCGCGGAAGGTGATGGCATAGATGCGGAACGGCCGACCGGCCGGCTTGAGTTCCGCGGCAACAAGGCCGGGTGTCACCGCGACGCCGGCCGCTGCGGCCAGCCACTGACGGCGGCTGATGGGGGTGGTCATGCCTAACTCTCCTCAGGTGTGAACAGAAGCGGGCGCCCAGACGGGCTCTGCCGCCCGGCGCGTTGCGAACAGGAATGCGATGCCGCACAGGATCACGGCCAGCCCGATGAGCGCAAAGCCCGTGACGTAGTCGAAGTGCAGGACCAGCGCGCCGGCGATCATGGGACCCAGTGCATTGCCGATGCGCTCCAGCAGGCGGTAGACGCCGTAGATCACGCCCTCGCCCATGGCACGGATCTCCTGCGCACAGTGCTCGCTGACCAGGGCGCTCTGGGCCGAGATCGACATCGACTGGCCCAGCCCGATCAGGATCACCGCACCGAAGACCCACAGCACGTCGCCGCCGGCCAGCAGCAGCAGCCCGCCCAGGCCGGAGACGATCAGGCCGCCGCCCACCAGCGCGTGCATGCGCTGACGGTTGGTCGCCAGTCCCGCGGTGATCGGGGCCATCACCACCATCACCACCGCGTAGGTCATGAGGATGCGGCCCGCCATGGAAGGCGTGCTGCCGATGGTGAGCACGTACAAGGGGACGAGGTAGAAGCACACCCCGGTCAGGAGGATCTTGGCCGGCATCGCCGCCAGGGCCGTGATCCTCATGAAGCGGTGGTTGATCATCAGATGCCCGATCTCGCGCAGGGTGGGCAAGCGCGTCGGCGGACGGGACTGCGAGGTCTTTGACAGGTCGGGCAGGCCACGGATCACGACCAGTGACAGCAGGGCCAGCAGTCCGGCCAGCGCAAACGTCGGCCGTGTGCCGATGTTGTCGGCCAGGATGCCCCCGATCGACGGGCCGCAGACCGTCGCGGCCATGATCGCCCCGACGAAGAGCGCGAAGCTGCGCGCCCGTGTTGCCGGTGTGGCGTGATCGAGCACAAACGCCTGCCCGGCGACGAACACCATCGCGTAGCCGACCGCACACAGGGATCGCCAGACCAGCAGATCCAGCACGGATGAGGCCATCGCCGTCGCGAAGAAGCCTGCCGCGGCGATGCTGGCGCCGATCAGCATGGTCGACTTGTGACCGCGGCGCTCGCAGAACACGCCCATGAAAGGCTGGGCCAGCGCCACGATGAGCATGAACAGCGCGATCGGCAGCCCCAGCACCAGTTGCGGCGAGAGCCCAGGCACGGGAACCAGCAGGTCCTGCGTATAGGCGGGCAGGAACGAGCGCGTCAGCTCTTCGGCCAGGATGAAGACGAACAGCGGCGCGCGGATCTTGGCCAGGCTGTGGCTGTCGTGGCCCAGCGGCGTCTCGTCCATGCCGAAGCGATGCTTCTGGCCCAGCGCCAGGCACTCGGCCTGGATGGCGGCAAGGTCGGGTGCACGTTCATGGGCCGGCAGGTGGCGCTGCGCCGCCACGGCCTTGACCAGCGACGCATACGCGCCATTGATGCCCATCAGCATGGCGTAGAGCATCTTGTGCAGATAGCCGAAGGCCTGCTCACCCTTGGCGCGGCGCCGGGTGCGGAAGTCACCGGATGCGCCGCGCTCGAAGCTCTCGCTCAGATCCTTCAGGGAAGCTTCCAGCCGTGCCCCGGCGATGTAGTGCAGCAACTCCAGCGCGAAGAACAGGCTGACGACCAGGATCACGAGCACGTCGAACAGCATGTCGACCACGACCTGATCCACGAAGCGCACGTCGATGCCCAGGTGCAGCACACCCAGCGGGCCGTTAGGGCCCAGGATGGGCATCGAGACCAGGTAGTGCGGGCCGATGCGGTGCAGGCCGGACACCTTGGTGCCGCTCGTGGCGATGTCGACGATCCCCTTGGAGCGGAAGTGCGCGGCCGCCTCGTCGCTCTCCTGGGCGCTGCGGTAGAGGACCTTGCCTTTCAGATCGGATATCCCGATGTACGAGATCTCCGGCACTTCCTCCTTCACTTCGGTGAAGCGCTCGGTCACCCCGTACAGCTCGGAGAAGCTCACGCCGTTTTCGACGGCACGGTTGACCAGCGCGCGCACCGAAGCGCCCACGCTGTAGGCCTTGCTGGCCAGTTGCGGCGCCAGCGCCTGCTCGAACACCCGGTGCGACAGCACGGCATTGGCCAGCAAGGCGAGCATGACGACCAGCGTCACCGCGCCTGCCAGGCGCAGGTAGATGCCGCGCAGGAAGAGGTTGCTCACGACTGACCGCGCTCCAGGCGCGTCCTCAGTTCAACGATCCGCGTATCGACTTCGGTGGCCGTCTTCAGATACTGCTGCATGGCCTTGCCGAAGGGACCGCGCAGCGCGGCCTGGTGGTCCTGCGAGCCTTCGCCGGCCCGCAGGGCTTGTTCGACCTGGGCGACATCGCGGTCCAGGCGCCGCACGACGGCGATCAGCGCCGCCGCCGTCAGCGCGGCCGACAGCACGAAGACCAGCGCGGTGACCAGCGCCAGACGGCTGCCGATGGCCAGCGCATCCTGGTTGACCTGATCGGCCGAATAGCGCAGCGCCAGATAGCCGATCACCAGACCGAAGTTGTTCTTGATCGGGATGCCGGCGGCCGAATTCTCCGCATCCTGGACGAACCAGTACTCGCCGCCTTCCTTGCGCGCCTGGGTCTGCCACAACTCAGGCATGCGCTGCGACACGCGGCGCCGGTCGGTGCTGTAGATCAGTTGACCGTCCATGTCGAAGACGTCGATGCCGTCGATGAGATCGTCGGAGGCGCGCTCACGATCGAGCGTGCTGGGCAAGGTGGCGATGTCCGCGAACTGCAGCCCCAGCTCCAGCGCACTCTGGATGCTGTTCTCGACCGACTTGGCCGTGACGACCAGTCGCTCTGCCACGAGACGGTTGGTCGTGCTGCGGTACTTGAAGTAGTTGAGCAAGCCGGACATGCCGACGGCAAAGGCGCAGACCACCACGGCCACCACCACCATCCGGCTGTTTGTCGAGTTCATACGTCTGCGGCTCCATGACCGTCTGCCATCGCGGCAGCCGATCGACTCCCCCTTTTTCGGCTGCGTGCCGGCGTTGCTTAACGGGACTGCGGCTGTTGAAAGCCCGAGATGGGCCGGTTTCCACCCTCAAGGGTCCACAACAGACGACCGATACCCCAGGAAGCCTCAGCCAGCCCTGCGGGACGCGCAGCGCTGGCTCGTGATTGACAGAGGGTTCGCCCGCCTGCGCAGGTAGACCGCGAACCACTCAGGCCCGCAAGGGCCTTTGACAAGGATCCAGAACGTGCAGCCCCTGACCCTCGCCAGGACTCCTACCGAGACACCGGACGATGCCTCCCTGGGCCTGCGTCTGCAGGCCGCGCCGGCCGTGGTCGACGAAGCCTGGGTACCGGCTGCGGCCGGCGATCGCCGCACGATCAGCAACTGGCGTGAATACATGGCGCGCGCCAGCCGCATCGTCGGCCGCTTTCACGGCCAGTTCCGCATCGGTCACTTCGACTACCTGCACCCGGCACGGCTGCAGCCCGGCACGCCGCGTCGCCTGCGCAAGCCCTACATGGCCAGCGTGGCCTACACCGAGTGGGGTCCAAGCCAGGCACCGGTGCTGCTGTGTGCGGGAGGCGTGGCCAATGTCGCCATGCGCTTTCACTACCTGGCCGCCGATCTGTGCCACCAGTACCGCGTGATCTGCATGGACTGGCTGGGCCGCGGTCGCTCGGGCTGGCTGGCGGCGGAAGGCGACTATTCGCTGGGGACCTACACCGAGCAGCTGCGCCAGATGATCGCGCACCTGGGCCCGCGCCCGGTGACGCTGCTGGGATCATCCATGGGCGGCAGCGCCGCCATCGAGCTCATCGCGCGCCACCCGCGGCTGGTCGACCGGCTCATCCTCAACGATGTGGGCCCGTTCATCCCGGCCAAGCGCCGCAAGCGGCGCGCCGAGACGATTGCCCGGCATTACGTCTTCCGCCACCCTTCGGATCTGCTGCGCCGGGTGGGTGCCTCGCAGAAGAACGACGGCCCGGTCAGCGAGGACATCCGCTTCAACCTGACCTTTCACCAGACTCGCTGGTCCGACGAAGAAGGCGGCCGGGTCTACCGCCACGACGTGCGCGCGATGCAGGCCTACCGCGAGACCGCGGGCAAGAGCCTGGATCAGTGGGCGCAGTGGCAGCGTGTGCAGTGCCCGGTGCTGCTGATCCACGGGATGCAGTCCGATGCCCTGCTTGCGCCAACCATCCGGCGCATGCTGCGCGCCAAGCCGGTGACGGTGATGCACGTGCCGGATACCGGCCACACGCCGCTGCTGGCCGACCGAAACCAGATCGAGTTCATCCGCCAGTGGATGGAAGACCGGTCCAGCACCGGCAGCGAGTGGACCGTGCTGCACGCCGGCTCGCGCGACGCTTTCCCGGGCAGCCCGATCCTCTTTGCACCTGCAGCCGCGCTGCGCTGAGACGCGATGAACACTCCGCGTGCCCACGCCCCCTCACGCAGCCTGCGCTTCCTGCGCCACGGCGCGACCTCGGCCAATCTGGCCGGGCTGCGCTGCGGTGGCGATCTCGATCTGCCCTTGACCGAATGCGGCCGGGAACAGGCCCGCGCTGCGGCGCAGTCGCTCATCGAGCGCACCGTGCCGCTCGGCTTGATCATCACCAGCGATCTGCAGCGCACCCGCGAAACGGCCCGCATCCTGGCCGAGGCGCTGGGCGGTGTGCCGATCGTCGTGTGCGCCGAGCTCGGCGAGCGCAGGCTGGGCGAGTGGAACCTGCGCTCCATCGCACAGACGCAGCCCTGGCTCGAAGCCCGCTGCACACCGCCCGGCGGCGAATCCGACGGCGAGTTCATCGATCGCATCGCGCGCGGCATCCGGCTCATCAAGCCCTGCCTGCCCGATCGCCCGCTGCTGGTCGGCAGCAAGGGCGTGGCGCGCGCGATGGGCGAGCTGGTGGGCTGGCCGCGCCGGCTGGAGCTGGACAACGGCGAGCTGGCCGAGTTCGAGCTCAACGACCTTCCCTTCCTTGAAACCACCTGGGGCGCGCCGTGAGTTTGCGTACGCCACCAAACCCGTTGCCCGCTGCCGCGGCCGACGCGAAAGATCGTGTCATGCCTTCACACGCCGCCCAGCCCGCCGCCAACCAGCCAGGCCCCAGGCCCCAGCGCCAGAAGACGCGCCGGCGCGCACTGCTGGCCGGGCTGATCGGCCTGACGGTGCTGGGAGGGGCCGCCGATATCGCCGCGCTGGCCGGCTGGCTCACGCTGCGCCCGCCGCTCCTGGCGATGGCCTTGCCGATGCTGATGCTCGCGTTGCCCCTGCTGCGGCGCAAGCGCCTCACGTCGTCGTCCGCCACCCGCATGGCGGCTGCCACGCTGGACTCCCTGCCCTCGACATCCACGCCGCCCGTAGAGCCTGTCTGTGCCCTGCCCACGCCCAGCCTGGGCGCGACGGTGGACAAGCAGCGCCTGGTCGTGCGGGCGACTGCCGGGCTCGGGCGCTGGCTGGGCCGGCCCCCGGCCGAACTGACCGGCTCGGCCGCAGACGCGCTCTTCGGCCCGCGCGCGGCCGGCCCCATCAACCGCGCCATCACGGCGGCCCTGGGCGGCAAGGCACAGCGGCTCGAGGTGAGCTGCGGGCGGGAAGGTGCGGACGATCTGTGGCTGCTGATCGAAGTCGCACCGCGTCAGACCGCCGAAGGTGCGCTGGATGGCTGCGACCTGCTGGCCGTGGACATCAGCGCCCAGCGGCAGGCGGCCGACATGGCCCAGCGCGTGGAGCGCCGACTGCGCATCATCATGGACCAGATCCCGGTCACGATCTCGTACATCGATGCGAGCTTCCGCTATCGGTATGTCAACCGGGCGCAGCAGCTGTGGCTGGGCAAGCGCGAAGACCAGATCGTCGGTCACGAGGTGCGCGAGATCGCGGGCGAGCACCTGTGGCCCGATGTCAAGGCCAATCTCGAGAAGGCGCTGGAGGGACGCGAGATCCCGCTGAACCGCCGCCGCACCGATCGTCAGGGCCGGCCCGTGTTCCACAGCGGGCGCCACGTGCCCGACATCAATGACCAGGGCAAGGTGGTCGGTGTCTACACGGTGTTCTTCGACATCACCGAGCGCGCGCTGGCCGAAGAGCAGCTGCGCCAGCGAGAGCAGGAATTGCGCGCCGCCAAGGACGCAGCCGAGAACGCCAACCGTGCCAAGAGCGAGTTCCTGGCCAACATGAGCCACGAGATCCGCACGCCGATGAACGGTGTGCTCGGGCTGACCGAGCTGCTGCTGGAAACGCCGCTGGATCCCCAGCAGCGCCCCTTCGTCGAGACCGTGCGCAGCTCCGGCGAGAGCCTGCTGCAGATCATCAACGACGTGCTCGATTTCTCGAAGATCGAAGCCGGCAAGCTGGAGACCGAAACCCTCGATTTCGATCTCTACCAGGCGGTCGAGGACGCCGTGCAGCTGCTTGCGCCGCGCGCCCACGCCAAGCAGCTGGAGATCGCCTGCCGCATCGATGAGCGCGTGCCCAGCGCCGTGCGTGGCGATCCGTATCGGCTGCGCCAGGTGCTGACCAACCTGCTGGCCAACTCGGTGAAGTTCACGGCCAACGGCGAGGTGCTGGTCGATGTGCAGCTGCAGGGCGAATCGCTGCTGCGCTTCGCGGTGCACGACACCGGCATCGGCATTGCCGAGGATGTCCGCTCGCGCCTGTTCAAGGCCTTCGAGCAGGCCGATGGCTCGACCACCCGCCGCTTCGGCGGCACGGGGCTGGGCCTGGCGATCTCGCGCAGCCTGGTCGAGCTGATGGGCGGGAGCATCGGCCTGGACAGCACGCCGGGCGAGGGCTCCAGCTTCTGGTTCACGCTGCCGCTGGTGCCCGCCCAGAGCCTTCCGGCACATCCCAACCCCGGCGCGCTGGCCGGCAAGCACGTGCTGGTGGTGGACGACAACGCCACCAACCGCGAGATTCTCGAGCACCACCTGAATACCGGCGGCATGCGCTGCGAAAGCGCCTGTGACGGCATCGACGCGCTGGAGCGCATCGAGCGTGCCCACGCCGCGGGTTATGGCTTCGACATCGCGGTCATCGACATGAAGATGCCGCGCATGGACGGCATCGAGCTGGCCCGGCGGCTGCGCGCGGACGCACGCTTTGCCGGCATCCGGACCGTGCTGGTGACCTCGCTGCACTCGCAGGACGAAATGGCCCGCGCGCGCGCTGCCGGCATCGGGGTCTACCTGTCCAAGCCGGTGCGCCGTGCGGAGCTGTTCCGCTCACTGGCCCAGACGATGGGCGAAGTCACCGGGGACTCGACCAGCACGCATGCCTCCGCGGCGCTGCCGCGCTTCACCGCACGCGTGCTGCTGGCCGAGGACAACGGCGTCAACCAGGTCGTCGCGCGCAACATGCTCAAGGCCCTGGGCTGCACACCGCACATAGTGCCTAACGGTGCAGAAGCGGTGAAGGCGATCGAGCGCGAGGACTACGACATCGTGCTCATGGACTGCCAGATGCCGGTGATGGATGGCTATGACGCCACCCGCGCCATACGCGCTCTGGAGCAGCGCAGCCCGGGCCGCTTCGGGGGCCGCCGCCTGCCGATCGTGGCCCTGACCGCCAACGCGCTGGTCGGCGACGCGGAGACCTGCCGTGCCGCGGGCATGGACGACCATCTCGCCAAGCCCTACACCCGCAAGCAGCTGGCCAATCTGATCGCCCGCTGGCTGCCGGCCAGCGCCATCGAACGGCAGCCCGAGACCCCCAGCCCGGACGCGGGCCCGGCTGCGCGCCCCGCCGGCCGGGAAGGCATGCTGGACAAGGCTGCACTGGACAACATCCGCGCGCTGGACGACGACGGCACGGTCCTGGCCGAGGTCATCGACATCTATTTCGCCGAGCTGCCCGCCTACCTGCAGGCCTTGAGAGCGGCGATCGAGGCGGCCGACGCGGGCGGCATCTCGCGGCAGGCCCATGCACTGAAGTCCGCGAGCCTCAACGTCGGCGCGCGAGGGGTCGGCGAGCTGTGCAAGCGCCTGGAGCGCGAAGCCAAGGCCGGCTCGACCGCCAGCGCGCGCGATCTGCTGGGGGCGATCGACGCCGCACTGGAAATCACCCTGCCCGCGCTGCGGGCCGAACTGGGGCAAGCCGCATGACCACCTCACCGCGCATCCTGATCGTCGACGACGACACGGGCGGCCGACGCCTCACCCACGCGACCCTGAAGAAGGCCGGCTTCCGGGTCAGCGAAGCCGGTGACGGACGGGCCGCGCTGGAGCAGCTCGCAGCGGGCATGCCGGACCTGATCCTGATGGACGTCAACATGCCGGTGATGGACGGCTTCGAGGCCTGCGCGCAGCTGCGACGGCTGCCCCAGGGCGGCGCCGTCCCGGTCGTCATGATGACCGGGCTCGACGACACCGCATCGATCGAGCGGGCCTTCGAGGCCGGTGCCACGGACTTCATCACCAAGCCCATCAGCTGGGCCGTGCTGCCGCACCGCGTGCGCTACATGCTGCGCGCCAGCGCCGCCATCAACGCACTGCAGCAGAACCAGCGCCGCCTGTCCAACGCGCAGCGCATCGGCGAGATGGGCGACTGGGAATGGGACCTGCGCGACAACCTGATCCTGACCTCGGAAGAAGCCAGCCGCCTGCTCGGCCTGCCCAAGGCCGAAGCCGATCTCACGCCCGCCGACTTCTTCCGCCAGGTGCACCCGGATGATGCCCAGCGGCTGCACGATGCCCTGGCCCACGCGGTGGCCAGCGCGCAGGGCTTCTCGATGGAGTACCGCGTCGTCGACACTGACGGCCGGCTGCGCTACATCCACCAGCAGGTCGAGCTGCTGGAGCGCCAGGTCGCCGGCCCGGCGCTGCGGCTGGCCGGGGCGCTGCACGATGTGACGCGCCGCAAGGACTCGGAAGACCGGATCCGCCAGCTGGCGTACTACGACACCCTCACGGGCCTGCCGAACCGGCTGCTGTTCAACGACCTGCTGGGTCGGGCGCTCGCGCAGGTGGCGCGCCACGACGGCCGCCTGGCCGTCATGTTCATCGACCTGGACAACTTCAAGCGCGTCAACGACACCTTGGGCCACAACGTCGGAGACCAGCTGCTGCGCGAGGCCAGTGCGCGGCTGTCCCGCGTGCTGCGGTCAGAAGACCTGCTGGCGCGGCGACATCCGGACGTGCCCGAGAGCAGCATCGCGCGTCTGGGCGGCGACGAGTTCATCGTGCTCCTCACCGACATCCAGCGCCCGGAAGACGCCGCGCTCGTCGGGCAGCGGCTGATCGAGGCCCTCAGCCAGCCGGTGGTGATCCAGGACACCGAAATCTACGTGGGCGGCAGCATCGGCGTCTCGCTCTACCCGGAAAACGGCACGGACACCGAGGCGCTGATGATGAACGCCGACACCGCCATGTACCGCGCCAAGGCGGACGGGCGCGGCGGGGTGCAGTTCTACGACCGCTCGATGAATGCCCGCGCGCTGGACAACCTGCACATGGAAGGGCAGCTGCGCCGCGCCATGGAGCGGCAGGAATTCGTGCTGCACTACCAGCCGCGCGTGGACGTGATGAGCGGCCGCATCGTGGGCGCTGAAGCCCTGATCCGCTGGAAGCATCCTGAACGCGGCCTGCTGCTGCCGGCAGAGTTCATCCCCCAGGTGGAAAACGCCGGTCTGGTGATCGGCGTGGGCGAGTGGGCCATCATGACGGTATGCGCACAGATCGCCCAGTGGCTTGCCGAGGGTCTGCAGCCCCTTCCGGTGGCGGTGAACCTGGCGTCCACCCACCTGCGCGAGCACAGCCTGCCCGGGCTGGTAGAACAGGCGCTGGCGACCCACGGCGTGCCCGCGCAGCTGCTGGAGATCGAGGTCACCGAGTCGATCCTGCTGTCCGACCCCGAGCTGAGCGTGATGATCTCGGACAAGCTGGCCCACATGGGCGTGCACATGGCGATCGACGACTTCGGCACCGGCTATTCGTCGATGAGCTACCTCAAGCGGCTGCCGATCGGCTCACTGAAGATCGACCGCTCCTTTGTCCGCGACCTGGTCGACGACCCTGAAGACGCTGCCATCGTGGGGGCGATCACGGCCCTGGCGCACAGCCTGAAGCTGAAGGTGGTGGCTGAAGGCGTGGAGACCCGCGAGCAGCTGGAGATGCTGCGCGCCTTGAACTGCGACGAATACCAGGGCTTCTTCACGAGCCGCGCGCTGCCGCCGGCCCGCTTTGCCCAGCTGGTGCGCGAAGGGGCCGACGCTGGGTCTGCGGCAGCAGCTGACGACCTGGATCAGCAGCCGTTGCTGTCGCTGGTCAACTGACGCTGCAGCGCCGCAAGAGCCGGGTCCGCCGCAGCGGCTCGGCACCGAGAGGCTCGGGCCCCCTCAATCGCTGCCGGCGCGGCTGGATCGCATCCAGGTCCAGCTCACGCCCAGGCCGGCACTGAAGCCGGTGGTCTTGCGCACCAGCGGGCTGGCTTCGTTGGCGGCGCCGGCCACGCTGTCGATCCGGGCGAATCCGAACAGCCGCCAGTCGGGCGACAGCGGCTTGACGAAGCTGGTGCCCAGGCGCCACGCGATCAGGCCGGACTCGGCGGTGTAGCTTGCCCGGCCGGGCACGGCAAAGGCCGGTGCCACACCGTAGAAGGTCTCGGCCAACTGGCGGTTGCCGATGATGGCGCTGAGGCTGGTGCTGTAGTTGAAGCCGCCTGCCCCGCGCCGGGAAAACTGCAGTTCAGGCTCGAAGCTGATGCCGCGGCGCGTGAAATCGTCGCTCAGGTCGAAGACGCCGCGCACGGGAAGCTCCACGCGCCAGCGCCCGCCGAGCACCGTGCTGCCCGGCTCGTTGAGCTGCCACTTCAGCCGCGGCCCGAATTCCACCAGCGTGCCCAGCTTGGGCATGCCCTGGCGGGCCGCCACCTCGTCGGCCCTTGAGCCGAAGGCGCCGGAGAAGCCGATGTCCAGCTCCAGCCGATCGGTCTTCAGCGCACGCAGACCTGCCGTGCCTTGATCAGCGCGCAGGATCTCGCCGCGGTAGATGAAGAAGGGCAGGACCAGGCCGCGCGAGATCTGCGTATCCGATCCCGGATAGGCCTGCTGTGAGACGCCCAGCGCAAAGGCACCGACCTCCCAGCGCGGCGGCGCGCTGCGTTCCTGGGCGATGGCGGGCAAGGCCGCCAGCGTGGCGGCCAAGGACAGCAGGCAGGTGGACTTTTGCATGTGAACTCATCAGTTCAAAAGATGAACTGATTGTGGCATCTGAACTTGCCCGGGCTGCGTAAAGGGTGTTGAGCCGGCTGCAAGGACGCCGCCGGCCACCCGCCGAAGGCCCCCGCCGCATGAGACGGCCCCGGAGCCGACCGAAGCCACAAACCCTTGGAGAACTGACATGAATGCCATCCGCCCGCTGATCGCCCTGGCCACGCTCGCCGCCGCTCTTGGCGCCCAGGCCCAGGAAGCCACGCCCATGCCGCAGGAAGCCGCGGTCTCCGGGCTGTCGCGCCAGGAGGTGCTCGCCCAGACCACCACCGCGCGCCTGCGCGGCCAGCTCGTGGCCGGCAACGAAGGCCCGGCCACCTGGGCGCCCGCTCACGGCGCTCGCAGCCGTGACGCGGTGCGCCACGAGGCGGTGGCTCACAACCAGCGCAGCAGCGCTCAACGCAACGCCGAGCGCCAGATCGTCGGCATGTGAGCCTGCACTGCGCAAGACCTGGCCGATCACCGCGGCCTTGCAAGCCCCGAGACCCGGAACAAGCCAGGATGCGCAGCGTCATCGGCCGGCCTTAAGCTCGAACGCATGATGCCAACCACCACCGGGCGCGCGCTCGCCACCCGCGCGGATCCGCGGCCACCGGAGGCGGCCCGCCCCGGCGCCGCACTCGCCGGGTGGCGGCCGCGGCCCTGGCTGGCGCTGCTGGCGCTTGTACTGGCGGCCTGCAGCACGCCGCCCGAACTGCCGCAGCTGCCCGAGACCTCGGCCGTGCGCACGCCCGGCGCGCTGGTCAAGGCGCAGCGCCACATGATCGCCACCGGTCACCCGCTGGCCAGCGAGGCCGGGCTGCAGATCCTGCGTGCCGGCGGTTCGGCGGTCGATGCGGCGGTGGCGGCACAGATGGTGCTGACGCTGGTGGAGCCGCAATCCAGCGGTGTGGGCGGCGGCGCGCTGCTGCTGCACTGGGACGGCCGGGAAACACAGGCCTGGGATGGCCGCGAGACGGCGCCCGCCGCGGCCGATGAACGGCTGCTGCTGGGACCTGACGGCCGACCTCAGCCGCTTGCGGCCGTGGCCGTGGGAGGCCGTGCGGTCGGCGTGCCGGGCGCCGTGCGCATGCTGGACGCGGCGCACCGACGCCATGGCAGGCTGCCCTGGGCGCGGCTGCTGGAGCCCGCCATCGCGCTGGCCGAGCAGGGCTTCCCGGTGAGCCAGCGCCTGCACACGCAGCTGGCAGCGGATCAAGCGCTGCGCCGCGATCCGCAGGCGCTGGCCTACTTCTACGGCGCTGACCAGCAGCCCCATCCGGTGGGCCACGTGCTGCGCAATCCGGCGCTGGCGCAGATCCTGCGGCAGATCGGCGCGCAAGGCAGCCGCGCGCTGCACGAAGGCCCGCTGGCCGCCGATCTGGTGGCGCGCGTGCGCGGCCATGCCGGCAACCCCGGGCGCATGACGGAGGCCGATCTGGCCGCTTATGAGCCGCGCCTGCGTGCGCCGCTTTGCACGATGTGGCAGCAGCGCTGGTGGATCTGCGGCTTTCCGCCGCCTTCTTCCGGGCACCTGGCGCTGATGCAGATGCTGGGGCTGATGGATCAGCTGCCGCCCGTGCGCGAGCCGCTGGCCCAGGGTCTGCCGACGCCGGACTGGCTGCACGCCTACACCGAGGCCGCACGCCTGGCCTACGCGGACCGCGCGCAGTTCGTGGCAGACCCCGACTTCGTGGCGCCCCCCGCGGGGCGTTGGTCCTCGCTGCTGGAGCCGCCTTACCTGAAGGAACGGGCGGCCCTGATCGGCCCGCAGAGCATGCGCCGGGCCGCGCCCGGGCAGCCGCGTGCCGAGGCGCTGTCGCACGCGCCGCAGGCCGACACCGCGGAAGCCGGCACGAGCCACATCAGCGTGGTTGATGGCCGGGGTCAGGCGGTCTCGATGACCACCACCATCGAAGGCGTCTTCGGCGCGCGGCTGATGGCCGACGGGGGCACCGGGCTGCCGGGCGGCTATCTGCTGAACCACCAGCTGACCGACTTTTCCGCGGAGCCCATGGATGCCCGCGGCTGGCCCATCGCCAACCGCTTGCAGCCCGGCAAGCGGCCGCGCTCCAGCATGAGCCCGACGCTGGTCTTCGACGCGCGCGACGGCCGCCTGCTGATGTCCCTGGGTTCGCCGCTGGGGCAGGTCATTCCGCACCTGGTGGCCAAGGCGCTGATCGGCTCGCTGCAGTGGAATCTGGATCCGCAGCAGGCGATCGCGCTGCCCAACTTCGGCAGCTTCAACGGCCCCACGGTGCTGGAGAAGGGCCGCTTCCCGCCCGAGACCCGACAGGCACTGCTGGCGCGCGGGCATGAGCTGCAGGAGATCGACATCGCCAGCGGCCTGCAGCTGATCCGGCGCAGCGCGCAAGGGTGGGAGGGCGCCTCGGATCCGCGGCGCGAGGGATGGGTGTCGGGCGATTGAAGGACGGGATGGCGCGACGGGATGCAGCGCGGACTCAGACACCCACGAACTGCAGATCCAGATCGCCATGGGCGTAGATCACCACGCCGGTATCGGTGTGCGTGATCTGATGGCCCGTGCCCTGCGGCGCCAGCTGGTAGTCCCCCGGCTGCAGCAGCAGATCGTCAAGGAAAAGCTCGCCCTGCACCATCAGGCACTCTTCGTCGTGCCCGTGGGTGTGGTGCGGCACCATCGCGCCGGGTTCGGCGTGATAGAGCATCGCCGCCTGACCCTGGGCCTGCCACAGCACGCGGCGGCGGATGCCGGGCGCAAATTCGGGCCAGCCGGCCTCGGCATCGCGCACCGTGAGCGGCTGATCTGAAGCATTGGCCCTGTCCGCCGGCCCGCGCGCTTCGCGCAGGAAGAGGCGCGCGGGTTCCAGTGCCGTGAAGACGGGCGTGGGAGCGCCGGCCGGCACCCGGTGGTAATCCCGCTCACCCAGCGTCTGCCCGTCGACGAGCACCGTGCCGGACATCACCAGCCACTCGCGCTGGGTGGCCTGAAGGGCTTGCGGCTCGCCCAGCATCGCCGCGTCCAGCGGCTGCCCGACAGCCAGATCCAGGAGCCGCACGCGCAGCGGTTCGCCACGCCGCTGCGGACCTGCGTCGTCAGCCAGGTACAGCGTGCGCGCCGTGACACCCGGGGCCAGCGCCTGCGTCGGCAGGCGCTTCCAGCGCACGTTGACCATCGCCGCTTCGGCCTGGTGCGATCGCTGCACCCGCGCGGCCAGGCGCTCGCGCAGCCGCGGCGCCGGGCTGGCCGGGCCCGCGGCGGGCTCGGGACCCGTCGCGAAGGCCGAGGCGAAGGGTTCGTGCAGCAGTGGCGCCAGTTCGGGCTGCACCACGCCAGGCGCCGGACGGATCGCCAAGGAAGCGGCTTCGCCGCGGCGCTCGGAATCTGGAGTCTTGTCACTCATGGCAGGCATCTTCCATCGGCAGGAACAAGGTCTGCGCGGCGCGCTGAGGCGTCCGGCGGCAGAGTCGGGCCCAGGCAGGCATCGTGATCGCGGCCACCTCAGGACGCCCAGGCCGCGGGCCACTCGCCGGCCGCGTCACCCAGGGCCTCGCGCAGGCTCAGCAGCGCACGCCGGATCTGCGACTTCACGGTGCCCAGCGGCAAGGCCGTCTGCAGCGCGATCTCTTCGTGGCTCAGGCCACGAAAGAACGCCAGTGCCACCAGTTGCCGCGGCTGCGCGGACAGCCGCATCAGCGCGCGGTGCAGATCGGCATGCCCGCGCGCGAGGTCCAGCAGTTCGTCGGCACCGGCCTGTTCGGCGGCGGGTTCGGGCAGGCCCTCGTCGTCCAGGCTTTCGTGCTGATGGCGGCGCTCCAGGCGCAGCGCGTCGATGGCGCGGCTGCGGGCCATGCCCAGCAGCCAGGCCGAGGCCCGGCCCCGGCTGGCATCGAAGCGCGGCGCCTGGCGCCAGACCTGGAAGTAGGTCTCTTCGACCACTTCCTCGGCGAGGGCCGGCCTTCTCACGATGCGCAGCACCAGCCCGTAGGCCCGCGAGAGCGTCGCGTCGTAGAGCGCGGTGAGCGCACGTTCATCACGCTCCACGATGGCTTCGATCCAGCCGGCCAGCTGGGCCTCGTCCAGGCGCGCGAGGGCACCGGTGCCGGTGCCAGCGGCAGCCACATCCGCCTCTGCGCCGGCCGCCCGCAGCGCGCCGTCGTCATCGGAGGCAGCTGCCGGCTCCAGCTCATCATCGGCCTGCAGCAGCGCATCGGCAGGCGTCTCGATCTGCGGATCGTCCAGGCCATCTGACAGCGGTTCGCGGGCAGCCGGCCCCGACGTTCGACCCGATGATTCTCTGCGCGAGCCGGCAGCCTGCGCCAACGGGGGGGCGGCGGCCTGTCGGGCCAGCGCCGCGGCCTTGATCATGCCCTTGATCATGCGCTCTCCTCAGGGGTCTGGGGCCGCACGCGGCCCGGTTGTCCGGTCACCGGCCGGCGCGTCGGCAGCGCCTCAAGCCAGCTCATGTTCAGGCTGCGGCAGCGCGCCGCGCAGAAAGATCGTCGCGCCGGTCTCGGTGCTGATGCGCGCGTGCAGTGCACCGGCCTGCGCCAGGTGATAGCCGCCGGCACCCACCCGGGTATGCGCACCCACGCGCAGCACGCCGTCCAGCACCAGGCATTCTTCGTCCAGCGGATGGCGATGCGGCGGCAGACTGGCCCCGGGGGCCAGGCGCAGCAGGTAGGACAGCACACCCTCGTGCTCCCGCAGCACCTTCAGCTGGACGCCCTCCATGAAGGCCTGCCAGTCGCCCTGGTGGGCATCAATCGTCCGGTGCGTGGGCTCGTGATCCGCCACACGCTCCAGCAGGCGGCGCCGGATGCGAGCGCGTGAGGCCGATCCGGGCACGGTCAAGGCGGGAACGAGCGACATGAGCGCTTGTACGCCGCCGGGCGCCGGCCGGATGCAAGACCCTGTCACGCTCATGGCCTTGCGTCCGACCTCTGTGCATCCGCCCCTCGCCACGGCCCGTATCAGCCACCATGCCCCGCTGGAGATGGACGATGACCCGATCAGCCCGATCGGCCCGATCGCTGCGCCTGCCGCAGCCCGCCAGGCCGATCCCGTGGGTGGCCTGATGCATGCCGCCCGAAAGGTCGATCTGGTCAGCCACTGGCGCCTCGCAGCACCGGTGGAGCGCGTCTGGGACGCGCTCTCCAAGCCCGAGAGCTGGCCGCGCTGGTGGCCGGGTGTGCGACAGGTGCTGACCCTGGCACCCGGCAATGACCAGGGCCTGGGCAGCGTGCGCCGGATCGAATGGGCCACGCGCCTGCCCTACCGCATCCGCGTGGAGGTGGAAGCGGTGGAGACGATCAGGCACAGCCGCATTCGCGGCCGTTCGCGCGGGGCGCTGCAGGGCGAGGGCTTGTGGCTGCTGCGCACCGACGGCCCCTTCACCGACGTGACCTTCGTCTGGCGGGTGGAACTGAAGACGCCGTGGATGCGCTGGCTGGCCCCGCTGCTGGCGCCCGTGTTCCGCTGGAACCACGAGAGCGTGATGCGCGCGGGCGGCGCCGGCCTCGCGCGCCACCTTCGCGAGTATCCCGGCTGATTTGCGCCGTTTGACTCCAGGCCGGCGCTTCGGATGCCGCCCCGTGCTGGGCGCACAATGCCCCGGTCATGAGCACCCGCCTGCCCACCCCCCGCGCCGACGATCCGGCCGTGCTGCAGGCCCTGGCCCGAGTGGGCCTGCTGCAAGGCCTGAAGGCGGAGCTTCTCACCGAGCTGGCGCAGGCCTGCCAGCTGCGCCGCTACCGGGCGCGGCAGGAAGTGCTGTCGCGCGACGACGTGGACCGCGACTGCTGCCTCATCCTGCAGGGCCGGCTGCGCGTGACGGCCTGGACACCGCAGGGGCGCGAGATCAGCTGGCGCGAGCTGCAGGCCGGCGAGATCTTCGGCGAGCTCGCCGCCATCGACGGCCTGCCCCGATCGGCCAGCGTGGTGGCCTTGAGCGAGGTACTGCTGGCGCGTCTGGACCCGGAAACGCTGCGTGCGCTGATGCAGCGGCACTGGCCAATGGCCGAGCGCCTGCTGCAGCATCTGGCGCAATCGGCGCGCGTCCTCACCGAGCGGCTCTACCGTCTGGGCGCACAGAGCGTGCAGCAGCGCCTGGCGGCCGAACTGCTGCGCCTGTCCGCCCCGGCACCCGGCGCAGCCACGATGCCACGCGTGCTGGACCCAGCCCCCAGCCAGCGCGAACTGGCCGCCCGCATCGACACCGTGCGAGAGCAGGTGCTGCGCGAACTGGCTGCGCTGGAACGGGCCGGCCTGATCCGCCGCGCGGGTGCCCGCATCGAGCTGCCCGATGTGCCGCGACTGGCGGCGCTGATTGATGCTGAGGCGGCCTGTTAGGCCACAGAAAGCACCTCAGTCTGGCGCCGGCCTAGTTTCACTGGTAGTATCACGTCCGTGAACTCGGCAGCGAAGCTTCTAGCCGCCATTCGGCGAACCCAACTTGACTGGCAGATCTCGGATCTCCAGTCCGTCGCTAGACATCACGGTCTGGACTGGCGTCACCAGAAGAGCAGTCACTGCGTTTTCGTGCGCGATGATGGCCGCACCCTGTCTGTACCGGCGCACAGGCCGATCAAGCCCATCTACATCCGCAAGTTCATCGAACTCATCGACGGAGCATGACTATGGCCAAGATCACTGACTACCCGTTTGAGATTCGTCCGCTCTCCGAGGAGGACGGAGGTGGGTTTCTCGTCTCGTATCCTGACTTCGCTGAGTGCATCTCAGACGGAGAAACCATCGAAGAAGCGCTTGCGAACGGCCATGACGCGCTGAAGGCCACGATTGCTGCTCTCAAGGCCAAGAAGCTTCCCATTCCGTCACCTAACAGCGGAGGTGTCGCCTCAGGCAAGTTCGTTGCTCGCGTGCCCAAGACCGTGCATGCACAGCTGGCGACTCGGGCCAAGGCCGAAGGGGTTTCGCTCAACACCCTCGTCCTCACCTTCATCGCGCAGGGCCTTGGAAGCACAAAAGCCAAGCCACGCGCTCGCGGTGCAACCTAACTTTTCGCTCAAGCTGACCCGCTACGGCAGGCGCTGTAGGCCTGGTCCGCGGCACTTGGTGCATCATCGCGCACCAGGCCTACAGCGCCTGCCTCCGCGGGCAGCTTAGCTCGAACGTTAGTCCGCATATGACGGGAAGCATCTTGGCGTTTTCCGAGCAGGTCGAAGCCAAGCCAGTGGCCGGCGTCGTTTTTGCTGCGATCGGAGTGGTTCGCTGCACAAGGAACTGAAGACCCTTGGCACTCGTCTGCGGGCGCATCAGCTACGACCGGCGGCTTCTTCAGGCCGAAGCTGGGAGCGCCTGCGGCGCGATGCCGAATTGCCGGGTACAGCGGCCAAGCGCTGTCGCGTCGATGACCTGCCCCACAGCCTGACCACCCTGACAGTCGCCCAGGCTGCCGGCAATCCCGCACCCTGGCGCGCCGTTCGCCGATACACCTTGCAACAGACATCCCGTGCGCTGGCTCACTCCCCGGCCTGGCGCGCGCTTCCTAGACTGGCGCAGCCACCCCCGATGGGGGGTGCTTCCCCGTTGAGGCGCGGTGCCGATGCGGGGCCTCAGGAGGATGCGATGAACACTCTGCCCCATCTGCAATCGCTCTGGGCCCACGGGCCGGCGGGTCGCCGCAGCACGCTGGGCGACAGCCGCTCACTGCTGCCGCCGGCCGCCAGCTGCCTGACGCCGCCGAGGCCCCTGGACCGCGTTCGGTCACTGATCGTTGCGACGGGCGGCGCCGCTTCGGATGCCGAACCTGCCCGCGAAAACCCGCCTCCGCTGCGTCGTGCCGACGCCGTGCCGGCGCTGACCGTGCAGCTGCTGGATGGCTTTCGCGTCTGGGTGGGCACGCAGCCCCTGGCGGATCTGCCGCAGGGCAAGCCAGGCTCGCTGTTCAAGCTGCTGCTGCTGCAGCGCCAGCGCCCGCTGCCGCGCCACCGGCTGGCCGCGCTCTACTGGCCCGAGGCCGACGCGGCGAGCGCGCGCAACAACCTCAACGTGTCACTGCATCGTTTGCGGCGCCTGCTGGAGGGCCATGCGCAGATCGTCTTTCGCGACGGGTCCTACCAGTTGCTGGTGGAGGGCGAGGTCTGGGTGGATGCCGAGCAGTTCGAGCGCCTGGCGGCGCACGGTGCGCACCTGGAAGCTCAGGCGCAGCTGCCGGCCGCGAGGCAGGCCTACGAGGCCGCTGCGCAGCTCTACCAGACCGATCTGGTGCCGCAGCCCGATGGCGACGCGGCGTTGGCCGCGGCCGCGCAATCGCTGCGCGACCGGCTGAGCCAGGTGCTGGAGCGCGCCGCGGCGCTGTGCGAGCAGGCTGCTGATTGGCACGCCTGCCGGCAGCATGCGCTGCGCTGCCTGGCGCTGGACGAGTGCAATGAAGCCGCCCACCGCCAGCTGATGCGCTGCTATGCGCGGCTGGATCAGCCGCTGCAGGTGGAACGCCAGTACCAGCGCTGCATCACCGCGCTGCGTCTGCAGCTGGGTCTGGCACCGGCCGAAGAAACCAAGGCGCAGTACCGCCGCCTGGCCGAACGCCAGGCCGCCTGATCCCGACTGCTTGATCGCGAACCTGTGGTCGCGACCCCGTGATCCTGACCCCGTGACCCCGACCGCCCGGCTCCCTTGATCTGCCCGGGCGGCCGGCGTCGACCGCGGGGGCCAGGCCGCGCGCTAAAGGGCGCGGATCGGGCCGCCTCGGTGGATCCGCACGGGCCAGCCCAGAACCGTGCGCGGCACGCTGAAGGGCTGCCAGCTCCCATCGACATGCACCACCACGACGGCCGAGGCACTGTCGGCGCCTTCAACCCAGACACCCTGCACACCGGGCACGGCCATCAGTGCATCGATCTGCGCCTGCGGCAGGCGCAAGCCCTGGGGCTCCAGCGCCGCCTCGTCGGGCGGCACGGGCACCGGTTGCGGATCGCCCTGCAGGAAATCCAGCGGGCCGGGTGGTGCGGGGGGGCTGGGCGTGGTGGTCATGGCGGTCTCCCGAGGTTCTGGAAGATGACACGAAGCGCCGGCCCCGTGCAAGTGCAGCGGGGCCGGCGCGCGATCATGCCGGGTCAGGTCATGCCGGCGCAGGCGGGCGCCCGAGGGCCGGCTGACCAGCGCGGCCGATCAGCGCGGCCGCTCAGGCCACGATGGAGACATCCAGCGCCGCCAGCACGCTGGCGATGGGGTTGGCAAAGGTCGTGCCGCCTCCGCCCGCAAACAGCAGGCCCACCGGTGCGCGCCGGGCGTCCCAGGTCCAGATCAGCGAGCCGGAATCGCCGCCGGCGCTGAATTCCGGGCCCGTGCCACGGATGGATATCTGGTTGACGAAGCGCGCCACGCGGCCGCCGCCGAAGTTGACGTTCACCGTCACGCCCACGGCCGTGATGCGCCCCTGCTTGAGCTGCGTGGTGCGACCGGTCTTGCCCACCAGCATACCCACGGCCGGCGCCACCGGCTGGGCGCCGATGGTGAAGGTCTGGACTGCGCCGTTGGACAGGTACATCAGCTCCTTGCGCACGCGATCCGGCCAGGCCCAGGCTGTCGCGCAGTCCACCACGTTGGCGGCACCGGCCGCAAAGTTGACCGGGACGAAGCGTTCCAGGATCGCGATCTGGTCTGCCGGGTGGCGGCCGCCATCGAAGCTGCCCGGCTGCACCACCGAGTGTCCGATCGGCCCGGCGTTGACGTTGGCCAGCACATGGTTGTTGCTGAGCACCATCAGCCGCGCATTGCGCGGTGCGCTGCGGCCGCGCACCAGGCATCCGAAGGTGCCCGCGGTCACCGCGGTGTGGCCCACGCTGATGCCACCCGGCGCAGGGCGCAGGCGCATGCGGTGCGCCTGGGCATCGATCATGCCCGTGTGCACCACGTTCATCGGAAAGTCGGCGGAGGCCATGGCCGAGACGCCGGCCACCGCAGCGAGCCGGGCACGCGTCTCGCTGGCGGCCTCCGGCTCCAGCGTGTAGATCTCGAGCACCGGTTCGCCGGGCACGCCGGCAAAGCCGTGGGCGGGATCGCCCAGGCTGATGCCCACGCCCACGATGTTGGCTTCCTGGGCCGCGGCCGATTGCGCGCCTTCGCTGTCGCCGGCCAGTTCGGCCAGCAGCTTCTCGATCTCGGCCTTGGCCGCCAGCACCTGCGGATCCAGGCGCTGCAGGAACTGGCTGGTTTCGGCCTCCACGGATTCAGCGTCGAGCGAGCCGGAAGCGCCGGGGGCTTCGAACTCCGAGCTCTCGCTGCCGTGCGGGGTGTCCTCGTCGGCCTTGGGAGACTGGAATTCGGAAGCGGATTTTCTGGTTGCCATGATCATCACCTTGAAAGTTTGAGAGCGTCGATGTCCCCGGCGGATGGGCACCGGCTGCGCAAGCTGCGGGCACCTGCCGCCGGGGCGGTCTACAGGGTTCTGGCCTGTGGGCTCAGTGTTGGCAACGGCACTTAGGCCCGCGCTGTGGCGGCGCGTAGTCCCCGCGAACGCGCCGCGTAGGGGCTGCGTAGGCAGCGCGAAGCTGGCGCTTAATCCGCGCGGGCCGCGCGCTGGCCGGGCGCTCGGCAGCGCGGGGAGATGGCGCCGGCGTGACGCCTGCGGCGGGCCCCTTGATGCCGGCAGGGTCGGCGCACAATGGCCGGATGGCAGCGCCTCCGCAGCACATCCAGGAGCCCGGGCATGGGCATGGGCATGGGCACGGCCCTGGCGACGGACACGGTCACGATCACGCCCACGCCGCGGCCGCCGCCAGCGATCCCCGTTACCGGCGCATCCTGTGGATCGCGCTGATCATCAATCTGCTGATGTTCGGCGTTGAGGTCCTGGCCGGCGTGGCGGCGCATTCGGCTTCGCTGCTGGCCGATGCGGTGGACTTCTTCGGTGATGCGGCCAACTACGGCCTGTCGCTGGCGGTGCTGGGTCTCGCCCTGCACTGGCGCGCACGTGCGGCCCTGGTGAAGGGCTTGTGCATGGGCGCCTTCGGCGTCTTCGTGCTGGGCCGCGTCGCCTGGGGGCTGCTCACCGGCGTGGTGCCCGAGCCGCTGACCATGGGCCTGGTCGGGCTGCTGGCGCTGGTCGCCAACCTGGCCGTCGCCGCGATGCTCTACGCCTGGCGCGAGGGCGATGCCAACATGCGTTCGGTCTGGCTGTGCAGCCGCAACGACGCACTCGGCAACCTGGCCGTGGTGGCCGCTGCCTTTGGCGTCTTCGGCACGGGGCGCAGCTGGCCCGATCTGGCCGTGGCCCTGATCATGGCCGCCCTGGCCTTGAGCGCATCGGCGGCCGTGCTGCGCCAGGCGCGGCAGGAACTGCGCCAGACGGCGACGCGCGCGGGTTGATCAGCCGCAGCCTGCTGCCCGGCGCGAGCCGCGGGCCCCGGGCTTGCCCGGTCTTCAGCGCAGGCCTGGCTTGCACCCAGAATGCTCGCCTCCCGGCCGCACCGGCCATAGGCAACGTGCATGAAAGATTCTCCTGTGAAACTCGCCACCTGGAACGTCAACTCCCTGGCCGTGCGCCTGCCGCAGCTGCTGGACTGGCTGGCTGCCCAGCCCGTGGATGCGCTGGTGCTGCAGGAGACCAAGCTCACCGACGACAAGTTTCCGCAAGCGCCGATCGAAGCGGCCGGCTATGCGGTGAGCTGGTTCGGCCAGAAGACCTACAACGGCGTGGCCCTGCTCTCGCGCACGCCGGCCACCGACATCCAGCGCAACATCCCTGGCTTCGAGGACGCCTCGGCACGCGTGATCGCCGGCACGGTGGACGGCATCCGCGTGGTCGGCGGCTACTTCCCCAACGGCCAGGCCCCGGGCAGCGAGAAGTTTGCCTACAAGATGCAGTGGCTCGAAGGCCTGCATCGGTGGCTGACGGACGAGATCAGCCGACACCCGCAGCTCGTCCTGCTGGGCGACTTCAACATCGCGCCCGATGATCGCGACGTGTACGACCCCGTGGCCTGGGCCGGCCAGATCCACTGCACGGACGAGGAGCGCGCGCACTTCCGGCAATTGCTCGCACTGGGTCTGCACGATGCCTTCCGGCTCTTCGATCAGCCGCCCCGCAGCTGGAGCTGGTGGGATTACCGCAATCTCGCGTTTCGCAAGAACCAGGGCCTGCGCATCGACCACATCCTGGTGAGCGAGCCCCTGAAGGCCCGCGTGGCGGCTTGCACGATCGACAAGGCGCCGCGCCGCAACGAGCGGCCCAGCGATCACGCGCCGGTGGTGCTGACGCTCGGCTGAGGCGACGCTGGGCGGACCCACCAGCCTGGCGATCAGGCGTTGGCTGTTGCCCGGGTGTTCTTGTGCGCGCCGGCCCTGGCGCCCTGGCCCGCAGCCTCGTGCTGGCTGACCCATGCCAGCGCGGCGGATGGCGGCATGGCTCGGGCGAACAGCCAGCCTTGCCCGAGATCGCATCCGGCCTGTCGCAGTTCGGTTCGCTCCTCTTCCCGCTCGACACCCTCGGCGGTCACCTGCAGTCCCAGCCCGTGACCCAGCTGCACGATGCTGCGCAGCAAGGCGATGCGCGCGGGCGACTGGTCAACCCGGTCGACGAAGCTGCGGTCGATCTTCAGTTCGGACACCGGCAGGCGCTGCAGGTAGGCCAGGGAGGAGTAGCCGGTGCCGAAGTCATCGATCGACCAGCGCACGCCGGCCTCGCGCAGCGCGTGCATCCGCGGCAGCGACCGCTCGGCATCGTCCATCAACCGGCCTTCGGTGATCTCCAGCGTCAGTCGGCTCAGCGGGGCGCCAGCGCGCCGCGCTTGTTCGCACAGCCAGTCCGCGAAGCTGTCGTCCAGCAAATCGGCCGTGCTGACGTTGACCGAGACCTGCAGGTCCAGTGCCTGCACGACGGGGTGCGTGCAGAAGTCCAGCGCCTGCTCGACCATGCAGCGGGTGATCACGCCGACCATGCCGGCCGCCTCGGCGAAGGGCACAAATTCGGCGGGCGAGACCGTGCCCCACTCCGGGTGCTGCCATCTCACCAGGGCCTCGAAGCCGCAGCAGCGGTGGGCCGGCGTGACCACTTCCTGGCCGGGCGGTGCGTCCGGCTCCATCAACGACACCTTGGGCTGCAGCCACATCTGCAGGCCACCGCTGGTGGCGGCCTGCCGCAGGCTGCTGATCAAGACGAGTTGCCGCCGCCGCTGCAGCGGGTCGATCCTTTCGAAGCGCCGAGACGCCACGCGCAGGCGCCTGGCGTCGGCCAGCGCCTCTTCGGCCTCGCGCAGCACGCGGGCCAGGTCGGCGCCGAGGCCGGTCTCGGCTGCTGCACGTGACCAGCCACAACGGAACTGGGGGTCGATGCTCACGTCGGCGCAGGTCACCGGTGCCGAAAGGCTGTCAAGAACCGCCAACCGCACCTGTTCGAGCTGACCCTGTGCCGCGGCTGCATCCGTGCATCCGACGAGGGCGAACGTGCCCGCGCCAAGGTGCGCCGCGCGCCAGCCTTGCGCCGCGGCCGCCTCGCGCAGTCGAGCGCCCAGGATTCGCAGCAAGGCATCGCCTGCCAAAGGACCCAGCACATCGTTCACGGCAGCCAGTCGGGCCACGTCCAACAGCAGCGCGGTATCGGGGGCCGGCTCGGTGCTTGCTGCGCTGCCCTTGTCCCGCGGCGCATCCATGGCCAGCGATCGACGCAGCAGGCCGGCGCGGTTGGGCAGGCCGGTGATCGGTTCCGTGAAGGCGATCGCTTCGATGCGCGCATTGCGCTCCTCCAGGGTCTGCGCCATGGCGTCCAGCGCCATGCCCACCCGCTCGACTTCGCGCGGGCCGGTCGGGCTTGCCACACCGACGCGTGCGCGCAGGTCGCCCTCGGCGATCTGGCGCGCGGTCTCCGCCAGGCGCGCCATGGGCCGCGCCACGCCACGCCCGATGCGCACAGCCAGGACCGCCGCGGCGGCCAAGGCCAGCAGGGCGACGATCAGCAGCTGGGTTTCTGCAGCGGCGACACGGTCGGCGCCATGCGCCTGCCATGCGGCCACGGCGCGCTGCTGTGCCAGCGCGAGCCGGCCGCCCAGCGAAACCAGGCGGTCCAGCGCCGGCTGCCCTTCGGCAGCAAACAGGGCCGCTGCCCGCTCGGGCTCACCGGATTCGATCCACACGCCGACTTCGGCAAAGACCTCGCGGTAACGATGCCTTGCGGCATCGAGCGCCTGCACCAGGGCCAGTGCGTCGGGCTCGGTGATGCGCTCCCTCAGTTCAACCGTCAGACGATCCATGGCGGCCGATTCGGCGTCCAGCGAAGGGTAGATGCGCTCGCGCTCATTGCGGGGCGCCGTGAGCAGCCGCGCCATGGCGGCACCATGGCCCTGCGCGTGGGTCGCCAGCCCTTGAAGCGCCAGCAGGCGGGGCCATTCCTCGCGCGCCACCCGCTCCGCGGCCAGCTGAACAGCACGCAGATGCCAGGCCGACAAGGCCACCACCAGCAGCATCAAGAGCAGCAAGGCCGCAAAGGCGGCCCCCAGCTGGGTCGCGAGCCCCTTCGCGCTGGCGCGGGCGAGCGCCGATCGGGCGGCGGTCGCGGGCTGGATCGACGGATCAGGCATCTCGGCGGTATCGGCCGCCTTTTCCGCCACTTGAGAAACAGGCCATGCGCCGCCAGCAAGCGCCGGCGCGCCTGGCTCAGTGCTTGCGCACGCGCGCTCCGGGCCAACGCTTCAGGTGATGAGACCTTGTGCGCCCAGGCGGCGCGCCCCGGAACCGGTCTTGCGACGAACGCCGGCCAGCACGCCCAGCGCAGCCAGCGCCAGCAGCCAGGCTTGCGGCTCGGGCACCGGCGTCGTCTGCGCGAACATCATGTTGTCCAGCACCATGTGGCCGTTGTCGACGAACTCCACCCGGCCGATCAGGGTATTGGAATGAAAGCCGTGGAACTGCGACCAGGCGTGGACAGCAGACGGCGTCGCCACGATGAGGGTGTCCAGCAGCACGTTCGCCATGCTGTAGAACTCCAGCGTCAGCTGCGCATCGTTGGAAGGCAAGCCGAACATCTCGCCGATCTGATCTGATTCGGCCCCGTAGAAGCCGAAGTGGTTGACACCGCCGGCGAAACTGAAGGCAATGCGGGTGGGCGGGGCCGACACGCCGAAGTACCGGGTGTCGTCAAAGCCGGTCGTGATCATGGCCCCGTTCCCCAGCCCATAGAACACGCCAGGGCCCAGGCTGATCCGATCGCCATTGCCATCCAGATTTTCGTAACTCAGGCCGTTGGCAAAGTTGTAGGTGACCGGCGAGATGTCCACGCCCAGGTCGAAGCGCTCGACGTGCGCACCGGCAAAGCTGCCCACGCCGATGCCCGAGCTGACTTGTGCCAGGGCAGGCATCGTCGCCATCGCGCCGACAGCCAGCACGCCCGCGCCAAAGATCTTTCTGTTCATGTGAGTGCTCCCTTGCTGAACGAGGTGCATGTTCCCACCTTGGGTCGCACCGGTTCACGGGAGTCGCGACGTCCACCCCCCGCGCCTGCGGGGGGGTGATGCGCGGGACACCGTGGACGCCGTCAGCCCGGCGGCAAGCCTCGCGCCGCTGACGCCGTTTGCCCGTTACCTGGGTGAAGGCCGGACAATCACGCCGCGATGAAGATCTTCCTGTCCTACCCTTCCGCGAGCCGCCCGCTGGCCGAGCGTCTGCGGCTCGCGCTGGAGGCCGAAGGGCACGAGGTCTTCTTTGACCGCAGCGATCTGCGCAGCGGCGAATACTTCCACCAGGCGCTGCGCGAGGCGATCCAGGACTGCGAGGTCTTCGTCTTCCTGGTCACGCCGGCTTCGGTGGCGCGCGGCAGCTACTGCCTCACGGAACTGGCCCAGGCCGAGCAGCGCTGGCGGCGCCCGGGGGGGCACGTGCTGCCGGTGCTGCTGGAACCCACGCCGCTGGCTGACATTCCACCCTATCTCCAGGCGGTGACGCTGCTGCAGCCGCGCGGCGAGCCGGTGGCGGAGACGGTGGCCGCCGTGGCCGCGCTGAGCGGTGGCGCTGGACGGCACCGCAGGGCCTGGCTTGCCGGCGGCGCAGCGGCCGCCGCCCTGGCGCTGGCGCTGGGCCTGTGGCAGTGGCAGAGCGCCCGGCAGGCGGCCGAGCAGCGGCGCCAGACCCTGGCCGAGGATACGCAGATGGCCGCTGAGGCCACGCGTTATGCACTGCTCTGCGAACAGGGCAGCCACGCCACGGCCTGGGCCGGCCTGAGCACCCTGCCCGCGCGCCCTGGCGCGGCCGAGGTCTTGCGCCTGGCACGCCAGAACTGCGCGATGGAGTGGCTGCGCAACGCCCGTGTCACCGCCGGGCAGCAGACCTTCACGCAACTGGTGGCGCCGCTCAAGCCGGTGCTGGCCGAGGGCCTGGCCAAGGCCGAGCACCCCGAGCGCCTGGCGACGCTGCGCGCGCACCTGGGCTGGGCCGAGTTTCTGGAGCGCCGCGAGGGCGGCACGGCCAACCCCGTCAACAGCTACCGCCAGGCGCTGCAGGACGATCCGCGCAACCCTCATGCCCTGGCCATGTACGGCCACAACCTGCTGTTTACCGGGCAGGATCTGGCCGCGGGGCAATCGCTGTTCGACCAGGCGCTGGCCGCTGCGGACGCTGCGGTCAAGGCCCGCCCCGATGACGCCAGCGCCCAGGCCACGCGGCGCCATGTGCAGGAGCTGGCGCTGGGCCAGGCGATCGAGCGCGAGACCCTGCAGCCCTGGGCCCTGCGCATCGCCAACGCCGTGCGTCAGCAGCCGGGCACGCTGCCGCCCGATCTGGCGCGGCGCTTCTGGTCCGTCTACTACAGCCGCTGGCCGCGCGCGGAACCGCGAGAGTCTGCGCTGGCCCTGCCGCCGGCCGAGGCGCTGGCCACCTTCGAGTGGACGCAGCCGGCCGAACGTGTGCCCGATCACGAGCGTGAGCTGTGGCGTTATGTGCAATCGCGCCTGCTGGCCCAGGCGGGGCAGACGGCGCAGGCGCGCAGCCAGTTGCTGCAGCTGCAGCAGCGCTTCAAGGCGGCGCAGCAACGCGGCTCCCTGCCCGATGCGGTGGACGCGGCGCTGAAGCAGCTCGGCCCTGCGCCGCGCTGAACCGCGCGTGCCGCCGGCGCCGGGCGGCCGCGCGGCCGTCGTGGCCTGGCGGGTCGCCAGGAAGGGACGCCCTGGCGGACCCGGGTCCGGATCAGGGTCCGGATGACTCGGCAGGCCGCAGCGGCAACCGCGTGTCAGGGCGTGTCATCATCCGAGTGACACCGCTTGCGCCCGCACGGGCTTCCTGCCATGAGCTTTCGCCCCCGCTGTTTCTGCCAACGCGGCGATCTCGCCGGCGCTGCCGGCTTCCTGTCGGCCACGCGCCAGCACATCCACCAGCACCCCGAGCTCTCGTTCGAGGAGGTCGATACCGCCGATCTGGTGGCTCGACACCTGCAGGAATGGGGCTGGCAGGTCACGCGCCAGGTGGGCGGCCACGGCGTGGTGGGCAGCTTGAGCGTGGGTGACGGCACGCGCAGCATCGCCTTGCGGGCCGACATGGATGCGCTGCCCATCCCGGAAAACACCGGCCGCCCCTGGGCCAGCCGCAAGGCCGGGGTGATGCACGCCTGCGGACATGACGGCCACACGACCATGCTGCTGGGCGCCGCACAGGCCCTGGCGGCCAGCCGCGACTTTTCGGGCACGGTGCACCTGGTCTTCCAGCCCGCCGAAGAGGCCGGCCAGGGCAGCGGCGCGCAGCGCATGATCGCCGACGGCCTGTTCGAGCGCTTTCCCTGCGATGCGATCTTCGGCCTGCACAACTCGCCGGGCGTGCCCAGCGGCAGCTTCGGCTTCGGCGCCGGGCCCTTCATGTCGGCCTCGGATTCCGCGCGCATCACGATCCGCGGCCAGGGCGGGCATGCGGCGCGGCCCCACCAGACGGTGGATCCGATCCTCGTCGCCGGCAGCCTGGTGATGGCGCTGCAGAGCGTGGTCTCGCGCAACATCGATCCGCGGCAGACCGCCATCGTCACCATCGGCGCGCTGCACGCCGGATCGGCCTACAACGTGATCCCCGACGAAGCGATGCTGGGCCTGAGCATCCGTTCCTTCGACGCCGAGGTGCGAGACCGGCTGGAGCAGCGCATCCGCGATCTGGTCACCCATCATGTTCGGGGTTATGGTGCAGAGGCGGTGATCGCCTACGAACGCGGTTACCCGGTGGTGGTGAACAGCGCCGCCGAGACCGAGTTTGCGCGCCAGGTGGCCGAAGAACTTGTCGGCCCCGAGCGCGTCATCGCCCCCTTCCCGCCCGTCACGGGCAGCGAAGACTTCGCCTACTACCTGCTGCACAAGCCGGGATGCTTCCTGCGCCTGGGCAACGGCGACAGCGCTATGCTGCACAACCCGGCCTACGACTTCAACGACGAGATTCTGACCGTCGGCGCGGAGTACTGGACGCGCCTGGCGCAGCGCTTCCTGGCGGCCTGAGTCGGCCCCAGGCCGTCGCGGCCTGAGACACGGGTTTTCCAGGGGCCGCAGAAGGGTTGCCAGGCCGGCGTTCGGGCGCCCCGGCGCTACGATGAGCCACCGTGCCGCGGAATGCGGGCTGCACCGGGGAAACCGCACTTCCCCAGCGCCTGGTGTCCCGAGGCGCGCCTGGCCCAGGCAGCCCCGGCAGCCCCGGCGCCGACGATCCAGGTCTCCCCGCGCAGTCCACCCATCGCCGATCCATCCATGAGCTCTACCCCGCAGGACCGCATGAGCCAGCTTTCCGAGCTGGCACCGGAACTCGCCTCCACCGTCGTGCGCGTGGCAGGCGACATCGCCCTGGTCATCGGCGACGATGGCGTCATCCGCAACGTGGCCGAAGGCAGCACCTCGCTGCGCGGTGACGACAGCGACTGGGTGGGCAAGGCCTGGGCGGAGACGGTGGCGGACAGCGCGCGCCAGAAGGTGGAGCTGCTGCTGCAGGAAGCGCAGCGCCACGGCGTCTCCCAGCGGCGCGAGCTGAACCATCCGCTGCGGCCCGGTGCCGCCGACGTGCCCGTCTCCTGGGCTGCGGTGCGGCTGGGCGAGCGCGGGCCGGTTCTGGCGGTCGGCCGCGACCTGCGGGCCGTGAGCGCGATCCAGCAACGCTTCATCGCGGCACAGCAGGAGCTGGAGCGCGAATACTGGCAGCGTCGCCAGGCCGACGAGCGCTACCGCCAGCTCTTCCAGGTGGCCACGGATGCGGTGCTGGTGCTCGACGCCGATTCGCTGCAGGTGCTGGAGGCCAACCCCGCGGCCATCGAGCTGCTGGGGCTCGCCGGGGATCGGCTGCACGCGTGCATCGAGGCCATCGGCCTGCCCGCACTGGATGAGCTGCTGGTCACCGCGCGCACCACCGGCCGCGCCGCAGAGATCCGCCTGCGGGTGGCCGCCAGCGCCGTGGCGATCGACCTGTCTGCCACGCCCTTCCGTGCCGAGCAGCGGCACTGCCTGCTGCTGCGTGCCCGCCGCGCCGAGACGGCGGACGTCGAACCCCAGGCCCTGCGCGAATTCATGGGCCAGACGCCCGACGCGGTGGTGGTCACCGATTCGGTCGGTCGCGTGCTCTGGGCCAACCCCGCCTTTGTCGAGCTGTGCCAGGCCGCCTCCGAGCTGAGCCTGCGCGGCAGCGCGCTGTCCGAGGCACTCGGCGGAGACGCGGTCCAATGGGTCACGCTGCTGTCTCGTGTGCGCACCAAGGGCATCGTCGGCCAGGCCACCGTGAGCCTGCGGCCGGCGGATTCGCCGGCCCTGCTCGCCAGCGTCTCGGCGGCCCTGCTGGCCGAGGGCGACCAGGAGCACATCGGCTTCAGCTTGCGCCTGGATGCGGCCACGATGGCGCCGGTGGGCAGCCCGGCCGATCTGGGACAGGACATGGGCCAGCTGGCCGGCCACCTGGGCCGGCTCAACCTCCAGGAACTGCTGGGCGAGGCCTCGCGCGTGGCCGAACTGCACTTCATCCAGGCCGCGCTGCGCTCTGCGGCGGGGCGGGTGGACGGCGCAGCCGAGCTGCTGCGCGTGAGTGCTGCGCATCTGGCGGAGCGCATGCAGCAGCTGGGCATGCCCCTGCCGGCGCTGAGCGGGCAGTCGGGCTCTCCCGAATGGCCGAACTGAACGCCTCGGACGGCCCTGCCTTCGGGCAGGCCGATCTGAGCAACTGCGATCGCGAGCCGATCCATCTGGCGGGCTCGGTGCAGCCTCATGGTGCGCTGCTGCTGATCGACGCGGAGCGCCGGATCCGGCAGGCCAGCGCCAACGCCCGCTCGGTGCTGGGTCAAGACGCCAGCGAACTCATCGGCCAGCCGCTGGGCACGCTGGATGCGGCGCTGGACCACGCCGTGGCCGAACTGCTGCCCCAGCTGACAGAACATCCCCGGCCGCTGCGGCTGCGCATCGGCACACGCGGCTTCGAGGGCCTGGCACACCGCGCACCGGGCGGCGGCGTGGTGATCGAACTCAGCGATGTGCTGCGGCCGTCCGCCGTCGATCTGCCCGATGACGAGCGCGAGCTGTTGATCGCCGCGGCCATCCGGCGCTTCACGGCCGCCGCGAGCATCGGCACGCTGGCCGATGCGGTGGTCTCGTGCCTGCGCGAGCTCACGGGCCATGATCGGGTGCTGTTCTACCGCTTCGATGCCGATGGCCACGGCAGCGTGATCGCCGAAGCGCGCGATCCGCGCCTGTCTGCGCTGCTGGGCCACCACTATCCGGCCAGCGACATCCCGCGCCAGGCGCGCGCGCTCTACGTGCGCAACCGTGTGCGCGTGCTCGACGATGTGGACGCCGTCGCGGCGCCGCTGGTTCCCCCGCTGAGGCCCGACAGCGGGCAGGCGCTGGACATGTCCTGGTGTCACCTGCGCACGATGTCCCCGGTGCACCTGCAATACCTGCGCAACATGGGCGTGGCGGCGTCGCTGTCGGCCTCGCTGGTGCGCGATGGCCAGCTGTGGGGCCTGGTGGCCATGCACCACGGCACGCCGCGCGGCGTCAGGCTGGCGATGCGCGCCGCGGTCGAGCTGCTGGCCGAGGTGGCCAGCACGCGCATCGCGGCCATTGAAAACTACGCTCACGCCCAGGTGTCGCTGCTGGTGCGCCGTCTGCAGCAACGGCTGATCGACGCCACCACGGTGGAAGGCGACTGGCGGCTCGCGCTGCTGCGCACACCGCAGACGCTGCTGGCCCCACTGGAAGCGACCGGTGCCGCCCTGGTGCACGAAGGCGAGATCCTGACCACGGGCGAGGTGCCCTCCACGGCCGAGCTGCGCGAGCTGCTGCAGTGGGTGGACGCCCAGCCGCGCCCGCCGCTGGACGACGGCGCGGCCGATGTCGGCGGCGCGCGCGATCCGGTCTTCAGCTGTTCTTCCGTGGAAGGCGCCAACCCGGCCCTGGCGCCGCTCACGCCCACGGCCTGCGGCGTGCTGGCGGTGAGCCTGTCCAACCGCCAGGCCGACTGGTTGATGTGGTTCCGCAAGGAGCAGCTGCGCACCATCACCTGGGCCGGCAATCCCAGCAAGCCGGTCACCCTGGGGCCGGGCGATTTCAGCCAGCTGAGCCCGCGCACCAGCTTTGCCGCCTGGAGCGAGATCGTGCGCGGCACGGCCTTGCCCTGGTCGATCGCCGATCGCGTGACGGGCCGTGCCATCGGCGCCGCGCTGGCGGACATCATCGTCCAGGTGCACGCCGTTCGCATGCTCATCGCCGAGGCTCAGCTGCTGCAGATCCGCGGCACGGTACAGACCGCCAACGAACCGGTTCTGGTGACGGACGCGGCCGGCCGGCTGATCTTCGCCAATGCCGCGCTGCGCACGCTGCGCGGTGGTGGCCCCGAGGCTGCGGCGGGCCTGCCCGTGGCCGATCTCTTTGACGATCCGGCGCAGGTGCAGCAGCGGCTCGGCGGCCTGGAGCGCCAGCCCTGGCGTGGCGAGTGGGCGCTGCGGCGCGAGGGTCAGAGTGCCCTGCCCGTCGCCGTGCGCGCGGAAACCGTCCCCGGGCGGGACGGGCGTGCGCTGGGCATCATCATCGCCGTCACCGATCTCAGCAACCTCAAGCGCACCGTGGCGGCGCGCCGCGCCCTGGAAGCGTCGCTGGCCTCGGTGGGCACCGCCGTCGGCGGCCCGGCGGACGTCGTCGTTGCTGCCATCGTGGCCAATGCCAGCCTTGCGGCGATGGACATCGCCGAGGCGGGCGTCGGCCCGCCCGTCGCCCCGCTGCTCCAGGAGCTGGAGTCTTCGGCCCGGCGCGCGGCCGCGCTGTACGCCCAGGTCCGTCAGCTCGGCAGGCCCTGAGCATCCGCAGCGGCCAACGCCTCGAAGATGCGCTGGTGCTGCTCGAAGGACCAGCAGGCTTCCGCGACGACAGCGTCGGCCTGATCCGCACTCAGCACGACGGCGCTCAAGGCCGCTCGCAGGCGCTCACGATGGCGCCGCACCTCGGCTTCATCGCCAAAGTCGTGAAACGCCGTGCCTTGGCCGGGATACCGGCGCGCGACGATGCGCGCCATGATCTGCCCGCCGTGCAGATCACCCAGATAACGCGTATAGACATGGGCGAGCAGCGCCGGATCGCCGGCCGCGGTGAGCCGATCCAGCCGATCGGCATAGGCCCGCGTGGGCGCCGGGATGGCGCCACCGGGCGCCGGCTGGCCCGAGAGATCCGCCTCCAGCGAAGGCAGCCGCCGCAGGGCCTCGATCGGGATACCTCGCATCCAGGGCTGGGCGGCCTGGCGCTGCAAGCCGGCCTCCAGGGCCGCATAGATGACCTTCAGGTTCATGAGCAGCGCCCGATAGCCGGCCTGCGGCAGGCGGCCGGCCATCAGCAATGCCATCACGCCGCTGCGCTCGGCCAGGGCATGCAGCGGCTGCGTGGCCGCGCGCAGACGCTGGGGCAGCGCCTCGGGCGGGGTGGCGGGTGCATCGGCGGGAGCCACAGGCTGTCAGCCTGCGCTCGCGGCGACCGGTGACGGCGGCGAGGACTGCGGCGGCGGCGGCCGTCGCGCCAGGAGTTCGGTGGCGCGGGCTTCATAGGCCTTGGCGGCGCGCAGCACAGCCGCATCGCCGCGCGGCGGGCCGATCAGCTGCAGGCCCATGGGCCAGCGCCCGCTGGCGTCAAAGCCCGCAGGCAGGCTGATGGCCGGCAAGCCACCCAGCGTGGCGTAGATCGTCACCTCCATCCAGCGGTGGTAGGTGTCCATGCGGCGCCCGGCCACCGTACGCGGCCAGGTCTGCTGCAAGGCAAAGGGCCAGGTCTGCGCCGTCGGCAGGGCCAGAAAGTCGTGGCGCTCGAACAGGCGCAGCAGCTGCTGGTGGAACGCCGTGCGCACCTGGGAAGCGGCCATGAAATCGACGAAGGCCAGGCCCTGCGCGCCGTCGTACTCCCACAGGGCTTCGGGCTTGATGCGTTCGCGCGCATGCGGGCCCTGCTGCAACAGCGCGGCCACATGGGGCGCCACCAGGGCGCGGCGCCACACGAGCCAGGCCTGCCACAGCGCCTGCGGCGAGAAACCCAGCTGCGCCGGCTCGATCTGTGCGCCGGCATCGGCCATGCGCGCGAGCGCCGCCTCGCACACCAGGAGGATGCCCGGCTCCATCGCCAGATAACCGTCCAGATCCGCCAACCAGCCGATGCGCTGCCCTCGCAGCCCGCGCTCGGCCGCGCCATCGGGCGGCAGCAGGGCCGCGGGATCCTCGGCCAGCGAGAGCGGCACGCGTGCGTCGTGGCCGGCCTGGGTCTGCAGCAGGCGCGCCAGATCGTCCACGGTCCTCGCCATCGGGCCATCGGTGGCGAGCTGGCTCACAAACACATCGGGCCGCGGCCAGCCGGGCACGCGCCCCTGGCTGGGCCGCAGCCCGAAGACATGGTTCCAGCCCGCCGGGTTGCGCAGCGAGCCCATGAAATCCGAGCCATCGGCCACCGGCAGCAGCCGCTGCGCCAGGGCCACGGCCGCGCCACCGCTGGAGCCGCCCGCGCTGAGCGCCGGATCCCAGGCATTGGGCGTGGCGCCGAACAAGGGGTTGTAGGTGTGCGATCCCAGGCCCAGCTCCGGCATGTTGGTCTTGCCGATGACGATGCAGCCAGCGGCCTTCGTGCGCGCCACGTAGACGCTGTCTTCCTGCGCCACCGCCCCCGCCAGCAGCGGGCTGCCGAAGGTGGTCGGCAGCCCGGCAGCCTGGCCGGTGTCCTTGATGGCCTGGGGCAGGCCGTGCAGCCAGCCGCGGCAACGACCGGCTGCCAGCTCGGCATCCCGCAGCGCGGCCTCCGCCAGCAGATCGGCATCGGGCCTCAGGTTAACGATCGCGCGCGCCTGCGGGTTGAGCCGGTGGATGCGCACGAGCGTGGCCTGCATCAGCTCCGCGCAGGACAGCACGCCCTGCTGCAGGGCACGCGACAGGCTCAGCGCATCGGCCTGGGTGGGGTCGCTCGGAAAGCTGGCCATCGGCCGCCCAGCTTAACGGCCCGCGCAGCCCCTGCCGATCGCCGTTTCCCCGGGGTCACCGCGACCTGCCGCGGGGCAACCGCAGGCGTGTTTGCCCTGAGTTGCCGCGGCGTTTTCGCCGTTCACAATGTTCTCGACCCCCGGCCCGAGGCGGCGCCCTTCGGCGTGCACGCGGGCCCATGACCCATCCAGACCAGGAGCGATCCCGATGAAACTGCAACGTCGCAGCCTCTTCACCACCGCCGTGCTCGCCGCCGCGCTGCTGCCGGCCGCCGCCTGGGCGCAGACCACCGTGCTGCGCGTGGTGCCGCACAGCAACCTGGCCATCCTGGATCCGATCTGGACCACGGCCTACATGAGCCGCAACCACGGCTACATGATCTACGACACGCTCTTCGGCACCGACGAAAACGCCAAGATCAAGCCGCAGATGGTGGACAGCTGGACCGAGAGCCCCGACAAGCGGCTGTGGACCTTCAAGCTGCGCAAGGGGCTCGAGTTCCATGACGGCAAGCCGGTGACCGGCGAGGACGTGATCGCCAGCCTGCAGCGCTGGGGCCGGCGCGACGCGATGGGCTCGGCCCTGATGCAGTTCGTGCTGCGCATGGATTCGCCGACGCCGGACACCTTCCGCATCTTCCTGAACGAGGCCAACGGCTTCATGCTCGAAGCGCTGGGAAAGCCCAGTTCCAACGTGCCCTTCATCATGCCCAAGCGCATCGCCGAGACCGATGCCTTCAAGCAGATCGAAGAGCACATCGGCAGCGGCCCCTACACCTTCAAGCGCGACGAATTCAAGCCCGGCGACAAGGCTGTCTACCTGAAGAACACCAAGTACGTGCCGCGCGCCGAGCCGCCTTCGGGCACCACCGGAGGCAAGCGGGTCTTCGTGGACCGCGTGGAGTGGAACCTGGCGCTGCGCGACGCCCAGGCCCAGCTCAACGCGCTGCAGAAGGGCGAGGTCGACATCATCGAGGCGCTGGGCTTCGATCACTTCGAGGCCGCCAAGGCCGATCCGAACATCCAACTGCCCAAGTACGCCAACGTCGGCCTGCAGTACATGGCGCGCTTCAACCACCTGCACAAGCCTTTCGACAACCCGAAGGTGCGCCAGGCGGTGATCGCCGCCTTCTCCCAGGAGCCCTTCCTGCGCGCCCAGGTGGGCGTGAAGGAGCTCTACAAGACCTGCCCCAGCATGTTCATCTGCGGCACGCCCTACGGCAGCCTGGCGGGCAGCGACATCCAGGCCAAGAGCAACATGAAGAAGGCGCAGGATCTGCTGAAGGCCAGCGGCTATGACGGCACGCCGATCGTGCTGCTCAAGCCCACCGATCTGGCCAGCATCCAGAAGCTGCCCGATGTGGCGGCGCAGCTGATGCGCCAGGCCGGCTTCAAGGTGGACCTGATGGCCATGGACTGGCAGAGCCTGGTGGCCCGGCGCGCCAAGCGCGATGCGCCGGACAAGGGCGGCTGGCACATGTTCCTCACGGCCTGGCAGACCTTCGACGTGTGGAGCCCGATCGCCAACCCCACCACCGATACCCGCGGCGAGAAGAGCGGCTGGTTCGGCTGGGCCAGCGATGACAAGCTGCAGGAGCTGCGCAACCAGTTCATGCGCGCCACCGACGAAGCCACGAAGAAGAAGCTGGCCGACCAGATGCATGCGCGCATGTTCGAGATCGGCACGCACGTGCCGCTGGGCGAATACAGCCAGCCGATGGCGGCGCGCAAGAACATCAGCGGCTTCTTCATCACCAACGGGAACATCTACTGGAACCTGAAAAAGGACTGAGCGTGAGAGCGCGGCCGGCGCGGCGCGTGCGGCCCTGTCGGCCTGAACGGCCTGAGCGGCCCGAACCGCCTGCACGGCTCGCGGGCGGCTGCTCCTGGGCGCCGCGATGCTGAGCTTCCTCGCCCGCCGCCTCGTCGCCACGATCCCGGTGCTGCTGATCGTGGCGGTGCTGGTGTTCCTGATGCTGCGCCTGACGCCGGGCGACCCGGCGGCGGTGCTGGCCGGCGACGCGGCCACCACCGAGCAGATCGCGCAGATCCGTGCCTCGCTCGGGCTGGACCGCTCGGTTCCCGAGCAGTTCCTGATCTGGTTCGCGCAGCTGCTCACCGGCGACCTCGGCCAGAGCTACTACTACAAGACCGAGGTCACCACGCTCATCGGCCAGCGGCTGGAGCCCACGCTCAGCCTGGCGCTCATCACGATCACGCTCGCCGTGCTGGTGGCGGTGCCGCTGGGCGTGCTGGCGGCGTGGCGCTTCGGTGGCTGGCTCGACCGCTCGCTGATGGCGTTCTCGGTGCTCGGCTTCTCGGTGCCGGTGTTCGTGCTCGCCTACGTGCTGATCTGGCTCGTGAGCCTGAAGCTCGGCTGGCTGCCGGTGCAGGGGTACAAGCGCTTCGCCGACGGGCCGGCGCTGTGGCTCTACCACCTCGTGCTGCCGGCGGTAACGCTGTCGGTGATCTACATCGCGCTCATCGCCCGCGTCACGCGCGCCTCGGTGCTGGAGACGCTGGGCGAAGACTACATCCGCACCGCGCGCGCCAAGGGGCTGCCGGAGAAGAAGGTGCTGATGCGGCACGCGCTGGCCAACGCCGCGGTGCCGATCGCCACCGTCATCGGCATCGGCATCGCGCTGTTGATCGGCGGCGTCGTCGTGACCGAATCCGTGTACGCCATCCCCGGGCTCGGGCGCCTGACCGTCGACGCGGTGCTGGCGCGCGACTTCCCCACCATTCAGGGCGTCATCCTCTTCTTCTCGGTTGTCTACGTGCTCGTCAACCTGCTCGTCGACATGAGCTACGTGTTCTTCGACCCGCGCATCCGGTACTGACCGCTGGTGCTCCAACCCTGACGAACATGGCTGGCGTCGGCATCGAATCGCTCTCAGTCGAAGCCGCCTCGGTGGTGCGGCAGGAGAGCGCCTGGGCGCGCCTGAAGCGCAGCGGCAGCGTGCGCTTCGGCGGCCTGGTGCTGGCGCTGCTCGTTGTCGTCGCCGTCGCCGCGCCCTGGCTCGGCACCGTGGACCCGTCGTTGTTCGATCCGGCCAGCCGCGACCTCACGCCGGGCAAGGTGGGCGAGATCACCACGCTCGAGGGCGAGACGCTGCAGCACCGCTTCCTGATGGGCTCGGACAGCTTCGGCCGCGACATCTACAGCCGGGTCGTCTATGGCACCCGCGTGTCGCTGCTGGTGGGCGTGTGCACGGCCATCGTCGCGCTGGCCGTCGGCGTCTTGTTCGGCCTCGTCGCCGGCTTCCTGCGCCGCGTCGACGGCATCCTGATGCGGGTGATGGACGGGCTGATGGCGATCCCGGCGATCCTGATCGCCATCGCGCTGGTGGCGATGTGGCGCGGCAGCCTGCTGACGGTGGTGGTGGCGATCGCCATCCCCGAGATCCCGCGCGTCACGCGCCTGGTGCGCTCGCTCGTGCTGACGATCCGCGAGGAGCCTTATGTCGAGGCGGCGGTGTCGCTGGGCACGCCGACGTGGAAGATCATGCTCAGGCACATCCTGCCCAACACGATCGCGCCGCTCATCGTGCAGGGCACCTTCATCTGTGCGGCCGGCATTCTGACCGAGGCGATCCTGTCCTTCCTCGGCGTCGGCCTGCCGCCGGAGATCCCGACCTGGGGCAACGTGATGGCCGAGGGCCGGGCGCAGTTCAACGAGTACCCACACAACATCTTCTTCCCCGGCCTGTTCCTGGCGCTGACGGTGCTGGCCGTGAACATCCTCGGCGACGGGTTGCGCGACACGCTCGACCCGAAGATGGCGCGGCGCGGGTGAACGTGGCGAACGAGGCGAACGTGGCGAACGAGGCGGGCGTGGCGAACGAGGCGGGCTCGGCGGACGCGGGCAGCAGCATGCAGGCGCCGATCCTCGCCGTCGAAGGCCTCACCATCGCGCTGCCCGCCGGCGGCGACCGCGGCACCGCGGTGCGCAACGTCAGCTTCACGGTCGGCCGCGGCGAGGTGGTGTGCCTCGTCGGCGAATCGGGCTCGGGCAAGAGCGTCATCGCGCAAGGCGTGATGGGCCTGCTGCCCAAGCAGTTGCCGGTGACCGCCGGGCGCGTCGTGCTGCAAGGCGAGGACATCACGCATGCGCCGCTGGCGCGCCTGCGCGAGCTGCGCGCCACGCGCATGGGCATGATCTTCCAGGAGCCGATGACGGCGCTGAACCCGGTGATGACCTGCGGCGACCAGATCGACGAGGTGCTGCGCGAGCACACGTCGCTCACGCCGGCCGAGCGCCGCGACAAGGTGCTGGGCATCGTCAAGGAGGTGCTGCTGCCCGACCCCGAGCGCATGGTGGCGAGCTACCCGCACCAGCTCTCGGGCGGCCAGCGCCAGCGCATCATGATCGCGATGGCGCTGGTGCTCGACCCGGTGCTGCTGATCGCCGACGAGCCGACGACGGCGCTGGATGTGACGACGCAGGCGCAGATCCTGAAGCTCGTGCTGGAGCTGCAGAAGCGGCACGGCACCGGGGTGCTCTTCATCACGCACGACTTCGGCGTCGTCGCCGAGATCGCGCACCGCGTGGCCGTGCTGCGCCTGGGCGACCTCGTCGAGCTCGGCCC
>JAEUOZ010000059.1 GCA_016790225.1 Rubrivivax sp.
GCGGCCAGCACGACTTCAGCCATCTTGGCCTTGATCGTGTAGTCCTTGTAGGCCGGCAGGGCGACGGCGGCCAGGATGCCGATGATCGCGACGACGATCATCAGTTCGATGAGGGTGAAACCTTGTTGGACTCGCTTCATGGTGTGCTCCGGGTGGTGTGACTGGCTGGATTGATCAGGGATTGACCCTGCCTTTTCCATGGCATCTTCTGTGCCACTGTCCTTGGCGCCTGCAGCCTGTGAGCTCGGTCACACCGCCTGACGTGAATCGTCAGATGCCCGGACGGCTTCAGACAAATCTTGTCCGGCGGCTGACGCGTTTGCGCAGTCGCCGGCGCGCGGCGGCTGGGGACAGGCGGCGGGGGGTCTGCCGGTGCGGCCGACCGGGGGCCCGGAAAGGCCAAGGGGCGCCGTAGCGCCCCTTCTGCATGTGACGCGCCGTAGCGCCCCTTCTGCATGGGACGCTCTTCAGCGCCCCCTTCTTGCGAAGCCGGGCGTCGCAGCGCCCGGCCCTGGACTGAGCTCGAAGCCCGGTCGATCAGCGGCAGGAACCCGGCAGATACTTCGCTGGAATCGGGTTCGTGGCGCCTTGCTGGCAACGGAACTGGCCGACTTGCGTGGGAATCGAGGCCACGGTCAGTGCCGTGCCGGCAGAGGTCTGCGGGATCAGGCGCAGCGTCTTGGCATCGATCGTCGTATCGCCGAAGCCTTGGGTCGTGACCGTGATCACGCCGTTGACATCGGTCGCGACACCGGAGACGTACTTGGTGGTGGTGGCGCCTTCGCCGCAGCCCCAGCCGTTGGCCGCAGGCGCCGTGCCAGCAGCTGCGGATTGATAGACCTCAGCGACCGTCGTGCGGCACTGCGAGGCGGCCAGCACGACCTCGGCCATCTTGGCCTTGACGGTGTAGTCCTTGTAGGCCGGCAGGGCCACGGCGGCGAGGATGCCGATGATCGCCACGACGATCATCAGTTCGATGAGGGTAAAACCCTTCTGGATGCGTTGCATGGATTGAGCTCCTTGAGTGACGAATGGGTGAGACACGCAGCCAGGATGGCAAGATGCGTTCCAGCGAGCCAGGTTTGGACGCTCGCTGACAGGCCGTGACTTCGTTCACGTCATCGGCCAAGCTTTGTCAGCACACGGACGCGCCCACTGTCAAAGTGGGCGCCGGTGTGCCGTCGCGTGTCACTTCGGCGCTTACTTGCAGGAGCCGGGCAGGAACTTGGCAGGCACCGGGCTGTTCACGCCGGGGCCGCACTTGAACTGGCCGACCTGGGCCGGGATGTTGGCGACCGTCAAGGGTTGGCCCGCCGCGGTCAGGGGCGCCAGCTGAATGGTCTTGCCGTCGATTTCGGTTTCGCCGAAGTTGCGTGTGGTGATGACGATGATGCCGTCGGCCGTCGTGGCCACCGACTCGACATGCTTGGTGCTGGAGGTGCCTTCGCCGCAGCCCCAGTTGTTGGCCTGGGGCGCCGTTCCGGCGGGCGCTGTCTGATAGACCTCGGCGACGGTGGTTCGGCATTGCGAGGCGGCCAGCACGACCTCGGCCATCTTGGCCTTGATGGTGTAGTCCTTGTAGGCCGGCAGGGCGACGGCGGCCAGGATGCCGATGATCGCCACGACGATCATCAGTTCGATGAGAGTGAAACCTTGCTGTACGCGCTTCATGTGAGCTCCTCTGGGTTCAAGTGTGAAGAATTTCGCACTGTGAGCCATGCAGAGGGCATGCCAGGAAAAATGGAGGCTCAAGCAGCCTGAATGCGGTCCGATCGCGTGAAAAAGTGACGTTTCAGGTCACTTTTCTCGGCATTGACGGACGCAGCTTGTCAGTCCGGCTGCTCGCCGCTGAACCACAGGCGCTCGCCCGTCTGCAGCGCCCTGACGCGATGGGGTTGCACCAGACGCATGACCGACTGCATCACGGGTTCGTTCTCGCCCGGCTTGATGTGCGTGATGAACACATCCACCGGCGTCTGCAGCTGGCGCAGTTCCCGGCCGAGCGCGGCCGGGTGCAGGTGCCCGCTGCGTTCGGCCACATGGCGGTCGTCGTCGCTGAAGGCGGTCTCGATCACCAGCTGGCTCACGTGCATCGTCTTCAGCCGTTCCCACAGCGCCGGATTGGGGCCGGTATCGCCCGTGAAGACCCAGCAGCCGTCGTCGAGGGCCTCATCGCGCCAGACGGCAAAACCGACCGCCGGGACGGTGTGGCTGGCGGGAAGCACCTCGATCGTGTGAGCGGCCAGATGCAGCCGTTGGCCGAGCTCGAACGGGTGAAGCTCCAGCACGGGCTTGTCTGCACTGGGCAGCACGGTGAAGTCAGGCCAGATCACATCGTTGAAGATGTGCTGCCGCAAGGCCTGCAAGGTCTGCGACAGGGCGTGGATCTGGATGGCCGGGCGCCGGCGCGCCGCGCGATGCCGCATGACGGAGTCGGCCAGCAGCGGGATCGCGGCGATGTGGTCCAGATGCGAGTGACTGATGAGGACGTGGTCGATGGCCACCAGCTCCTCGAGCGAGAGATCGCCCACGCCGGTTCCGGCGTCGACGAGGATCTCCTTGCCGACCAGAAAGGCCGTGGTACGGCAGTTCGCCGCAATGGAACCGGAGCAGCCGAGAACGCGGACGGGCATGGCGGCGGGCCTGCGGAGGGTGCCGCCGGCGAATCAGGACCAGGGGCGGCATCTTGGGCGCACTTGGCGCGCCTGGCCATACCCTTTATGAAGTACGGTATCTCTGAGGGCCTGCTGCCGCGGGACGCCGGTGGCGGCCACCGGCAGCGGGCGGGGCATTCAGCCGGAAATGAACTGCATCTGCGTGCCGGCGAGCTCGATCACGTCGCCATGGCTCAGCGGCACGGAATCGGCGGTCAGCGAAACGCCGTTGACCGAAGGCCGGCTGCTACCCTCGACGTGGGCAAAGACGTAGCCCCCGGGGCGCTTGGTGATCGAGGCGACCTGCACACCGGGCTTGCCGACTGTGGTGACCACCTTGGTCAGCGGAACCTCCCGACCGGAGGCCGCACCGTTGAGCACCTTGATCGAGGCCGGCGGCACGCTGTGCGCGGGCTCAGGGACCGTACCGCCCTGGGCGCCAGGGCGCAAGACCATGGTCTTTTCGTAGTCGGAAGCATCGCCGGCCAGGTACTTGATCTTGTACTTGCCGATCTCGACCGTATCGTTGTTGGCCAGCAGCTGCTTCTTGACGGCCTTGCCGTTGATGTAGGTGCCGTTGGTGCTGTTGAGGTCTTCGATGTAGACATCGTTGCCCATCATCTGCAGCACCGCGTGTTCGCCGCTGACGGCGAGGTTGTCGATGACGATGTCGTTGTAGGGCCTTCTGCCCAAGGTGGTCTTGTCCTTGGTGACCTGGACCTCCTTGATCACCACGCCATCCAGCGATACGACCAGCTTGCTCATGCCTTGAGACCTCTCTTCTTTGGGGCTTCGGCCCGGCTCAACGCTTCAAGCGCCACCACGTGCGATGCGTTGCGGTGGCGCTACCGTCGGAACGCGCCAGTATCACCGAAATGTTATCCCTTCCTCCGGCTGCATTGGCGGCGTCGACCAGCGCAAGGCTGGCGGCCTGCAGGCTGGGCTGGTTCGACAGCAGGAGCGCGATCTCGTGGTCGTGGAGCATGTCAGACAGGCCGTCGGAGCACAGCAGGTAGACGTCGCCTGGCAGGACCTCGTGCGTGTGGACTTCCAGCAAGACGGTGTCCTCCACGCCGACCGCGCGGGTGACGAGGTTCTTGTGCGTCGCGTACAAGGCCTGCTCGGGTGTGATGAGCCCGGCATCGAGCTGCTCCTGCAGCAGCGAGTGATCGCGCGTCATCTGCACCAGCTTGCTGCCGCGCAGCCGGTAGGCGCGCGAATCGCCGACATGCCCGAGCACCAGCTGCGCTTCGCGGAAGACAGCGACCACGAGCGTGGTCCCCATGCCGGCGTAGCTGGGGTTGGAATTGGCCGAGTTGAAGATCGCGCGGTTGGCGTTGTCGACGCAGATCTCCATGGCGCGACGCAGGTCGGCGTTGCTGGCCGGCTCGGCGGCATCGCCCAGCCAGCGCCCGAGCTCGGCCGCCACGAAGCTGGTGGCCATGTTGCTGGCCACCTCGCCGGCGTTGTAGCCGCCCATGCCGTCTGCGAGGACGGCGAGGCCGTGGCGTTCGTCGATGACCACGGCGTCTTCGTTGTTGGTGCGCGCGCGCCCGGTGTCGATGGCCGATGAGAACTCGTAGGACATGGGCAACGAGGGAGGTTCGGGGCTCGCGGTCTGGCGTGTCGGGCGACGGGCTGCGATTGTGCCTTGCTGTCCGCCGGTGGCAGGCCTGCCGGCGTGCCGGAAGTGCATCGAGTCGAACACGCCCGGCATGCTTGCCCCGAGCGTGTCCCGGTCAAGGCCTCAGGACGTGCTGCAGGCGCGCGGCGACCTCCTGCGCACTGGAGGGCCTTCGCGCGGGATCGGCACAGAGCAGATCGGCCAGAAGCTCGTCCAGCGCCGCGGGTAGATCGGCTCGTGTGTCGCGCAGGCGAGGTGCGGGCTGCCGGCTCATGCGCTGCAGCAGTTCGCCCAGCGTGGTGGCTTCGTGGGGACGGCGGCCGCACAGCAGTTCGTAGAGGACAGCTCCGAGCGCATACAGATCGCTGGACGCGCTGGGATGGGCGCCCGCCAGCTGTTCGGGTGCCATGTAGGCCGGCGTGCCCTTGAAGACGCCGCTGACCGAGGCCGAGGCATCGGCGTGCCGGGCGATGTCGAAATCAAGCAGCTTGACCACGCCCAACGGCAGATGAATGCGCACATTGGCGGGCTTGAGGTCGCGGTGGGTGATGCCGAGCCGGTGCGCGTGGTCCAGCGCCTGGGCGAGCTTGAAGGCGACGTCGACGGCCAGGGCTTCCGGCAGCAGGCGGTCCCGGTGCGCGTAGCGGGTCAGGTCGTGGCCGGCGATCCACTCGGTGGCCACCCAATCCCAACCGGCTTGCCTCCCGCTGTCCCAGGTCTTGACGATGTGCGGATGTTCCAGGCGCAGGATGGGTTGGGGCGACGGCTCTTCGGGGCGCGCGGTGGTCAGCTTCAGCGCGCGCAGGGTTCCCGTCGGCAGGTGCTGCGCCCGGAAGACCACACCCTGGCGGCCCAGGCCGACTTGCTTCAAGAGGACGTGGTCGGCGATCGTGGTGCCGGCAGGCAGAGCGTTCATGTTCGGGACGCCCGTGGCCGCCCACGCTCCTAGCCCGGCGGGCGCGAGCCGGACTTCTTCATCACGGTGGCCAGCGCGAGGACCAGCAGCGCGCCCGAGACACCTGCGCCATAGCTCAAGGTGGAGGGGATGCTGGAGGCGCTACCTGCGGCGTCGGCGGCCTGGGGCAGCCAGCCCGCAAGAGCGGGGTCCGTGACGGCCATCGTGCCGGCGATCCAGCCTAGCAGCATGCCGCCTGCGGTGATGATGACCGGGAAGCGGTCCATGAGCTTGATCACCAGCTGGCTGCCCCAGACGATGATGGGGATGCTGACGAGCAGACCGAAGATCACCAGTGGCATGGTGTGATCGCCGCCGGCCGTTTCGGCTGCGCCGGCAATGGCGATCACGTTGTCCACGCTCATCACCAGATCCGCGACGATCACGGTCTTGACCGCGGCCCAGAGCTTGTCGCTGGCCTGGATGTTGCCGTGCTCTTCGTCATCCTGGGGCATGAGCAGCTTGATGCCGATCCAGATCAGCAGCAGCGCGCCGATCAGCTTGAGGAAGGGAATCTTCAGCAGGGTCAGCGCGAAGAAGATCAGGATCACACGCAGGATGATCGCGCCGGCAGTGCCCCACAGGATGCCCTTGGTGCGCTGCGCGGGCGGCAGCTTGCGGCAGGCCAGCGCAATGACGACAGCATTGTCGCCACCCAGCAGGATGTCGATCATGATGATCTGGCCCACGGCGACCCAGAACTGGGGGCTGCTGATCATCTCCATCATCGGGTGTTCTCCTCGTTTGGCGCGCCGCAGTGTAGGACGCGAGACGCCGGGTTCAGTGCGGGAAACTACAGAGGGCCCCCAGGGCCGGGCTGCGCCCAGCCCGCCCCCCGCGGGGGTTCAAGCAAAGTGGCAAAGCCACATTTGCTTCTGAGGCGCGTCAGCCGCCAGCGGCCAGAAAAAAGCCGCCCGGGAAGGCGGCTTCTGTGGGCGTCTGCGCTCAGGCCGTCAGATCAGCGACTTCAGCAGGCGGCCCATTTCCGACGGGTTGCGCGTCACCTTGAAGCCGCACTCTTCCATGATGGCCAGCTTGGCGTCTGCCGTATCGGCGCCGCCGCTGATCAGCGCGCCGGCGTGGCCCATGCGCTTGCCCGGGGGAGCAGTGACGCCGGCAATGAAGCCGACCACGGGCTTCTTCATGTGGTCCTTGCACCAGCGCGCAGCTTCTGCCTCATCCGGGCCGCCGATTTCGCCGATCATGATCACGGCATCGGTGTCAGGATCGTCATTGAACAGGCGCATCACGTCGATGTGCTTCAGCCCGTTGATCGGGTCGCCGCCGATACCCACGGCGCTGCTTTGCCCCAGGCCGATCTCGGTGAGCTGCGCGACCGCCTCATAGGTGAGCGTGCCGGAGCGGCTGACCACGCCGATGCGGCCCTTGCGGTGGATGTGGCCCGGCATGATGCCGATCTTGATCTCTTCGGGCGTGATGGTGCCCGGGCAGTTGGGGCCCAGCAGCAGCGTGCGCTTGCCGCCAGCGGCTTCCTTGGCCTTCATGCGGTTGCGCACGTCCAGCATGTCGCGGATGGGGATGCCTTCGGTGATGCAGATGGCCAGATCGAGATCGGCCTCGACAGCTTCCCAGATGGCGGCGGCGGCGCCCGCGGGAGGCACGTAGATCACGCTGACGGAAGCGCCGGTCTGGGCCTTGGCGTCCTTGACGCTGGCGAAGATGGGAATGCCTTCGAAGTCTTCGCCGGCCTTCTTCGGATTGACGCCGGCGACGAAGCAGTTCTTGCCGTTGGCGTAATCGCGGCACATGCGCGTGTGGAACTGCCCGGTCTTGCCCGTGATGCCCTGGGTGATGACCTTGGTGTCCTTGTTGATGAGGATGCTCATGTCAGATGCTCTTGGTCGTTAGGGCGGGTTACTTGACGGCAGCGACGATCTTGGTGGCCGCTTCGGCCATCGTGTCGGCGCTGATGATGGGCAGGCCGGATTCGGCCAGCATCTTCTTGCCAAGGTCTTCGTTCGTGCCCTTCATGCGCACCACCAGCGGAACGCTCAGGCTCACGGCCTTGCAGGCGGCGATGACGCCCTCGGCGATGGTGTCGCAGCGCATGATGCCGCCGAAGATGTTGACCAGGATGCCCTTGACGTTCTTGTTGGCCAGCATGATCTTGAAGGCCTCGGTCACCTTCTCTGCCGTGGCACCTCCGCCGACATCGAGGAAGTTGGCGGGCTCGCCGCCGAACAGCTTGATGGTGTCCATCGTGGCCATGGCCAGGCCGGCACCGTTCACCAGACAGCCGATATTGCCGTCCAGGCTGATGTAGCTGAGGTCGAACTTGCTGGCTTCCACTTCCGCCGGGTCTTCTTCGTCCAGATCCCGGTACGCGACGATCTCAGGGTGGCGGAACAGCGCGTTGGAGTCGAAGTTGAATTTTGCGTCCAGCGCCTTGATGTTGCCGTTGCCCTCCAGGATCAGTGGATTGATCTCGGCGAGGCTGGCGTCGGTCTTCATGTAGCAGTCGTACAGCTTCTTGAAGACATCACGAGCCTGGGCCTGGCTGGCTGCCGGGACGCCGATGCCATCGGCGAGCTGCTGAGCCTGCTCGTCGGTCAGCCCGATCTGCGGATCGACGAAGACCTTGATGATCTTCTCGGGGGTGCTGTGGGCGACTTCCTCGATGTCCATGCCACCTTCGGAGCTGGCCATCATCGCGACCTTCTGCGTCGCGCGATCGGTCAGCGCGGCCGCGTAGTACTCCTTCTTGATGTCCGCGCCCTCTTCGATGAGCAGGCGACGCACCTTCTGGCCTTCCGGGCCCGTCTGGTGAGTCTTGAGCTGCATGCCGAGGATTTCGCCGGCCAGGACCTTGACGTCCGGCATGGCGCGCGCGAGCTTCACGCCGCCGCCCTTGCCGCGTCCGCCAGCGTGGATCTGGGCCTTGACGACCCAGACGCTCCCCCCCAGCTTCTGTGCGGCCTCGGTGGCCTCCTGCACGCTGAAGGCGGGGTAGCCGCGCGGCACCGGAACGCCGAACTGGCGCAGAAGTTCTTTGCCTTGATACTCGTGGATCTTCATGGTCGGACCTTGCTGAGGGGCCTTGGAGTGGGGGTTGCGGCGCGCGGCGTCATCACACAGGGCCGTCGGGCGAAGCGGCAGGCATTCTGTGCAGGTTTCTTGGCGGGTTGCTGACGCGCATGGCGCGACACGTTCGGGCGGGCAGGCCGCCGGGGAGTTGCTCTGCCCCGCTGCTGGAGCGCTTCAGGCGCCCTGGCCAAGAGGCCGAGTCACTCTAGCATGCGGTTTCGCTGCTCCCGGCCGGTCGCTGCGGATTGCCGGCTGCAGGTTCGCCAGGGCGCTGCGCCGCTGAGCCGTAGTGTCGGGGGACGCTCAGGCCGATAACGCTCAGTCAGCGGGTGCCGGCTCCGAATCAGCAGGGAGCTTGAGCGCCCGGGAGATGGTTTGTGCTGAAAAGCCGCGGCTGGCCAGAAAGCGCTGGCGACGCCGGAGCTCGCTGGCCTCGAGCGCGTTCAGCGGGCTCTCAGCGCAATGAGCAGATCCGAACCGGGTCTTGAGGACGGCAAGCGCCCGCGAGAGTTCGCTGGCCTGAAGCGCCTGCTTGTCGGCATCGTCAAGCCGCAGGCCGTGGTGGGCGAGTTCCGCGCGGATGCGCAGGTTGCCGAATCGGGACGCACGCACATGGAGACGGGACTCGATGAATCGCTGCGCGTTCAGCAGACCGGCTTCCGTCAGCTCCTGCAGCAGCTGCTGGACCTCGGTACGGCGGTCGTCCGCAGCCTGGACGTCGGCACGACGGGGGGTGTCGGCAAGGTGGGCGTCGGCAAGCGGGCGGCCGTCAGCGCCGCGCGGCCCGCGGGATTCGTTCTCAAGCCAGTGAAGCAGCTTGCGCTCCAGCTCCTGGTGCGAGTGCTCCCTCTGGGCCAGCCACTGCAGCGCCTTGGCCTTGAGGCTGAGCCTTCTGACGCGTGCGTTCGACATCGAGGATGACCAGGCTCAGCGCAGCGCCAGAACGTCAATGCCCGTCAGGCTGTCGAGCTGGCGCTGAGCTAGACGCTGAGGCAGACGCAGGCGCTGAGCGGAGGCTGACGCGAACGCTGAGGCGAGCGCTGAGCCCTCATTCGTCCGCGGCTTGTCCTGCCGGGCTGCCGGCGGCGGGAATGCCGAGCGACTCACGGATCTTGTTCTCGATCTCGCGGGCCAGATCCGGGTTCTCGCGCAGGAACTCGCGCGCGTTGTCCTTGCCCTGGCCGATCTTCTCGCCGTTGTAGGCGTACCAGGCGCCGCTCTTCTCGACCACACGGGCCGTCACGCCCATGTCGACGATCTCGCCTTCGCGGCTGATGCCTTCGCCGTAGAGGATGTCGAATTCAGCGGTCTTGAAAGGCGGGCTGACCTTGTTCTTGACGACCTTGACCTTGGTCTCGCTGCCGATGACTTCGTCACCCTTCTTGATGCTGCCCGTGCGGCGGATGTCCAGGCGCACGGAAGCGTAGAACTTCAAGGCGTTGCCGCCCGTGGTGGTTTCCGGGCTGCCGAACATCACGCCGATCTTCATGCGGATCTGGTTGATGAAGATGACCATGCAGTTGGTCTTCTTGATCGTGGCGGTGAGCTTGCGCAGGGCCTGGCTCATCAGCCTGGCCTGCAGACCGGGCAGGGAATCGCCCATCTCGCCTTCGATTTCCGCCTTGGGTGTGAGCGCGGCCACGGAATCGATGACGATCAGATCGACCGAACCCGAGCGCACGAGGGCATCCACGATCTCGAGCGCCTGTTCACCGGTATCGGGCTGAGAGATCAGAAGCTCCTGCAGGTTGACGCCCAGCTTCTGCGCATACTGGACATCCAGCGCGTGCTCGGCATCGATGAACGCGCAGGTGCCGGCGAGCTTCTGCATCTCGGCGATGACCTGCAGCGTGAGCGTGGTCTTGCCGGAAGATTCAGGCCCGTAGATCTCGACCACGCGGCCGCGCGGCAGGCCACCGACGCCCAGGGCGATATCCAGCCCCAGCGAGCCCGTGGAGACGACCTGGATGTCTTCGATCTTCTCGCCTTCGCCCAGGCGCATGATCGAGCCCTTGCCGAACTGCTTTTCGATCTGGGCCAGCGCGGCCTGGAGGGCCTTGGCTTTCTCGGTATTCAATGCCTTCACGGGTGCGTCCATCGTTAGCTGCTCCTTGCTGAGTGTGCAGTATTTCATCGAGCTGTTGTTTTGTACAGTTGTTTTTCTGTACAGGCCCTGGAGGGGGAATCCCGGGGCTCACAAGGGGCACTTGAGATGCGTTGAACCGGGGCTTGCTGCCTAGAATCGTGGGATAGCCCGGGCCGGCGCATCGCGCCGCCGCGCACAGGCGGCCGGTGGCGTGGCATCAACAGGAGACACAGGCGATGAGAATCTTGATTGCAGAAGACGATCAGGTGCTGGCCGACGGGCTGTTGCGCTCCTTGCGCGCCACCGGGTACGCGGTGGATCAGGTCGCCAGCGGGACGGAAGCCGATGCCGCGCTGGCCTCGCACGAATTCGACCTGCTGATCCTGGATCTGGGGCTGCCCAAGCTGCATGGCCTGGAGGTGCTGCGCAAGCTGCGCGCGCGGGGCTCTTCGGTGCCGGTGCTGATCCTCACCGCTGCCGACAGCGTGGAACAACGCGTCAAGGGCCTGGATCTGGGCGCCGACGACTACATGGCCAAGCCGTTCTCGCTGCAGGAGCTTGAGGCGCGGGTGCGCGCGCTGACGCGGCGCGGCCTGGGCACCGCTTCCTCGATCATCAAGCACGGCCCGCTGACCTTTGATGCCACGGGCCGGGTGGCTTATTTCGACGACCAGATGATCGAGCTCTCGGCGCGCGAGCTGAGCCTGCTTGAAGTGCTGCTGCAGCGCGCGGGGCGGCTGGTCAGCAAGGATCAGCTCGTCGAGCGCCTGTGCGAGTGGGGCGAAGAGGTCAGCACCAATGCGATCGAGGTGTACATCCACCGCCTGCGCAAGAAGATCGAGCAGGGCCCCGTGCGCATTGCCACGGTGCGCGGCCTGGGCTATTGCCTCGAGAAGATAGCGGCTTGATGTCGCCTGCGCCCACGGCCCTGCTGGCGGGGCCGGCGGGCTTCCTCATGCGCGCAGCCGTCGCGCGCAGCCGGGGCAAGGCCACGTGGTGAGTTCGGAGCGACGCGACCAGCGCTCCCTGTTCGGCGAGATCCTCGACTGGATGCTCGCGCCGTTGCTGCTGCTGTGGCCGATGAGCCTGGTCGTCACGGGGGTGGTGGCCGGCGACATCGCCAACCAGCCCTACGACCGCGAACTCGGCGAACACACCAGCCTGATCGCGCGGCAGATCGTCATCGAAACGGTGGCCCGGCCCGGCGACGTGCCGCGCGTGAAGGTCGCCGAGCTTGCTGCTCTGCGCCTGCTGCGACAGGACGACATCGATCAGGTCTTCATCCAGGTGCTGGGTGCACGGGGCGAGGTGATCGCGGGCGACCGCGACCTGCCCGTGCCGGAAGAATCGCTGCGCGTGCCGGGCCTGAAGTTTCGCGACGAGATGATGGGCGAGGACCGCGTGCGCGTGGCCTATCAGTGGGTGCCCATCCCCGGCGACCCGCAGAGCCGCGGCGTGCTGGTGCAGACGGCGGAGACGCTGCAGAAGCGCTCGCGCCTGGCCACCGAGATCGTCAAGGGCGTGATCCTGCCCCAGTTCATCATCCTGCCGCTGGCGGTGCTGCTGGTCTGGTCGGCGCTGGCGCGCGGGCTCTCGCCGCTCAAGCGGCTGCAGCTGCGCATCCGCGGGCGCGACAGCAACGACCTCAGTCCGATCGACGAGACCGACGCACCCGAGGAAGTGGCCCCGCTGGTGCGCGCCATCAACGATCTGCTGGGCCGGCTGGACCAGTCCATCGCATCGCAGAAACACTTCCTGGCCGATGCGGCGCATCAGCTGAAGACGCCGCTGGCCGGGCTGCGCACGCAGGCCGAGCTGGCCGTGCGCGAGATCGATGCCGGCCAGCGCGATCCGGTGGCGCTGAAGCAGGCGCTGGAGCAGATCGCCGTCTCCAGCCAGCGCGCGGCGCACTCGGTGAACCAGCTGCTGGCGATGGCCCGCGCCGAAGACCGCGAGATGGCCAACCGCCAGCAGCAGCTGGATCTGGCCGAGCTGGTGCGCGATGCCGTGCGCGACTTCGTGCCCAAGGCGATGGACAAGCGCATCGACCTGGGTTACGAGGGCGCCGATCCCGAGGCCGGGGCGCAGATGATGGGCCAGCCGATCCTCGTGGGCGAGCTGGTGCGCAACCTCATCGACAACGCCTTGCAGTACACGCCCGATGGCGGGCTGGTCACGGCGCGTGTTCTGCCGGATCCGTTCGGCCAGGTGGTGGTGCTGCAGGTCGAGGACTCCGGGCCGGGCATCCCGGCGGCCGAACGGGAGCTGATCTTCCAGCCCTTCTACCGCGCGCTGGGCACGGGCGTGGATGGCACCGGCCTGGGCCTGGCGATCGTGCTGGAGATCGCTGCGAACCATGACGCCGAAATCAGCGTCAGCGAGGCGCAGACGCGGCATCCCGGCGGTGGCCCGGGTGCCTTGTTCACGGTGCGCTTCCCCCGCCGCCTGCCCGCGGTGCACCCAGCGGCCAACCCCGAGGGCGAAGGCTGATCCGGGGCTTCAGCTCTGCATCAGACGCCGGCTCTTGGACACCGACATCAGGATGCCCAGGCCCAGCCCCAGCGTGACCATCGCCGTGCCGCCGTAGCTGATGAAGGGCAGCGGCACGCCCACGACCGGCAGGATGCCGCTGACCATACCCATGTTGACGAAGGCGTAGGTGAAGAACGAGAGCGTCACCGCGCCGGCGAGCAGGCGTGCGAACTGCGTCGGCGCCTCGGCGGCGATCATCAGCCCGCGCAGGATCAGGAAGATGAACCCGAGGATCAGCGCCGCCGCGCCGGCGAAGCCGAATTCCTCGGCGAAGGCGGCGAAGATGAAGTCCGTCGTCCGCTCGGGGATGAACTCGAGGTGCGTCTGCGTGCCTTTCATGAAGCCCTTGCCGGTGAGCCCGCCCGAGCCGATGGCGATGCCGCCCTGGATGATGTGGAAGCCCTTGCCCAGCGGGTCCTTGGTCGGATCGAGCAGCGTGCAGACGCGATGCTTCTGGTAGTCGCGCAGCAGCGGCCACTTGACCTCGGGCTGGCAGATGCGCTCCTCGGACACGATGACCGCGGTGATCGCCGCGCCGCCGAGCAGCAGCACCGGGATGATCAGGCGCCAGGACAGGCCGGCGAAGAAGATCACGTACAGACCCGCCGAGAGCACGAGGATCGCGGTTCCGAGGTCGGGCTGCTTGACGATCAGCCCTACCGGCAGCGCGAGCAGCAGCAGCGCGGCGACGAAGTCCAGCGCGCGCAACTGGCCTTCGCGGCGCTGGAACCACCAGGCGAGCATCAGCGGCATCGCGATCTTCAGGACCTCCGAGGGCTGGATGTCGACGCCGACATGCAGCCAGCGCGTCGCGCCCTTCTTGGTCACGCCGAAGAGCATGGTCGCGACGAGCAGCGCGACGCCGGCCGCATACAGCGGCACCGCGAGGCGTGCCAGGCGCTGTGGCGGGATCTGGGCGACGACGAAGAGGACGCCGAGGGCGAGCAACATGTTGCGCGCATGGCTGCCAAAGCGCGTGCCGCTGTCGAAGCCGGCCGAGTACATCGTCACCAGGCCACCGGCGGCGAGGAGCGCGATCGCCAACGCCAGCGGGCCGTCGAAACCGCTGAACACCGGCCGCAGCCGAGTCCACAGCGAGGGCTTGTCGAAGACGACGCTCATGGCGCCTTGGCCGGCATGGCCGGCGCCGTGCTGCTCGCGCTCGCGGCAACGATGTCCGGCGCTGCCGCCGGCGGCAGGTTGGCCGGGGCGCCGGGCAGCGGCACGCTCGCGGCGTCGCGCTGCACGCCGATGGGCACGGTGGACTGGCCGCGCTGCGTGGCGGCGATGTCCTCCTCGCTTGGATACTTGCCCAGCAGCACGTAGTCAAAGACGCGGCGCGCGATCGGCGCCGCGGCGGCGGCGCCGAAGCCGGCGTTCTCGACCACCATCGCGATGGCGATGCGCGGCTCGTCCAGCGGCGCGAATGCGGTGTAGAGCGCATGGTCGCGATGGCGCTCGTCGATCGCCTTGGCGTCGTACTTCTCGTCCTTGCCGATGGCGATGACCTGCGCCGTGCCGGTCTTGCCGCCGGTCTTGTACGGCGCGCGCGCGAACACGCGCGCCGAGGTGCCTTCCTGCGTCACGCCGTACATCGCCTGGTGGATGAAGGCCACGTGTTCCGGATTCCACGGCAGCGGGGTCAGCGCCTGGCCCGAGATGCGCCGCGTCGTGCGGGTCTCGAAGTCCTCGATCTCGCGCGCCAGGCGCGGCACGTAGCGCTGGCCGCCGGTAGCCACGGCCGCGGTGGCGTCGGCCAGTTGCAGCATCGTGAATGCGTTGTAGCCCTGGCCGATGCCCAGCGAGATGGTCTCGCCGGCGTACCACTTCTGCTGTTCCTTGCGCCGGTAGGCGGCCTTCTTCCAGGCCGTCGACGGCAGCAGGCCCTTGACCTCGCCATGAATGTCGATGCCGGTGAGCTGCCCCAGGCCCAGCGGCTTCATGAAGTCGTGCATCGCATCGACGCCCAGGTCGTTGGCCAGCGTGTAGTAGTAGGTGTCGCAGGACTGGACGATGGACTTGTACATGTCCACCGCGCCATGGCCACCCTCCTTGTCGTCGCGGAACTTGTGGTTGCCGAACCAGAAGTAGCCCGGGTCGGAGATCGCCTGCTGCGGCGTGCGCTTGCCCAGCGTCAGCGCCGCCAGCGCCATCAGCGGCTTGTAGGTCGATCCCGGCGGGTAGGCGCCGCGCAGCGCACGGTTGAGCAGCGGCTTGTCGAGCGACTCGTTCAAGGCCTTCCAGTTCTCGGCGTCGATGCCGTCGACGAACAGGTTGGGGTCGAAGTTGGGCTTGCTGACGAAGGCCAGGATCTCGCCGTTGCGCGGGTCGATGGCGACGAAGGCGCCGCGACGCTCGCCGTAGAGCTGCTCGACCAGCGCCTGCAGCCGGATGTCGATCGACAAGCTGAGCTTGTTGCCGGGGATCGCGGCGTTGCTCTGCAGCCGGCGCACCGCGCGCCCGCCGGCCGTGGTCTCGATCTCCTCGAAGCCGGTCGAGCCGTGCAGCTCGGCCTCATAGCTCTGCTCGATGCCGAGCTTGCCGATGTACTCGGTGCCGCGGTAGTTGGGCGCGGCCTCGGTCTCGTCGATGGCCGCCTTCTCCGCCGGGTTGATGCGACCGATGTAGCCGATCAGGTGGCTCGCGGTCTCGCCCAGCGGGTAGTTGCGAAACAGGCGCGCCTTGATCTCGACGCCCGGGAAGCGGAAGCGCTGCGCAGTGAAGCGCGCGACCTCCTCGTCGGTGAGGCGCGAGCGGATGGGCAGCGACTCGAAGTTCTTGCCCTCTTCGGCCAGGCGCTTGAAGCGCTTGCGGTCGCGCGGCTGGATGTCGATCACCTGCGCCAGCGCGTCGATGGTCTCTTCCACGCTCGCGGCCAGCTTGGACGGCGTGATCTCCAGCGTGTAGGCGGAGTAGTTGTCGGCGAGCACGACGCCGTTGCGGTCCAGGATCAGGCCGCGGTTGGGGACGATGGGCAGCACGGCGATGCGGTTCGCCTCGGCCTGGGTCGCCAGTTCCTCGTGGCGGATCACCTGCAGGTAGACGAGCCGCGCTGCGAGCAGGCCGAAGCAGAACAGCACGAACAGCGCCGCAGCGGCGAGGCGCATGCGAAAGCTGCCGAGTTCGCGCTCGATGTCCCTCAACTCGGTCATAGAGGTCGGTTTTGATCTGGGTCCGGCGGCCGGCGTTGCGGCGCAAGCAGCAGCCAGACGGCGAGCGGCCACAGCAGCGCTTCGAACAGCGGCGCGAGCAAAAATTCCCATCCCGGAAACATTCCGCCGGCGATCATGCGCACGATTAGCGACACCAGGTGCGCGGCGAGGAACAGCGGCAGGATCTGCACCGCCTGCGACGGCACGGTGAACCACAGCAGCCGGCGGTGGATCGTCACCGCGAAGAAGGACAGCAGCGTGTAGGCCAGCGCGTGCTGGCCGAGCACGGCGCCGTTGTGCACGTCGATCACCAGGCCGAAGGCGAAGGCCAGGCCGACGCCGACGCGCCGCGGTTG
>JAEUOZ010000061.1 GCA_016790225.1 Rubrivivax sp.
GCGAACAGCTCCGACAGCTCCTTGAGGTGGAACGCGCGGAAGTCGCAGATCGTGCGATGGCGCGGGAAGTTGCCCGCAGCCAGCATCCGAAACGCCAGGTCCTCGTGCAGCCGGCGCTCGATCTTGCGTGAGCTGAACACGGCCGTGGCGTAGGCGTAGACCAGCACCTTGACCATCATGGCCGGGTGAAACGGCTGCTTGCGTGAGCCGCCGCCTTCGTAGCGTGCATAGAACGCCTTGAGATCCAGCGCGTCGACCGTGTCGTTGATGAAGTGGGCCAAGTGGCCCGCCGGCAGCCAGTCTTGCGGCGCCGCCGGCAGCAACATCACTTGGTCAGGTTCGTAGGGGCGATAGCTTCCAGGCATGCCCCTTCAACGCATGCCGCATGCCACTGGGCATCAGGATCTACCCGGTTCTGCCGCGCAGACTCCTAGCGGACAAGCCCTTGGTCGAGGGCGAAGGCCTGTCGCCGCGCGCGCGGCGCGAGCTGCTGGGCGACAGCCAGCTCTTGCTGCCGTGTGCGCTGCCGCCATGGACGCCGGCATTCGCGGTAGCTAGCATTGGTAGGCATCATCCACGCCGGAGGCCCCATCGTCATGGACACCGCCCGATTGTTCCAGTCCGGCCGCAGCCAGGCCGTCCGGCTGCCCAAGCAGTTCCGCTTCGCGGGCACCGAAGTGGCTGTGCGGCACTTCGGCAACGGCGTGCTGCTGCTGCCGCTGGACGACCCCTGGCAGACGCTCGAAGACGGCCTGGCCGCCTTCGAGCCCGGCTTCACGCTGCAGCGCGAACAGCCTGCCGTACAGGCCCGCCCGGCCATCGCCGCCGCACCCGGGCCGGCGCGCAAGGCGGCAAAGCCCGCCAAGGCGCGGCGACCATGATGCTGCTGGACACCAGCATCTGCATCTACGTCATCAATGCCCGGCCGCCCGAGGTTCTGGCGCGCTTCCGGCAGCACCGGCTGGGTGAGATCGGCCTGAGCAGCGTGGTGGTGGCCGAACTGGCCTGGGGCGTGGCCAAGAGCGGCTCGGCGCGCAACCGGCAGGCGCTGGAGATGTTCCTGGCGCCACTGGAGGTGCTGCCCTTCGACGAGGCTGCTGGCTGGACTTACGGGGCGTTGCGCGCCGAACTGGAGCGCCGTGGCACCCCCATCGGCGCGATGGCCATGATGATCGCCGCCCACGCGCTGAGCCTGAACGCCCCGCTCGTCACGCACAACACGCGCGAGTTCGCGCAGGTGCCCGGCCTGCACCTGGCCGACTGGGCCGCTGCGCCCTGAAGCCGTTGCCGGTCGCCAGCGCCCGCCCTCAGGTGATCACCGACTGCTGCGCGATCCCTGCATCCACCAGCACGTGCTGGCCGGTCATGCCGTCGGAATCGTCGGCGGCCAGGAAGAGCGTGGGGCGGGCGACGTGGCCGGGGTCGAGCCGGATCTTCAGGCACTGCGCATCCAGGAACTGCTGATCGGCCACTGGGTCGCGGTGCAGCGTGGTCTGGCGGTCGGTGACGATGGCGCCGGGCACCAGCGCATTCACGCGGATGTTGCGCGGGCCCAGCTCGCGCGCCAGCGTGCGCGTGAGGCCCAGGATGCCAGCCTTGGCCGTGGTGTAGCCCGCCAGCAGCGGGCGCCCGCGCATCCAGCTGACTGAGCCCATGTTGACAACCGAGCCGCCGCCCGCGGCAGCCATGCCGGGCGCGACGGCCTGGATGGCGAAGAAGTAGTGCTTCAGGTTCAGCGCCAGGCGGTCGTCCCAGAACTCGGGCGTCACGTCTTCCATCGCGTGCCGATCATCGCGTCCGGCGTTATTCACCAGCACGCGGATGGCACCCAGCTCGTCGATGGCGCGGCGCAGCAGCTCCTGGTAGGCGGTCGCATCGCGCACATCGACCGCGCCGTACCAGGGGCGTGGCTGGCCAGCCGCCACGATCTCGTCGATCAGCGCCTGGCCGCCATCGGGCCGGGTGCCGCAGAAGGCCACGCGCGAGCCCTGTGCCGCGAAGGCGCGCACCAGCTCGGCGCCAATGCCGGAAGAGCCGCCGCTGATGAAGACGACACGGTCCTTCAAGGACGGGTAGACAGCCTGCTGCATGGTCTGCTCCTCACCAGCCCGCGGGCAGGATCTCGTTCATCGCGACCACGCGGCCGAGCTCGATGCTGCGGTGCGCTGCCAGCCCCGTGGCCACGGCACGCAGGCCCTCTTCCAGCGGGATCTCCGCCGGCAGCCCTTCGCGGACCGCACGCGCAAAGCGCTCGTGTTCGACGTAGCTGGCGCCGAAGTGCTGGCCGAGATACTTGATGTTGGTGTCGCGCACCTGGCGCACGGCCACGCCGCGGCCGGTGCCGGAAGGCTGGCCCCAGGTCTCGCGCTTGCCCCAGTCCTCGCGGCGGCCCACGCGCAGCACGCCCGAAGGCAGCAGCGATTCGATCTTGCCTTCGCTGCCGACGATGGTGACGTGTTCGTTGTCCAGCGAGTTCTCGGCATACATGCACAGATCCAGCAGCGCACGCGCGCCGCTGGGATATTCGACGACGACGTAGGCGCTGTCCAGGATGTCGGGGCGGCGGCCGTCGTAGCTTTCGTCGAGGTGGTTGACGCGCTGCCCGCCGCTGGCAAAGACGCGCAGCGGCTGCTCCTTCAGGATCAGGTCCATGAGGTTGAAGTAGTGGCAGCACTTCTCGACCAGGGTGCCGCCGGTGTTGGCGCTGAAGCGGTTCCAGTCGCCCACCTTGGGATAGAAGGGCTCGCGGTGCTCGCGGATGGCCACCTGGTGCACGGTCCCCAGTGCGCCTTCGTGCGTGAGGCGTATGGCCTCGGCCACGGGCGGCATGTAGCGGTATTCCTGCGCCACCCAGACGATCCTGCCCTTCGCGTTTCGCGCCTTCTCTCGCTCGACCAGATCGATGCCATCCTCGATGCGGGTGACCAGCGGCTTCTCGACGAGGATGTGCAGATCGGTGGCCAGCGCATCGCGCATGATGGCCACGTGCGTGAAGTTGGGCGAGGCGATGATGACGGCGTCGCACAGGCCGCTGCCCAGCAGATCCTGGTGCTGCTCGAAGAGGCGGGGCTTCCAGCCATCGACCAGGGCCGCCGCCGCCGCGCGGCTGGGCTCGTGCGGATCAGCGATGGCGGTCACGACCGCTCCGCCCATCGCATAGAGGTTGAGCATGTGTTCGCGGCCCATGCTGCCGCAGCCGATGATGCCGTAGCGGATCATTAGTCTCTCCTTTTCAATGCCCTGAGTCGCCTGGCTGGAGACCCACTCCAGCTCTTGCGCAAGCGGCGGCCAAACGGGTAGGGGGTTCCGCTCATGTCCTCCTTGTTACCGCCTTCGGCCGTAACAATTCCCCCCTTTACTTCGCTACACCCCCTACCCGTTTGGCCGCCGCCGGAACCGGCACGGCGCTCGAAGAGAGGGAACACAGTGACTTCAAGTGTTCGACTGCTACTCCGTTGCCAGGCCGCGGACATGGGGTGACCCTCGCAGCGAAGTAAAGGGGGAATGGCCGGCCGCAGGCCGGACAGGAGGACATGAGCGAAGAGGGTCACCCCGTGGCCGCGGCCCCGCGAGGCGCAGATCAGAGACGCCACACAAGCCAAGCCGCATCACTGACGAGGAACAACTCACCCCTTCAACCCACCCTGCGTCAGCCCCCCCACCACACGCTCCTGGAACACCGCGATCAACACCGCAATCGGCACGATCGCGACGATCAGCGCTGCCGAGATGATGGGCCACGGAAACGTGAACTCGCCTTGATACAGCGTGATCCCCACCGGCACCGTGCGCATCGAGGCCGAGGAATTCAGTGACAGCGCCAGCAGAAACTCATCCCATGCGTTCACGAAGGCCAGGATGCCGGCCGTGAAGACACCTGGCGCCGCCAGCGGCACCACCACGCGCCACAGCGCGCCCAGCCGCGTGCAGCCGTCGATCATGGCCGCGTTCTCCAGGTCCTTGGGGATGCTCTGGAAGAAGCTCACCAGCACCAGCGTGCACACCGGCAGATTCAGCACCGTGTAGGGCAGCACCAGCGCCGTGTAGGTGTTCAGCAGCCCCAGCGCGCGCATGGTCTCGAAGATCGGCACCAGCAGCGTCACCAGCGGGAACATGCTGGAGGCCACGATGCAGGTCAGGATCAGCTGGCGGCGCTTCAGGTTCAGGCGCGCGATGGCATAGGCGGCCAGCGCCGCGACGAAGAGCGACACGATCGTGGAGACCACGGCCACCATGAAGCTGTTGCCCAGATACAGCAGCAGCGGCTGATCCTGGAAGGCCTGCACATAGTTGGCCATCGTCGGGTTGTGCGGCAGGTAGGTGATGGGCTTGCTCACCAGCTCGGCCTCGGTCTTCAGCGAGGTCAGCAGGATCCACACGGCCGGAAAGAAGCCGTTGACCACCACGATGGCGGCGGCGATGAAGATCAGCACCCGGCCTTGCAGGCCCGGAGCGCCCGGGATGGCAGGCGCGGGGGCCTGGGTGGTGGCGGTTGCGGTCATGCGTTCCTCCCGATGCGCTTCAGGTAGAAGCCGGTGACAAACAGCGAGAGCACGAACATGCAGACCGCCAGCGTGGAGCCGTAGCCCACGTCCAGGTAGTCGATGGTCGTCTTGTGGATCAGCATGGCCAGGGTCTCGGTGCTGTTGCCCGGGCCGCCCTTGGTCATGGTGTAGGGGATGTCGAAGGTCTGCAGCGCGGTGATGGTGCGGAAGATCAGCGCCACGATGATGCTGGGCATGAGCATCGGGATGGTGATCTGCCAGAACTGCTGCCACTTGCTGGCGCCGTCCACTTCCGCAGCCTCGTACAGGGACTTGGGAATCATCTGCAGACCCGCCAGCAGGATCAGCGCCATGAAGGAGCTGGTCTTCCAGATGATGGTCAGGCAGATCGCCGTGAAGGCCCAGGTGGGGCTGAGCAGCCACATGGTCTGCTCGTCCTTGCCGAAGATGCGCAGCACATCGTTGACCACGCCGTATTCGGTGTGGAAGAACCACGCGAAGATCAGGCCGGCAAAGGACAAGGGCAGCGCCCAGGGCAGCAGCAGCGCCAGGCGCACGGGCCACTTGCGCTTGAAGGGCAGGTTGGCCAGCATCGCCAGGCCCATGCCGACCACCAGCGCGCCCGGCACCGTGATCAGCGTGATCAGCACCGTATTCTTCGTGGCGTTCCAGAAGTCCTTGTCCGTCAGGGCGAGCTGGTAGTTCTCCAGGCCGACGAACTTGAGGCCGCTGCCGCCGCCCGACAGGCGCAGATCGAAGAAGCTGTTGAAGATCAGCTTGCCGATCGGATACACAACGATCAGCACCAGCAGCAGGAAGGCCGGCGCCAGCAGCATGACACCGAGCGTCTTCTCGCTCGGGTCACGCAGTCGGTCGAGGGTGCTCATGGGTTTGACTCCTCGTCGTTCGGTCTGCGCCTTCTCTGGGCGCTGGCCACCCTCCCGTGGACCGGGAAGGTGGCTTCGGGCTCGCCGTTCAGCGCATCACGCGGCGCAGGCGGTTCTCGATCTCGTCCACGCCTTCCTGCGGCGTCTTGGTCCGGGCCAGGATCGCGCTGGTGGTCGTGCGGATGGTGTCGCTGACCTCGCCATAGCGCTCGCTCATCGGGCGGCTGCGTCCGGCAGTCACCACCGAAGCGGCATCCTTGAACCAGGGCACGGCCCTCACCACGTCAGCGTCGGTGTAGACGTTGGGGTAGGTCGGCAGCAGTGAACCTTCCACCGCCAGGAACTTGCTGGCCGCCGGGCTGCTCATGAAGCGCACCAGCTTGGCCGATTCGGCCTTGCTCTTGCTGAAGGCGCTGACCGCCCACTGCCAGCCGCCCACGCAGGTGGCGCTGCGGCCACCCGGCATGGCCGGCAGCGGCATCACGCCGACCTTGCCCTGCACCGTGGAATCCTTGTCATCCTTGAAGCGGTCCCAGGCGAAGCCCCAGTTGATCGCGAAGACCACCTGCCCGGCCTTGAACTCGTTCACGGTATCGGGCGTGCGGACCTCGGCCACGTTGCGCTTGATCACGCCCTGATCGACCATCGTCAGCCAGGTCTGCAGGCCGCGCACCGCCGCCGGCTTGTCCAGCGTCATCTTGCCCGCGGCATCGTTGAAGTCCTTGCCCTGGCCCCAGTAGGGCAGCAGGAAGGTGCAGACCGCGCCTTCGATTGGCGCGCCCTGGATGCTCAGGCCCTGCAGGTTGGGGTTGCCCTCGGCCTGCTGGATCCTGCGCGCCGCGGCGGCGAGTTCGTCCCAGGTCTTGGGCTCGGCGACCTTGTGCTTCTCCAGCAGGTCCTTGCGGTAGTACATGAACATCGCATCGGCAAAGGCCGGCATCGCGGCGATCTTGCCGTCGATCACGTTGGCCTGGCCGTAGACCGGCAGGAAGGGCTTCTTGATGTCCGCCGGGTTCATGTTGTAGTACGCGTTCAGCGGCTCGATCCAGCCGGCCGAGAGGTACTGGGCCGGGTTCACGATGTCAATCATGAACACGTCGATGGCCGAATCCTTGGCGTTCAGCACCGTGCTCAGGTACTGGCGCTGAAGTTCGCTGGTGGCGCCGCCGGTCTCGATGTCGATCTTCACGCCGGGGTTGGCGGCCTGGTACTGATCGAACAGCTTGCGCATCAGATCCGGGCGCTGGTTGGCGCCGCCCGAGAACACGCGCAGCGTGGTCGTCTGGGCGATGGCACTGGTACCCACCAGGCCGGCCAGCAGCGCGATCGTGGGAATGAGGTGGCGTCGTTGCATCTGGGTCTCTCCTTCTTGACGGACTCGGGGTTCAGTGTCGGATTGCCGCCCCCGAGGCGGCATCGAACAGGTGCAGGTGGGACGGGTTCACGTGCATGCTCAGCCGTGTGCCCGAAGGTTCCCGGAACTGGGCGGAACAGCGGGCGACCATCTCGGTGCTGCCCACCTTCACCGTGACCAGCGTCTCGGCCCCCAGCGGTTCAAGCAAGGAGACCTCCGCCGGCACGACGATGTCGCCCGGGGCCGCCGCGAGGCGCAGGTTTTCCGGCCGCACGCCGAAACGCAGCTTCGAGGCACCGGAGGCGGCCTGCACCAGCGCCGAGGGCGGCTGCACGCGCACGCCGCCGCCCAGATCGACGGCACCGTCCGCCAGCGCGCAATCGACCAGGTTCATCGGCGGCGCGCCGGTGAAGCCGGCCACGAAGAGGGCCGCCGGCTGGTTGTAGATCTGGTCGGGCGTGGCGTACTGCATGCGGTGCCCGGCCGAGAGCACCGCGATGCGGTCGGCCAGCGTCATCGCCTCCACCTGATCGTGCGTGACGTAGATGATGGTCGCGCCCAGGCGCTGGTGCAGGCGCTTGATCTCGGTGCGCATCTCATTGCGCAGCTGCGCATCGAGGTTGGACAAGGGCTCGTCGAAGAGAAACACCTTGGGCTCGCGCACGATCGCACGGCCGATGGCCACGCGCTGGCGCTGTCCGCCCGACAGCGCCGCCGGGCGGCGATCGAGCATGTGATCGATGCGCAGCAGGCGCGCAGCGTTCATCACGCGCTTCTTGATCTCCTCTTCTGGCGTGCCGCGCAGGCGCAGGCCGAAGGCCATGTTGTCGTAGAGCGTCTTGTGCGGATAGAGCGCGTAGTCCTGGAAGACCATCGCGATGTCGCGGCTGCGCGGGGGCAGCTCGTTGACCACCGTGCCATCGATGCTGACCGTGCCGCCGGAGATGCTTTCCAGCCCCGCGATCATGCGCAGCAGCGTGCTCTTGCCGCAGCCCGAGGGCCCGACGAAGACGACGAACTCGCCGTGCTTGATGTCCAGATCGATGCCATGGATGACGGTGGTCTTGCCGTCATAGCTCTTGGTAACGCCCTTCAGATCGACTGCGGCCATGTCAGTAGCCTCCTTCGGTTTTGGTGCCTTCCTGCAGCGTGTGGACGTGCGTGTCGCCTTCCGCCGTGCGCAGCGCCTGCACGACGGCCTGCGCGCCACGCATCAGCAGGCCGAGATCGGAGGCCACGGCCACGAAGTCGTAGCCCATCGCCCGATAGCGCGTCACCACGTCGGGCGTGCCACCCACCGTGCCGATCGGCTTGCCCAGCTTCTGTGCGCGATGCGCCAGGTCGGCCATCAGCGCCATCACCTCCGGGTGCGTCAGCTGACCGGGGTAGCCCATCGCACCCGACAGATCGCCGGGCCCGACGAAGAGGCCATCCACGCCCGGGACCTCGGCCATGCGTTCCAGCTCCGCCGCGGCCTGCGGCGTCTCGATCTGCACGATCACGCCGATGGTCCTGTTGGCGGTCTTGAAGAAGTCCGGCACGGTGCCGAAACGCGAGGCGCGGCTCATGCCGGCCATGCCGCGCGAACCTTCCGGGGGATAACGGGTGGATTGCACGGCGGCGCGCGCTTCCTCGGCCGACTGCACGAAGGGGAACAGCAGCGTCTGCGCGCCGGCATCCAGCACGCGCTTGACGGTCACCGGGTTGTTCCAGGGCACACGCACCACCGGCACCATCTTCGTGTTGCCCACGGCCTGCAGCAGGTGCACCAACTCCATCATGTCCAGCGGTGTGTGCTCCATGTCCAGCACGCCCCAGTCGAAGCCGGCCATGCCCACGGCTTCGGCCACGATGGGGCTGGCCGACATCACCCAGGTACCCACCGGGGCCTTGGCGCCGCGTGCGCGCAGCAGTTGTCGGAAGGGGTTCATCGCGGGCTCCTGTGGTGGATCGTCAGGGTTCGGGGCGCGGCGCAGCGGATGCGTCAGAAGATGCCCGGCTCGGGCGTCTCGCCTTCGCCGTCAAGGAAATCGAGATCGGCGCCTTCATGCGCCTGGCGCACGTGCTGCTGGTACAGGCGCGTCCAGCCGCGGGTGAAGGGCTGCACCGGCGGCTGCCAGCTCGCGCGGCGCCGCGCGAGCTCGGCCTCGTCGACCTGCATGTCGAGCCGGCGGCCAGCCACGTCGAGCTCGATCAAGTCGCCGGTCTGCACCAGCGCCAGCGGCCCGCCGACGGCGCTCTCGGGGCTGACGTGCAGCACGCAGCTGCCGTAGTGCGTGCCGCTCATGCGCGCGTCCGAGATGCGCACCAGGTCTCGCACGCCACGGTTCAGCAGCTTGCGGGGGATCGGCAGGCCACCCCATTCGGGCATGCCCGGCGCCCCCACGGGGCCGGCGTTGCGCAGCACCAGCACGGTGTTCTCGTCGCAGTCCAGCTGCTCGTCGGCCATGGCGGCCAGCATCTGCGGCTGGCTGTCGAAGACCAGCGCCCGGCCGCTGTGCTGCATCAGGCGCGGATCGGCGGCGCTGGGCTTGATGACCGCGCCGTGCGGCGCCAGATTGCCGCGCAGCACAGCCAGTGCCGGGCGGTCGCTGATGGGGCGATCCAGCGGCCGGATGGTCTCTTCGTCCAGCACCTCGGCCGCGTCCACGGCGGCGCGCAAGGGCTGGCCGGTACAGGTCAGCTCATCCAGGTGCAGCTGCTCGCGGATGCGGCTCATCAGCGCCGGCAGGCCACCCGCGTAGTAGAAGTCTTCCATCAGCCCCGCGCCGCTGGGGAAGAGGTTGGCCAGCACCGGCACACGACGCGCCACGGCATCCAGATCGTCCAGCGACAGCGCCACGCGCGCGCGCCGCGCCATCGCGATGATGTGCACGGCGGCGTTGGTGCTGCCGCCCAGGGCCATCTGCACGGCGGCGCCATTCAGGAAGGATGCCCGCGTGAGCATGCGCTGCGGCGTGAGGTCTTCCCAGATCATCTGCACGATGCGCTCGCCGCAGCGCGCGGCCATGCGCGGGTGGGAGGCGTCCATCGCCGGAATGCTGGTGCTGCCGGGCAGGCAGAAGCCCAGCGCCTCGGCGATGCCGGTCATGGTGCTGGCCGTGCCCATGGTGTTGCAGGTGCCGGGGCTGCGCGTCATGCGCGCTTCCAGCTGCACCCACTCGTCGCCGCTGATGCGGCCGGCCTGGCGCTCGTCCCAGAACATGCGGGTATGCGTGCCGGCGCCCACCTGGCGGCCGCGGTAGCGATCGTTGAGCATCGGCCCGGCCGGGCAGTAGATGGCCGGGATGCCCATGCTGATGGCGCCCATCAGCAGGCCCGGGGTGGTCTTGTCGCAGCCACCCATCAGCACGACCCCGTCGATCGGGTGCGAGCGCAGCAGCTCTTCGCATTCCATCGCGAGGAAGTTGCGATAGAGCATGGTGGTGGGCTTGACCATCACCTCGCCCAGGCTCATGGCCGGCAGTTCGAAGGGCATGCCCCCGGCCAGCAGCACACCGCGACGCACGGCCTCTGCCCGCTCGCGCAGGTGCGCATGGCAGGGCGACAGATCGCTCCAGGTGTTGATGATGCCGATGATGGGGCGCTCGAGAACGTCCTCGCGCCGCAGGCCCATCTGCTGCATGCGCTGCCGGTGCGCAAATCCGCGCATGCCTTGATCGGCATACCAGCGACGGCTGCGCAGTTCGTCCAGCTTGCGGGTCATGGCTTGCGTCGGTCCTCAGGCTTGTCTCGGGCCTGCCGCGGCGCCCTGCAAGGGTTAGTCCGCGGCTGCTGTTTTCGTGTTACCGCTAACATTGCCTGAAGCTGACAAGTTCGTCCATGCTCGCTAACCCTGGTGTCTGATGGCTGAGCACCCGTTGCCCCCTCTGGATCCGATCGCGCCGGACGCGGATGCCGCGCTGCCGGCCCCTGGCGCGCGGCAGAGCCGGCGCGGGCACGGACGTGTCACGCTGCGGGATGTGGCGCGCGCGGCAGGCGTCACCTCGATCACGGTCTCGCGCTTCCTGCGCGAGCCGCAGCTGGTGGCCGGCGAGACCGCCGACCGCATCCGCCTGGCGCTGGCCGGCACCGGCTATGTGCCCAATCGCCAGGCCGGGCTGCTGGCCAGCGGCGTCTCCAACATCGTCGCGACGCTGCTGCCCAACCTGGCCAACTCGATCTTTGCCGAAACCGCGCAGGGCCTCTCAGACACGCTGCAGGCGGCCGGCTACGAGCAACTGATCGCCGCCACGGGCTACTCGCTGGAGCGTGAGGAAGAACAGTTGCGCGCCTTGCTGGGCTGGCGGCCGGCGGCGGTGGTGGTCACCGGACGGCGTCACTCGGTCGGCGCCCACGCGCTGCTGGAAGCCGCGCAGGCCGCCGGCACGCCGGTGATCGAAGTCTGGGACCATCCCTGGGCCGACGAGCCCGCGGCCGCGCCGCGCTACACGCAGGTGGGCTTCAGCCACGATGCCATCGGCCGCGCGATGGCCGAGCACCTGCTGGCAGCCGGCCATCGCCAGCTGGTCTACGTGGACAGCGGGGTGCTGGAAGACTACCGCGCGCATGAACGCGGCCTGGCCTTTGTCGAGCGTGCGCGGGAAGCAGGCGCGCAGGCGCGGGTCCGGGTTGCGCCCGCGGGCGACCCCTTCGATGCCGGCCGGCAGGTGCTGCGGGCCCTGTGGCCCGAGGCCGCGCAAGCCTCCGCACGGCGCGTGGCGCGCCCTTCGGCGGCCGCCTTTGCCAACGACCACCTCGCGTGCGGCGCCCTGCTCGAGGCCCAGGAGCGCGGCATCGAGGTACCGGGGCAGCTCGCCTTGCTGGGCTTTGGCGACTTCGCGCTGGCGCGGCAGCTGCAACCGGCCCTTTCCAGTGTCTCGCTGCCGCGCTATGAGATCGGCGTGAAGGCCGCACAGGCCTTGCTGCACCCCTTGACGGGGCGAGGCCGCGCGCCGTCTTTCGAGCTGCCTTGGCGCATCGTCCCGCGTCGCAGCACGGGCGCGTTGCCGCGATAGGCGCACCCCCGCTTGGGGGGTGATGATCGTGATAGCGTGCCGTGATCCAGGTCACACCTGGATACGGTCTGGTGCCACGCAGCACCAGTGTTCTGGGGGTCGGTCGGCCACGCCGGGCACCCCAGAATACCGACCCTCGCATCCCCCGAAATTACGACTCGAGGTCCCTGCTCCGTGAATTCCGTCTCTACCAACGCCCCGAAGGTCATCGCCCTGGTGCTCACCTGGAACGACACCGAGATGACGGCGCGCTGTCTGGAGTCCGTTCTTGCACTGGACTATCCCAATCTCGGCGTGATCCTGGTCGACAACGGCACGGTGCCTCCGGCCTGCCCGATCCTGAAGGCGCGATTTCCCTCGATCGAAACCATCCAGCTGCCCGAGAACACCGGGTTCACCGGCGGCAACAACCGCGGGCTGACCCGGGCGCTGGAGATGGGCGCCGACTACATCTTCCTGCTCAACAACGACACCATCGTTCACCGCGACTCGGCGCGCGAACTCGTGCGCGTGATGGAAGAGCGCCGGGACATCGGCCAGGCCAGCGCCATCCTGCTCGATCCGGGCGAAGCGCAGACCATCGGCTTCACCACCATCCACCTGAACCGCACGCTCACCTGGCAGACACGCGAAGGCGAAGGCGAAAAGCTCGGCCCCCAGCACCGCCGCAACTACGACACGGATTTTGTGCCCGCCTGCGCCGTGATGCTGCGCCCGGCCGCGCTGCGCCAGATCGGCCTGTTCGACGAGACGCTGTTCACCAACTGGGAAGACTACGACTTCTGCTGCCGCCTGGCCGATGGCGGCTGGAAGACCGTCATGGTCGGCACCGCGGAAGTGATCCACGCCCACGGCGCCACCACGGGCCGCATCTCCCCCTTCATCACCTACCTGGGCACGCGCAACCGCCTGATCTGCCTGTTCCGCTACGGCAAGCCCTGGGCCATCCTGCTGCGATCACCCCGCATCCTGCGCCAGTTCTACTGGCAGATGAAGGGCTACGGCCTCACCAACTGGCCGGCTCACCGGGCTTTCCTGCGCGGGGTGGTCGATTTCCTCACCGGCGTGCGTGGCAAGGGCAACGTGCCGACCGAGCGCCGCGACCGCATCAAGACCGAAGCGGCCTGACCGCCTCACTCGCCCAAGCGGCCCGATCGCCGCGCCGGGCCAGCCCCCGAACACCGTCTTCATCCTTCATCTTCAGCACCTGCAGGCTCCCATGAAAGTCACGATCCAGGAAACCCCGATCCGCGATGTACTCGTCGTCTCACCGCAAGTCTTCCAGGACGAGCGCGGCTTCTTCATGGAGGTCTTCCGCCAGGACGAATACGCCAGCGTCGGCCAGGTGCCGACCCAGTTTGTGCAGTTCAACCATTCGGGCTCGGTCAAGAACACCGTGCGCGGCCTGCACTTCCAGTGGGAGCCGCCGATGGGCAAGCTGATGCGCGTGGCCAAGGGCACCGCCTTCCTGGTGGCCGTGGACATCCGCAAGGGCTCGCCCACGCTGGGCCAGCACTTCGCCATCACGCTGTCCGAATCCGATCGCAAGCTGGTCTGGGCCCCGGCCGGCTTTGCCCGCGGTTTCGCGGTGCTCAGCGACTTCGCCGAGATCGAGTACCTGACGACCGGCACCTACAGCAACAAGGCCGAATCCGGCGTGCTCTGGAACGACCCCGAGATCGGTATCGACTGGCCGGTGAAGGAGCCCATCCTGTCCGGCAAGGACGCCGTGGCACAGCCGCTGTCCCAGTGGCTGGCCAATCCCGATTCCAACCACTTCACCTACTGATCGCCGCCCCGCTGCGCACCTCCACGGAAACTGCACCATGAAGATCTTCATTGCCGGCGGCGCCGGCTACATCGGCTCTGTTCTGACCCCCAAGCTGCTGGCCCGCGGCTACGACGTGGACGTGATGGATCTGCTGTGGTTCGGCAACCATCTGCCGGCTGCCGCGAAGCTGCGCAAGGGCGACGTGATGGATCTCAAGGAAGACGATCTCAAGGGCTACGACTGCGTGATCTTCCTGGCCGGCCTGTCCAACGACCCGATGGCCGAGTACTCGCCGGCGCGCAACTTCGTCGAAAACGCCTCGGCGCCGGCCTACCTGGCCTACATCGCCAAGCGTGCCGGCGTGAAGCGCTTCATCCACGGCGGCTCCTGCTCGGTCTATGGCTACACGGTCAACGAGCTGTACGACGAGACCGCGCCGACCACCTGCGCCTACCCCTACGGCATTTCCAAGCTTCAAGGTGAGTACGGTGCCCTGCAGATGGCCGACGAGAGCTTTTCCGTCATCGGCTTCCGCCAGGGTACGGTGAGCGGCTTTTCGCCTCGCATGCGCCTGGATCTGGTGATCAACACGATGTTCAAGTCCGCCATCCAGGACAAGGTCATCACCGTCAACAACCCGGCCATCTGGCGCCCGGTGCTGGCCATCCGCGATGCGGCCGACGCCTATGTGCGTGCGATCGAGTCCACGCAGGAAGTGTCCGGCGTGTTCAACATCGCTTCGGGCAACTACACCATCGGCGAGATCGCCGACCTGGTGAACGAAGGCGTGCGCGAGTACCTGGGCGTCGATTCCAAGATCATCGTGAAAAACATCCAGGACTTCCGCAACTACAAGGTCTCGGCAGAAAAGGCCAAGCGCATCCTCAGCTTCAACCCGCGCTTCGACGCCAAGGACATCGTGAAGGACCTGGTCGACAACCTCGATCAGTTCAAGGACTTCACGCGCCCCGAGTACTACAACATCCGCACCTTCAAGGAACTCGACGCCTCGGCGCCGGGCAAGGCCTGAACGATGAAAGTCGCCATCCTGGGAGCCAACGGCCAGCTCGGCAGCGACATCGCGGCCGCCTACACGCAGGCCGGCCATGAGGTCCTGCCGCTCACGCACGAGACGATCGAGGTGGCCGATCTGGCCTCGGTGCGCGCGGCGCTGGAAGGCGCGCGGCCCGATGCCGTGATCAACACCTCGGCAATGCACAACGTCGAGGCCTGCGAGGCCGATCCGGCGAAGTCCTTCGCCGTCAACGGCATCGGCGCGCGCAACCTGGCGGTGGTGACGCGTGAACTCGGCAGTTATCTGATCCACTTCAGCACCGACTACGTGGTCGATGGCCTGAAGGGGGAGCCGTATGTCGAGACCGATCTCGCGCGGCCCTTGAATGTCTACGGCAATACCAAGCTGGCCGGAGAGCACTTCGTGCTGGCCGAGAACCCCGAGCGCGGCGCCGTGGTGCGCATCTCCGGCGTCTACGGCATGAATCCCTGCCGCGCCAAGGGCGGCATGAACTTCATCCGCCTGATGCTCAAGCTCGCCAAGGAGCGCGACGAGATCCGCGTGGTGGACGACGAGGTGCTGACCCCCACCTTCACTGAAGACATCGCCCGGCAAACGCTTGAGCTCACGGGCGTGCGCCCGGCCGGGCTCTTCCACGCCACCTCTCAGGGTGCCTGCTCCTGGCACGCCTTTGCCAGCCGCATCTTCGATCGCGTGGGCATGGGCCACAAGCTGCACAAGGCGCGGCCCGGCGAGTTTCCGGCCAAGGTCAAGCGCCCCAGCTACTCCGTGCTGGACAACGCCGCGCTGCGCACGCTGGGCATCGATGTCATGCCCAGCTGGCAGGACGCGCAGGATCGCTACCTGAACCGCCTGCTCTGAGCGGCGGCGGCCGGCCTCAATCCAGCTGGAGCTTTCGCTGGCGGATCACGCCGGACCATTTGTCGCTCTCGGCCTTGATGAAGGCGGCGAACTCCGGCGCGCCGCGCGGCATCACCTCGGATCCCGCTTCGGCGAAGCGCGACTTCACCTCGGCGCGTGCGAGGACCTTGCCCAGCTCGGCGGCCAGGCGATCGACGATGTCGCGCGGCATGCCGGCCGGTCCGACCAGCCCCTGAAATCCCGCCGCCTCCATGCCGGCAAAGCCTTGCTCGCGCACGGTGAGCACATCCGGCAGGTTGACATCGCGGCGCGCGCCGGTGACGGCCAGGGCCTTGAGGCGCCCGCCCTTGACCTGCGGCAGCAGCACCGTGCCGGCATCGATCAGCAGATGAGTCTGTCCGCCGATGAGATCCTGCACCGCCGGAGCGCTGCCCTTGTAGGGCACGTGCAGCAGTTCCAGACCCGCCACTGAATTCAAGAGTTCGCCATTGAGGTGCGTGGACGAGCCGATGCCGCCGCTGGCGAAATTGGCCTTGCCGGCCTGGGCCTTGGCCCATTCGACAAAGCCCTTGAGATCGCGCGCGGGGTGATCGGCACGCGTGGCGGCGATGTAGCCAGATTCGGCGATCTGGCCGATGAAGCTGAAGGCCTTGAGCGGATCGTAGGGCTGGCGGGCCTGCAGATAGGGCGCAATGGCGAAGGGCCCGGTGTTGGCGATCAGCAGCGTGTAGCCATCTGGCGCCGCGCGCGCGAGCTCTGTGGCAGCCAGCACACCCCCGGCGCCGGGCTTGTACTCGATGACCACCGGCTGGCCCAGGGCGGCCTCCAGCCCGGGCTGGATGGCGCGGGCGGTGAAGTCGATGCCGCCGCCCGGCGGAAAACCCACGATCAGCTTGATGGGACGGGCCGGCCAGCCCGCCTGTGCCCAGCTGCGTGAGCCGGCCCAGCTGCCCAGCAGCGAGGCTGCCACGAGGCTCAATCCTTGTCGACGCCGCATGTCTGTCTCCTTATGGTGTGGAAGCTGACTGGCGGCATCAGCATGGGGCTGGGCCGTCAGACCGGCTTGATCAGATAGTCCCAGCGCGAGAGCGAGGTGCCGGTCACCTCTTCGGTCGGGAAACCCCGCGCCTGCAGGCCATTCTTGCGGCACATCTCGACAAAGACCACGTCGGGAAAAACCAGGCTGTGCTCGGACGGGATGATGATGGGCTCGATCTCCAGCATCACGCGCAGGCGCTGCAGGCCGTAGCGCAGCAGGCTGGACGGCAGCTGCACGATGCCGTCCTGCTGAAAGCGCCGGCGCAGACGGCCCCAGGTGCTCAGCGGCGGGGGCACGAGGCTCCATTCCTCGACGATCGCGATGTCGCTGATGAAGATGGTCGCGCCAGGCTTGGCCACGCGCCGGATCTCGGCCAGCGACTGCAGGCATTCCTCCACCGTCTCCTGCAGCAGGAAGGCGCCGGTCATGGTGATCTTGTCGAAGGACGCGTCCTCGAAGGGCAGCTTGCAGGCCATCGCGCAGACAAAGCGCACGTTGGGCCGATCGGCAAAGCGGCTGGCCACGCGCTCGACCAGGGCGGGCGAGACATCGGTGCCCACGCATTCACGCACGCGGGCGTGGATGCGGTCGAACAGCAGGCCCTTGCCGGCGCTGATGTCCAGCACGCGATCGCCGGGCTGGAAATCGACCAGCCGCAGCACCTTGTCGATGCGAAACGCTGTCGAACGGGGGCCGTCACCGGCCAGCTGGTAATCGTCCTTCAGGTGCTTGGCACGCAGCTCGTACTCGTGGGCGCGCGTCGTCGCCTTGATGATCCTGACCAAGGGGTTCCTCCGGGTGTCGTGTGTGTCTGGCGGGCGCGGGCCGGGCGCGCAGGCGGACAGATCCGCTGCCAGGATCGTAGCCGCTGGACATGACGGCCATCAGGTCGGGCAAGCCCTGCAGCACCCCCTGTGGGGTTGGGGGTGGCGGGCGGCTCAGGGGCGCGACAGCAGGTGCACGTAGTCGTGGCGCGCCGTGTGGATCACCGAGACCCGGTACTCCACCGGCTTGTCCCCGAAGCTCAAGGCCGTGCGGCGAACCTGCATCACCGGCACGCCCGGCGCGATGCCCAGCACACGCGCCGCTGCGCGGTCTGCAGCGACGGCCCTTGCGCGCTCGGCGGCGCGCAGCACCGTGATGCCGAACTCGCTCTGGTACATCTGGTAGATGGTGCCCGGGCGCTCGGCCAGCCGCTTCTCGCTCAGGCCGCGGAACAGCCCGGCCGGCAGCGCAATCCGGTCGTGGACCACCGGTCGCCCCTGCAGCTTCAGGCGGTTCTCGATCAGCCACAGCGCCTCGCCTTCCTTCAGGCGCAGCGCTTCGGCGGCCTCGGCATCGGCGCGCTCCCGCGTGAGCGACAGCAGCTCGACCTCAGGCGGCTCGCGCAGGCCATCGGCGCGCTCGACGTGGAAGAACTGGAAGAGAAAGCGCTGCTGGTCGTGCGTGGCGACGAAGGTGCCGCGCCCCTGATGCCGCACCAGGATGTGATCGGCCACCAGCTCGTCCACCGCCCGGCGCACCGTGCCGATGGACACCCCCAGCGCGCTGGCCAGCTGGCTTTCGCTGGGCAGGGCGGCGCCCAGCGGGCAATCGCCGCCTTCCACGGCCTGCAGCAGGGCACGCTTGGCCTGGCGGTACAGCGGCATCGCGGTGGAGGCCCGCGGCGCGTTGCCCGGCCCGGGCCGCAGCGTACCCCCGCCCGGGCCCAGGCCCCCGGGCACGATGGCACTGAGCTGGACGGCGGCGCGGCTGGCAGGCATGCGGCCACTGTACGCAGCCCGCGGGATGATGTCATCCATGTCATCCATATGACCTGTTTGACTTCCGATTTTCACTGCCTACCATGCGCAGCTTGCGCGAACTCTCTGCGCGTTGCCAAGGAGACACCGATGATTCATTTCGTACTGCACGACAGCCACGATTCCGTGGCGGTGGTCGTGGTGGAGGGCGTCAAGGCCGGCATGGAACTCAAGGGCTGGATCATGGACGAGGACAAGATGACCTCGGTGGAAGCCCGCCAGGACATCCCCATCGGCCACAAGGTCGCGCTGCGCGACATGGCCGTGGGCGACACGGTCATCAAGTACGGCATCGACATGGGCAAGGTCGTCAAGCCGATCACGGCCGGCGAGCACGCCCACGTGCACAACATCAAGACCAAGCGCTGGTAGGCCATAGCCCCTTCGTGACCGACTGAATCAAGGAACCCTCCATGTCCATCATCAGCAAAGACACCAGCTTCCTCGGCTACCGGCGTGAGAACGGCCGCGTGGGTGTGCGCAACCACGTGATCATCCTGCCGCTGGACGATCTGTCCAACGCCGCCGCCGAGGCCGTGGCGCACAACATCAAGGGCACGCTGGCCATTCCGCACCCCTACGGCCGCCTGCAGTTCGGGGCCGATCTGGAGCTGCACTTCCGCACGCTCATCGGCACCGGCTGCAACCCCAACGTCGCGGCGGTGGTGGTGATCGGCATCGAGGACGGCTGGACCAAGAAGGTGGTCGACGGCATCGCCGCCACCGGCAAGCCGGTCAGCGGCTTCGGCATCGAAGGCCATGGCGACCACGCCACCATCATGAAGGCCAGCAAGGTGGCCCGCGAGTATGTGCAGTGGGCCACCGAGAAGCAGCGCGAGGCCTGCCCGATCCACGAGCTGTGGGTCAGCACCAAGTGCGGCGAGAGCGACACCACCAGCGGCTGCGGCGCCAACCCCACGGTGGGCAATGCCTTCGACAAGCTGCACCCGCTGGGCAACTACCTGTGCTTCGGTGAAACGTCTGAAATCACCGGCGGCGAGAAGATCGTCGCGGCGCGCTGCAAGACGCCGGAAGTGGCAGACCGCTTCATGTTCATGTTCAACCGCTACCAGGACATGATCAACCGTCACAAGACCACCGATCTGTCCGAGAGCCAGCCCACCAAGGGCAACATCGCCGGCGGCCTGACGACGATCGAGGAAAAGGCCCTGGGCAATATCCAGAAGATCGGCAAGAAGTGCACCGTCGACGGCGTCATCGACAAGGCCGAGATGCCCACGTACCCGGGCCTGTGGTTCATGGATTCCTCGTCCGCCGCGGCGGAGATGGTGACGCTGTGCGCAGCCTCCGGCTATGCCGTGCACTTCTTCCCCACCGGCCAGGGCAACGTGATCGGCAACCCCATCCTGCCGGTGATCAAGATCTGCGCCAATCCGCGCACCGTGCGCCTGATGAGCGAGCACATCGACGTGGACAGCTCGGGCCTGCTGCAGCGCGAGATCACGCTGGACCAGGCGGGCGACAAGCTGCTGGAGTGCATGCTGCGCACGGCCAACGGGCGCTTCACCGCGGCCGAGGCGCTGGGGCACCGCGAATTCGTGCTGACCCGTCTGTACGAAAGCGCCTGACACCGTGGCCCGCATCGTCATCACGGAGTTCATGGACGAGCGCGCAGTCGCCCAGCTGCGCACCCGTCACGAAGTGCTCTACGACGCGGCCCTGGTGGACGACGCCACGCGGCTGCACCACGAGGCCGCGGCCTGCGATGCCCTGGTGGTGCGCAACCGCACGCAGGTGCGCGGCGAACTGCTGGCCGGCCTGCCCGCGCACTGCCGCGTGATCGGCCGCCTGGGCGTGGGCCTGGACAACATCGACGTGCCGGCCTGCGAGGCGCGCGGGCTGCAGGTGATCCCGGCCACCGGCGCCAATGCGCTGTCGGTGGCGGAGTACGTGATCGGCACCGCGATGATGCTGCTGCGCGGGGCCTACCAGTCCACCGCAGCGGTGTCGGCCGGCCGCTGGCCGCGCGGGCCGCTGTCCAACGGGCGCGAGATCGCCGGCAAGACGCTGGGCCTGGTCGGCTTCGGCTCGATCGGGCAGCTCACGGCACAGCTGGCGCGGGCGCTGGGCATGCAGGTCATCGCCTTCGATGCCCTGATGGAGCCCGACCATCCCGCCTACGCGCAGCAGCGCGTGCGCGGCACCGGTCTGGAAGAAGTGATGACCACCAGCGACGTGCTCAGCCTGCACGTGCCGCTGGTGGAAAGCACCCGCGGCCTGCTCAGCGCGGAGCGCATCGCCGCGATGAAGCGCGGGGCGGTGCTGGTGAACACCGCGCGCGGCGGCATCGTCGATGAGGTGGCGCTGGCCGCGGCCCTGAAGAGCGGTCACCTGGGTGGCGCGGCCATCGACGTCTTCCAGCAGGAGCCGCTGCCGGCGGCGCCGCACTTCGACGGCTGCCCGAACCTGGTCCTCACGCCGCACATCGCCGGTGTGACGGCCGAGGCCAACGAGCGCGTGAGCTTCCTCATCGCCGACAAGCTGATGCAGGCGCTGGAGGCGGCACGATGAAGATGGATCTCGCGCAGGCCCGCGAGGCCGTGGCGGCCGCGCTGATGCGCGCCGGCGCCAGCGAGGCGATGGCGCAGAGCACGGCGCGTGCGCTGGTGCTCGCGGAAGCACAGGGACTGGGCTCGCACGGGCTCTCGCGCGTGGTGCAGTACGCGACGCACCTGCGCAACGGCCGCGTCGATGGCGCGGCGCAGGCGCGGGTGCTGCGCAGCCAGGGCGCCGCGGTGGTGGTCGATGCCGCGGAAGGTCTGGCCTTCCCGGCCTGCGATCTGGCCGTGCGCGAGGCCATCGTGCGCGCCCGCGACGTGGGCGTGTGCCTGGCCGGCGTCGTACGCAGCCATCACTGCGGGGTGGTGGTGGATCACCTGCGTGCGGTGGCCGAGGCCGGCCTGGTCGGCCTGGGGTTTGCCAACTCGCCCGCCGCGATGCCGGCGGCCGACGGCAAGCATGCGATCTTCGGCACCGATCCCGTGGCGGCCGTCTTCCCGCGCCGCGCCGCCGACGCGCTGATGATCGACCTGAGCCTCTCGGAAGTGGCGCGCGGCAAGGTGATGGTGGCCGCCAAACAGGGCAAGCCGATCCCGCTGGGCTGGGCGCTGGACGCTCAGGGCCAGCCGACCACCGATGCCCAGGCGGCGCTCGCCGGATCGATGTTGCCGCTGGGCGCGGCCACCTCACCCAAAGGCGCGATGCTGGCGCTGATCGTCGAGCTGCTGGTCACCGCCGTGATCGGGGCGCGCTTCGGCTTCGAAGCCTCCAGCTTTTTCGTCGACGAGGGCAACCGCCCGGGCATCGGCCAGGCCTTCCTCGTCATCGACCCGGGCGCGCTGGCGGGCAGCGACAGCTACCTGGACCGCATCGAGGTGCTGGTGACCGAGATGCTGCGCGACGAAGGGGTGCGCCTGCCTGGCGCGCGCCGCGAGGCGCTGCATCGCGCGGCGCAGGCCCAGGGCATCGAGGTGCCGGACGCCCTGCTGGCGCAGTGGAACGCCTGACAGCCTGTGAGGCGCCAGCACCGCCCGTGATCGGGGTCGCCGGCGCCGGCGGCACCCGATGTCAGCCGTGCAGCATGAGCTCATGACCAAGGCTTCGTAGACAGACCGGGCGGGCCGGTGCACGATGCCGGGCCTTTCCCGAAGTGAAGACAAGACCTGAGGAGACACGGATGCAACGCCGAAGCCTGATCGCCACCGCCGCAGCGACGCTGCTCAGCACGACGGCCCTGCCCGCTGCCTGGGCGCAGGCGACGGACTATCCGAAGGCGGGCGCGACCTTGCGCTACGTGGTGCCTTTCCCACCCGGTGGGCTGACGGACGTGATGGCCCGCCTGGTCGGCCAGCAGCTCGGGGAGCGCTGGAAGCTCACGGTCGCCGTGGACAACAAGCCCGGCAGTGGCGGCCAGATCGGCGCCGCCGAGGTGGCCAAGGCGGCCGGTGATGGGCAGACGCTGCTGGCGATCACCATGACCCACGCGGCCAACGCCACGCTGTTCAAGGGCAAGGCCCCGTTCGACTTCGGCAAGGACCTGAAACCCGTGGCGCTGCTGGCCGGCAGCCCGATGCTGATCGTCGTGCCTGCCGCGTCGCCCATCAAGGACTACAAGGATCTCCAGGCCGCTGCCAAGGGCGGCAAGCTGAATGCCGGCTCCAGCGGCAACGGCACCCCACCCCACCTGACGCTGGCGCTCTTCAATGACCTGAACAAGGCCGACATCCAGCATGTGCCCTACAAGGGCGGCGCGCCTTCGATGACCGATCTCATCGGCGGACAGCTGGACGTCATCTTCTCCAACATGCCCGAGAGCATCGCCCACGTGAAGAGCGGCAAGCTGCGGGCGCTGGCCATCGCCAGTGCGCAGCGCCATCCGCTGGTGCCGGATGTGCCGACCACGGCCGAAGCGGGGCAGCCGCAACTGGCGGTGGAAAACTGGACGGCCGTGATGGTGCCGGGCACGACGCCGGATGCGATCGTCAACAAGCTCTCGGCCGAGATCGTCTCCATCATGGGCACGCCCGATCTGCAGGAGCGCGCCCGGACCCAGGGTTTTCGCATCGATGCGCGCCCTGCCGCGCCGTTTGCGGCCTTCGTGAGGGATGAAGTGGATCGTTGGGCACGCATCATCGCGGCGGCCCGCATCACGGCGGATTGAGTCGAGCCGGGCTTGAGGCCCGGGTTCGGGGCCGCTGGCCGCGTGACATCGGCGCTACCGGGTTTTTCCTGATCCGCAGGGTGTCAAGCCAGGGGACCGTCACGCGTCTTCCTGGCAGGCGTCCACATGCCGTGGCGCCGCCCGACTTGCAACCAGGAACCCCTCATGCACGCCTACCTTCTTCTCCTGCACGAAAAGCCCGGCAGCTTCGCCGCCGCCGGACCAGCCGAAATGGCCGAGATCGTCCAGCGGTATCAGCAATGGGCCGCAAACCTCGCCCAGCAAGGCCAGCTGAGCGGTGGCGAAAAGCTCACCGACAGTGGCGGGCGGCAGCTGCACTGGCGGGCAGGCCAGACCCTGGCCACCGACGGCCCCTATGCCGAAGCCCATGACGTGATCGGCGGCTACTTCGTCATCCAGGCGGCCGACGACGCCGCCGCCGAAGCGCTGGCCGCGAGCTGCCCGCACCTGGGGCCTGACCGCTGGATCGAGATCCGGCGCATCGAGCCGATTCCGGCTTGAACGCGGGGGGCCCGCCCGGCGTGCTGGCGTGCTGGACGGCGCGCGAGCACCGGCGCGTGCTGGCTCACCTGGTGGCTTCGCTCGGCCTGCAGCATCTGGCCGTGGCCGAAGACGCGCTGCAGATCGCGCTGCTGCGTGCGCTGCAGCGCTGGCCGCTGGACGGTGAACCGGCGCATCCCGCGGGCTGGCTGTACGTGGTGGCCCGGCGCGCGGCGCTGGATCAGCTGCGCGCCCAGGCGCCCCTGCAGCCCTGGCCCGAGAACGAGCAGGGTGAGCCGCTGGAGCCCGTGCGGGAGGCCAGTCTGGCTGCGACCGTCGCGACGCCGGCTGACGCAGGGCGCTTCGACGGCGAGCTGCACGATGAGGAGCTGGCCCTGCTCTTCGCCGCCTGCCACCCCGCGCTGCCGCAGGCCACGCAGGTGGCGCTGGCCTTGCGCACGATGGCGGCCTTCCAGCTCCCGGAGCTGGCCAGCGCCCTGCTCAGCACACCGGCGGCCGTGGCGCAGCGCCTCTCGCGCGCCCGGGCGCAGCTGGCCGGCCTGAGCCTGGACGTGCCGGCAGGGCCCGAGCTGCCGCCGCGGCGCGACAGCGTGCTGACCGTGCTCTCGCTGATGTTCCTGTGCGGCCAGCGTGGCAGCGGGCCGGCCACCTCGCCTTCGACAGCGGCAGCGCCCGCGCCGGCCGTGACCGCAGAGCCCGCCGATGCCGCCCGGCCCGCTTGCTGGGAGGCCATCCGGCTCGCGCGGGCCCTGGCAGCACACGCGGCCACCGCCCACCCCGACGCCGACGCGCTGGCCGCGATGCTGCTGCTGCATGGCGCACGGCTCACCGGGCGCCTGGACGAGGCGGGCGACATCGTGCCGCTGCCCGGCCAGCCCCGTGACCGATGGGACCGCGGCATGATTGCCATGGGGCTGCGCCACCTGCAGGCCTCGCAGCGTGCACAGCAGCTGTCGCGCTGGCATCTGCAGGCGGGCATCGCCGCCGAGCTTGCGGCGGCACCCTGTTACGAGGCCACCGACTGGAAAGCGATCGCGCGCTACTACGCGCTGCTGGTGCAGGCCGATCCCTCCGCTGCGCCCCGCCTGGCCCAGGCCATCGCCCAGGTTGAAAGCGGCGAGGCGGCATCCGGCCTGGAACGGCTGCAGGCCCTGCTGCCCGGTGTGCCCGACGCCTTGCGCGCCCATACGCTGGCTGCCATGGCACGCGCGCTGGAGCAGCTGCAACGCCTGCCCGAGGCCCGCGCGCGCCTGCAGGACGCGCTGGCCGCCGCCCCGCGCGAGGCGGATCGCCGCCTGTTGCAAAGGCGCCTGGACAGCCTGCGCTGAACGCGGGCCCGGCGGGCGGATGGCAGCTCAGCCGCCTTCGGTCTGGCGGGCCCGGGCGTGCTCCTGCTCCTGCAGCAGCCGCCACATCACCTTGCCGCTGCCGCTCTTGGGCAAGGCATCGACAAACTCCACCACGCGAGGCACCTTGTAGGCGGCCATGTGGTCGCGTGCCCAGGCGGTGATGTCCTCGGCTTGCACGCGCTGGCGGTGCTCATCGCGCAGCACGATCACGGCCTTCACGGTTTCGCCGCGGTAGGCATCCAGCGCTGCGATGACGCAAGCCTCCTGCACCAGCGGGCACTTGAAGAGCAGCAGTTCGACCTCGCTGGGCCAGACCTTGAAGCCGCTGGCATTGATCATGCGCTTGAGCCGATCGGTGAGGAAGAAATAGCCTTCTTCGTCCATGCGCCCGAGATCGCCGGTGCGGAAGAAACGCTTGCCGTCGATCTCGACAAAAGCCGCGGCGGTGGCTTCGGCGTGGCCCCAGTAGCCCCGGAAGACCATCGGGCCGTGGGTCACGATCTCGCCCGTCTCGCCCACCGGCCGTTCCTGCAGCGTGTCCGGATCCACCACGCGCGAATCGACACCGAAGATGGGCATGCCCAGGCACTGCAGCTTGGCCCGTTCGGGCGGGTTGGCGTGGCTCGGGGCCGCGGTCTCGGTCAGGCCATAGCCTTCGGCAAAGGTGATCCCGTAGGCCTGCTGCAGGCGCTCGGCCACGGCGTGCGGCATGGCTGCGCCGCCGCCGGAGAGGTAACGCAGGCTGCTCAGGTCAAACGTTGGATAATTCGGGCTGCCGAAGAGATCGATGATCATCGTCGGGATGCAGGTCCAGTGTGTCACGCGGTGGCGGGCGATCAGCCGGCCGGCCAGTTCACGGTCCCAGCGAGGCAGCAGGACGCTGGTGCTCCCGAGGTAGACATTGGCCAGCACGCCGTACATGAAGCCGGTCACATGGAACATCGGCACCACCGCGAGGCCGACCGATTCGGCGCTGGACTGGGCCCACAGGGCACCGCCCACCACATTCGGCATCAGCGTGCGGTGCGTGTGCATGCAACCCTTGGGCAGGCCCGTGGTGCCGCTGGTATAGGGCAGTACCGCCAGGTCGTCGGGTTCGGCGCGGTGAGGGCCTGGCGCATGGGCCGCACCGAGCACCTCCGCCCAGCGCACGAATCGCGCGTCGGGCAGCGGATGCTCGGTCTGCAGCCAGGCCATCACGGCGGGCGCCGGGGCTTCTTCGGGCAGCACGGCCTGGCCCAGCCCCTGGGGCCCACCTTCGCTGAGCCGCGTGACCACCACCCCGCGCAGGCGCTGCGCCGGCGGCAGCCGGGCATCGGCTTCGGCCACGATGCCCGCCAGATCGTGCGAGGTGATGGCGAAGCGGGCCTGCGGATCGGTGATGTAGTGGCCGAACTCGTCCGCCTTGTTCATCGGGTTGACCGGCACGACCACGGCATCGGCGCGCAGGATGCCGTAGACCGCCGCGGCAAACTGCGGGCAGTTCTGCAGGAAGACGATGACGCGCTCGCCGCGCTGCAGGCCCTGCGCCTGCAGCCAGCCGGCGATGCGCGTCGCCTGCTCATGCAGTTCAGCGTAAGAGGTGCTGCGGCCGAGAAAGCGGTAGGCTGCCTTGTCCGGGTGGCGCCGCGCGCTGACCTCGAGGTTGAACCACAGCGAGGTCTGCGGCACGGCCAGCTCGCGCGGCAGGCGGGCCGGCCAGTGCGCCAGATGCGGCGGACGGCGGGTTTCGGACGGAGCAGGGAGGTTCGCTGTCATGGCAACTCACACACGCAGGAGGCCGGTGTACCGCGCATCCCGCCGCGCCGCCATCCCTGCTGACCCGGCCGAAGGGCCCGCATGCCCTCACCTGGGCCGGCCAGGCACCTGCCCCGGGATTTCCATGACGCCTGGGGCCTGGACTGTCACAGGCGCTTCACGACCCTTGCGCATGCTGGCCCGCATGAGCTTCCCCGCATCCCGAGCATCGGCTCTTGCCGGCCGCTTGCGACCTGGCATCCAAGGCTTGCGCGGGCTGGCGGTACTGCTTGCGACGGCCGCGCTGGCCGGCCCGGCCGCCGCGCAGACAGCGCCGCCTGAGCTGCAGCCCGCCGCCGCGGCCGGGCGGCTGCTGTTTCACGATGCGCCGCTCTGGCGCGGTTCACCCCAGGCCTGCGTGCAGTGCCACCTGCAGCCCACGGCACAGCGCCGGGGCATCACGCTGGATGACCAGACCGATCACATCCGCTGCGCCATCCAGGGAGGCTGCGGCGGCGCGCAGATGGCCGTCTACCCGCTGGGTGCGATGGCGCAGTTCCAGACCTTGCTGAGCGGCGAGGACATGCGCAGCCTGGCCACCTACATCCGATTTCCCGAGGTGGCGGCTTCGTGGCCTCGCCTGGAACCCGCGCGCCCGACAGTGGCGGCCACCACGCTCGGCACGCGCAGCGCCACGACCTGGCAGCTGCGCAACCTCGGCGAGCTGCCGCTGCCGGTGAGCGCCGTGCGCATCACGGGCACCGCTGCGTCCGAATACCGCGTCGACAGCGTGTCCTGCGCGGCTGCCGGCACGGTCGATCCGCGTGGGAGCTGCGCGCTGTCGATCAGCTTCGCCCCGCGCTGCGCATCACCGCGCCGCGCGACGCTGGAGATCGAGCCCGGCGGGCCGCTGGGGCCGCTGCGGGTGCCCTTGTCGGCTGCCGGCCTGGGCCAGGCCGTGCCGGAGCTGGCCGCCAGCGCGGAGCGCCTGCAGCTCGGCACCGCCGCCGGCCTCGCGGAAACGGTGTCCCTGCAATTGGGCAATGCCTGCGCCGGCTCGCTGCGCATCACCGAAGCCGTGCTGGAAGGCCCCTTCACCTGGGCGGAAGACCCCGCTGCCTGCACCTCAGCGCCGCTGGAGCCGGAGCAATCCTGCACCTTGAAGCTGCGGCGCACCGCAGCAGCGGCACCCGTGCCGGCGCAGAGCGGGCTGCTGCGGATCCGGCACCTGGGCATGGGCAGCGAGCTGGCCGTGCCGATCGACGCGCTGGCCTTGGCCGGCACGGCACCACCGCCGCCACCACCGCCGGCTCCGCCGCCCGCCGTGCCGACCAGCCCGCCCACACCGTCACCGGCGCCGGCATCCTCCGGTGGAGGCGCGGCTGCACCGGCCTTTGGCCTGGGCTTGCTGCTGGCGGCGATCGCACTGGGGCGCGTGCGGCGCGGCTGACGCGTCGCCGCGTCAGATCACCACAGGCTCGGCTTCCAGCCGGATGCCGAAGCGGCCGTAGACGCTTTCCTGGATGGCCTTGGCCAGGGTCACCACTTCGCCGCCGGTGGCGCCGCCGCGGTTGACCAGCACGAGCGCCTGCTTCTCGTAGACGCCCGCGCCGCCGATGCTCTTGCCCTTCCAGCCGCAGGCATCGATCAACCAGCCGGCCGCGAGCTTCACGCTGCCATCGGGCAAGGGATAGTGCACGACCTCGGGATCGCGGCCGATGATGTCGCGGCACTGCTCGGGCGTGACGACCGGGTTCTTGAAGAAGCTGCCCACGTTGCCGATCAGCGCGGGATCGGGCAGCTTGGCGCGCCGGATCGCACAGACCCAGTCGAAGATCGTGCGCGCATCGGGTGAGGTGTTGCCGGTCTCGGCGATCTTGCGCTCCAGATCCAGATAACCCAGCACCGGCTGCCAGGGCCTGGGGCAGCGCAGCCGCACCCGCGTGATCACCGCCTTGCCCAGCAGGTGGCGCTTGAAGACGCTGTCGCGGTAGCCGAAGGCGCAGGCCACGCTGTCCAGCGTGACCGTGCGGCCAGTGACCAGATCCACCACATCGAGCGAGTCGAAGCGGTCCTTCAGCTCCACGCCGTAGGCGCCGATGTTCTGCACCGGCGATGCACCCACGGTGCCGGGGATCAGCGCCAGGTTCTCCAGCCCCGGGATGCCCTGATCGATCGCCCAGGCAACCAGCCCGTGCCAGCTCTCGCCCGCGCCGGCCTCGATCACCCAGCCCTGCGCATCCACGCGCAGCAGGCGCAAGCCGCGGACTTCGACCTTCAGGACCAGATCTTCCACATCCCGCGTGAAGACCAGGTTGCTGCCACCGCCCAGCACCAGCTTTCGGGCGCGCCCCCAGCGCGGGTGATCGACGACGCGGCGCACGTCTGCCTCGCTGTGCACACGCACCAGGTGCTGGGCCAGCGCCGGCAGACCGAAGCTGTTCAACTGACGCAGGTTGACGCGCGACTCCACCGCCACGGGGTCGGGAACCGGCTCGAGGGCGCTGGGGGTCACGGCGGGCTCGTCACTGAGGGCATGGCAGAATTTTCGCCGCTTTGTCGAGCCACCCCGCCGGCAGCCGTTTCTCCCTTCGAAACCGCCCCGCAAGACGCCCACCATGCCCAGCTTCGATACCGTTCTTGAACCCAACCTCGTGGAGCTGAAGAATGCCGTCGACCAGACGAGCAAGGAGATCGGCACACGCTTCGATTTCAAGGGCTCCAGCGCGCGCGTCGAGCTCAGCGAGAAGAGCAGCAAGGAACGTGAGCTCACGCTGCACGCCGACAGCGACTTCCAGATCGCGCAGGTGATCGACATCCTCATGGCCAAGCTCAGCAAGCGCGGCGTGGACGTGCGCTTCCTGGATCTCACGGCCAAGATCGAAAAGGCCGGCGGCGACAAGGTGCGCCAGCCGGTGGCGGTGAAGACCGGCATCGACAGCGACAGCGCGCGCAAGATCCAGAACAGCGTCAAGCAGAGCAAGCTCAAGGTGCAGGCGCAGATCCAGGGCGATGTGGTGCGGGTCACCGGCAACAAGCGTGACGATCTGCAAGCGGCCATCCAGCTGCTGAAGAAGGCGCTGCCCGAACTGCCGCTGAGCTTCACCAACTTCCGCGACTGACGGAAGGCGCAGCGACGGCGCGGTGCAAGACCGCGCGGCACCGGCTGCGGCTGCAGATGGCCGCCGAAGGCCGCCGGTGCAGGCCGATGCCCACCGGCATCCGGGCCTGAAACCTCTGGAAACGGCTGAAGGGTCCACCCCTATGCCGCACGGGGTCTTTCATGCTTACATTGAACTGACGGCAGAGGGGCAGCCTTTTCCGGGGCTCCACGCAGACCCCGGCTTCCATACTGATCGCCTGGCGATCCGGCACCCGAACGGCCGCCTGTGGACTGACAGCCGGAGTGATCAGATGGGACTGTTTTCAAGTGAACCGATCATCGCCAACCGGGCCGAGTTTGCCGAGGCGCTGCACCGCATGCTGCGCGGCCATGTGCTGGTGCGCACCGGCGACAGCGCGCATGGCTGCGTGATCGACGGCGCACCCGTGTATCACTCCTTCGATGTGCTGAGCAGCTACGGGCTGATCCACCGCTTCCACAACCCGGCGGGTTTTCCGGGTGTCGAGTACTACCGACTCAGCGACGCTGGGCGGCAGTTTGCCGACCGCATCTGGCGCACCTGGCGCTCGCGCCGCACGCTGGAGCGCCTGGTGGTGCGTTTCACCGGCTGAGCGCCCGCCTGCCGTCTGGCTGCCCGGAGCCTAACGCGCCGGACGACCGGCGCCGACAAAGGCCAGGGCCGACACCGCGCCCAGTGCCGCGAGCGCCCACAGCGCCCCGTCATACCCGGGCCGCCAGAGCAGCCACCAAGCCACCGCGAGCGGACCGATGGCGCGCGAGACCAGGCCGATGGCCGACATCGCGCCGCCGATGCGCCCGATGTGGGCACGCCCGAAGTACTCCGGCATCAGGGCACCGCGCACGATGGTGACCAGGCCGTTGCAGACGCCGTAGACGCAGCCTGAGAGGATCAGGGCCCAGGCCTGCTGTGACACGGCCAGCAAGGCCATCGACAGTGGCACACCCAGCAGCACGACCACGCCCAGCCCCCACAGCGAGAGCCCGCCACCCCAGCGCGCGAAGACCCAGCGGCCGGCCACCTGCGCCGGCCCGACCCACACCAGCACCGCCAGGGCCTGCGCTTCGCTCAGACCCTTGGACGCCAGCAGCGGCATCGCGTGCGCCCAGAACGCCGCCATGACCAGGCTGTAGCCGGTGAAGCACAGGCTGAGCAGCCAGAACACCGGCATGCGCAGGGCCTCGCCCAGCGTGGCCGTCCGTTCGCGCCCATGCGAGGCGCCGGCCGCCATCACCACGCCGCCCGCGCCCTTCAGTGACCACAGGTGCAGCGGCACCAGCAGCAGGCTCATCAGCGCGGCCAGACAGGCGAGCGCTCCGCGCCAGCCGAAGGCCTGGATCAGCAGCGCCACGGCCGGAAAGGACAGGGTGCTGGCAAAGCCCGCCACCAGCGTCAGCGCCGTGATGCCCTGGCGGTAGCGCTCTGGGAATCGCCGCGTCAGGACATTGAACGCCGGTTCGTACAGCGTTGCGGCGCAGGCCAGCCCCAGCAGCACCCAGGCGCCGTAGAGCTCCCAGGGCTGCTGCGCGACTGCCCACCAGCCGAAGCCCGCCGCGCCGCAGGCGCAGCCGGCGCTCATCAGCGCGCGCGCATGGCCACGGTCCACCGCTGCTCCGGCCCCGTAGGTCGCCAGGCCCCACACCAGCAGGCCCAGGGTGTTGGCGCCCATCACCGTGGCCTTGCTCCACCCGAGCTCGCTCAGCATCGGCAGCACGAAGGACGAGAAGCCGTAGTACAGCGCGGCCCAACAGAGGATCTGGCCCAGCGAGAGCGCCGACACCAGTTGTTGGTAGTCGCGAGGGTCCTGGGGGTCGCGCGGGGCGCGCTCGGGGTTCACCGCGGGATTATTGAAGGGCCGCCCGGGGGTCCGGGTGTCGCTGCACGGACAGCCGGCCAGCGCACGATCGTGCTAGAACCCAGGTCGCAGCAACGAACTGCCGCGCACCGTGCCGGAACCTTGCCGCTGGAGACATCGGATGGACCTGAACTTCACGCCCGAAGAGCTGGAATTCCGCGCCATGGTGCGGCAGTGGGTGGCGGACAGCCTGCCCGCGGAGATCAGCCACAAGGTGCACAACGCGCTGCGCCTGAGCCGCGACGATCTGCAGCGCTGGGCGCGCATCCTCGGCGCCAAGGGCTGGCTCGGCTGGGGCTGGCCGCAGGCCTTCGGCGGCCCGGGCTGGACTGCCATCCAGAAGCACCTCTTCGAGGAAGAGTGCGCGCTGGCCGGGGCGCCACGGGTGGTTCCGTTCGGCCCCATCATGGTGGCGCCGGTGATCATGTCTTTCGGCAATCGCGAGCAGCAGCAGCGCTTCCTGCCCGGCATCGCCAGCGGCGAGGTCTGGTGGAGCCAGGGCTACAGCGAGCCCGGCTCAGGCTCCGATCTGGCCTCCCTGAAGACACGCGCCGAGCGCCAGGGCGACCATTACGTGGTGAACGGCCAGAAGACCTGGACCACGCTCGGCCAGTATGGCGAGTGGATCTTCTGCCTCGTGCGCACCAGCAGCGACGGCAAGCCGCAGACCGGCATCAGCTTCCTGCTCATCGACATGAAGAGCCCGGGCGTCACTGTCCGGCCGATCGTGCTGCTCGATGGCGAGCCCGAGGTCAACGAGGTCTTCTTCGACAACGTGAAGGTACCCGTCGAAAACCTGATCGGCGAAGAGAACAAGGGCTGGACCTACGCCAAGCACCTGCTCAGCCACGAACGCACCAACATCGCCGATGTCAACCGCGCCAAACGCGAGCTGGAACGGCTCAAGCGCATCGCCAAGGCTGAAGGCGTCTACGAAGAACCGCGCTTCCGCGACCAGATCGCCTTGCTGGAAGTGGACATCGTGGCGCTGGAGATGATGGTGCTGCGCGTGCTCAGCGCGGAAAAGTCCGGCAAGCAGAGCCTGGACGTGGCCGGCCTGCTGAAGATCCGCGGCAGCGAGATCCAGCAGCGCTACACCGAGCTGATGATGCTCGCGGCCGGCCCCTTTGCGCTGCCCTTCGTGCACGAGGCCATGGAAGCCGGCTGGCAGGGCGATCACGTCGGCGCGGCGCACTGCGCGCCGCTGGCCGGCACTTACTTCAACTACCGCAAGACCACCATCTACGGTGGATCCAACGAAGTGCAGCGCAACATCGTCGCGCAGACGGTGCTGGGCTGAGGCCCGGCGCGCGCAGACCCTCATCCCCAAGGTTGCCATCATGGATTTCGATTTCAGCGAAGACCAGATCTCCCTGCGCGACGCCGTCGCCCGCTGGGTGGAGAAAGGGTTCGGCTTCGAACGCCGCCACGCGCTGGCCAAGGCCGGCGGGCACACCCGCTCGGTCTACTCGGAGCTGTCCGAGCTCGGCCTCACAGGGCTGGTCATCTCCCCCGATCACGGCGGCCTGGGCATGGGCGCGATCGAGGCGATGGTGGTGATGGAAGAGCTCGGTCGCGGCCTGGTGCCGGCGCCGTTTGCGGCCGGCGCGCTGGTGGCCCCGTCGATCCTGGCCACCGCGCCGCCTGCACTGCAGCAACGCTGGCTGCCGCGCATGGCCAGCGGCGAGGCGCTGGTCGTGCTGGCGCACCAGGAGCGCGCCGCGCGCTATCGGCTGGATCAGGTGGCCACGCGCGCCGCGGAAACACCCGAAGGCTGGCGCCTGGATGGCCACAAGAGCGTGGTCCCAGCCGGCGACGAAGCCGATGCCTTCATCGTGCCCGCCCACAGCGCGCATGGCATCCGGCTCTTTCTGGTCGAGCGCGCTCAGGCCCAGGTGCGTGGCTACCCCACGCAGGATGGAGCCCGCGCAGCGGAGCTTTCGCTCACTTCGGCGCCCGCTGAGCTGATCACCGCCGATGGCCTGCTGGTGCTGGAGCGGGCCGTGGATACCGGCATCGCGGCCGTCTGCGCCGAAGCCGTGGGCCTGATGGATCAGCTGGTGGAGATGACCGCGAGCTACCTGAATACACGCAAGCAGTTCGGCGTGACGATCTCCAGCTTCCAGGCACTGCGGCATCGCATGGCCGACGTGAAGATGCAGCTGGAACTGGCGCGCTCGATGAGCTACTTCGCCAGCATGAAGCTGGGCGAGCCGGCCAGCTCGCGCCGACGTGCGCTGTCGCAGGCCAAGGTGCAGCTGGGCCAGAGCATGCGTCATGTCGGCCAGCAGTGCGTGCAGCTGCACGGCGGCATCGGCGTCACCGACGAATACGCGGGCAGCCACTTCTTCAAGCGCCTCACGATGCTGGAGATGGCCTTTGGCGATACGCATCATCATCTGGGCGAGGTCAGCGCCCGCATGCAGGACACGGCAGGCGTCTTCGCCTGAACCCCTTCGCGGCGGGGCCGCGCCGTCCAGCGCTGGCAACAACGATTCGCCGTACTCCGTTCCGTGAATGCCTGATGAACCTTCAGCAATCTGGGGGGTTTGCGTGGCGCGCCGCCCCTGAATAGGGGATACACGTATTGGTCGTGAAATCCGGCGCGCATAGCCTCACAATTGTTTGCAAATGGAAGCGGCGCAGACACATGCGCGGCGCGGTGCGCAAGGCCCGCGGTTCCAGACTTTGTCCGAGGCGAGGGCGGCACGGCCGCATTCATGGGTGCATCTTCAGCTGGCAGGCGGTCTTCGCCGTCCGCCGTCCCGGGTGGGCGGCGGCAGCGCTCTGCCGATTTGCTGAAGTGGTTTGCCTTCGGTCGGACAGCGCACACCCCGCATGAACAAGGTCTGTCGGATGCCACGGGTGCGGGCCTTCCGCAAGCCGAGTCAAGTCTTCAAGGCGGCGCAGCCACCTCGGACGCCTGGGACGCACAGCCCATCCTGCTGAGCCAGGGCTTCACACGCTCCGACTGGACGCCCTGGATCGGCCCGCAGACGCTTGCGGAACTGAAGTTCCGAACCGGCGCCGCCGTGCGCAGCTACCAGGGACCGGCACTGGACCTGCTCATCGGCCGGAAGGCCTGGGTGCTCGACAGCCAGCCGCGGGATGCGCTGCTGGCCGCCATCGAAGCCTGCCCGGAGACCCATCAGCAGACCCTGGCCGAGGCCTGGCAAGTCGTCCGCATGAACGATCAGAGCCAGGTGGCGCCTTCCTCGCGCAGTTGGCCCAACCAGTCCTTCTCCCAGCGTTTGTCTGCTGCCACCCACCCGGTGTGGCAGCCGCTGTCAGTCTCTGCCGCCTCGGGCGACATCACCGCGATCGCCGTCTCGTGGCCCACGCCAGAGACCTGGGCTGCAGCACATGGCAGCGGCGGGCCGATCAACGAATCCGCCTGGGCTGCATCCGAAGCCGACGCGCATCCGCCCTCGTCGCCCTTGCCGCTGCTGGCGGAAACGCGGATCGAGGCCATGTGGGCCTGGCGCACGCGCTGGGAATCGCTGCGCGAGCACCACGGCCATGGTGTCGATTTCGATGAGCTGATGCGGCTGATGCGGCAGCCCAACGAAGGCTGCGTGCTGCTCTGCGCCGGCGCGCCCTACCGGCCTCAGGCCTTGCTGGCTGTGGTCTGCCAGCGCATCCGCAAAGGTTTCACCCTGGGTGAGCGGCGCATCGGCACGGCCAGCGTGCGGCAGGCCGCGCTGCTGGGCGGCCACGCCGCCGGCGAGATCGACGCCGAGCTGCTGCGGCGCCTGCTGGAGATGGCGCGCTCGATGTTCCGCCCCGATCTGTTCAGCATCCGCGAAATCCCGATCGCCTCGCCCACCTACCAGGCGGCACGCGCACTGCCCGCGGGCTGGCTGGTGACCAGCCCTTCGCGGGTGGACCAGCTGCACTGGACACTCGAGCTGCCCGCAAGCTTCGACGAATATCTGGAGCATCTTGGCAGCAAGTCGCGTCAATCGGTGCGCTATGTCATGCGCCGCTGCCGCAAGGAGCTGAGCGTCGGCTTCGAGCTCATCACCCGCGCCGATCAGGTCGACGCTTTCCTGCAGGCGGCCGAATCGATCAACCGCCGCACCTACCAGTGGCAGGTCGGCGAGCGCGTGCTGCACGATGAGCCCACGCGTGCCGAATACCTGCGCCGCGCGCAGGCGGGCACCCTGCGCTGCTATCTGATGACGATCGACGGCCTGCCCGCGGCCTTTGCCCGCGGCCAGTTGCGCGCCGGCGTCTACGAGTACGAAACCCCGGGCTACCTGCCCGAATACGGCAAGTGGTCGATCGGCACGGTGCTGCTGATGCACAGCATCGAAGACCTGATCCACAGCGGCGCCTGCCGCGTCTTCGATTTTGGCGAAGGCGGCGATGCGCATGGCTACAAGTCGCGCTTCGGCAACCGCAGCACGCCGGTGCGGGCCCTGGATGTGGCCTGCATCGGGCAGTGGCATGGCCAGGCCGTCCTGCTCGCACAGGGCGCGCTGGGCCTGCTGAAGAACACGGCACAGGCTATCCTCGGCGAATCCGAGACCAAACGGCGCATCAAGGCTTGGCTGCGCCGCTGACGCGGCCCATGCACGACGTTCCCGAGGCCCCCGCGGCCGCTGCCTTCACCGCCTCTGGCGCCCCAGCCCTGCTCGATGGCCTGACCGACGTGCCGGGCCTGCTGGTCGGCCACTACACCGAACCGCGTCGACCCACCGGCTGCACCGTGGTGCTGTGCGAACCGCAGGGCGCCGTGTGCGGGGTGGCCCAGCGCGGAGGCGCCCCCGGCACGCGCGAAACCGATCTCCTGCGTCCGGAGAACGTCGTCGAGCGCGTGCACGCCGTGCTGCTGAGCGGCGGCAGTGCCTTCGGCCTGGACGCAGCCACGGGCGTGATGCGCTGGCTGGAAGAGCAAGGCCGCGGCCTGCCGGTGGGCCTGGCAAACCGGGCAAGGCCCATCCGCGTGCCCATCGTGCCCGCAGCCGTGATCTTTGATCTGTGGGTGGGCGACAGCGCCATCCGCCCGGGTGCAGCGGCGGGCCACGCGGCCTGCTGCGCGGCGCAAGGCGGCCGCATCGCTCAAGGCTCGGTGGGCGCCGGCACCGGCGCCACGGTCGGCAAACTCTTCGGCTGGGCCCGCGCGATGCGCGGCGGCATCGGCAGCGCCTCGGCGCGGGTGGGGGAAGTGACCGTCGCCGCGCTGATCGTGGCCAACCCGATCGGCGATGTGCGGGCCGCCGATGGCTCGCTGCTGGCCGGCGCGCGATGCCATCCGGACACGCTGGACCTGGTCGACACCGAGGCCAGCCTGCTGCGCGGCAACGCGCCCTCCGAAGCGCTGCGGGCCATGCAGGCCAGCGCCACCACCATCGGCGTCATCGCCACCGACGCGCGCTTGAACAAGGCCGAGGCCACGCAGCTGGCCTCGCTGGCGCATGCCGGCCTCGCACGTGCCGTCAGCCCGCTGACACCTCACGATGGCGACACCTTCTTTGCGCTGGCCACCGGCGGCGCCGGCGTGCCAGGCGACCTGTCGCTGCTGGGCGCGCTGGCTGCGGACTGCGTGAGCCGCGCGATCCGACACGCCGTGCTGGCCGCAGACAGCCTGGCCGACCCCGGCGTGCCGTCCGCGCGCGCGCGGCAAGATCGTGCGGCCTCGGCCTCGGGCGCGGGCGCGGGCGCGGGCGCATGAGACTGGCGCAGATCCTCTTCAGCCAGGGGTTCGGTTCGCGCCGGGAGTGCATCGGCCGCATCCTGGACGGGCAGGTGCGCATCGCCGGTGCCGTCTGCGAAGACCCCGATGAAGAGTTCGACCTGACCGGGCTGGTCTTCGACGTCCAGGGCCGTACCTGGCCCTACACCGAACGGGCGCTGGTGATGCTGCACAAGCCGGCCGGCTACGAGTGCTCGATGAAGCCGCGCCATCACCCCAGCGTGATGAGCCTGCTGCCGCTGCCGCTGCGTGTGCGCGGCCTGCAGCCGGTCGGGCGGCTGGACGAAGACACCACCGGGCTGCTGCTGCTCACCGACGACGGGCCCTTGATCCACAGGCTCACCTCGCCGCGCCACCACGTGCCCAAGGTCTACGACGTGCGCTGCCGGCACACGGTGAGCGCCGCGCAGCTGCAGGCGCTGCGGTCCGGCGTGGTGCTGGACGATGACCCCAAGCCGGTTCGTGCAGCTGCCGCCGAGGCCGAGGAGGGCTCGCAGAACCTGCGACTCACGCTGACCGAAGGCAAGTACCACCAGGTCAAGCGCATGCTGGCCGCCGTGGGCAACCGGGTCGATGCCCTGCACCGCAGCCGCATCGGCGGCCTGGCCCTGCCGCAGGACCTGCGGGCAGGCGACTGGGCCTGGGTGCCCGATGCGGCGCTGGTCTTGCCGCCCGCGGCGGGCAGCAACGAAGCCGTTTCGGCCGCCCCGCAGCGCCGGCCTGCGGGCTTCAGCCCGTCGTCATAATCCGGCGATGCAGGTTCTTCGCGGGCTGCCGGATCCTTCGCAGGCCGGATGCGCCCTCACCATCGGCAACTTCGACGGCGTGCATCGTGGCCACCAGGCGATGCTGGCGCTGCTGACGCACGAGGCACGCCAGCGCGGCCTGCCGGCCTGCGTGCTGACCTTCGAGCCGCACCCGCGCGACTTCTTCTCCCAGCGTCTGGGCAAGCCCGAACTCGCGCCCGCCCGTGTCTCGACGCTGCGCGATTCGATGATCGAGCTGGCCCGCTGCGGCGTGGATCGCGTGGTGGTGCTGCGTTTCGACGAGCGGCTGGCTTCGCTCACGCCACAGGCTTTCATCGACGACATCCTGCTGCGCGGCCTGGGCGCGCGCTACGTGCTGGTGGGTGATGATTTCCGCTTCGGGGCCCGGCGCGCGGGCGACTATGCGCTGCTGGACGCCGCAGGCGGCGCCGCGGGTTTTGACGTCGCCCGCATGCTCAGCTATGAAGTGCATGGTCTGCGCGTCTCCAGCTCTGCCGTGCGGGACGCACTGGCGGCCGGCGACATGCCACGCGCCAGGCAGCTGCTGGGGCGCCACTACGCCGTCAGCGGCCATGTGCTGCACGGGCGCCGGCTCGGCCGCAGCCTGGGCTTTCGCACCCTCAATCAACGCTTCGGGCACCCGAGGCCTGCGGCCATGGGCATCTTCGTCTCGCGCGTGCGGGGCCTGAGCGATGAACCGCTGGCCGCCGTCTCCAGCCTGGGCGTGCGCCCGACCATCGAAGACGCCGGCCGTGTGCTGCTGGAAACCCACGTGCTGCAATGGCCGGGCACCCTGGCCACGGATGCCGGCTACGGCCGCTGCATCAGCGTGGAGCTGCTGCACCGCTTGCATGAAGAGCGGCGTTATCCCTCGCTGGAGGTGCTGCAGGCCGCCATTGCGCAGGACACGGCCGACGCGCGGGTCTGGCACGCGGCCACAGCAGGGTGATCGACCCCGGGCGCGCAGTCCTCGCTGCGCCGACCCGACCCAGCGTCACGACCGCGTCGCGCTTCAGAACCGCCAGACCAGCCCGCTGCTCAGCGTCACCCCGCCGCGCTGCTGCGTCAGCGGGCTGCGGGCCGCCGGGCCCAGCAGCTGGGTGGCGGTGACGCCGGCAAAGCCCGCCCAGCGATCGGAGAGTTCGGCGCGCCAGGTGGCCGACAGGCGCGCATCGCGCAAGCCGGCGCCTGCCCGATAGACCGGATAGCCGGAGCGTTGCGACTGTTCGGGCGTGATGCCATGCCAGGCCTGCATCTGGCTCTCGGTCGCGGCTGTCAGACCCGCGGCGACGGCAAAGCTGCTGTCGGCATCCAGGGCCCAGCTGCGCGTGAGCGACAGATCGAAGAGCGTGCCGCCGACGCGTCGGCTGAGGTCGAAGGCCAGGCCTGCGCGCAGCTGCCACTGCGGCTGCGGGGTCCAGCGCAGCGACACCCGGCCTTGCACGGTGCGCGGGATCTCGCCCAGGCCGGCCAGCGTCGGGCTGTCGTACTCGTTGCGCCCGCCCTCGCGGCGCAAGCCCAGGCTGAATCGCAGCGTCTGCCCGCGGTGCACCAGCGCGCCCAGCCCGCCATCGACGTTGTCGCGGCGCTTCGTCGTGAAACCCCCGGCGCCAGAGAGCGACCAGCGGCCCCAGCGGATGAATCCTGCCGGGCGCAAGCCCGTGCTGCGACCCTCGGCACCGGGGTAGTCAGGGCCATCGGCCACGAAGAGGCCGAGCGCGCCTTCGATGTCGCGCTCCCGCGGCTTGGGCTCTGAGGGCCTCGCCGTGGCGCTCGGCTGCGCCGCTGCAGCGTCGGCCGCCCGGGCATCGGCCGCCTGGGCATCTGCCATCCGCAGATCGGCCGCCTGGGCGGGATTCGAGCCCGACCAAGCGCAGAACAGCCCGAAGAGTCCCGCCGTCCACGCGGCCTGCCGCCGGCGTGGCCGGCTAAAATGAGGGGATGTCATCGTCTGGTGATTCCTGTCCCTGGCACCCGGGCGGCCTGCAAGCCACCGGGCGCCGGTTTCATGCGGCCACGCGCAGGCAATCCACGCGCGATCGAATTTCCCGCTGCGCCGGTTGATCCCGCACGCACCTGGCCGGCCCGCCCGGGCTTCCTGGCAGCAGGTGCCCCGTTGACCCCCATTCGATGCGCGTCGCTGCCGCGGCGCCCCACCTGACATGACCAGCCCAGACCACAGCAAGACCCTCAACCTGCCCGATACCGCCTTTCCCATGCGTGGGGATCTCGCCCGGCGCGAGCCCGCCTGGGTGAAGGCCTGGAACGAGCAGGGCCTGTACAAACGCCTGCGCGATGCCCGCCGCGGCGCGCCGCTCTTCGTCCTGCACGACGGGCCACCTTACGCGAACGGGCAGATCCACATCGGGCATGCGGTCAACAAGGTGCTCAAGGACATGGTCGTCAAGGCGCGCCAACTCGCCGGTTTCGACGCGCACTACGTGCCCGGCTGGGATTGCCACGGGCTGCCGATCGAGAACGCCATCGAAAGGCAGTTCGGCCGCAAGCTCACGCGCGACGAGATGCAGGCCAGGAGCCGCGCCTATGCCACGGACCAGATCGGCCAGCAGATGGCCGATTTCCAGCGCCTGGGCGTGCTGGGCGACTGGGGCAGCCGCTACGCCACGATGGACAAGGCCAACGAGGCCGGAGAGATCCGCGCCTTCAAGCGCGTGATCGAGCGCGGCTTCGTCTACCGCGGCCTCAAGCCGGTGTACTGGTGCTTCGATTGCGGCTCTTCGCTGGCGGAGTTCGAGATCGAGTATGCCGACAAGAAGAGCCAGTCGGTCGATGTCGCCTTCCTGTGCGCCGAGCCGCAGAAGCTGGCGCAGGCCTTCGGCCTGGCCGCGCTGCACAAGGACGCCTATGCCGTGATCTGGACGACCACCGCGTGGACGCTGCCGGCCAACCAGGCGCTCAACCTGAACCCGGCGCTGGACTATGCGCTGGTGGACACGCCGCGCGGCCTGCTGGTGCTGGCGGCTTCGCTGGTGGAAGCCTGCCTCGCGCGCTACAAGCTGGACGGCCAGGTGCTGGTGACGACCCGCGGCGAGAAGCTCGGCGGGATCAACTTCCACCATCCGCTGTCTCATGTGGATGCGGGTTATGCACGCTTGAGCCCGGTGTACCTGGCCGACTACGCCACGGCCGATGACGGCACCGGCATCGTGCACTCCGCACCGGCCTACGGCGTGGAGGATTTCAACTCCTGCGTCGCGCATGGCCTGCAGCTGAACGACATCATCAACCCCGTGCAGGGCCAGGGCAGCTACGCGGCCGATTTCCCGCTCTTTGGCGGCCAGAACATCTGGAAGGCCGTGCCGGTGATCATTGATGCGCTGGAGGCCGCCGGGCGCCTGCTGGCCACGCAGAGCTTTGCCCACAGCTACCCGCACTGCTGGCGCCACAAGACACCGGTGATCTACCGCGCCGCGGCGCAGTGGTTCGTGCGCATGGACGAAGAGACCCCCGGCACACGCGGCATCTTCACAAGCGACAAGGCGCCGCGCACGCTGCGCCAGCTGGCGCTGGACGCGATCGACCGCACGGGCTTCTACCCCGAGAACGGCCGGGCGCGGCTGCGCGACATGATTGCCAACCGTCCGGACTGGTGCATCAGCCGCCAGCGCAGCTGGGGCGTGCCGCTGCCCTTTTTCCTGCACAAGGACACGGGCGAACCGCATCCGCGCACGATGGAGATCCTGGATCGTGCCGCCGACATCGTGGAAGCCGGTGGCATCGAAGCCTGGAGCCGCGCCACGGCTGAAGAGATCCTGGGCGCCGAAGATGCGGCGCACTACAGCAAGAGCAGCGACATCCTGGAGGTCTGGTTCGATTCCGGCAGCACCTTCTGGCACGTGCTGCGCGGCACGCATGCCGGGCTGCACCATGGCACGGGCTTCCACGAGACTGGCCCCGAAGCCGATCTCTACCTCGAAGGCCATGACCAGCACCGCGGCTGGTTCCACAGCTCCCTGCTGCTGGGCTGCGCGCTCTTCGATCGCGCGCCCTACCGCGGCCTGCTCACCCATGGCTTCACCGTGGATGGCCAGGGCCGCAAGATGAGCAAGAGCCTGGGCAACACGGTGGTCCCGCAGGAGGTGAGCGGCAAGCTGGGCGCCGAGATCATCCGGCTGTGGGTGGCCGCCACCGATTACTCGGGCGATCTGGCCATCGACGACAAGATCCTGGCGCGTGTGGTGGATGCCTACCGGCGCATCCGCAACACCCTGCGCTTCATGCTGGCCAATACCAGCGACTTCGATCCCGCGGCCGACCGGCTGCCCACGGAACGTCTGCTGGAGATCGATCGCTGGATGCTCTCGCGCGCGGCGCAGTTCCAGGCCGAGGTGCTGCAGCACTACGAGGTCTACGAGTTCCACCCCGTGGTCTCCAAGCTGCAGGTCTTCTGCAGCGAGGACCTGGGCGCCTTCTACCTGGACGTGTTGAAGGACCGCCTCTACACCAGCCCGCCGCGCTCGCGCGCGCGGCGCTCGGCACAGACAGCACTGTGGACGCTGACGCACGCGATGCTGCGCTGGATGGCACCTTTCCTGAGCTTCACGGCCGAAGAAGCCTGGCCGGTGCTGGCGCCAGGTGAATCGCCCTCGGTGTTCACCGAGACCTACTGGCGCTTCGATGCGCCCGATGAGGCCTTGCTGGCGCGCTGGTCGCGCATCCGCGAGATCCGCGAGGCGGTCAACAAGGAGATCGAGACCGTGCGCACGGCCGGCGGCGTCGGCTCGTCGCTGCAGGCCAACGTCCGTGTCGAGGTGAGCGCCACCGACCACGCCTTGCTGGCCTCGCTGGGCGAAGACCTGAAGTTCGTCTTCATCACCTCGGTGGCCGAGCTCGCCCAGGTGACCGATGCCGGGGGAGGCGAGACGCTGAAGATCACGGTCACGCCGTCTGCCGCCCGCAAGTGCGGACGCTGCTGGCACTGGCGCGACGACGTGGGCCACGACGCGGCGCACCCGGATCTGTGCGGGCGCTGCACCAGCAACCTCTTCGGCAGCGGTGAAGCGCGGGAGATCGCCTGAATGAGCCGCTCCTCCGGCGCCGCACCCGGCATGACCCTGTGGCTGGGCCTGGCCGTGATCGTGATCCTGGCGGATCAGGTCACGAAGATGATGATCCTCGGCGCCTTCCAGCTGGGTGACACGCTGCCGGTGACGAGCTTCTTCAATCTCGTGCGGGTGCACAACACCGGCGCGGCCTTCTCCTTCCTGGCCGGTGCGTCGGGCTGGCAACGCTGGTTCTTCATCACGCTGGGTTTCGTGGCCTCGGCCTTCATCATCTGGATGATCCGCAGCCACCCGACGCAGAAGCTCTTCTGCTTCGCGGTGAGCATGATCATGGGTGGTGCGCTGGGCAACGTGGTGGACCGCATGCTGCACGGCTACGTGGTCGATTTCCTGCAGTTCCGCTTCAGCGTCCTGGAGCCCATCTTCCACGGCGGCTACTTCCCCAGCTTCAACGTGGCCGACAGCGCCATCACCCTGGGCGCCATCTGCCTGATCCTGGACGAGATCCTGCGCGTCCGGCGGGGCCGTTAGCCCGGGCTGTCTTCGACGCGCCCCGCAGGCCGCCCAGCCTGCTACACCCCCACCACCACCCGATGCACCAGGTGCAGCTTGGCCACGGCGGCCCGGCTCAGCACGAAGGGATAGAAGTCGGGCTGGCCCATGCTGCGCGACAGCTCGTTCAGCACCGCGGTGAGTTCCAGCCAGCCGTTGAGCAGCCGCAGAAACCGCGGCGCATCGGCCTCGTTGTCCAGCGCGTCGCGGCCGAAGGGCTGGATCGCCATGTCCACGTCATCGGCCGACAGCCCGTAGCTCAAGGCGGTATCCACCGTGTCGATCAGGTGCAGGTAGTGCGCGAAGCTCTCGGCCCAGTCTTCCCACGGGTGGGTGCTGGCGTAGGCGCTGATGAAGGACTGGCTCCAGTCGGCGCGCGGCCCATGCTGGTAGTGGCGCTGCAGCGCCGCCGCGTAGCTTTCCCGCTCGTCGCCGAAGCGCTGGCGAAACAGCGGCAACCAGCCGCTGCCGGCCACCAGCCGATCCCAGTAGTAGTGGCCGATCTCATGGCGCAGATGGCCCAGCAGCGTGCGGTAGGGCTCGCGCAGCGCCCGGCGGATCTGCTCGCGCCGTGCATCGTCGGCCTCCTCCACGTTCAGCGTGATCAGGCCGCCCGCGTGGCCCGTGAGCACCGCTGCGCCCGGCAGCGGCCGCAGGAAATCGAACATCAGGCCGCGGGCCGGGTCTTCGGTGAGGCGCGAATGGACCGGCAGGCCCAGCGCCAGCAGCTGCGACACCAGCCTTCGCTTGGCGGTCTCGATCGCTCGCCAGGCCTCGCGGTTGTCGTCCTGCGCCAGATCCGGCAACGTGCGGTTGAGCCGGCAGGCGCGGCACAGGCCGCCCTGGCGCGCCGCCTCGCGGGCCGGCAGCAGCCAGTTGCAGCCCACGGCCGTGAAGTTGACGCAGCGCTGCTGCGGTGCACCGTCAGGCCCGGGCAGCGGCAAGGGGCGCAGCGCCAGACTTGCGGGGTCGAAGCCCAGCGGCGTTCCGCAGGCCAGGCACTGCGAGTTGCCGAAGAAGACCTGCGCGCCGCAACGGCAGCGCCAGCTGCGTGCCGCCTGCGGGCGGGCCAGCGCCACCTGAAGGCGCTCGAAGAGGGTATCCAGCCATCCCATCTGCGCAGTGTGCAGCAGCTCGGCGGGCTACTGCAGCCGGCTGCACAGCGGCCCCGCGGGCGGTGTCAGATCCACGCAGTACCATGCGCCTCGTTGGTGCTGTCGCCGGCCGCTCAGGGCGGCACAGTTCAACGGGAATCAGGACGCGCAGGCCCGCCCGCGCCAACCTGAGCTGCCCCCGCAACGGTAAGCGGACGGGAGCGCATCGGCCCACAGAGCCCTGCCCTCCCCGCTCGTGTCGAACATCCACTGGAAGCCGGTGCCCTGCACCGGTTTCTGGGAAGGACACACGGGTCGTCTCCGTCAGCCCGGATACCGGCCAACACGGCGCCGCCGCTTGCCCTTGTCGGGCAGGCGGTCGGCAAGAGGTGCTGGCCTGCGGGGAAGCAGGTCCGGCACGCGCAACCGGTCCCCTTCGTCATGTTCTCCCCCTGCCCCCGCCTTCCGCGTGCTGCGGATGCCTCTCGTCGGCCGTCCCTGTGCGGCCTGGCTGCCTTGCTGACGGCCATCCTGCCGATCCAGGCGCTGTCACAGACCCCGCCCCGCCCAGCCGCACCCGCCGGCAACCCGCCGATCAGCTTGCCCGTGGCGGCGCCGGCCAGCACCGAAGGCCGATCGCTCGCCGATCTGCTGCAGGCGCCCGCCACCAGCACGGTGGTGGTCACCGCCACCCGCACACCGCAGCGCATCGACCAGGCGCTGGCGGACGTGAGCGTCATCGACCGCGCCCAGATCGAGGCCGCCGGCGGCCGCACGCTGGCCGATCTGCTGTCGCGCCAGGCCGGCGTGCAATCCTGGGCCAACGGCGGGCTCGGCGCACCGGCCTCCGTCTCGCTGCGCGGCATGGAGAGCCGCCACACGCTGCTGCTGATCGACGGCGTTCGCTATGGCTCGGCCACGCTGGGCACGCCGATCTGGGACAACCTGCCGCTGGACCTGATCGAGCGCATCGAGATCGTGCGCGGGCCGATGTCCGCCCTCTACGGCAGCGATGCCGTGGGTGGCGTGGTGCAGATCTTCACGCGCAGCGGCAGCGAAGGCCTGCGGCCCGATGCCTCGTTGACAGCCGGCAGCCGCGGCTATGGGGAAGCGGCCGCCGGCCTGCGCCTGGGCAGCGGGCCGCTGGATGCCCAGCTGCGGCTGCAGCACCTGCGCACCCGGGGCGCATCGGCCACCAACGAGCGGGTGCCCTTTGGCCAGTTCAATGCCGATGACGACGGCTTCCGGCAGAGCAGCGCGCAGGCACGCCTGGGTCTGCGCCTGGGCACCTGGCGCGCCGAGGCACTGCTGCTGGCCGCGGACGGCCAGGTGGCCTACGACGATGGTCCAGGTGCCGATGCGCGGGCCGATGTGCGCACGGCCCTGCAGTCGCTCAGCTTGAGCGGCACACTGGCCAGCGGCTGGAAGACCACGCTGCGTGCGGCGCGCTCGGAAGACATCAACGAGGTGCTGGCCAGCGCCTCGCCCTGGGCGCAGCTGGGCGCCACCGGCACGGTGCAACGCCAGTTGAGCTGGGAAAACCAGATCGATACGCCCTGGGGCCAGGCCTTCGTGCTGGCCGAGGGGCTGACGCAGACCGTGCGCCGGCCGGGCACGCCCTACGACGTGTCAAGGCGCAGCATCAACGGCCTGGCGCTGGGCCTGAACGGCTCGTCCGGGCGGCAGCACTGGCAGGGCCAGCTGCGGCGCGATCGCAACTCGCAGTTCGGCAGCCCGACCACGGGCACGCTGGCCTACGGGTTGGATCTGCTGCCGGGCGTGCGCCTGGGTTTTTCCACCGGCAAGAGCTTTGTCGCGCCGAGCTTCAACCAGCTGTACTTCCCTGGCTTCGGCAACCCGGCCCTGCTGCCCGAAGAAGGCCTGCAGAACGAGCTGAGCCTGCGCTGGCAGGGCGCGGGCAGCAGCGTGCGCATGGCCTGGTTCGATCACCGCATCCGCGGCTACATCAGCAGCGGCGCACAGCCCACCAACATCCCCCGCACGCGGGTCGACGGCCTCAGCGCGAGCGCCGAAACGCTGATCGGGCCCTGGAGCCTGTCGGTGGCGCTGGACCTGCTGAACCCGCGCAACGATACGGCCGGCAGCGCCAACGCCGGCAAGCGCCTGCCGCGCCGCGCCGCGGAGAGCCTGCGCCTCGCAGCCGACTGGCAGGGTCGCGCCTTGCGCCTGGGCGGCTCGTTCGTCGCACAAGGTGAACGGTTTGACGATGCCGCCAACACCCGCAGGCTGCCCGGCCATGCGCTGCTGGATCTGCGCGCCGACTGGACGCTGGCAGCCGCCTGGACCCTGGGCCTGAAGCTCAACAACGCCCTGGGCCAGCGCTACGAGACCACGTACGGCTACAACGCCCCCGGGCGCGAGGCCTTCGTGACGCTGCGCTGGGCCCAGCGCTGACGGCCCGGATGAGGCGCTGGATGATCGCGCTGGAACGTCCCGGGGCTGGCCACGGGCCCAGATCGCCGGGCTGGCGCGCCAGGGCCCGGGTCTGGCTGCTGGCTGCTGCGCTGGCCTGGGTCGCAGGGCCCGCGCTGGCGCAGGGCCCCGTGCGCATCGTGGATGACCGCGGCGTCGCCCTGGAATTCGGCCGGCCCCCGCAGCGCATCGTCAGCCTGCTGCCTTCGTTGACCGAGATGCTGTGCGCGTTGCAGGCCTGCGACCGGCTGGTGGGTGTGGACCGCTGGTCCGACTGGCCGGACGCGGTGCGCGGCCTGCCAAGGCTGGGCGGCATCGACGATGTGGCGCTCGAAGCGCTGGTGCGCCTGAAGCCGGACGTGGTGCTGGCAGCCCGCTCGCAGCGCCTGCTGGAGCGGCTGGAAGCCCTGGGGCTGAAGGTGGTGGCGCTGGAATCCGACCGGCATGCCGATGTGCAGCGCAGCTTGCAGGTGCTGTCGGCCCTGCTGGGACGCCCTGACGAAGGCACACGGGTCTGGGCCCGGCTGCAGGCCGAGCTGGATGCCGCGGCCGCGCGGGTGCCGCCCCAGTTGCGCGGGCGCAGCGTCTATGTGGAGATCGGCTCCGGCGGCTACGCGGCGGGGCCTGCGTCCTTCGTCGGTGAGACGCTCACGCGGCTGGGGCTGGCCAATGCGGCGCCCAGCGACGCAGGGCCCTTTCCGCGCCTGAACCCGGAATTCGTGCTGCGCGCGCAGCCCGAGCTGGTGATCGGCAGCGCACGCGTTGTGCGGGGCATGCCCTCGCGGCCCGGCTGGCAGGGGCTGGCCGCGCTGCGCGAAGGGCGTGTCTGCGCGCTGGAAACCCCGGCCTGGAACGCGCTGGTCCGCCCCGGGCCGCGGCTGGGCGAAGCGGCCGGCTTGATCGCCGATTGCCTTTCGCGCCTGCCGGCCCGGCCCTGAGCATCGGCGCGCCTCACGGACACGCGGCACCATGGAACGGCCTCTCGATGCCGCACGGGCGCGCCAGCGGCTGCTGCTGATGCTGGCCCTGGGAGGCCTGGCGGGCCTGCTGCTGGGCCTGATGGCCGGCAGCGAGGGGCTGTCCTGGGCCAGCTTGCGCTCGGACGCCACGGGCCCGCAAGCTGCTGTGCTGATCGGCGAGATCCGCGCGCCGCGCACGCTGGGCGCGGCCCTGGTGGGCGCGCTGCTGGGCCTGGGCGGCGCGCTGGCCCAGGGCGTCTTTCGCAACCCGCTGGCCGATCCCTACCTTCTGGGTTCAGCGGCCGGTGCGTCGCTGGGCGTGGTGATGGTGCTGGCCCTGGGCGCGGGCCTGGGCGGCCTGGCCGGCGCCGAAGGCTGGCTGCCGGGCCTGCAGCGGCTGGGCGTGGTCGGCGCGGCCTTTCTGGGGGCGCTGGCGGGCGTGGGACTCACGCTGCTGCTCTCGCGCGGCGCGCAGCAGACGCTGCGCCTGCTGCTGGCCGGCATCGTGGTCGGCGTGCTGCTGACAGCCGTCAACGAGCTGCTGACGACCCTCTCGCTGGACGCCTTGCGCGGTCGCCAGCAGTTTCTGCTGGGCAGCACCGCGCTGCTGGGCTGGGGCGCGGTGGGCTGGATGGCCGCCGGGCTGGCCATCGCCCTGCCCCTGGCGCTGCGCGCCTCGCGTGTGCTGGACGCGCTGACGCTGGGCGAAGACAGCGCCGCCAGCCTGGGGCTGAATCTGGCGCGCTGGCGGCTGGGCCTGCTGGCCCTGATGGCGCTGTGCACCGGCCTGGCCGTGGCGCACGCCGGCCTGATCGCCTTTGTCGGCCTGGTGGCGCCGCATGTGGTGCGGCGCCTCGCCCCCTCGGCGCACGGCTTCCTGCTCGTGGCCAGTGCTGCCACGGGCGCGGTGCTGCTGCTGATCGCCGATGTGCTGGCGCGCGCGCTGATGGCGCCGCAGGAGCTGCCGGTGGGCCTGATCACGGCGGTGCTGGGCGGGCTGTACCTGGTGTGGCTGCTGCAGTCGCAGGAGCGCCGATGAGCGCCGCCCCGCACCCGCTTGCAGGCGCTGCCGCCACGGGCCGGCTGGAGCTGGACAGCGTCGTGTGGGCCTATGGCTCGCGCACCGTGCTGCAGGGCGTGAGCACGGCGTTTGCGCACGGCTGGACGGCCCTGGTCGGCCCCAACGGTGCCGGCAAGAGCAGCCTGCTGCGCGTGGCGGCCGGCCTGTTGACACCGCAGGCTGGCACGGTGCGGCTGGACGGCCAGGCGCTGCACGGCCCGGCCGCGTTGTCCGGCCTGGCGCGCGGACGGCGCATCGCGTGGCTCTCGCAAGGCGGCGAGATCACCGGCGAGCTCACGCTGCGCGAAACCGTCGCGCTGGGCCGTCTGCCGCACCTGGGGCTGCTGGGCGCGGCCGGGCCGGCAGACGAAGCGGCGATCGAGCGCGCCATGGCCATCACCGAGTGCCAGGCCTGGCAGCACCGCCGGCTGTCGGAGCTCTCCGGCGGTGAGCGCCAGCGCGGCCTGCTGGCCCGCGCACTGGCCAGCGAGGCCGATGTGCTGCTGCTGGACGAGCCCACCACGCACCTGGATCCGCCGCACCAGATCGCCCTGGCGCGCCTGGCGCGCCAGCTGGCCGCCACGCACACCGTGGTGACGGTGATGCACGACCTGAGCCTGGCACTGGCGGCCGATCGCGTGCTGCTGCTGGAGGACGGCCGCATCCGCGCGGATGCACCCGCGCACGAGCCCGCCCTGCACGAGGCCTTGTGCCAGAGCTTCGGCCAGGCCATCCGCATCCGCTGGGAAGACGGGCGCGCCTGGGTGCAGCCGCAGTGGTGAGGCGTGCCGCCTGGGCCAGAGCGCCGGCCGGCACAAAGTCCCTGAACTAGGGGCAGCGCGACGCGGTGACAGGCTGGCCGGTACGCGGCCGCCGCACCACAATCCCGGGCTGTTGCGGCACGTCACCCCCATCCATGCAGATCCTCGTCACCGGCGGCGCCGGATACATCGCCAGCCACACCGCCCTGTCCCTGATCGAGCAAGGCCATGTGCCGGTCTTGCTGGACAACTTCGTCAACAGCAAGCCGGCGGTGATCGACCGCCTGGAAGCGCTGGCCGGTCAGCGCCCGGTGCTGCTGCGCGCTGACGTGCGTGACGCGGCCTTCGTGGCGCAGGCGCTGCGCGAGCACCGCATCGAGGCCGTGATCCACTTCGCGGCGCTCAAGGCGGTGGGCGAATCCGTGGAACAGCCGCTGGCCTACTACGACAACAACATCAACGGCACGCTCGCGCTGCTGGCGGCGATGCGCCAGACGGGCGTGAAGACGCTGGTCTTCAGCTCCTCGGCAACCGTATACAGCGCCAGCCAGCCCATGCCGCTGAGCGAAGACGGCGCGCTGGGCGCCGTCAATCCTTACGGGCGCACCAAGCTGATGGTCGAGCAGATCCTCGCGGACGTGGCGGCAGCGGACCCGACACTGTCCTTCACCTCGCTGCGCTACTTCAACCCGGTGGGCGCGCACCCCAGCGGCACCATCGGCGAAGACCCGCGCGGCACGCCCAACAACCTGATGCCCTACGTGGCGCAGGTGGCCGTGGGCCGGCTGCCGCGACTGCGCGTCTTCGGCAACGACTACCCCACGCCGGACGGCACTGGCGTGCGCGACTACATCCACGTCTGCGATCTGGCCGAGGGCCACGTCGCCGCCATCGACCACGGCCATGGCCGCGCCGGCTACCACGTGTTCAATCTGGGCACCGGCAAGGGCTCCAGCGTGATGGACGTGCTGGAAGCCTTCAGCCGCGCCTGCGGCAAGACCCTGCCCTATGAGGTGGTGCCGCGCCGCGCAGGCGATGTGGCCGCCTGCTGGGCGGACCCCGCCACCGCGCAGCGCGTGCTGGGCTGGACCGCAAGCCGAACGCTGGAGATGATGTGCGACGACGCCTGGCGCTGGCAGAGCCGCAACCCGCTGGGCTTTCCGGACTGAAACCGCGGCGGCGGATCGGGCCGCACCGGCTTGCCAGAGACTGGCCACCCGCGCCGAAGCGAGGCCTGGCGACAGCCCCACGGTAAGCTTGGCCGCCTGATGCGCCGCACGTCGCCCCCCGCTTCATGCTCACCGGCCTGATCCTCACCCCTTCGGGTTTTGTCGAGGGCCGGCTGCGCGTGGCCGAGGGCCGCATCCTCGCCATCGACGGCGAGCCACGCGATGAGGGGCGGGCCCGCGCCCAGCCGCTGCCGCTGCTGCTGCCCGGCTTCATCGATCTGCACGTCCATGGCGGCGCCGGCGCCGACGTGATGGATGCCGGCGAGGCCGTGCACACGCTGGCGCGGCTGCATGCGCAGCACGGCACCACCGCGCTGCTGGCCACCACGATGACGGCGCCGCTGCCCGAGATCGAGGCCGCACTGCGCGCACTGGCGCCCGCTTGCTCGGCCCAGCGGCCAGGCCAGGCCCGCGTGCTGGGCGTGCACCTGGAAGGGCCCTACATCCATCCTCAGCGGCTGGGCGCGCAGCCGCCCTTTGCACGCTTGCCGCTGCTGCAGGAGATCCTTCACCTGCATCGGCTCGCGCCCATCCGCGTGCTCACCCTGGCACCTGAGGTCGAGGGCGCGCTGCCGCTCATTCCGGCCCTGGTGCAGGCCGGCTTGCGCGTGCAGATCGGCCACAGCCAGGCCAGCTACGAGCAGGCCGTGGCCGCGCTGCAGGCCGGGGCCAGCGGCTTCACGCACCTGTATAACGCGATGAGTGCGTTGCAGCACCGTGCGCCCGGCGTGGTGGGCGCCGCACTGGCTCACGCCCGGCATGCCGAGCTGATTGCCGATGGCGTGCACGTGCACCCGGGCGCGATGCAGGTGGCACTGCGTGCCGTGCCGGGGCTGTTTGCCGTCTCCGACGCCACCGCGGCCACCGGCATGCCCGATGGCGAATACCGGCTGGGCCGCCACACAGTGACACGCTGCCGCGATGCCGTGCGCCTGCCGGACGGCACGCTCGCCGGCAGCGTGCTCACACTCGATCAAGCCCTGCGCAACCTGGTGCAGATGGGCCTTTCCGTCGCGCAGGCCTCACGCTGCACCAGCACCCACGCGGCCGATTACCTGGGCGAAGGCGAGCTGGGCCGCCTGACGCCCGGCGCGCAGGCCGATGTCGTGGCCTTGCACCCGCAGACCCTGGCGGTGCAGGGCGTGTGGGTGGCCGGCGAGGCGGTCTAGGAGCGGGAGCGGCGCGCTCAGCCCAGGTGGCGCCCGAAGAAGCGCAGCGTGCGATCCCAGGCGATGCGCGCCCAGGCCTCGTCGTACTGCGTGATGGGCAAGCGCTGCGGGCCCTGCGCGGTCTCGTTGGCGAAGCCGTGCTGCGCCAGGTAGCGGTGCCCTTCGTAGGCCACGCCGGCGGCGGCCAGTTTCTCTTCCAGCGTATCCACCGTGGCGATCGGAAACGGGTTGTCCTGCGTGGCCCAGTGGGCCATCACCGGCACGCGGATGGCCTCCGCGTTCACGTAGTCCAGCGGCGGGTAGCCGTACCAGATGACGCCGGCATCGGCCTCAGGCGCCATCTGCAGGCTCAGCACGGTGAGCGCGCCGCCCATGCAGAAGCCGGTGACGCCGACCTTGCCGCCGCGCGCCTTGAGAAACTGAGCCGCGCCGCGGATGTCCTGCGAGGCCGCGTCGCCAAAGTCCAGACCGGTCATCAGGTGATGCGCCTCCTCGGCCTCCACCGTGCTTTTGCCTCGGTAGAGATCGGGCACCAGCGCGGTAAAGCCCGCCTGGGCCACGCGCTGCGCCACGCCGCGGATCTGATCGTTGAGGCCCCACCACTCCTGGATCACCACCACGGAGCCGACCGGCCGTTCGGCCGGGGCAAGGTAGCCGCTGACGGTCTTGCCGTCCGGGCGCTGGAACTGGATCGTCTCGGGCATGCGGGTCTCCTGGGGCTGTGCCGCGCGCAGGCTAACGCGCGCGGGCGCCGCTGCCATCAGGGTCAGCGCGGAGGCCGGGCCTGCGCAGCCCGGGGCCGGTGGCGGCCGGCGCGCGCCGTTCTGCTCCAATCACTCGGCCGGGCGCACCGTCCTTCGCGCTGCGGCCCTTCCGATGCCAGCCTTGCAGACTCTCGAACTCAACCCCGGCCCGCCGCCTGTGGCCAGCGTCATCATCCTGCACGGCCTGGGCGCCGACGGCACGGACTTCCTGCCCCTGGCCGACGCGCTGGATCTGCGCGCCGTGGGCCCGGTGCGCTTTGTCTTTCCCCGCGCGCCGGAACGCCCCGTCACCGCCAACGGCGGCCACCGCATGCGCGCCTGGTACGACATCGTGGCCTTCGGCGGCGCGGCCCGCGAAGACGAGGCCGGGCTGCGCGAGACCTTCGCCCAGGTCCATGCCCTGCTGGATGCCGAGCGCGCCCGCGGCCTGCCCGCGCAACGCATCGTGCTGGGCGGCTTTTCGCAGGGCTGCGCGATCACGCTGGGCGCCGGGCTGCGCTACGGCCACACCCTGGCGGGGCTGATCGGCCTGTCCGGCTATCTGCCGCTGGCCACCACCACCGCCGCCGAGCGGCAGCCCGCCAGCCAGGCCACGCCGATCTTCCTGGGCCACGGCAGCCGCGACGATCTGGTCCCCCTGAGCCGCGGACAAGCCGCCCGCGAAAGCCTCGCCGCCCTCGGCCACACCGTGCAATGGCAGGACTACCCGATCGAGCACACGGTGTCGATGGAGGAGGTGCGCGACGTGGAGCGGTTTCTGGTGAAGGTGCTGGGGCGGGCGCCAGGGCCGGGACTTTAGCCGCTCGGTAACCCGCCAGTAACGCAGCTCTTCCTAGGCTGCAGTTGCGCCCGATCGACATCGGGCCGCGAACTGTCATCACTCAGGAAGGGTACGAAGCATGGCACTCAGGGATGGATGGAAGCGCGCGATTGCGGGCTTGGCGGTCGGTCTTGCCCTCGCGGGTTGCGGAGGAGGAGGTGGTGGTGGCGGCGACGTGCCGCCCCCTGTCGCGGCGACGACCATCGTGACGCAGCCGGCCAGTGTTGCGGTCAATGACGGCCAGACCGCAGCGTTCAGTGTGGCCGCCAGCGGGGCGGGCTTGAGCTACCAGTGGCGCCGCAACGGCACTGCCATCGACGGCGCGACCGGCGCGAGCTGGGTGACCGGCGCATTGGCGCCGGCCGACAGCGGTGCCCGCTTCTCGGTGGTGGTCAGCGGTACGGCCGGCAGTGTCACGAGCAGTGATGCCGTGCTGACCGTGAATGCCTTGGCGCCTGTGATCAGCGTGGCACCGGCAGCTGTCTCCGTGACGGCTGGGCAAGCCGCCAGCTTCAGCGTCAGCGCGGCGGGGTCGGCACCCCTGAGCTACCAGTGGTTGCGTGCCGGCGTGGCCATCGCCGGCGCGACATCTTCGAGCTACACCACCGGCTTGCTGTCGACGGCGGACAACGGCGCGCAGATCAGCGTGCGCGTCAGCAATGCGGCCGGCAGCGTCACCAGCGCTGCTGCCGGCCTCAGCGTGACTGCTGCGGCGCTGGCACCCGTCATCGCCACCCAGCCTGCCAATGTGACCGTGGCGGCAGGCACTTCGGCCACTTTCTCGGTAGCCATAGGCGCAGGGACTGCGCCGTTCAGCTACCAGTGGTTGCGCAATGGCACGGACATCCCGGGCGCCAATGCTTCGAGCTACACCACCGGCACACTGTCGGCCAGCGACACCGGGGCAAGTTTCCAGGTGCGCGTCAGCAACGCTGCCGGACCGGTGTCCAGCAACAGCGCCTTACTGACCGTGTCCGTCCCGCCCACGCCGAGCGCATCTACCCAGCGCCTGGCCATCGGGGGTTACCGTGTCATTGCGATCCGGGCTGACGGCAGCGTTCTGAACTGGGGCGTGAACACCGCCGGTCAGCTTGGTGGCGGCGCTGCAATCGCGGGCACATCGGCGCGACAGGTGGCGGGGACCGCGACAGCCGCCGCAGCAGGCCAGTGGGAGTCTCTGGTTCTCGGGACCGATGGTGTGGTCCGCGGCTGGGGCAGGAGCTTTGGCCCGACATCCATCATCGGCGGCGCGGTGGCCCAGATGGGCACGGATCGCCCGGATCCAGTGGCCTCCGCCTTTCCCAGCGGCATCACTCAGGTCTCGACGGCTTGGGGAGGCCTGGCAGTGGCCCTGCGCAACGATGGCACGGTCTGGCACTTGCCCGGTACGGCCACGGCGGCAGCTGGCATGTCATTCACGCAGGTGGCGCTGCAGGTGCCGGGGCTTGGCAATGTCGTACGCCTGGGTCGTGACCCCGAGAGCGAGCCATTCGCAATCACCACCGACGGCACCTTGTTCGAGATCCAGGTGCTGGCCAGCGGCCCGACGAGCCGGCAAGCCACTGCCGTCCGTCAGACCGCGGTGACAAACGTCGCTTCGGCCACCTGCATGCTGGGCGTCATTCCGGGCCCCAACTACGGCTGCATCGCCCTGCTGCGCGACGGAACGGTGCGCGGTTTCTCTCGCAACAGTGCCGCCTCGACGGCCATCACCGGAATCAGCGACGTGGTCGCGATCACCGGCACCTCCGGTTCCTTCCACGCCATCACGCGCGACGGCAGGCTGTGGAGCTGGGGTAGCGGCGAGCAGAGCGGTATTGCGGGCCCCGAGAACAACCGCTACGAGATGCCCACGGTCGTACCGGGGCTGACAGGCGTGCAGGAGGTCGTGGCCAACCTCGGCACCGTGATCGTCCGTCTGGCTGACGGCAGCGTGTGGGCCTTTGGCTCCAACGACTTTGGCGTCTTCGGTGACGCTACGCAGACGCGGTCTCGCACTCCGGTACGGGTCCCCGGGGTGAACCTGAACTGACTCAAGTCCCGCGCCGGTGACAGCTGCCGGCAAGGGCTGAGAGGCTTCTGGCAACGCAGCCGTCGGAAGGCTGGACCGGTCTTCTGATGGCTGCAGTGATGCGCCGCACCGGCCTGCGTCGGCCGAAGCGCTGCGAACTGTGGGGGTCGGCGCGGCCTGCTAGGCTCTCGATCGGAGATGGCCCGTGCGAGGCCAAAGGGGGAGGGGCCGCGGGCCACCGAATCGACATGCTGACTCTTCAATTGCTGGGCGTGCCGCAGCTGGCACGAAAGGACGGCACGGCCGCCGTGGCCCTTGAGCGCAAAGACGCGGCATGGCTGGCAATGCTGGCGTTCGACGGCCCCTCGCCACGCGATCGACTGGCGACCTGGCTGTGGCCCGCCGTGGCTCAGAAGACCGCCAACGGGAGCCTGCGCCAGCGCATATTTCGCCTGCGCCGCAAGTTGGGCCACGAGATCGTGGATGCCGGCGAGCGTATACAGCTCCTCCCCGAAGTCAGCTACTCGTGCTTCGAGGATGACCCCTTGTTGATGCAGGGCGCAGCGCTGTTGTCGGGCATGGACTACACCGAGTGTGCCGACTTTGCCCAGTGGCTGGCCCACCAGCAGCAGCGGCGACAGCATGCCTACCGCAAGGGCCTGGAGGCCCTTGCCCAGCGGCATGAGTCGCAAGGCAGGTTGCGCGAGGCCGTGGCGGCGTGTCGTCGCTGGTGCGATGACGATCCGCTGTCCGAGCAGGCAGCCTGCCGCTTGATGGAGTTGCTGTATCTGTCCGGTGACCGTGCAGCAGCGATTGCCGAGTTCGAACGCCTGGAGCGCTTTCTCAAGGACGAGCTCAGTGCCAGGCCACAGGCTTCGACACTGCGCCTGCTGGACCTCTTGGAGGCCGGTCGCCATCCGGACCTGCCCCGGCCGGCTGGCGTTCCCTTGGCATTGAAGCGGCCGCCACGGCTCATTGGCCGTGAGCAGCAGATGGCCGCACTGTCGCAGGCATGGGCTCTAGGGCATGTCGCATGGATTCAGGCGCCTCCGGGTGCCGGCAAGACCAGGCTGATCGAGGAGTTTGCGCGCACCCATGCTGAATCAGGATGGTTCGTTCAGGCGCGTCCTGGCGACCAGGGAGTACCTTATGCAGTGCTCTTGCGCTGGGTCGAGTGCCTCCACAAACGTGTGCCCCTGCCCGACACCGGTCGCCCGCTGGCCCTCTGGCTGAAGAGTGAACGCAGTGACCAGCCTGCACCAAGCCCTGCGGCGCTTCACCCCGTGAGCTTGCGCCAGGAAATGGAGACCTGGCTGGAGGCCGCACAGCCCATCGCTTCGAGCACTGTCCTTGACGATCTCCAGTGGGCCGATCCTGCCAGCCTTGATCTGCTGTCGGCGCTGATCTTCAGTGATCGGACGCAAGCCATGCGTTGGGCCTGCTCGATGCGCAATGATGAGCCGGACAGTGCCCCGGTATCTGCGCTCAAGGCCCGGCTGAGCCAGGCCTGCCTGCTGCAGAACATCGAGTTGACAGCCTGGACGCCAGCCGAGATGAGCCAGCTGCTCGACTCCTTGGCGCTGCCCGGCCTGAGTGGCGAGCCATTGGCCACGCGCCTGCACCGACACGTCGGGGGCGAGCCCCTGTTCGCGCTCGAAACGCTCAAGTCACTGTCCGTGCAAGCCCTCCCGTACAGGCCCTGCGATGGCCCGCTGCCCGTACCTTCGACTGTCAGGTCCATGATCGAGTCCCGGCTGTCGGCCTTGAGCCCGCCTGCTTTGGCACTGGCGCAGGCGGCAGCCGTGGCAGCGGCCGACTTCTCGATCGATCTCGCCACCCATGCGCTGTCCACGAGCGCCATCGCGCTGTCTGCGCCCTGGCGCGAGCTCGAAGCGGCCCAGATCTTTGCCGGCGGCGGTTTCGCCCATGATGTCCTGCGCGAAGTCACGCGGGCCGAGATTCCGGAGCCGATTGCACGGCATGCGCACGGGATGGTGGCCACCTGGCTTGCAGCGCGCGGCGCGCAGCCCGCGCGCGTGGCCCCACATTGGCAGGCGGCCGGCTGCCCGGAAGCCGCAGCCCTGTCCTGGTCTGCCGCAGCCAAGCGAGCGCGCGCGGGTGGGCGCAGTGCCGAGTGTCTGCAGTTCACCGAAGCCGGCGCGCGCGCATTCTCAGAGATCGGTGACGAGCGGCGTGCTGTCCAGCTGAAGCTGGACAACGAGGCTGTCTTCGTCAGGAGCCTGGACGCGGCGCAGCTGCGGGTGTGGGCGGACGACCTGGTCGGCAGCAGCGTGGACGACGCCCAACGGTGCTGGGCCTGCATCATCCGGGGCGATATCGAAGCACAACTGGGCCTGGGGCCGCAGGCGATGGCGTGGGCGGGCCGCGCCGAGGCGCTGTTGCCGCCCGATGACGCCGATCTCTTTCTGTCCGCCAGATGGGCACAACTGAAGGGCACGGCCTGGATACACATGGGCGAACTGAAGAAGGCGGTCTCGCTGCTCGAAGAGTGGGCGCTCAAGACCCGGCAGACGCCACTGGAGAGCCGGCTGATCGAGTTGCCGTCGACACTCGCTTACGCTCTTGACGCTGCCGGCCGAACCGAGGAAGCCTTGGCCCAATACGTTCGCTTCGGCAACCTGGCGCGGCAGCAGGGTGAACACCTCTGGGAGCAGGACAGCTATTCCGGCCGAGCAGTCGCACAAGTACTTCTCGGTGACCTGCAGGGCGCCGTGGAGTCGCAAGAAAAGGCCATCGAACTGGCGCGGCGCCACGAGTTGTCCGGCCTTGCGCTGGCCATCGATGAACAGTCCCTGGCCGCCATGTACATGGAGCAGGGGCGCTTCGGCGAAGCCCTGAACCTGCTGATGCCCGCACAGGAGGCGCTGGATCGAACCAGCGCCGAAACGTGGGCGAACTTCGCCGTCGATCACCTGCGTCTGCTGTGGACGCTGCTGGGGCAACGTAGCCGTGCGCGGCAGCTCCTGACGCCTCGCGAAGCAGACGGGGGATCAGAGTTGGACTTGGGACAGCTGCATACGCTCTTGCGATCGGCCCTGGACTTCGGGGACGACGTGGGGCTGCTGGCTGCGCGCGTGGGCGAGCATGGCACGCAGCGCTTGCGAGCGCGGGGCCAGGTAGCCCTGGCAATCACCCTCGCTCGCTGCGAGCCGCCGAAGGCCGCCGCGCAGAGCTACCGCCGCATCGCGCTTCAGGCACGGGAGTGGCAGCTGCCGGCGTACGAGTTGAATGCTCAGGCCCGATGCGTACAGGCCCTGTTGGACAGCGGACAGCGTGACCAGGCTGCAGAACTGGCTGCAGAGGTTGCGCGTGACGCGCGACAGGTTCACCCTTATGACCTCTATGTGCCGCAGCTTTGGCTGAGCGTGGCTGATGCCTTTCGCGCAACAGCCGATCTGGCCTCTGCCCAGAAAGCTGAAGAATCTGGCCGCAGCTGGGTTCAGCGGGCATCGGCCAGTCTTCCCCAGAGCTATCGCGAGGCTTTCGAACAGTTCAACCCCATCAACCGAGCGCTGCTGACGCGCGCCTGAACGAACCTGCTGCCGGCAAGAACTCTTACGACCCACCCATTCGCGGTCAGACCGAACGAGTCGTTGGTAGGCCGTGCTGGACTTGAACCAGCGACCAAAGGATTATGAGTCCTCTGCTCTGACCAACTGAGCTAACGGCCCGCTTGCGCAAATGCAAACCCCGCCAGTGTAGTGGCGGGGTCGGGCAAGGTGCAGCAGCGGCGGGCCTACTTGCCCACCTTGAAGGTCTGGAAGGTGCGGGTCTGCAGGCGGCGTGCCTCGTTGTTCAGCGCCTCGGGCACTGCCAGGCGGTCGATGTCCGCGTTGCTGGGAAAGACCACCGGGTTGCTGGCGATCTCGGGCTTCACAAAAGCCTTGGAGGCCGCGTTGGGGTTGCCGTAGAACACCGTGTTGGTCAGCGAGGCATGCACCTCGGGGCGCAGGATGTAGTCGATGAACTTGTGGGCGTTGTCCACGTTCTTGGCGTCCTTGGGGATGGCCATCGTGTCCAGGAACATCGTGGCACCCCGCGGCGGGATGAGCGCCTGGATCTTCTGGCCGGTCTTGTTCTCGGCGGCGCGCTGGTTGGCGATCAGGAAGTCGCCGGAATAGCCGAGCGAGACGCAGATCTTGCCGTTGGCCAGATCGTTGATCGGGCCGGGCGAATTGATGCGCGTGATGTGGGGACGCGCCTTCATCAGCAGTTCGCGGGCGGCGTTGTAGTCCTTTGCATCACGGCTCCAGCCGGGCTTGCCGGCGTGCAGCAGCGCCACGGGAATCACCTCGGAGGCGGAGTCCAGCAGGTGCGTGCCGCACTTCTTCAGCTTGGATACGTACTGCGGATCGAACAGCAGGTCCAGCGGATTGGCCGGCATCGGCATGTCGCCGAGGGCTGCCTTGACCTTGTCCGGGTTGATGCCCACGGTCACGAAGCCCCAGAGCCAGGTCACCAGGTGCCGGTTGCCGGGGTCGACGCCTTCGAGCTTCTTCAGCAGCGTCGGATCGAGGTTCTTCCAGTTGGGCAGCTTGCTGCGGTCCAGCGGCAGCAGCAGATTGCCGTCGATCTGCATCTTGGCGAAATGCGCACCCGGCACGACGATGTCATAGCCGGTCTTGCCCGCCACCAGGCGCGCATGCAGTGTCTCGTTTGCGTCGAAGTTGTCGTAGCGGACCTTGATGCCGGTTTCCTTCTCGAAATTCTTGATCGTCTCGGGCGCGATGTAGTCGGCCCAGTTCAGGATGTTCAGGACTTTCGAATCGGCCTGGGCGGGCGTGGCAAAGCTCAAGGCACCCAATAAGGCGAAGGCGGTGGCGGCGGCTCGGATCATGGTGCGGGCTCTTCTGCAGCGGTGGCACCGTCAAGCGACGGCGTCGGCAGTGTGCGAGGGCGCCGAAACCCGCGGCGGCAGCGGGGCAAAACAGGCCCACCCGGCATACACACATAAGCCCTGGGGGCAAGCCTAAGATCCGTGTCCTGTTATTCGCACGAGGGCGCCGCTGTGGATCTCCGCATCCCCTTGCTGAATCTGGCCGCGCAACACGGCCTGGCGCGGGCAGACTTCAACCGGCTGCTGGCGCTGGCCGGCTTGTCCGCAGAGCCGCCCGCGCTGGCGAGGCGCCTCGCGGCCGTGCTGGGCATCGCCGGTGCAGCCCTGCTGGGCCTGGGGCTCATCTTCCTGGTGGCTGCGCAGTGGGGCGATCTGGGGCGCCCGGCACGCGTGGCGCTGCTGCAGGCCGCCGTTCTGCTGCCGCTGCTGGCGGCCTGGCTGGGGCCGCGGGCGGCGCGCGCGCCCCTGGCGCTGCTGGGCTTTCTGGCCTGCGGCGGGCTGCTGGCCTACATCGGCCAGACCTACCAGACCGGGGCGGATCCCTGGCAACTGTTTGCGCTGTGGGCTCTCATCGGCCTGCCGCTGGCCTGCGCGGTGCGGCACGATGTGCTGTGGGCCCCCTGGTCCCTGGTGGCCCTGACCGGCATCTCCCTGTGGATGCAGGCCCACAGCGAGCACAGCTGGACCGTGCAGTCCCGGCATCTGACGCCTCACCTCATGGGCTGGTTGATGACGGCTGCGGTGGCCGGGCTGCTGTCGGGCCCGCTGCGGCCGATCACCGGCGCTGGGCTGTGGTCGCTGCGCACGGCGCTCACGCTGGCTTCGTTCATCGTGGCGATCACGGCGCTGGTGGGCCTCTTCAGCGCTGAGGTCCGGCCGCAATATCCACTGGGACTGCTGGTGGTGCTGCTGGGCCTGGCCCTGCTGGCCAGCCGCCGCGGTTTCGATGTCTTCGGGCTCAGCGCACTGGCGCTGGCGCTGAACGGGCTGCTCGTGGCTGGCCTGGCGCGTGCGCTGTTCTCGATGCAAGGCGGCCCGGACCCCTTCGGTCGGATCCTGCTGATCGCGCTGATCTCAGCGGGCCTGCTGGCCTTCAGCGTCAGCGCCATCCTGGCGCGCACCCGTCGCGTGCAGGGAGAGGCTGCATGACCGCCGCTGCCCGCACCCGGCTGGCGCAGGTGCTGGCACAGGCCGTCGAACAGGGTTTGCTGCCCGCCGGCACGCAGGCCCATCCGGAGCCCGTGCGGCCCTGGCCGGTGGTCCTGCTCACGGCCTTGGGCGCCTGGCTGGCCGCCATCCCGCTGCTGCTGTTCATGGCGATGGTCTTCGGCCCGTTCTTCAACCAGGGCGCCGGCCCCTACCTGATCGCGGGGCTGAGCGGGGCCGCCGCGGTGGCTGCACTGCGCAGCACACGCCTGCCGCTGTTTGCGGAACAGCTGGCCGTGCCTGCCCTGGTGGCGGGGCTGGGTTCGCTGGCCGTGGGCCTGATGCGCGATCTCACGGCCGACCTGGCTGCCTGGCTGCTGGCGCTGGTCTGCCTGGGGCTGGCGGCCGCGCTGCGGCCCCTGTGGCTGCGCCTGTTGCTGGGGGCAGCGGCGGCAGGTCTGCTGATGGTCACGGTGCTGGGTGACACGGTGCTGAGCTTCCAGAGGCCTGGCCGCACCTGGCTGGCCGTGCACCTGGCCGGCGCCCTGGTACTGGCCCTGCACGCCGCGCAGTCCCTGGCCTTCGGTCGCCGCCAGGCCGAGCTCTTCCTGGGCTGGAGCGAGGCCGTGGCCTGCGGCGCGGGGCTCGCCGTGCTGATGGGGCTGGCGGCGGTCTCCGGCATGAGCTTCCTCGTGCACGGCGCCACCGGGCTGCCCGCAGGGGGTGCTGCACCGGCCGAGCTGCTGCCGCGCGGCGCTTCCGCGCTGCTGGCGCTGGCTGCCACCGCCCTGGCTGCAAGAGCCTGGCCCAGCCTGCGGCGCGCGCCGACGGTGGCACTGGGCCTGCTGCTGGCGGTGCTCGCGGCCTTCATGGCCTCACTGGGCGCGGTCCTGCTGGCACTGGCGCTGGCGGCCACCACCGGCCGCCATCGTCGCGCAGCCGCCGCAGCCTTGGCTGCGGTCTGGATCATCGGCGCCTTCTACTACGCGCTGCAGTGGCCGCTGGCGCAGAAATCGGCCCTGCTGGCCGGCGCCGGTCTGCTGGCCTTGGCGCTGGCCGGCTGGTGGCGCAGCGTCGCCAACCTGTCGGCGGCGAGGGGCAGTGCCGGGCCCGCTGCCGTGGCCGATGAAGGCGGTAGCGCAGTGTCGCCCCTGCAGGGTCATCCGCGGCTCGCCTGGCTGCTGCCGGCCACCGCCGTCGCCGCTGTCGCGCTGACGGCCACGGCGGTCTGGCAGAAGGAGCAGCTGATTTCCAAGGGCAGACCTTCGCTGGTGGAACTGGCGCCGGTGGACCCGAGATCCCTGATGCAGGGCGACTACATGGCCCTGGCCTACCGGTTGCCGAAGGAACTGGCCACCGAGCTCGCCCGGGTGGACAGCTCGCAGCGCCCTTGGCTGGTGGTCCGCCGTGACGAGCGCAACGTGCTGCTGCCGCAGCGAAAGCTGATGCCGCCCGCCGGCGCCGGTGCGCTGCAGCCGGGCGAGGAACTCATCGAGCTCAGCCCCAAGGATGGGCGCTGGGTCATCGTGACCGACGCCTGGTTCTTCAAGGAAGGCGAGATGGATCGGTGGCTGCCGGCGCGATATGCCGAATTCCGCCTGCTGCCGGACGGCCGCGCGCTGATGGTCGGCCTGCGGGATGCGGACTTGAAGCCGCTGTGAGGCGCCCGGGCGCCCGCTGCGCTGGCGCCGGCTACTTCTGGCTCAGCGCATTGCCCACCAGGCGCGCCGTGATGTCCACGATCTGGATCATGCGGCCGTAGGGCATGCGTGTGGGCCCGATCACGCCCAGGGTGCCGACGACGCGGCCATCGACCTCATAAGGCGCGGTCACCACCGACAGCTCCTCGAAGGGCACAACCCGGCTCTCTCCGCCGATATAGATGCGCACACCCTCGGCGCGGCTGGAGACATCGAGCAGCCGCATGAGCTCGGTCTTCTGCTCGAAGACATCGAACAGCTTGCGCAGGGCACCCATGTCATGGCCAAGATCCTGCACGCCCAGCAGGTTGCGCTCGCCCGAGACCACCACCTGCTCGCTCTCGGCCATGGCCTCGGTGCCGGCCTGCACGGCCGCCTGCATCAGCGTGGCGATCTCGCCGCGCAGCGCATCCACCTCGTGCTTCAGGCGCTCGCGCACCTCTTCCACGGTGAGGCCGCCGTAGTGGGCATTCAGGTAATTGGTGGCTTCCACCAGTTCGGTCTGGCCGTAATCCCGCGCCGTGAAGATCACGCGGTTCTGCACATCGCCATCGGGCGAGACGATGATCACCAGCACGCGGCGCTCGCCCAGCCGCAGAAACTCGATGTGGCGAAAGACACTGGCCTTGCGCGGCGCGCTGACGATGCCCACATAGGTGGACAACTGCGACAGCGTCTGCGCCGCGGCGGTGATCACGCGCTGCGGCTGATCCGGGTGAAGATGTTCGCGCGCCGCCGCGACCTCGGCCGCGCCGGCTTCCAGATCCAGCGCACTGGAGGTGAGCATGGTGTCCACGAAGAGCCGGTAGCCACGCGCCGTGGGCACGCGCCCCGCGCTGGTGTGGGGGCTGGCGATCAGGCCCAGCTCTTCCAGATCGCTCATCACATTGCGGATGGTGGCCGGCGAGAGATCCAGCCCGGACGCGCGCGACAAGGTGCGAGAACCCACGGGCTGGCCATCGGCGATATAGCGCTCGACGAGGGTTTTCAGCAACGTGCGGGAACGATCATCCAGCATGAAATTCATTGTACGGAGCGCCCTGCGCGGCCGGCCCCCCGCAGCAAATGGCCGGCATTCCCTTCAAACCCCTATGGTTAAATGATCCGCATGGCCGCCCGATTCCGACACGCCGCCATCGTCGGCAAGTTCCAGGCGCGCGGCATCCTGCCGCTGCTGGAAGAACTGGCGCGCTTCATCGCCGGCCAGGGGCTTGAGGTTTCCTTCGAGCGTGAAACCGCGCTGAATACCGGCGTCGGCCACTATGAGGCGCTGTCGGCCGCCGAGATGGGCGCGCGCTGCGACTTTGCCGTGGTGGTGGGTGGTGACGGCACGATGCTGGGCATCGCACGCGAGCTGGCCCGCTACAACCTGCCGCTGGTGGGCATCAACCAGGGTCGCCTGGGCTTCATCACCGACATCCCGCAGGATCGCTTTCGCGAGGCGCTGGCGCCCATCCTGGCCGGCGACTATGAAGAAGAGCACCGCGCCATGCTCGAAGGCGAGGTGTGGCGCGATGGCGAGCGCATCTTCGAGGGCCTGTCGATGAACGACGTGGTCGTCAGCCGAGGTGCGACCGCGAGCATGGTGGAGCTGCGCGTGGACATCGGCGAGGAGTTTGTCGCCAACATGCGCGCCGATGGCCTGATCATCGCGTCGCCCACGGGATCGACGGCCTATGCACTGTCGGCCGGCGGGCCCATCCTGCACCCGCGCATCGGCGGCTGGGTGCTGGTGCCGATCGCTTCCCACACGCTGTCCAACCGCCCCATCGTGCTGCCGGATCACGACGAGGTGCGCATCGAGATCGTGGCCGGGCGCGATGCCTCCGCCAACTTCGACATGCACAGCCTGGCGAGCCTGCTGCATGGCGATCAGGTGCGCGTGCGGCGCTCGCAGCACAAGGTGCGCTTCCTGCACCCGCGCGGCTGGAGCTACTACGCCACCCTGCGGCGCAAGCTGCGCTGGTACGAGGGCGTGGTGTGACGGCCCCGGCGGCCCGCGGGCGCGGGGCTTGACCGGGTGGCCTGAAGGGGCGAAGCGCGCACGCCAGCAGTGTCACCACGATCCGCTACGCTTGAGCCCATGTTGCGCCGGCTGTCCCTGAAGGATTTTGTGATCGTCTCCGAGCTGGAGATCGACTGGGGCGCGCACTTCTGCGCGCTCACCGGCGAGACGGGCGCCGGCAAGTCCATCCTGATCGATGCCCTGCAGCTGGCCCTGGGCAATCGGGCGGATGCCGCCGCCGTGCGCGAAGGCGCGGCCCGAGCCGAGATCTGCGCGGAATTCGACACGCCCCCCTCGTTGCGCGCCTGGCTCGAAGAGGCCGGTTTTCCCGTCGACGACAGCCTCTTGCTGCGCCGCGTGATCGATGCCCAGGGCAAGAGCCGCGCCTGGGTCAATGGCAGTGCCGCGACGCTGGCGCAGCTGCGCGAGGCCGCGGATCAGCTGGTCGACATCCATGGCCAGCACGCCTGGCAGAGTCTCACGCGGCCGGCCGCCGTGCGCGCCTTGCTGGACGAACAGGCGGGCATCGACACCGCGGCGCTGGAGCAGGCCTTTGCGCAATGGCGCAGCGCCGTCGCCGCGCTGGACGATGCGCGCACACGGCAGCACAGCCTGGAGCAGGAGCGTGAACGCCTGCAGTGGCAGATCAGCGAGCTGGACAAGCTCGCCCCGGCCGAAGGCGAATGGGAGACGCTGGACGCCGAGCACCGTCGCCTGGCCAATGCGCAATCCCTGCTGGACGCCGCGCAGCGGGCCTTGCAGGCCTTGTCGGAATCCGAGCCTTCGGCGCTGGGGCTGCAGGCGCAGGCCCAGGTTGCGCTGGCGGACGTCGCCGCACTGGATCCGGAGCTGGCGGCCGTGGCCGGCGTGCTGAGCGAAGCGCAGGCCCTGATCGACGACGCGGCGCACAGCCTGCAGGCCTACCTCGGGCACCGCGAGCCGGACCCCGAACGACTGGCCGCGCTGGACGCGCGGCTGGCGGCCTGGATCGGCCTGGCACGGCGCTACCGCCGCCCGCCGGCCGACTTGCCTGCCTTGCTGGCCGGCTGGCGCGGCGAACTGCGCACGCTGGAAGCCGCGGCCGATCTGCAGGCGCTGCAGAGCGCGGTCGAAACGGCGCTCGAACACTGGACTTCGCTCGCGCGCCAGGTCAGCCAACGCCGCCACTCGGCCGCGCCGCAGCTGGCCAAGGCCGTGACCCGCGCGATGCAAGGTCTGGGCATGGCCGGCGGGCGCTTCGAAGTCGCGCTGCTGCCCCAGGATCAGCCTCAGGCCTACGGCGCCGAATCGGCGGAGTTCCGCGTGGCCGGGCATGCAGGCAGCACGCCGCGCCCCTTGGCCAAGGTGGCCTCGGGCGGCGAGCTGTCGCGGCTGGCGCTGGCCATTGCGGCGACCGCCGCCCAGGAGCGCAGCAAGGCCAGCACCCTCGCCTCACACAGCGGCCGGGCCTCGGCCGTGCGCGACGGCGCTGCGCCGGCCACCCTGATCTTCGACGAGATCGATGCCGGCGTGGGTGGTGACGTGGCCAATGCCGTGGGCCGGCTGATGAAGCAGCTGGGCGCGGCCACGCAGGTGCTGGCCGTGACGCATCTGGCGCAGGTGGCCGCCTGCGCGGATGATCACTACGTCGTGGCCAAGCAGGGCCGCGCCGGCGTGACGCACAGCAGCGTCAGCGCCGTCACCGGCGAGGCGCGCGTGGCCGAGATCGCGCGCATGCTGGGCGGCGCGCATCTGGGTGCGACCAGCCGCGCTCATGCCCAGGCGCTGCTGGAGGAACGCCGATGAGCACCCCGGCCGGCCGGCCGATGGACGGCGGGTCCGCCGAAAGCGCCTTGCCCGGGGTGCATCCGTCGCAGCCTTCGACTGCCTCCGGGGCCGGGCCCTCGCGCGGCGAGGTCGTCATCGTCACCGGCATCTCGGGCTCGGGCAAGTCGGTCGCCCTGCACGCGCTGGAGGATGCCGGCTTCTTCTGCGTGGATAACCTTCCACCCGAGCTGCTGCGGGATTTCATCCGGCTCGAGCACGAACGCTACAGCGCGCGCGTGGCCGCTGCCGTCGATGTGCGCACGGCCGGTTCACTGCCGCACCTGCTGCCCCTGATCGGCGAGCTGCGCCGCGAAGGCGTCGATGTGCGGGTGCTCTTTCTCGATGCCGCCACCGACGTGCTGGTGCGGCGCTACTCCGAGACGCGGCGCCCGCATCCGCTGGCCAAGGTCACCAGCGCGGGTGACCGCCTGCAGGCGCTGGAGGAATCGATCGAACTCGAACGACTGCTGCTGGCCGAGCTGCGCGATGTCTCCACCGTCATCGACACCACGCAGCTGCGCCCGGTGCAGCTGCGCCACTGGGTGCGGGAGCTGGTCGGCGCACGGCGCTCCAACCTGACGCTGGTCTTCGAATCCTTCGCCTTCAAGCATGGCGTGCCGCTGGATGCCGACTTCGTCTTCGACGTGCGCGTCCTGCCCAACCCCTTCTATGTGCGTGAGCTGCGCAGCCTGACGGGCCAGGACGAGCCCGTGGCTGCCTACCTGCGTGCACAGCCCGAGGTGCACGAGATGCTCGCGCAGATCGAGGGCTTCCTGCGCCGCTGGCTTCCGGGGTTTGCCTCGGATCAGCGCAGCTACCTCACGGTCGCGCTGGGCTGCACCGGCGGCCAGCACCGTTCGGTCTTTGGTGTCGAGTGGCTCGCGCAGCGCTTTGCCGATTCGCAGGCGACCCTGGTGCGCCACCGCGAACTGGATGCCCGTGAGCGCGCCTGACACCGGCATTCGCGCGGTCTCCGCCTCGTTCGAGGCCCTGCCGCTGTTTCCGCTGCGCACCGTGCTGTTTCCCGGCGGACGCCTGGCCTTGAAGGTCTTCGAGGCGCGCTACCTGGATCTGGTCTCGCGCTGCCTGCGGCAATCGCAGGCCTTCGGGGTGATCTCCCTGAGCCAGGGCGCCGAGGCCGGGCCGCAGCAGGCCGAGCGGGTGCGCATCGAATCCGTCGGGGTGCTGGCCGGCATCGACACCGTGGATGGCGAGCAGGCCGGCATCCTGAAGGTCACTTGCACCGGCCTGCAGCGCTTCCGCCTGCTGGGCGCCCCGTCGCAAGCCGCCGACGGCTTGTGGTCGGCACCGGCCGAGCCCATGGCCGACGATGCCCCCGAGCCGCCGCCGCCGGATCTGCAGGCCAGCGCAGAGGCCCTGGCCCGGGCCGTGGAGCGACTGAAAGTCCAGGGGCACGACGTCGTGCCCGCGCCGCTGCGCCTGGATGATGCGGGCTGGGTGGCCAACCGCTGGTGCGAACTGCTGCCCATCCGCCAGGCCGCGCGCCAGAAGCTGATGGAGCTGGACGATCCCGTTGTCCGCCTGCGGCTGGTGGACCAGTACCTGCGCGCGCAGAAGGTGTTGTCGGAGTGAGCCTTGAGGCGTTGATAGCGCCCCCAGGGCCGGGCTGCGCCCAGCCCGCCCCCCGCGGGGGTTCAAGCAAAGTGGCAAAGCCACATTGGCTTGAGAGCGCCCCCAGGGCCGGGCTGCGCCCAGCCCGCCCCCCGCGGAGGTTCAGGCAAAGTGGCAAAGCCACATTGGCTTGAGAGCGCCCCCAGGGCCGGGCTGCGCCCAGCCCGCCCCCGCGGGGGTTCAGGCAAAGTGGCAAAGCCACATTGGCTTCTGAGCGCCCCCAGGGCCGGGCTGCGCCCAGCCCGCCCCCCGCGGGGGTTCAGGCAAAGTGGCAAAGCCACATTGGCTTCTGAGTGCGCGGGCAGCGGCTCAGGCCGGCTGCGCCAGCAGCAGCCGCTTGATCGGCGCCGGCAGGCCCAGCTCCTTCAGTCTCGTGCCGTCCACCCACTGGCCAGCGGGCAGGCCCGCCTCGATGGCCGTCAGTGCCGTCCGGCCCGTGCGTGAGGGCAAGGTCCAGCGCAGCGGCTGCAGCCGCCAATCGAAGTGTGTGAGGGCGTGTTCGATCACGGGCAGGAGCTCGCCCTGCCCCGGCCATGCCGCCACGCGCTCGGCCAGCACCTGCGGGTCGTCCCACTCGGGCAGGCTCCACAGCCCGGCCCAGACCCCTTTGTCCGGACGCTGCACCAGCCACACGCGATCGCCCCGCCTCAGCCACAGCAGTGCGTGGAAGCGCTCGCCGCGGCGCAGCTTGCGCGTCTTCACCGGATAGGCCGCCTGATCCTGCGTGGCGTACGAGCCGCAGACGGCCGCCAGCGGGCAGTGTTCGCAATCCGGCCGGCTGCGGTGGCAGACCGTTGCGCCCAGGTCCATCAGGCCTTGGGTATACGCCTCGATGTCGCGCTCGGGCAGCAGCGCTTCGGCTTCCTGCCACAGCGCGGCCAGCGCGGCAGCCTGCGACAGATCGCCTTCGAAGCGCAGCACGCGCGCCAGCACGCGCTTGACGTTGCCATCGAGGATGGCCACGCGCTCGCCATGGCAGAAGGCCGAGATGGCCGCCGCCGTGCTGCGGCCGATGCCCGGCAGCGCCTGCAATCCGGCTGCGTGCGGCGGAAAGCGGCCGTCGTGCTGCGTGACCACGGCTTGTGCACAGCGATGCAGGTTGCGCGCGCGGCTGTAGTAGCCCAAGCCCGCCCAGGCCGCCAGCACCTCGTCCAGCGGCGCAGCCGCCAGGGCCTTGACATCGGGAAAGCGCTGCAGGAAGCGCTCGTAGTAGCCGAGCACCGTGGACACCTGCGTCTGCTGCAGCATGATCTCCGACAGCCACACGCGGTACGGGTCGCGCGTGCCTTGCCAGGGCAGGTGGTGGCGGCCGTGCTGCCGCTGCCAGCGGATGACGCGCGACGCCAGCGAAGGCTGTGTCGGCGCGGGCTTCACGCCACGGCCAGCGCCGCGCCCTGAGCCGGTGGCTCCACCGCCGCACCTTGCGCGGCCAGCACCAGGGCATCCAGCTGCTGGTGCAGCTCGCGCAGGCCCTGCTCGTGCTCGTCCAGCTCGGCGATGCGCGATTCCAGCTCGCTGGAGGCCGACTGGATGCGCTGCAGCGTCTCACCCCGTTGGCGGTACATGCGGCGGCGCTCGCGCAACTGCGCCTCGACCTGGCTCTCGGCGGACTTGCTCCACATCTCCAGTTCGGCGCTCGCCGTCTCGAAGGCCACGCGCAGGCGCGACAGCAGCATGCGGCAGAAGTGATCCATCGCGCCCGGCGCCGAAAGCCGCCAGGCCTGCGTCAAGCCCAGATGGCTGCCGTAGCGGGCCTCGATGCGATCCAGGTCGCTGCCGAAGCGCTCCAGCTCGGGCAAGGGGGCCAGCACGTAGGAAAAGCCGTACTCGGCATTGAGCTGCTCGAAGCTGCCGTGCATCATCTGCCACATCTCGTTGGCGGAATCGATGCTCTGCTTGAGCTGCAGGCGCACCCGGCTCATCAGCGCAGCAAAGGAGCGCGCCGCGCCCAGGTGCAGGATGCGCGTGCCGCGCGGCCCCTGCATCGCCGCCACCTCGGCGCGCAGCAGATCGCTGGCCAAGGGCTCCACCGCCTTCTTCTGCATCTTGCCGTGCACCGAACGCAGGGCCTGCAGGCGCGACAGACACCGCTCGAATTCGGCAGACTCGGCCTTCACCCGCTCCAGCATGAGGCGGATCTTGGCCGTGCTCTTGCCCTTGAGGCCGCGCAGCTCGAGCATCTCCTCGGCATTCTGACGGCGTCGGTCGGCCAGGCGCCGGCTCGCGGCCTGGCGCAGGCCTTCCAGGGTTTCGCGCGCGGCGGCGGCCAGCATCTGCTGCTGGCGCGGCATCAGCTCTTCGGACAGCGCGGATTCCAGCGCGAGCAGCCGGCTGCGCATCAGCAGCGACAGATCGCCATCCAGCCGCCCGGCCAGCGCATCGCGCGCCGAGACCGGGAAGACACGTTCGATGTCGATCTCCAGCGTGCGCGCCGTCTCCAGCCGTTGCGTCTCGATCTGGCGCTCGATCTCGGAAGGCGCGCACAGCGGATCGATCAAGGCATCGATCTTGTTGAGCACCACGAAGCGTTCCAGTGCGCGGGCGCCCAGGTGATCGCGCCAGACGGCCAGATCGCTGCGCGTCACGCCGGTATCGGCCGCCAGCAGGAAGACCACCGCGTGCGCCGAAGGCAGCAGGTTCAGCGTCAGCTCCGGCTCCGCGCCGATGGCATTCAGCCCGGGTGTATCGAGCACCGAGAGGCCGCGCTGCAGCAGCGGGTGCGGATAGTTGATCAAGGCGTGGCGCCAGGCCGGCACCTCCACCTGGCCGTCCTTGTGCAGCGGCGGGTTTTCGTCCGGGTGTTCGTCGTCCCACAGACCCAGGGCGCGGGCTTCCTCCACCGGCACGCGGCGCGTGCGCGTGACCTCGGACAAGGCCTGCGCCAGCGCTTCAGGGTGGGCCGGATCGAGCCGGATGCGGCTCCAGGGCTCTTCGCGGCTGCGCAGATCGGCCAGCGTCAGCCCGCGCAGGCGGGTCTCGATCGGCAGCAGCGCCAGCTCCGGGCTGCGCAGGCCATCCCAGGCGAGCTCCACCGGGCACATGGTGGTGCGGCCGGGCGTGGCCGGCAGGATGCGCCGGCCTGCGTCGGCAAAGAAGATGGCGTTGATCAGCTCGGATTTGCCGCGCGAGAACTCCGCCACGAAGGCCAGGCGGAGCTTGTCGCTGGCCAGCCGCTCACGCAGCGCGGAGATCAGGTTCTGGTCGCCATCGCCGGCCAGATCGTGTTCCGTGAGCCAGCGCGCCAGATCGGACGCAGCGTGATCCACACGCGAACGCCAGGTGGCCAGCGACTGCAAGCGGCTCAGGAGCTGAGTGGTCATCAAGGAAGACGCAACGGGGCGAAAGCGCCGAGGGATCGTATCCCAGCGATTCCGACATGCCAGAGGGTCGAAACACCTGCTGACACAAAGCCCTTGAGCAAGGGGTCAGCGGCGCTGGCAGCGTGGGCAGAAATAGGTGGAGCGCTGTCCCTGGACGATGCGCCGGATCGTCGTGCCGCAGTGCGTGCAGGCCTCGCCTTCGCGGCCATAGACGGCCGCCTGCGTCTGGTAGGCGCCGTCCATGCCATGCGCGTCGCGGAAGTCGCGCAGCGTCGAGCCGCCCAGCGCCAGCGCCTGGGCCAGCGTGTTGCGCACGGCTTCCAGCAGCCGTGCCGCGCGCGGGCGGCTGATGCGCGCGGCGCTCAGGTCCGGGTGGATGCCGGCGCGGTAGAGCGCCTCGCAGGCGTAGATATTGCCGGCGCCGACGACGATGTCGCCTGCCAGCAACAGCGGCTTGATGGCCTGCCGGCGGCCCTGCAGCGAGCGGTGAAAGGCACCCGGGTCCAAGGCCGGATCGAAGGGCTCGGGCCCGAGGCGGCTGAGCAAGCTGCGCGCCGGCTCCTGGTCCATCGCGGGCGACCACAGCACCGCGCCGAAGCGCCGCGGATCGTGCAGGCGCAGAAGGCCCCGGGTGGTGAGCAGATCGAAGTGATCGTGCTTGCCCGGATCAGGCGCGGCCTGCGTGAAACCCAGCGAGCCCGACATGCCCAGGTGCAGCAGCAGCCCGCCGGCATCGCCCTCATCCCGACCGGGACGCGGGCCGAGCGGCAGCCACAGGTACTTGCCGCGCCGCAGGACGGCGCCGACCCGGCGGCCGGCCAGTTCGGCCGGCTCGCAGCCCAGCGGCCAGCGCAGCGGCTGGCCCAGGCGGGCGCCCTGGGTGGTCGCTCCTTCGATGGCCTGCGCCAGCGAACGGCGCGTCACCTCGACTTCCGGCAGTTCGGGCATGAACCATTATCATGAACCGGTGAAGCTATCGCCCACCGTCCGCGCACTGCTGCTGGGTCTGGCCGTTCTGGGCGGCAGCGCCGCGCAGGCCGCCGATCCCCCCTCCGCGCCGGGCCGTCCCGCCGTGCTGCCTGCGTCCGGCATGGACGCCTTGCTGTTCTACCAGTTGCTGATCGGCGAGATCGAGCTCCAGAACGGCCGTTCCGGCGTCGCGGTCGAAGTGCTGCTGGATGCCGCGCGCCGCTCGCGCGACGAGCAGCTCTTCCAGCGCGCGGTCGAGGTGGCGCTGCAGGCGCGCTCGGGCGATCAGGCGGTGGCCGTGGCGCGCGCCTGGCGCAGCGCCTTGCCCGAAAGCCTGACCGCCTTGCGCTACCAGGTGCAGATCCTGGCCGCGCTGGGCCGCGTGAGCGACGCCGCCGATCCCGTGCGTGCCTTGCTGGCCCGATCCACCGGCCATGAGCGCAGCGGCATCATGGCCTCGCTGCCGCGCCTGTTCGTGCGGGGCACGGATGCCCGCGTCGCGGCCGAAATGATCGAGCAGGCGGTGCAGCCCTACGCCGGCCCCAACGGTCCACGTGATGTGGCGCTGGTCACGGCCGGCCGCGCCTGGCTGATGGCCGGCGATGATGCCAAGGCGCTCGCACGCGCACGGGACGCGGCGCAGGCCGATCCGCGCGCACCCGGCCCCGTGCTGCTGGCGCTGGAACTCATGCAGCGCGATCCGGCCGCCGAGCCGCTGGTCAAGCGCCACCTCGAAGCCGCCGACAGTGAACCCGCGGTCCGGCTGGCCTATGTCCGGGTGCTCACGCAGCAGCAGCGCCTGGGCGAGGCCGCCGTGCAGCTGGAGCGCGTGACGCAGCAGCAACCCGACAACGCCCAGCCCTGGCTGACGCTGGGCGCCGTGCACCTGGAGCTGAAGCACCCGCAGGATGCCGAGCGCGCACTGAACCGCTACATCGAGCTGCAGAGCCGCCCTCCACAGGCCGGCGCCGAGGCCGATGACGATGCCCAGGAAGCCGGCGACAACCTGATCCAGGCGCGGCTGATGCTGGCGCAGGCGGCCGAGCAGCGCAAGGATTTCGCCGCGGCCGAGCAGCAGCTGGCCTTGATCACTGCGCCGGAGCGCGCGGCCGATGTGCAGTCTCGCCGTGCCTCCCTGCTGGTGCGACAAGGTCAGTGGCGCAAGGCCCGCGAGCTGATCCGGGCGCTGCCCGAACAGACCCCCGCCCAGGCGCGCAGCAAGGTGATGTCCGAGGCCCAGGTGCTGCGCGAAGCCCGGCAGTGGCGCGAGGCCTACACCGTGCTGGCCAAGGGCTTCGAGCGCTTCCCTGACGACACCGACCTGATCTATGAGCAGGCCATGGTGGCCGAGAAGCTCGACCGGCTGGACGACATGGAACGGCTGCTGCGCCGCGTGATCGCGATGAAGCCCGATCATCAGCACGCCTACAATGCGCTGGGTTATTCGCTGGCCGATCGCGGCCTGCGCCTGGACGAGGCGCGAGAGCTGATCCGCAAGGCACTGGCCCTGGCACCCGGAGACCCCTTCATCACCGACAGCCTGGGCTGGGTCGAGTTCCGCCTGGGGCGCAAGGAAGAGGCCCTGCGCCTGCTGCGCCAGGCCTACGGTGCGCGCCCGGATACCGAGATTGCCGCCCACCTGGGCGAAGTGCTCTGGACGCTGGGCCAGCGCGACGAAGCGCGCCGCATCTGGGCCGAAGGCCGTCAGCGCGATGCCGAGAACGAGGTGCTTCGCGAGACGCTCACGCGCCTGAAGCCGGGCCTGTGATCCGCGGCTGCGGAATGGCCCGCATCGGGCGCGATGCTTCGACCTCGGGCCTCGGGTCTGGCCACGCACGTGGCCTCGGGCATGGCCTCGCACATGGCCTCGCACTGGCGCTCACCGGGGCGCTGGCGGCCTGTGCAACGGCGCCCGATCCCGCGGAATCGATGCTCGCGGGGCGGCTGTCGCTGCAGGTGGCCGCCACTGCCGCACAGCCGGCGCGCGGCTTCACCGGGCAGTTTGAGCTGCGCGGCAATGCACAGCGGGGTTCGCTGCAGCTCAGCGGCCCGCTGGGCGCCACCTTTGCCAGGGCGCAGTGGGCAGCCGGCCGATACTGGCTGCACGACGGCCAGCAAACGCGTGAATTCATGAGCCTGGCCGAGCTGGCCGAACAGGGCCTGGGTGAGCCTCTGCCGCTGCAGGCCTTGTTCGACTGGCTGCAGGCCCGCCCCTGGCCGCAGGCGCCGCACGGACCGCGTGCCGACGGCACCCCCGGATTCGAGCAACTGGGCTGGTCGATCGACACCGCCGAGGCGCCGGCCGGCTTCCTGCGCGCCACGCGGCCCGTGCCGCCGCCGGCACTGAGCCTGCGCGTGCGGCTGGATCCCGCCCCCCGCCCCTGAAGCGCGCCACGCCACGACCATGAGCCTGCTGAGCCTGACCGACATCCCGGCGCCCGCCAAACTCAACCTGTTCCTGCATGTCGTGGGGCGCCGTGCCGACGGCTACCACCTGCTGGAATCGGTCTTCGTGCTGATCGACTGGTGCGACACGCTGCACGTCGAGCGGCGTGCCGACGGCCGCCTGCAGCGCCACGACCTGACCGAGCCGCTGCCGGCCGATGATCTGTGCCTGCGTGCGGCGCGCGCGCTGCAGGCCGCCAGCGGCTGCAGCCTGGGCGCCGACATCTCCATCGCCAAGCAGGTGCCGGCAGGTGCCGGCATGGGCGGCGGCAGCTCGGATGCCGCCAGCGTGCTGCTGGCCTTGAACCGCCTCTGGGGCCTGCAGTGGCCCCGCGAGCGGCTGCAGGATCTGGCCCAGACCCTGGGCGCAGACGTGCCCTTCTTCATCTTCGGTCGCACGGCGCTGGTGCTGGGCATCGGCGAGCAGCTCAGCGCGCTCGACCTGCCGCCCCAGGACTTTGCCGTCGTCAAGCCGGCCGCCTCCATCGCCACGGCGAGCATCTTCAGCAGCCCGCTGCTGAAGCGGGACACGCCATCGGCTATACTCGCGGGCTCTCTTGACAGCAGGGTTCTTGCCGGCTTGAGCAGCGGTTACGGTCACAATGATCTGCAGCCGCCCGCCCAGGCCGCGTGCACCGAGGTAGCCCAGGCCGCCCGGTGGCTGGAACAACGGTTCGGCAACAGCCGCATGACCGGTTCTGGAAGTGCCGTGTTTTCAAGGGTCGGCCCGGAAGATCCCACCGCGGCGACATGGCCAACCGAAGGTGCCGATGCACTGCCGGAAGGCTGGGTGGGAAGACGGTGCCGCAGCCTGCCCCGCCACCCGCTGGTGGATTGGGCAGGTTGAGACCGGTTCTGAGGGTCGCGGCGCAAGCCGCGGTCCTGTGTAGGGGAGTCGCCAAGTTGGTTAAGGCATCGGATTTTGATTCCGACATGCGAGGGTTCGAGTCCTTCCTCCCCTGCCAGATCTCTCATGACGACACGCCATCCGCCCGGGATCGACAAGCCTTCATCAGCCGGCTTGCGGTCTGAAGCCATGACGGTCTGCGGCCTTGCTGCGGCCGCCCTGCACTCCGCGTCCGGGCTGTCAGGCTGATCGGCGTCGGTGTCCAGGCTTCGCGAGACAAACATGCTGTTCAACACCATGCTGTTCTCCGGCAACGCCAACCCGGCGTTGGCGCAGGAGATCGCCTCCAACCTCGGGGTGGAACTGGGCCGCGCGACGGTCGGCCGCTTCTCCGATGGCGAGGTGACGGTCGAGATCCAGCAGAACGTCCGCGCCCGCGACGTCTTCGTCATCCAGCCGACCTGCAACCCCACCAACGAGCACCTGATGGAGTTGCTCATCATGGTGGACGCGCTCAAGCGCGCCAGTGCACGCCGCATCACCGCCGTGATCCCGTATTTCGGCTACGCCCGCCAGGATCGCCGTCCGCGCAGCACGCGTGTGCCGATCAGCGCCAAGGTCGTCGCCAACCTGCTGGAAACCGTGGGTGTCGAGCGCCTGCTGACGATGGATCTGCATGCCGACCAGATCCAGGGCTTCTTCGACATCCCGGTGGACAACATCTATGCCTCGCCGGTGCTGCTGTCGGACCTGAAGAACAAGAACTACCCCGAGCTGGTGGTGGTCTCGCCCGACGTGGGCGGTGTGGTGCGCGCGCGGGCGCTGGCCAAGCAGCTGGGCTGTGATCTGGCCATCATCGACAAGCGTCGGCCCAAGGCCAACGTCTCCGAGGTGATGCACGTGATCGGCGAGATCGAAGGCCGCAACTGCGTGATCATGGACGACATGATCGATACCGCCGGCACGCTGGTGAAGGCGGCCGAGGTGCTGAAGGAGCGCGGCGCGGGCAAGGTCTATGCGTATTGCACGCACCCGGTGTTTTCCGGCCCGGCCATCGAGCGCATCGCCAAGTCCATGCTCGACGAGGTGGTGATCACCAACACGATTCCGCTGTCGGATTCGGCCAAGGCCACGCGCAAGATCCGCCAGCTCTCGGTGGCCTTCCTGTTTGCCGAGACCATCCGCCGCATCTCGGACGGCGAATCGGTCACCTCGCTCTTCGCGGAGCAGAACAACAACTTCTGAATTCAGCAGCAGCGGCCCCGCAGGCCGTTGCTCCCAGGCAAGGCGGCCCGATTCCGGGCCGCACGCGCAGGGCACCTGGTCGCGGGTGCCCCTTTTCTTCAACTGGAGTGACTCATGAAATTCACCGCTTACGAGCGCACACTGCAGGGGACCGGAGCGAGCCGCCGCCTGCGCGGCGCGGGCAAGGTTCCCGGCATCGTCTATGGCGCCGGCACGCCGGCCACCATCGAACTCGATCACAACGCGCTGTTCTTCGCCCTGAAGAAGGAAGCCTTCCATTCCTCGATCCTCGAGATGGAGCTGGCGGGCCAGGTGCAGAAGGTGCTGCTGCGCGATTTCCAGATGCATCCCTGGAAGCAGCAGGTGCTGCATATCGATTTCCAGCGCGTCGACGAGACCACGCGTCTGCGCAAGAAGGTGCCCCTGCACTTCAGCGGTGAAGAGCTGTCGCAGGCCGTGAAGACCGACAAGTGTCTGGTCAGCCACGTGGCCACCGAACTCGAGGTCGAGTGCCTGGCCTCGCAACTGCCCGAGTTCATCAACATCGATCTGTCCGGCCTGGCCAAGGGCACTTCGCTGCATGTGAGCGACCTGAAGCTGCCCGAGGGCATCAAGGCCGTGCGTCACGGCACCTTGAACCCGGTGGTGGTGGCGGTGACGGTACCCAAGGAAGAGGCCGAAGAAGCCGCGCCGACACCGGTGGTGGCGCCTGCCGCCAAGACCCCGGCCAAGAAGAAGGACGAGAAGCAGAACAAGAAGTGATGCACCCGGCGCGGCGGCTGCCGCGCCGATGCCCCCTTCTTCGGTGCCTCCGTCGGAGGAACCGCCTCGGACGGCCCCACGACGTTGGGGCCGTTTCGTTTCTGGCGCCGGAATAATCGCCCGCATGATCAAGCTCATCGTCGGCCTGGGCAACCCGGGCACCGAGTACGAGGCCACCCGGCACAACGCCGGCTTCTGGTGGGTGGATGCGGCCGCTCGCGCCCTGGGCGCGCGCCTGGTGGCCGAGCGCGCCTACTTCGGGCTCGTGGCCCGCGTGAACCGTCCCGAAGGGCCGCTGTGGTTGCTGCAGCCGCAAACCTTCATGAATCTGTCGGGCAAATCGGTCGCTGCGCTGGCGCGCTTCTTCAAGATCGCGCCGCCGGAGATCCTGGTGGTGCACGACGAGCTGGATCTGCCCACCGGCCAGCTCAAGCTCAAGCAAGGCGGCGGCCATGGCGGCCACAACGGCCTGCGTGATCTGCACGCGCAGCTGGGCAGCGCCGACTACTGGCGCCTGCGCTTGGGCATCGGCCATCCGGGCACCAAGGCCGAGGTGGTGGACTATGTGCTGCGCAAGCCCCCCAGCGATCAGCGCGAGGCCATCGAGAAGGCCATCATCGATTCGCTGGCCGCTCTGGATCTGCTGATCGGTGGCCAGATGGACAAGGCCGTGATGAAGCTGCACGCCAAGCCGCCACGTCCCAAGCCGCCCCGCCCCGTGGCTGCGCCCCTGCCGGCCGCGCCCGCTGCGGCCGCTGCGGCCGAAGGCCTGCCGCACCCGAAGCCCGAAGGTTCCGAGCCATGACGCGCCTGTCGTCCTTGCGGGACCCGCTGCTCGCCGGCTTGCTGGCGCTGGGCTTCATCACGGCCGCTGCCGCCCAGGCCACGGTCTACCGTTGCGGGCCGCAAGCCGACCGCTACAGCCAGGTCCCCTGCCCGGAAGGCCGCGCAATCCAGGTCGGTGATGCACGATCGGCGGCAGCACGTGAGCAAGCACTCGCCTTGGCGCAGCGTGAGCAGGCCTGGGCACAGCGACTGCGCGCCGATCGCCTGGCGCAGGAGCGCATGGCAAAGGCCTCGCAGCCGGCCGGCATCCGGATGCCAGCCGCGCGGGATGAAGCCCGACAACCGCTTGACTCCGCTCGCGGGCTGCCAAGGCACCCGCGTCCAGGTCACGACAGCGCGGCGGCAGGCCGACAGGCCGCAGATCCTCGGGTGACGTTCCAGATCAAGCTGTCCGCGCCGCCCAAGGCCAAGGCGCCGGTCAGCCGGGAGGCGAAGGCGCGGCGGATGAAGCCGCCGGGCGCTCCAGGCTGAGTCGGATGAACTTGGCCTGCAGCTGATCGCGCGTCTCCACGTGATGCGGGTTGACCGGAATGCAGCTCACGGGGCAGACCTGCACGCACTGCGGCTCATCGAAGTGGCCCACGCACTCGGTGCAGCGATGCGGATCGATTTCATAGATCTCTTCGCCCATCGAGATCGCCTCGTTGGGGCACTCGGGCTCGCACACATCGCAGTTGATGCATTCGTCCGTGATCCACAGCGCCATTCGATGATGCTCCGCAAGCCTGCGCTCACTCTTCGGGGTTGACCACCCGCTCCTGCAGGCGGCGCAGCACGGAAGGTGCCACGAACTTGGAGACATCACCGCCCAGAGTGGCAATCTCGCGCACGAAAGTGCCGCTGACAAACTGGAACTGGTCGCTCGGCGTCATGAAGACGGTCTCGACATCCGGCATCAGCTGCCGGTTCATGCCGGCCATCTGGAATTCGTACTCGAAGTCGCTCACCGCGCGCAGGCCGCGGACGACGACCTTGCCGCCGATCTCGACCACGAAATTGCGCAGCAGCCCACGGAAGGCCATGACTTCCACGTTCGGATAGGGCACGGCGATTTCCTGCGCCATTTCCAGCCGCTCGGCAATGGTGAACATCGTGCGCTTGTGGTGCCCGGCCGCCACCGCCAGGATCAGGCGGTCGAAGAGGCTCGACGCCCGGCGCATCAGGTCCGCATGGCCCAGCGTCATGGGGTCGAAGGTGCCGGGGTAGACGGCGATCCGGGGGGCTCGATTCGTCACGTCGCTCGCTCCTGTGCGCGTCGCTCGGGCTGTGGTTTCCGGCGCGCAGTGTATGCGGGCCCTCGCGGCCGCCGGCTGGGCTCAACCCGTACGGCGCAGCAGGTGGGCGTGCACCTGACCGGCCTTCAGATCGCGGTGCAGCACCAGGCCCTCGGGCAATGTCGGCAAGGGTTGTGCGGACTCGGCGTAGACCCAGCCGCCCGGCACCACGGCCCGGGCGGCCGCCGCCAGCGCCGGCAGCAGCAGCTCGCTGTCGTAGGGCGGATCCAGGAAGATCAGCTCGAAGCTGGCCTCTGCCGCGGCGCGCAGCGAGCTCAGCCCATCGCCGCGCTGCAGCCGCAGCACCTCGGCCGCGCCCAGCCGATCACGCGCCGCCTCCAGGCTGCGCAGCAGCACGCCTTCTCGCTCCACCAGCAGCACGGAGGCCGCGCCGCGGGACGCGGCCTCGAAGCCCAGCGCACCGCTGCCGGCGAAGGCATCCAGGCAGCGCCAGCCGCCAAGGTCCTGGCCAAGCCAGTTGAACAGCGTTTCGCGCACCCGGTCCGGCGTAGGGCGCAAGCCGGGCCAGGCCGGCACCGGCAGCTTGCTGCGCCGCCAGCGGCCACCGATCAGCCGGACTTCCCCGGGAGGCGGCCGCCGCCCTGCGGGCCGGGGCTTCGGTGTTGTCACTGCCTGACCGCGATGCCGTCGCGCGCCAGCAGCGCCTTGGCCTGGCCGACCGTGAACTCTCCGTAGTGAAAGATGCTGGCGGCCAGCACCGCATCGGCACCGCCCACGCGGATGCCTTCGCTCAAGTGCTCCAGCGCGCCCACGCCCCCCGAGGCGATCACCGGCACGGGCACGGCATCGCTCACGGCACGCGTGAGCTCCAGATCGAAGCCGATCTTCGTGCCGTCGCGGTCCATGCTGGTGAGCAGGATCTCGCCGGCGCCTTGCTCAGCCATCCTGCGCGCCCAGGCCACGGCATCCAGGCCGACATTCTTGCGCCCGCCATGCGTGTAGACGTCCCAGCCGGGCCCGCGCGCGGCCAGGTCCTCGCCATGGCGTCGCTTGGCGTCGATGGCCACGACGATGCACTGCGCGCCGTACTTGTCGGAGGCGTCCCGGATGACCTGGGGGTTGGCCACCGCGGCGGAGTTGAAGCTCACCTTGTCGGCGCCGGCGTTCAGCAGCCGCCGCACGTCTTCCACCGTGCGCACGCCGCCGCCCACGGTGAGCGGGATGAAGACCTGGGAGGCCACCGCCTCGATGATGTGCAGGATCAGGTCGCGGCCATCGCTGGTGGCGGTGATGTCCAGGAAGGTGAGTTCGTCGGCGCCCTGATCGTTGTAGCGCGCAGCGATTTCCACCGGATCGCCGGCATCGCGCAGCTCGACGAAGTTGACGCCCTTGACGACGCGGCCGCCCGTGACATCCAGGCAGGGAATGATGCGCTTGGCGAGCATGCGTTGTTCCGTTATGCAGACACGATGATGCGGCCCCGGCGGCCGCGGGCCGATCAGCTGGCGACCAGCTCGTCGGCGCGGCGCTGGGCGCTGCGGAAATCCAGCGCGCCGTTGTAGATGGCCCGGCCACAGATCACGCCGCCCACACCTTCGCCCTGCACTTCGCACAGGCGCTCGATGTCGGGCAGGCCCGCCAGGCCGCCGGAGGCGATCACGGGAATCGACAGCGCCTGCGCCAGCTTGACGGTCGCCTCGATGTTGATGCCGGTGAGCATGCCGTCGCGGCCGATGTCGGTGTAGATCACCGCCTCGACGCCGTAGTCCTCGAACTTGCGCGCGAGGTCGATCACCTCGTGCCCGGTGAGCTTGCTCCAGCCGTCGGTGGCGACCTTGCCGTCCTTCGCGTCCAGGCCCACGATGATGTGTCCGCCGAAGGCCGTGCAGGCGTCCTTGAGGAAGCCGGGGCTCTTGACCGCTGCGGTGCCGATGATCACGTAGCTGATGCCGTCGTCCAGGTAGCGCTCGATCGTATCCAGATCGCGGATGCCACCGCCCAGCTGCACCGGAATCTGGCCGTTGACTTCGGCCAGGATGCTCTTGACCGCGCCTTCGTTGACGGGCTTGCCGGCAAAGGCACCGTTCAGATCGACCAGGTGCAGGCGGCGGGCGCCGGACTCCAGCCAGCGGCGCGCCATCGCGGCCGGATCCTCGCCGAAGGTGGTGGCAGACGACATCTCGCCGCGCTCCAGGCGCACGCAATGGCCGTCCTTCAGGTCGATGGCCGGAATCAGCAGCATGGCTTGTGCAACGCAGTTGAGGGGTTGGAGACAGCGCGCACCCGGCAGCTCAGCCTGCGTGCGCGGCAAGGGGGCGCGGAGCCTCAGGGATTCCAGTTCAGGAAATTGCGGTACAGCGCCAGACCCTGCCGGGCGCTCTTCTCGGGGTGGAACTGAGTGGCAAAAATGTTATCCCTGGCCACCGCGCAGGTAAAGCGGCCACCGTAATCGCACTCGCCGGCCATGTGCGCAGCCACATCCGGGCGCGCAAAGTAGCTGTGGACGAAATAGAACCACGCGCCGTCGGGCACGCCGGCCCACAAGGGGTGATCGAGCTGATGCACCTGGTTCCAGCCCATCTGCGGGACCTTGTAGCGGCTGCCGTCGGGCTGCAGCTGCCCTTCCAGACGGAAGCGCAGCACGCGCCCGGGAATCAGCCCGAGCCCCGGGGTGTCCTGCTCCTCGCTGTGATCCAGCAGCATCTGCATGCCCACGCACACGCCCATCAGCGGCTTGCTCGCAGCCGCCTGCAGCACAGCCTCCTTCAGGCCGGAATCGTGCAGCTCGCGCATGCAGTCGCGCATCGCGCCCTGGCCCGGCAGCACCACGCGCTCGGCCGCCAGCACCTCTTCCGGTCGGGCGGTGACGATGACCTCCACCGACGCCTCGCGCGCCACATGCGCCACCGCCTGCGACACCGAGCGCAGGTTGCCCATGCCGTAGTCGACGACGGCCACCGTGCGTGTCACAGCGAGCCTTTGGTGCTGGGAATCAGGCCCGGCGCGCGCGGATCGGGTGTCAGGGCCATGCGCAGCGCACGCGCAAAGGCCTTGAAGACCGTCTCGCACTGGTGGTGCGCGTTGTCGCCCTTGAGGTTGTCGATGTGCAGCGTGACCATCGCATGGTTGGCGAAGCCCTGGAAGAACTCGAAGGTCAGCTGGGTATCGAAGCCGCCGATCATGCCGGCCTTGAAGGGCACGTCCATGTGCAGCCCCGGCCGGCCGGAAAAATCGATCACCACGCGTGACAGCGCCTCGTCCAGCGGCACGTAGGCGTGCCCGTAGCGCGCGATGCCGCGCTTGTCGCCCACGGCCTGGGCAACCGCCATGCCCAGCGTGATGCCCACGTCTTCCACCGTGTGGTGGCCGTCGATGTGCAGATCGCCCTGCGCATCGATCTGCAGATCGATCAAGCCGTGGCGTGCGATCTGATCCAGCATGTGGTCGAAGAAGCCGATGCCGGTGGACAGCCGGGCATCGCCCTGGCCGTCCAGATCGATCTGCACGCGGATCTGCGTTTCCTTGGTGTCGCGGCGGATGTCGGCGTTGCGCGTCATGGCGGCATCAGGCTTTCTGGACGATGTCCTGCAGCGCGCTGATCAGCGCGGCGTTCTCGGGCGGTGTGCCCACGGTCAGGCGCAGACAGCCGGCCAGCAGCGGGTGCAGGCCGGAGACGTTCTTCACCAGGATGCCGCGCGCCTTCAGTTCGGCAAACACGCGGGCGGCCTCGGGCAGCCGCACCAGCACCATGTTGGCGTCACTGCGGAACGGCTGCGCGCCGGGCAGCGCCTGCAGCGCCGCCTGCAGCCGCTCGCGCTGCAGGACGATGCTGCGCGCCTGCTCGGCATAGACCGGGGCATGCTCCAGCGCAAACAGCGCGGTCTCGGCATTGAGCACGCCGATGTTGAAGGGCGGGCGCAGCTTGTCGATCTCCTGCACCAGGGCAGCGCGGCCCATCAGATAGCCGATGCGCACACCGGCCAGGCCGAACTTGCTCATCGTGCGCATCACCAGCACATGCTCATGGCGCGCCAGCAGGCCCATCGCATCGCGTTCGGCAAAGGGCTGATAGGCCTCGTCCATCACCAGCAGGCCGCGCTGCTCGGCCATCGCCAGGGCCAGGCGTTCGATCACCTCGGCATCCCACAGGTTGGCCGTGGGGTTGTTGGGATAGGCCAGGTACACCAGCGCGGGGCGGTGCTCGGCAATCGCGCGCAGCAGGGCGGGCTCGTCCAGCTCGAAATCCGGCGTGAGCGGCACGCCCACGAAGCGGATGCCCTGCAGCTGCGCCGACATGCCGTACATCACGAAGCTGGGCAGCGGCGACAGGAAGACCGCACCCGGCACGTCACAGGCCATCGAGAGCATCGTGATGATCTCGTCGCTGCCATTGCCCAGCGTCAGCGCGCAGCCTTCGGGCAGGCCGGCATGCAGCGCCAGCGCACGACGCAGATCGTCCGTGCGTTCGGCCGGGTAGCGGTTGATCGCCACCTCGGCCAGGCGCTCGCCCAGCGCCTGGCGAAGCGGCGGCGGCAGTCGATGCGGGTTCTCCATCGTGTCCAGCTTGATCATGCCGGCGCTGGGTTGCACCGCGTAGGCATGCATCGAGCTCACGTCCTGGCGCAGCACGCGCGCCATCGTCTGCTGCAGCAAGGGCGTCATGGATGGCCTCCGTCCGCCGGGTGGTCCAGTACCAGGCGCATCTTCGCTTCGCCGTCATCGATCTCGCCGGTAGGGACAAAGCCCAGGCGGCCGTAGAACGCAGCTGCCGCCGTGTTGCCGACGACGTGGGACAGGCCCACCTGCGCACGCCCCAGGCGACGCGCCTCCTCGATGACCCAGGCCATCGCCTGGCGGCCATGACCCTTGCCTTGATGAGACGCGTCGATCATCAGGCGCCAGACGGTCAGCTCGTCGGCGGGCGTGTCCCGGTCGCCGCGGGCGTCGTAGAGCAGCAGAAAGCCGACCGGCTGGCCCTGGTCGTACAGACCCAGGGGCCGGCCCAGCGGCTCGTAGGCCGCCTGCGCCAGCGAGCGCACCACCGGCGCCACGAACCCCCGCTGATCGGCCGCCACCTCCAGCTTCATCAGCGCCTCGCAGTTGTCGGCGCTCACCGGGCGCACCTCGAAACCGGACACCGCGTCGGGGCCGGCCGCCGGTTCAGGGCCGCCCGGCGCCTGCAGCCGCATCTCGGCCGCCCGCGCATGGGCCTGCAGGCCTTCGCCGTAGGCCAGCTCGGCCGCAATCGGGCCCAGCACCTGCGCGCCAGCCGCGCTGACCTCGATCAGGCTGCTGCGCTTCTGGAAGTCATAGACACCCAGCGGCGAGCTGAAGCGCGCCGTGCCTGAGGTGGGCAGCACGTGGTTCGGGCCGGCGCAGTAATCGCCCAGGCTCTCGCTGGTGAAGGCGCCGAGGAAGATCGCGCCCGCGTGCTTGAGCAGCGGCTCCCAGCGCCGAGGCTCGCGCGAGCTGACTTCCAGGTGCTCCGGCGCGATGCGGTTGCTGATCGTGCAGGCTTCTTCCATGGACCGCGTGAGGATCAGCGCGCCGCGGCCTTCGAGCGAGGCGCGGATCACGGCCTGGCGCGGCATCTGCGGCAGCAGGCGTTCGATCTCTTGCTGCACGGCGGCGATGTAGCCGGCATCCGGGCACAGCAGGATGCTCTGCGCCAGCTCGTCGTGCTCGGCCTGGCTGAAGAGATCCATCGCCACCCAGTCCGGCGGCGTGCTGCCATCGGCCAGCACCAGGATCTCGCTCGGGCCGGCGATCATGTCGATGCCGACCTGCCCGAAGACGCGCCGCTTGGCGCTGGCCACGTAGGCATTGCCCGGGCCGGTGATCTTGTCCACGCGCGGCACGCTGGCCGTGCCGTAGGCCAGGGCCGCGACAGCCTGTGCGCCACCGATCGTGAAGACACGCGTCACGCCAGCCACGGCCGCGGCGGCCAGCACCAGCTCATTGCGCTCGCCGCGGGTGGCGCTGGCACTGCCGCTGCCACCCGTGGCCACGCTGCCCCGCACCGGCGTGGGCACGACCATGATGATCTCGGCGACGCCCGCCACATGGGCCGGCACCGCATTCATGATCAGGCTGGAGGGATACGCCGCCTTGCCACCCGGCACATAGATGCCCACGCGGTCCAGCGGCGTGACCTTCTGGCCCAGCCGCGTGCCATCGGCATCCTGGTATTGCCAGCTGCGGCCACAGGCATCGAGCTGGCGCTGATGGTAGGCACGCACCCGGGCAGCGGCCTGTTCCAGCGCAGCGCGCTGCGCCGGCGAGATGGCCTGCAAGGCGGCCTGAAGCTCATCCGGCCCGATTTCCAGATCGGCCATCGATCGCGCCTGCAGGCCGTCGAAGCGCGCCGTGCAGTCGAGCACGGCGGCGTCGCCGCGCCTTCGCACATCGTCCAGGATCTCCGCTACGCGCTCTTCGATCGCGTTGTCGGTCTCGGCCGACCAGTGCAGCACGCGCTGGAACTCGGCTTCGAAACCTTCCGCTGCGGTGGACAGTTGGCGCAGGCGCAGCGGGTTCATGCGCCGGCCTCCACCGCACGTGCAAAGGCGTCGATCAGCGTGCGGATCGGCTTGCGCTTGAGCTTGAGCGCCGCCTGGTTGACCACCAGCCGCGAACTGATCTCCATGATCTTCTCCACCTCCACCAGGTGATTGGCCTTCAGCGTGGAGCCGGTGGACACGAGATCGACGATGGCGTCGGCCAGGCCCGTCAGCGGCGCCAGCTCCATCGAGCCATACAGCTTGATCAGATCGACGTGCACGCCCTTGTCGCTGAAGTGCTGTCGCGCGATGCCGGTGTACTTGGTGGCCACGCGGATGCGCGAACCCTGCCGCACGGCGCTCTCATAGTCGAAATCGGTGCGCACCGCGACACTCATGCGGCAGCGCGCGATGCGCAGGTCCAGCGGCCGGTACAGGCCGACATCGCTGTGCTCCAGCAAGGTGTCCAGCCCCGCCACGCCCAGATCGGCACCGCCGTATTGCACGTAGGTGGGCACATCGGAGGCGCGCACCAGCACCACGCGCACATCCTCGCGGTTGGTGGGCAGGATGAGCTTGCGGCTGTGCTCGGGATCCTCGGTCACCTCGATGCCGGCGGACCGCAGCAGCGGCAGGGTCTCGTCGAAGATGCGGCCCTTGGACAAGGCGAGCGTGATCATCGGCGGCACTCCACGGCGCGCGGGATCGGGGTCGACATCGGGGGCATGGTCATGAGCCTGTAGCAATGCAGTGTCGGGTGACTGCGGCTCGATGAAGGTGGCTCGGGAGATCGCCGGGGTCAGGCGCGCGGGCCACCCGCAGCGCGCCGCGGGCGGACGTCAGCGGTGATGGTGATGCAGGCCCTGCGCGCCGGGCACGGCCGCGCCTTCAGGCGAAGCAGCAAATTCGGCGGGGGTCAGCGTCTTCATGGACAGCGCGTGGATCTGTTCGCGCATTCTATCGCCCAGGGCTGCATAGACCCGCTGGTGGCGGCGCACGCGGGCCAGACCCTCGAACTCCGCGGACACGATGGTGGCAAAGAAGTGCCGGCCATCGCCTTCGACCTGCAGATGCGCGCAAGGCAGACTGGCGGCGATGAAGCCTTGGACATCTTGGGGGGTGGGATCGGCCATGACGGAATTATCGCGGCGCACCTGCGCCGCCGCTTACGAGCGGATCTTGTACCCGCGCTGCAGCAGGTGCAATGCGATGCCGGCCACCAGCAGGAAGCTCGAGCCCACCACGGCCAGGCTGATCCAGGGGCTCACGTCGCTGATGCCGAAGAAGCCGCGCCGGAAGCCATCGATCATGTAGAAGAACGGGTTCAGGTGGCTCACGGTCTGCCACACGCCGGGCAGCGAGTGCACCGAATAGAACACGCCGGACAGAAAGGTCATGGGCATGATCACGAAGTTCTGGAAGGCCGCCAGCTGATCGAACTTCTCCGCCCACAGGCCGGCGATCAGGCCCAGGCTGCCGAGCATCGCCGCGCCCAGCGCCGCGAAGACGACGATCCAGACCGGCTCAGCCAGCAGCGGCGGCGCAAACCACACGGTCACCGCGAGCACGCCCAGACCCACCACGAGGCCACGCGCGATGGACGCCCCCACATAGGCAACGAACCAGGCCAGCGGCGACAGCGGTGCCACGAGCAGGAAGACCAGGTTGCCCGTGATCTTGCTCTGGATCAGCGAGCTGGAGCTGTTGGCAAAGGCGTTCTGCAGCACGCTCATCATCACCAGCCCCGGAATCAGGAAGCTCGTGTAGCCCACGCCGGGATAGACCTGCACATGGTCTTCCAGCACGTGACCAAAGATCAGCAGATAGAGCACGGCCGTGAGCACGGGCGCGGCCACCGTCTGGAAGGCCACCTTCCAGAAACGCAGCACCTCCTTGCGGAACAGCGTGCCCGCGCCGGCCAGCAAGGGGGCTGCCACTGCGGTGGAGCGTTGGGCCATCGCGGGGCGGCTCTCGCTGCGATCGGCGCTCATGCTGCGGCCCCGGCCGACATGATGTCCAGGAAGACGTCCTCGAGATCGGCGCGCCCGATCTCCAGATCCTCCACGCGCACACCGGCACTGCGCAGCAGCGCCAGCGAGGTTTCGACCGCGGAGGCATCCTGCGCCGTGAGCTGGACGATGCGGCCCGTCACGCGGGCGTGGCCGGCCAGCGCCGCGGGCAGGGCATCGTCGGTCTTGAAGCGCAGCATCGTGTGCGCCTTGCCGGCCAGCAGTGCCGAGGTCTTGTCCAGCGCCACCACGCGGCCCTGCTTGAGCATCGCGATGCGACCGCACAGTGCCTCGGCCTCTTCCAGGTAGTGCGTGGTCAGCAGCACCGTGTGCCCTTCGCGGTTGAGCCGCGCGATGAACTTCCAGAGGGTCTGGCGCAGCTCGACATCCACACCCGCGGTGGGCTCGTCCAGCACGATGACGGGCGGCCGGTGCACCAGCGCCTGGGCCACCAGCACGCGCCGCTTCATGCCGCCCGAGAGTTGCCGCATGTTGGCCTGGGCCTTGTCGGCCAGACCCAGCTCGGCCAGCACCTCATCGATCCAGGCTTCGTTGCCCTTCACGCCGAAATAGCCGCTCTGGATGCGCAGCGTCTCGCGCACGCTGAAGAAGGGATCGAAGACCAGCTCCTGCGGCACGATGCCCAGCGACCGGCGCGCGGCCGCATAGTCGGCCACCACCTCATGGCCCATCACGCGCACGCTGCCTTCCGTGGCCCGCGTGAGGCCGGCCAGGATGCTGATCAAGGTGGTCTTGCCCGCGCCATTGGGGCCTAGCAGGCCGAAGAATTCACCCGGCTCGATATCGAAGCTCACGCCGTCCAGCGCACGCGTGCTGCCCCTGGCGCCGCTGTAGGTCTTGCCGACGCGTTGAAACTGGATGGCGGGCATCGGAGCATTGTAGGCAGCGCCCCCCGGGCATCAGAATGCGCACCATGGCGGCAGAAAAGAAGCGCCCGCGGCGCACGGCAGAACGGATCCTCGAGGTCACGCTCGATCTCTTCAACCGTTTTGGCGAACCCAATGTCAGCACCACGCTGATCTCCGCCGAACTCAACATCAGCCCGGGCAACCTCTACTACCACTACCCGGCCAAGGACGAGCTGATCAACTCGCTCTTCGGCCGCTATGAAGCGAGCCTGGACGAACTGCTGCGCGCTGCCGACGGCGTGCGCAACATCGAGGACGCCTGGCTGTTCTTCCACATGCTCTTCGAGCTGGTGTGGCAGTACCGCTTCCTCTATCGCGATCTGAACGACCTGCTCAGCAAGAACCGCCGGCTGGAGACGCACTTCCAGTTCGTCCTCAAGCACAAGGGCAAGGCGGTGCGCGATCTGCTGGCCGGCCTCGGCCTGGGCGGCGCCGTGCGCATGGATGCCCGCGAAGCCGCGCCGGTGGCGACGGCCATGGTGGTGGTGCTGACCTACTGGCTCAGCTACGAATATGTGCGGGACCCGCGGCGTGCGCTTGAGCCCGAGAGCGCGGGCGCCGCACTGTCGCGCGGCGCGTACCACACGCTCAGCCTGCTGCTGCCCTACCTGGATGGCGAATCCCGCGCGCATCTGCATATGCTGGTCGGGCCCTACGCCGAAGCCTGAGCCCTGCCGGCCGTCTGGCCATCGGCCAGGCCTGCGTCACTTCATCAGGCTGGGCAGCCAGAGGGCGAGCGGCTGGAACTCCAGCACCACGAAGAGCGCGACCACCAGCATCGCCACGAAGATCCACACGCCGCGGAAGATCTGCTTCAGCGACACCTGCCTGAGCAGCGTATTGAGCACGAACAGGTTCATGCCCACCGGCGGCGAGATCAGGCCGATCTGCACCACCAGGACGATCAGCACACCGAACCAGACGGGATCGAAGCCGAGACCGGTGACAATCGGGAAGAACACCGGAATGGTCAGCAGCACCATCGACAGCTCTTCCATGATCGTGCCCAGCAGCACATAGATGGCCATCATGGCGGCCACCACCATCAGCGGCGAGAGCCCCTGGTGCAGGATCCAGTCCTTCAGATCCGAAGGCATGGTGGTGAAGTTGATGAAGCTGGAAAAGATGGTCGCCGCGATCAGGATGGTGAACAGCATCGCGGTGGTGCGCGCGCTCTCCACCAGCACGTCCAGCAGTGTCTTCAGCGTCAGCGCGCGCCGGGCCAGCGCAAAGAAGAAGGCGCCGGAAGCGCCGATCCCGGCGCCCTCGGTGGCCGTGAAGACACCGCCGTAGATGCCGCCCAGCACCACCACCACCAGCAGCGCCACGCCCCAGATGTCCCGCAGCGCACGCAGGCGCTGCGCCCAGCTGCTGCGCTCCCCGGCCGGGCCGGCCGCGGGGTCGCGCCAGGTCACCCAGGCGATGCCGGCCATCAGCAGCAGCACGCACAGCAGGCCGGGCAGCACGCCGGCCGCAAAGAGCTTGCCGATGTTCGTCTCGGTGACGATGCCGTAGATGACCATGATGGTCGACGGCGGGATCATGATGCCCAGGGTGCCGGCCGACGCGATGACACCGGCGCTCAGGTAGTCCGCATAACCCAGGCGCTTCATCGGCGGGTAGGCCACCTTGGCCATCGTTGCCGCGGTGGCGATGGAAGAGCCGCAGATGGCGCCGAAGCCGGCACAGGCGATCACGGTCGCATGCGCCAGGCCGCCGCGAACATGCCCGATCCAGGCATTGGCGGCACGAAACAGCTCGTGCGCCAGGCCGGCGCGCGCCACGAAGTTGCCCATCAGCACGAACAGCGGCACCACGCTCAAGGTGTAGGCAAATCCGGTGTCGTACACCACTTGCGCGGCGCTGGCCTGGGTGGCATCCCAGCCGCGCAGCAGGCCCAGCCCGATGAAGCCCACGAGGCCCATGGCAAAGGCCAGCGGCACGCGAAGCAGCGCCAGCACGAAGACCGCGGCAAAACCCAGCAAGGCTTCGATCATGAGGCGGGAGGCGCCTCCTCGACACCCACGTGGTGATGGGTCGCCGGCTGCAGCAACAGCAGCGCGTGCACCAGGCCTGCCAGTGCACACAGCCCGCTCATCAGGTAGACAAAGGGGCCAAGCGGGAGCTTCAGCTGCGCCGTCGTGTCGCCATATTCGGCCATCTGCCCGGCCTTCACCCACATCAGCCAGGCCAGGCCCAGCAGCAGGCCCATGCACAGCAGATCCACCAGCCCCTGCTGCAGGCGCTGGGCCCACGGCGGCAGAAAGGCATCCAGCGAGTCGAAGACGACATGCTCACCGCGCAGAGAGACCAAGGGCAGCGAGGCGAAGATCACCACCACCATCAGCAACTCGGTGAGCTCCAGCGAGCCCGGCACCGAATGGCTGATGAGCTTGCGGCCGCTCACATCCACCAGCGTGAGCAGCATGATCGCAAACAGCGCCAGCGCAGCCAGCAGGCCGCAGATGGCGCGCAGGTGTCTTCGCAAGGCCAACGGACGGCGGCGCTTACTGCAGCTTCTGGATCTCGCTGCGCAGATCGGCCAGTGTCTTGCGGGCGTTCTTCAGGCCCTTGGCTTCCGCGGCCTTGGCCCAGGTGTCGGTCAGGCTGGCCGTGCGCTCATTGATGGCCTTGACGAACGCCGCATCGGCCCGCGTGAACTGCACCCCGTTGGCCTGCATGAAGGCCATGCCGCGACGGTCCACCTTGTCCCAGCCCTTGCCGAACATGCGCGCGGCAAACTCGCCGCTCATCTCGTCCACCGCCTTCTTCACATCGGCCGACAGCTTGTCGTAGGTGGCCTGGTTCATCATGAACACGAAGCTCGTGTTGTACAGGCCGCCCGGGAAGATGGTGGCGTGCTTGATGGTCTTTTCCAGCTTGAAGCTCTCCACGCTCTCGGCCGGGAACAGCGTGCCATCCATGACGCCGGTGGACAGCAGCTCGTAGCTCTCGGGTGCCGGCTTGAGCGTGACGTTCATGCCCAGCGACTTGCTGATCTCGTTGACCATGCCGCCACCGACGCGGAACTTCAGGCCGTCCAGATCGGCCACCTTGCTGATCGGGCGCTTGGTGTTAAGGACCAGACCCGGGCCGTGCGTGAAGACGGCCAGAACCTTGACGCCCTTGTGCTCTTCGGCCATCGCGGGGTTGCGCGCGTAGGTGCGCTGGAAGGCCACGGACGAAGCTTCCGCGCTGTCACCCATGAAGGGCATCTCGGCCATCTGCGTGGTGACAAAACGCCCCGGCGTGTAGCCGTGCACGGTGAAGGACAGATCCGCCAGGCCGTTGCGGACGGCGTCGAAGGTGGCCGGCGGGGCCGACACGGCACGCGGCAATACATTGCACTTCACCTTGCCCGGCACCTTCTGCTCGAGCATCTCGCACCACTCGCGCTGGGTGGTGGTGAGGATGTGGGCCGGCGGCACCCAGGCCGACAGCGTCAGGGTGGTCGTCTGCGCGCTGGCTCCCAGGGAGAGGGCAGCCAGGGCACCGGCGACGGACACACGAAGAACAGGAAGTGAGCGACGGGCCATGGATCGGTCTCCAGAACGGTGAATGTGCAGCTACAACGGCCGGTCGGCCACTCGCTGCTACGCATTTTCCCGAGGGTGGGCACCCGGTCCCCTGCTCGTTTTCCTTGATCGACAGGCCTGCGCCTGCTGCGCGGACGCCACAGAACGCGCCGCGCGACGCGCTTCCCCCAAGGCCATACCCCCTGCATCGCGGGGAAGCCGGCCTTCGCGTCGGCGATCCGCCCGTAGCATGGCTTCCAGTGTCAGGTCACACGCGGGGGAGTTCATGCAGATGTCATCGGGCCCATCGTCAGGCGCTTCGCTGCGTCCCTTTGGCCGCGAAGCCGGCGATCCCGCCGCATTTCCACCCGGCCCGGAGCTGCGCGATGCCTTGCGCACCGCAGTCGCCCGACTGGATGCCGCCGAGCTGACCGGCCGCCCTCAGGAACTTTCGCTCGCGCTGATCCCGGTGGCCAGCTGCTACCGCACGCTGGGCGCCCACCTCGCGGCGCAGGATGTGCTGCGTCAGGCGCTGCGCCATGCGCGCCTGGTGGGCTCCAGCGAGCTGCTGACCGATGTGCTGTGCGAGCTGGCGGAGACCGCCTGCCGACTGGCCGAAGAGCTGCAGCGCGCCGATCAGGCCGGCGCCCGCGCGGCCCGTGAACGGGCGCGCGACGAAGCCTTCGAAGCCGCGTCTCTCGCCCACCGCTGCACCGATGAAACCTGGTCTGCCCAGGCCCTGCTGCGCATCAGCGATGTGCTCAACCGCTGCGGTGACCACGATGATGCGGCCTGGCTGCAGGCGCGCGCCGTGGTGCTGATGGCCCAGCCCCGCTGAGCCCGGCGCCGCTGCCGGCGCTGAACGCGCCGCGCCGCCAAAGAGCCGGCCTCCAGCGAGGGCCGGCCTTCATGCCGATCCCGCAGCTCAGCCCGCCCGCCGGCGGCGAGCCGCCACGGCCACCAGCCCCAGACCTGCCAGCATCAAGGCATAGGTGCCGGGCTCCGGAATCGGCGCCACCGGTGGAACCCCGCCGCCGACGAAGCTGAGGTTGATTTCCTGCACCGCGTGCTCGTAGGCTTGACCGTCGAACCCGGAGGCCAGGAATTCCAGGCCGACGATGCGATCCAGATCGCAGCTGCTGCCGCCGACGAGCGTGCAGCTCATGGAGGCGAACGGGGTGACCAGATCGCCGAACGCGCTGCCGGTCAACGCCGAGCTCGCCCACAGGAAGTCCCCGTCGGCATCGGCCAGGGCCACGGTCAGGCTGCCCTTGCCACCCACCCCGCTGCCCAGCACGGACACGGTGTCGAAGGCGCCCAGATCCGTCGGCACCGAGAACTGGTAGCTGAGGTTGACGTAGGAATAGTCGTTGCCGCCTTCGTGCTGCAGCCGCATGACGCCCGGAACACTCACGTTGTCGAGCACGACGGCGTCGGACGAGGCGGTGACGAAGGAGTAGTAGCGCGTCGGATCCCCGGTGCCGATGTCCGCGTTGATGCCCGCAGCCGTGGTGGAGCCGAAGCCGTTCGACGTGGCGTTGACCAGGGTCGCCCCGGCATCGAAGTTGTCGATGACCGTCGCGGCCTGCGCCGCAGACAGGCCCAGGCAGGCGGCAAGCGCACCCGTCAGTGCAGTGAGTTTCATGTGAGGTCTTCCTGTAGGAGAACGCGGAGCCATCCGACCGGTCAGCACGCGGGCTGCATGGAGCCTCTTCCCAACGACCGTGTCAGTGTTCACGGATGCTCGCGCCTGGCTGCGCACCGGTCAAGCCACGAACGGCCCCTTGCGGGCGCTTGAGCGCACGCCTCCCCCGCAATGGCGGGCCACCGAGACAGGCGCCCCGGGCAGCTTGTCCGGCGCGCCGCATCAGCTGCGCGCGAGCACCGGCGCCAGCGCTGAGCCGGTGTGGCTGCGCGCTGCCACCACCGCTTCAGGCGTGCCCTGCACCACCAGCCGGCCCCCGGCATCGCCGCCTTCGGGGCCCAGATCGATCACCCAGTCGGCCTCGGCGATGACGTCGAGATCGTGCTCGATGACCACCACCGAGTGACCGGCGTCCACCAGTCGATGCAGCACACGGATCAGGCGCTCCACGTCGGCCATGTGCAGACCGACCGTCGGCTCGTCCAGCACGTACAAGGTCTGCGGCATGCGGTTGCCGCGGCGCGTGACGTCATCGCGCACCTTGCTGAGCTCGGTGACCAGCTTGATGCGCTGCGCCTCGCCGCCGGAGAGCGTGGGCGAGGGCTGGCCCAGCGTCAGGTAGCCCAGGCCCACATCCTTGAGCAGCTGCAGTGGGTGCGCGATCGAGGGCATGCTGGCGAAGAAGTCCACCGCCTCGTCGACCTCCATCTGCAGCACATCGCCGATGCTCTTGCCGCGCCAGGTGACCGCCAGCGTCTGCGGATTGAAGCGCGCGCCATGGCAGACGTCGCAGGGCACCTTCACGTCCGGCAGGAAGCTCATCTCGATGGTGCGCACGCCCTGGCCCTCGCAGGCGGGGCAGCGGCCGTCACCGGTATTGAACGAGAAGCGGGCTGCCGCATAGCCGCGGGCCTTGGCCTCCAGCGTCTCGGTGAAGAGCTTGCGAATGGTGTCCCAGAATCCGATGTAGGTGGCGGGGCAGGAACGGGGGGTCTTGCCGATGGGCGTCTGGTCCACCTCCAGCACACGATCGATGGACTCGAAGCCGCTGACGCCGGAGCAGCCGGCCCAGGCCGGCAGCGAGCCCGCGGCCTGCGCCTCGCGGCCAGCCTTGCTGGCGCGCTGCGCCACCGCCGCCTGCACGTTGGTCAGCAGCACATCGCGCGCCAGGGTGCTCTTGCCCGATCCGGAAACGCCGGTCACGGCCACCAGTCGCCGCAGGGGCACCTGCAGATCCAGATGTTGAAGGTTGTGCAGCGCAGCACCGCGCAGCACCAGGCCCGCGCCGTCGTGCGCATCCACGGCTCGCCGCGGCTGCACCGGGTGGCGCATCGGGTGTGCCAGCAGGCGGCCTGTCACGGAAGCCGGCTCGCGCGTCAGCTCGGCCACGCTGCCCTGGGCCACCAGCTGCCCGCCGCGGCGCCCGGCGCCAGGGCCGATGTCGATGATGTGGTCAGCGCGCCGGATGGTGTCTTCGTCATGCTCCACCACCACCAGCGTGTTGCCCTTGTCGCCCAGGCGCTTGAGCGCCTTGAGCAGGATGCCGTTGTCGCGCGGGTGCAGCCCGATGGTCGGCTCGTCCAGCACGTAGCACACACCCTGCAGGTTGCTGCCCAGCTGCGCCGCCAGGCGGATGCGCTGCGCCTCGCCTCCACTGAGCGTGGGGGCGGCGCGGTCCAGCGTCAGGTAGCCCAGGCCCACCTCCTCCAGGAATTCCAGCCGGCTGCGGATCTCGGTGATGACGTCGCGCGAGATGTCGGCCTCGCGGCCTTCCAGCACCAGCTGCTCCACCCAGCGGCGGGTCCGGGCCACCGACAGGCGCGCGATGCGTGTGATGGGTTCGCCGCCGAAGGTGACGGCGCGCGAGCTGGGGTTCAGCCGCGTGCCTTCGCAATCAGGGCACGGCTCGTCGACCAGGCCTTCGGCCTCGGCCTCCTCGGCCGGAAAGCTCATCTCGCGGCCCTTGGCGTCGTCCTCGCGCACGGAGTCGTCGTAGACGCGGCGCTGCTCGCGCGTGAGCTTCAGGCCCGTGCCCACGCAGCTGCGGCACCAGCCGTGCTTGCTGTTGTAGCTGAACATGCGCGGATCCAGCTCTGGATAGCTGGTGCCACACACCGGGCAGGCGCGCTTGGTGGAGAAGACCTTGACGCTGCCCAAGGCCACGGTCGAATCGCCGCTTTCCAGCGCCTCAGACAGTCCATCCAGCGGGTGCAGCAGGTGCAGCACGCCCTTGCCCAGTTCCAGCGTGCGGCTGAGCGCGGCACGCAGCTCGGCTTCGTTCTCGGGCGTGACACGCAGGTCGGCCACCGGCAGCTCCAGCGTGTGCTCCTTGAAGCGGTCGATGCGCGGGAAAGGATCGAGGCGCAGGAATTCGCCGTCCACGCGCAGATGGCTGTGCCCGCGCGCCTTGGCCCACTTGGCCAGATCGGTGTAGACGCCCTTGCGGTTGATCACCAACGGCGCAAGCAAGCCGACATGCTGGCCGCGGTGGTCGCGCAGCAGCTGTGCGGCGATGCTCTCGGCGCTCTGCGGCCGCACCTCGGCGCCGTCGTGGATGCAGTGCTGCAGACCGAGTTTGACCCACAGCAGGCGCATGAAGTGCCAGACCTCGGTGGTCGTGGCCACGGTGCTCTTGCGCCCGCCGCGCGAGAGCCGCTGCTCGATGGCCACTGTGGGCGGGATGCCGCGCACCGCATCCACCTCGGGCCGGCCGGCGGGCTGCACGATGCTGCGCGCGTAGGCATTCAGGCTCTCCAGGTAGCGGCGCTGGCCTTCGTTGAAGAGGATGTCGAAAGCCAGCGTGCTCTTGCCCGAACCCGAGACGCCGGTGACGACATTGAAGCGGCCGCGCGGGATGTCCACCGAGAGGCCGACGCGCGAGCGGTCCTTTGCCGCCGCGTTTGCGCCGGCCGGCAGCGGCCCGCGCAGGTTGTGTTCGCGTGCGTTGACGATGCGGATGTGTTCGCCGTCCGCCTCGCTGCCGGCGCGATAGCGCGGCGGCGGCTCGGCCGCGCCCACGCCCAGGCTCTGGTCGTACTCGCGCAGCGCCGCGCCGGTGTGAGAGCCCGCATGCGCGCGCAGATCGTCCGGCGTGCCGGTGGCCACCAGCCGGCCGCCGGCCTCGCCCCCTTCAGGACCGAGGTCGATCAGCCAGTCGGCCGCGCGGATCACATCCAGGTTGTGCTCGATCACCAGCAGCGAGTGCCCGGCGTCCAGCAGCTTGCGCAGCGCGCGCATCAGCTTGGCGATGTCGTCGAAGTGCAGGCCCGTGGTGGGTTCGTCGAAGAGGAACAGCGTCCCCTTGCGCGCCACGCGCTGCAGCGGCGATGAGGCCGCTTCGGCGAGGAAGCCGGCCAGCTTCAGGCGCTGCGCCTCGCCGCCGCTCAAGGTGGGCACGGGCTGACCCAGGCGCACATAGTCCAGGCCCACGTCGACGATGGGCTGCAGCTTGCTCAGCACCTCGCGGTCGTCGCGGAACAGCGCCACCGCTTCGCTGACGGTGAGATCCAGCACGTCGGCCACGCTGAGCTGCCGCGGCCCGCGGACCAGCTTGACTTCCAGCAGCTCGGCGCGGAATCGGCGGCCGTCGCAATCGGGGCAGCGCAGGTAGACGTCGGAGAGAAACTGCATCTCCACATGCTCGAAGCCCGAGCCGCCGCAGGTCGGGCACCGGCCGTCACCGGCATTGAAGCTGAACATGCCAGCGCCGTAGCTGCGTTCCAGCGCCATCGGTGCACCGGCAAAGAGCTTGCGGATCTCGTCGAACGCGCCCACGTAGCTGGCAGGGTTGCTGCGCGCGGTCTTGCCGATCGGGCTCTGATCGACGAAGACGGCGTCGGCGAGCCAGTCTGCGCCCAGCAGCCGCTCGTGCGCGCCGGGCGCTTCGGTCGCCTTGCCGAAGTGGCGGGCCAGCGCGGGATACAGCACATCCTGGATCAGCGTGCTCTTGCCGGAGCCCGAGACGCCCGTCACGCAGACCAGGCGCTGCAGCGGGATCTCCACATCGATGCCCTGCAGGTTGTGCTCACGCACGGCCTGCAGCAGGAGCCGCGGCGTGGAGGCTTCCACCAGCCGTCGGAAGCCCAGGCCGACACTCTTGCGCGCACCCAGGTAGGCGCCTGTCAGCGTATCCGCCGATCGGGCGGCATGCGGTGTGCCGTCGAAGACCACCTGGCCGCCCCGCTCGCCGGGGCCCGGGCCCATGTCGATCAGGCGGTCAGCAGCGAGCATCACGGCCGGGTCATGCTCCACCACCACCAGGGTGTTTCCGGCATCGCGCAAGCGGTGCATGGCCTGCACGATGCGGTTCATGTCGCGCGGGTGCAGGCCGATGCTGGGCTCGTCCAGCACGAACAGCGTATTGACCAGCGAGGTGCCGAGTGCCGTGGTCAGGTTGATGCGCTGCACTTCGCCGCCGCTGAGCGTGCGGCTCTGGCGATCCAGCGTGAGGTAGCCCAGGCCGACGTCGCACAGGTATTTCAGGCGCGTGCGCACCTCGTCCAGCAGCAGCTTCAGCGCATCGTCCAGCAGGCCGCTGGGCAACGAAAGGCCCGGGCTCGCGCCGTCTTCGGCCTGCCCGTCGAAGAAGCGGCGCAGGCGATCGATAGGCAGCTGCATCAGATCGTGCAGGTTCAGGCCGGGCAAGGCCTGCAGCTGCTCGGGTGACCAGCTGGCACCCACGGGCAGGAAGCGCTTGGCCGGCGGCAGCGCGGCATCCGCTTCGCTCCGGCCACCCAGGCGCCACAGCAGCGCTTCGGTCTTCAGGCGCGCGCCTGCGCATGTGGCGCAAGGCGTATAGCTGCGGTACTTGGACAAGAGCACGCGGATGTGCATCTTGTAGGCCTTGCTCTCCAGGTAGCCGAAGAAGCGCCGCACGCCGTACCACTGCTTGTTCCACTGTCCCGTCCAGTGCGGCGAGCCTTCGATCACCCACTCGTGCTGCGCCGCCGTGAGCTGGCTCCAGGGCGTGTCTCTGGGGATGCCGGCCTCGCCCGCATGGCGTATCAGGTCGTCCTGGCACTCGGCCCAGGCGGGCGTCTGCAAGGGCTTGATCGCGCCATTGCGCAAGGTCTTGCGGTGGTCGGGGATCACCAGACCGAGGTCGACGCCGATCACCCGCCCGAAGCCGCGGCAGCTGTCGCAGGCGCCGTAGGCCGAGTTGAAGCTGAACATGGCCGGCTGCGGTTCGGCATACCGGCGGTTGCTCTCGGGGCAGTGAAGCCCGGTGGACCAGCGCCAGCGCGTGCCGTCCTCGCCCACGTGCACGTTCAGGCGGCCGCCGCCGCGCTTGAGCGCCAGCTCGATGGCCTCGACCACGCGCACCTTCTCGGCCGCCGAAAAGCGGAAGCGATCGGCCACGACATCCAGGATCTTGCGCTCGCCCTCGATGCGCTCGGACTGCACCCGCGTGAAGCCGCTGGCGGACAGCCACTGCTCCTGCTGCTCCGCGCTGATGTCCGCCGGCAGCTCCACCGGAAAGCTCAGCACCAGGCGCGGATCACCCGCGGCTGCACTGCGCTGCTGGAGATCGTCGTGGATGGTCTGCGGCGTGTCGTGACGCACCGGCAGCGCGGTGTCCTGGTCGAACAGCTGGGCAGCCCGCGCGAAGAGCAGCTTCAGGTGATCGTTCAGCTCCGTCATCGTGCCCACGGTGCTGCGGCTGGTTCGCACCGGGTTGGTCTGGTCGATGGCGATGGCCGGCGGTACGCCGTCCACCTTGTCGACCGCGGGGCGATCCATGCGGTCAAGGAACTGCCGCGCATAGGCGCTGAAGGTCTCGACGTAACGCCGCTGGCCCTCGGCGTAGAGCGTGTCGAACACGAGGCTGGACTTGCCCGAGCCGCTGGGCCCGGTGACCACCGTCATCTCGCCGGTACGGATATCCAGGTCCAGGTTCTTGAGGTTGTGCTGCCGCGCGCCTCGGATACGGATCTGGCCGTGTGACATCGTGCCGCTGCAGGGGTTCAGGTGATGGGCAAACGACCATTCTAGGAGCGCGGGCGGCAGAAATCGGCACCCGCGCTCCTGGCCACGCATGACAAGCCTCGAGGCAGCCCCGCGCACGCAGCGCCACGTCCCACCGTCCATGACGAGCTTGCGGCTGCGTATCGCCGCTGCCTTGCTCAGGACGCTGCCGCGGTATCCATGCTGCGTCCGCGCAAACGCAAGGCTATGCTTTTGACACCCTAAGAGTGGGGTCGAATGGCCTTCCCATAGGCTCATCCGGTGTGACTCGTGGCTTGAGCCCAGAGCTCGCCACCACTCTGCCCGGCGGTGCCCAGGGAGCCGGACTCGACGGGCAGGCCCACGGCGCCGTACCTGGCAAGCAGCCCGGGGTTATCGCACCCCTGGGCCCTCACAGAACCGCGATCAGGCCAGCCCCGCACTCCGCCGGGCGCGCCCTCTTGTACTCAGCGTCCGATCTTCAGCCGCAAGTCGGTGCTGGCGCTGCGGCCCTCGCGGTCTGTGGCTGTGATGCGGATGTCGAGTTGCTGCACACCGGCCGAAGGCTGGCCGAGCGTCACTCGACCGCTGGTGGCGTCGAAGCGCACCCAGTCGGGCAAGGGGCTGCCATCCGCCAAGGTAGCGCGCAGCTGGAAGGAACCGGTCTGGCTGCTGTGGCGGAAGGTGTCGTCCGGCACCTGGATGATGTGGCCGGCCACGGGCGTGACGGGTACGGGTTCCAGCACGCGCACGGCGACGAAGCCGCTGCCCGGGCCGTTGCCCAGGCTGCTGGTTTGGCCGGAGCCTGTCGGCGATGCTGCGCTGCCGCCCGATTCCACACTGCGCAGGACCGCGGGGCCCGAGGCCGTGAACACTTGCGGGCCTGTCGCTGCGCCTTGCCCTTGGGACGAGCCGCTGGTGTTGCCCGGTGCAGCGGCGCCACTGGGCGCGCCTGGGCCTGCCGTCCATGCGGCAGCCGGTGCCGCCGCAGCCTGTGGGCCTGCCGACATGGCCTCGCCTTGGGGCGGGCTTGCCGAGGGGCGCGCCGAGAAGCTGCTGGCGCGTGCCGTTGGCGAGGCCGCATCGACGTTGACGACTGTGTTGCTTGAGGCTGCGATGGTGACTGGAGCTGATGGGCTGCGCTCGGCAGGTGTTCCAGTCGTGGCGTTCTGGCCGGTGGATGTGCTGGCCGGCAAGCTGGCGGATGACGCTGACCGGGACGCGACAGCCGAGCCGCCAGCCGAGCCGCCAGACTGAGGCGCTGCGGAGGCTGCGACCACCGATGAGCCGGGGCTCGGCGGGCTGGCACCCGCAGCGGAGCCCGTTGGCGCGGGACTCTGCGCGGTGCTGCTCGCATCGGCCTGCGCTGTGCCGCTGTCGGGTGGCGCGCTTTGGGCGCTGGGCGTGCTGCTGCCGGCGTTCGGGAGCGGCTCGCTGGCGCTGGCGGGCGCTGGCGCTGGCGTGCTCGTGGGTGCAGTTGCGGCTGCAGGGGCTGGTGCCGTCGCCGTCGCCGTCGCCGTCGCCGTCGCCGTCGCAGGTGCTGGTGCTGGTGCTGGTGCTGGTGCTGGTGCAGCGACACCTGTTCCCGCAGAAGGAGCAGCCGAAGCCTGGCTGGCCTGGATTGGCTGCGCGCTTTGCGTGCTGGGCGCGCTCGGCGCAGTCTGAGGCGAAATCGAACCTGGCGAGCCTTGAGCGATTGTTGCGGCTGCAGTTCCCGAAACGATTTGACCGGAGAGTCCTGAGGCACCCGTGGTCACTGCGGTACCCGAGATCTGCACAGGCGCGTACAACGGCGAACTGGCCAAGGAGGATCCGGTGACGCCTGCGCCGGATGTCGTACCAGGTGAAGAGCCGAGGTTGATGGTGGACAAGGCCAGCTGGTTGGCGGCCGCTGGAACCGTGGTCATGGCGATCAGGCTGCCGAGCCCGACTCCAGCGGAGGCTGCGCCCCCAAGAGGTGCCGATCCAGCGCTGCCCGTAGAGCCGCCGGAGCCCGCTGAAGACCCGGATGCCGTCCCGCCGCTGGCGGGCGTTGATGACGGTGCCGGAGAGGGCGACAAAAGCAGCGGAGGTGGTGCCATCGGTGCTGGCGCGGGCAGCAAGACGGGAGGCGGCGCTGGAGGTATCGGAGTAGGGGCGGGGGCGGGAGCCGGTGCCGGTGCCGGTGCCGGTGCCGGTGCCGGTGCCGGTGCCGGTGCCGGTGCCGGTGCCGGTGCCGGTGCAGGTGCCGGTGCCGGTGCCGGTGCCGGTGCCGGTGCCGACGTGGCTGGAGCGATCGTCACGACCACTGTCTTGCTTCCGTTGCCCTTTGCGTTGTAGGCAACGACTTGCATGTTGTACGTTCCGGCCGTCGTTGGCGTTCCAGAAAGAAGGCCAGTGGTGCCGTTGCCTGCGACCCCAGGCACCCGCGTCGATGACGAGACGAAGTACCCTGTTGGGCTGTTCGTAGCAACAATCTGATAGGCAAACGCGCGGCCCACGGTCCCGCTAACGGCTCCCGAACTCGTTACGACCGGCACCTGCTGTGTCGGTGCCGGTGCCGGTGCCGGTGACGGTGCCGGTGCAGGTGCCGGTGCCGGTGCCGGTGCCGGTGCCGGTGCCGGTGCCGCCGAGATCGTCAACTGGACGAGCTGATAGGTCGAACCTGCAGCATTGTGAGCCCCGACCCTGACGGTGTACGTTCCCGCCTTTGTCGGAGAACCAACGATTCTTCCTGTCGCCTGATCGGCGCCCGTCAGTCCGGGCGGCATGCTCCAGACAGGCGCCGTCGAAATGTCGTTCGCCGAGTACCTGGTCGGCGAGTTCTTCGCTGCGATGGTGTAGCTGAAGGCTTGTCCGACCGTGCCCGTTGCCGCAAGCGAACTGGTGATCACGGGTGCCGCCGACTGCGCCAGAGCCACGCCGGGAACGTAGGTCAAACCAAGCACGACAGCGGGCGCGACAAGCCCGCCCGACCCTGCCAGCGCACCCAGACAGGCAGCAGACAGGGCTTTGAGCGCAAACCTCGACGAGGACTTGGGAAGCTTCTTCATGAGTCGGTAGTGGACTGGTTAGGCTGGCGCCGTGGACGACTTTCGGACTGCGAATGTTCCGTACCGCCGGAATCGATCGCGTCCTAGCGCAATGGCAAACTCGATTTCAGCCATTGTCTCAGTCGTTTCGGCTGGCGAGACCCAGCGCTGCCCGCCGAATTGCAAGCAAGCAAGCCTGTCTTGTAACTCGATGCTACGAACGACCTCAGTCAGCCGGATGACCCACGCCTTCGACCACCCGTGCCGGCATCAGTCGCCCGACGCCGCAGTTGCTCGGAAGTCGCCTACGCGTGCACCAAACCGTCGCT
>JAEUOZ010000073.1 GCA_016790225.1 Rubrivivax sp.
CGTGATCCAGATGAAGGACGTCAGCCCTGAGCTGGGGATCGACTGGTCAGCCGTCATCCGCACTCGGCTGGCCGGGCGCAAGCAGCCCGACTGGATCGTCGATGGCGACATCCTCTTCGCCGCCAAGGGCGCCCGGTTCTACGCGGCCTGTGTCGGCGCTGCCTTGCCCAACGCCGTGTGCGTGCCGGCCTTCTTCCACCTCAGGGTCAGGCTCGAGACTGCGCTCGACCCCGAATTCCTGGCCTGGCAGATCAACCAGCCGCCGTGCCAACGCCAGCTGCTGCAAGCCGCCGAGGGCAGCAGCCAGCTCAGCATCCGCCGCGCGGTGCTCGAGCAGCTGGTCCTGGCCGTTCCACCCATCGTCGAGCAGCGCCGCATCGTCTCGCTGGCCGGCTTGGCGGTGCGGGAGCGGCTAGCCCTGCAGCGTCTCATCCACAACCGCGAACAGCAGCTTCAGGCTATCGCCGAAGACCTGGGCGCCCAAGCCAGCTCACATTGATCGCAGGACACCGCATGAACGACCTCGCCACCCCCCAGGCCGCCGTGAGCCAGGACGACATCAACGCTGCCGTCTGGGCCGCCTGCGACACCTTCCGCGGTACCGTGGACCCGAGCATCTACAAGGACTACGTCCTGACGATGCTGTTCTTGAAATACGTCTCCGACGTCTGGCAGGACCACTACGACCACTACAAGGCCCAGTATGGCGACCACCCCGAGCTGATCGCCGAGATGCTGAAGAACGAGCGCTTCGTGCTGCCGGCCAGCGCCAGCTTCTACGCGCTGCACGCGCTGCGACACACCCCCGGCAACGGCGAGCGGATCGACAAGGCGCTGCACGCCATCGAAGAGGCCAACCTGGGCAAGCTGCGCGACGTGTTCCAGGACATCAGCTTCAACAGCAACAAGCTGGGTGACGAGCAGCAGAAGAACGACATCCTGCGCCACCTGCTGGAAGACTTCGCGAAGCCGGAACTCAACCTGCGAGAGAGCCGCGTTGGCCAGCTCGACGTGATCGGCAACGCCTACGAATTCCTGATCAAGAACTTCGCCTCCACCAGCGGCAAGAAGGCAGGTGAGTTCTACACGCCGCCCGAGGTCTCCACGCTGATGGCCCGTCTGATGAACCCGCAGGCCGGCGACGAGATCTGCGATCCCACCTGCGGCTCGGGCTCGCTGCTGATGAAGTGCGGCAGGCTCATCCGCCAGCGCACTGGGGCGCGCAAGTACGCGCTGTACGGGCAGGAGGCCATCGGCAGCACCTGGGCGCTGGCCAAGATGAACATGTTCCTGCACGGCGAGGACAACCACCGCATCGAGTGGGGAGACACCATCCGCAACCCCAAGTTGCTGGACGGCACGGCCAGCCTCAAGCACTTCGACATCGTGGTGGCAAACCCACCCTTCAGCCTGGAGAAGTGGGGTTTCGAAGGCGCCGAGGCCGACAAGTTCAGCCGCTTCCGCCGCGGCGTGCCGCCGCGCACCAAGGGCGACTACGCCTTCATCCTGCACATGGTCGAGACCATGAAGCCGGGCACCGGCCGCATGGCCGTGGTGGTGCCGCACGGCGTACTGTTCCGCGGTGCAGCCGAAGGACGCATTCGCCAAAAGCTGATCGAGGAGAACCTGCTCGACGTCGTCATCGGCCTGCCCGAGAAGCTGTTCTACGGCACCGGCATCCCGGCCGCGGTGTTGGTGTTCCGCAAGCACAAGGACGACGACAAGGTGCTGTTCATCGACGCGAGCCGCGATTTCGAGGCCGGCAAGAACCAGAACCTACTGCGCGAGGCCGACCTGCAGCGCATCTTGGACACGGCCGCTGCGCGCCAGCCCGTGGCGCGTTACGCCCACCTGGCCACGCCGGAAGCGATCGCCGAAAACGACTTCAACCTCAACATCCCGCGCTATGTCGACACCTTCGAGGAGGAGGCGGCGATCGACCTGATGGCCGTGCGCCGCGAGCGTGAGCAGCTCAAAGCCGAGCTTGCTCGGCTGGAACTGCAGATGGGCGCCTACTTGAAGGAGCTCGGCTATGTGTGACGGCCCGCCTGTCGCGAAGGCCGTGCGCCACCGTTCAGAAAAGGGAGGCCCCGATGCTCCCTGATGGATGGCGTGAGTCCACTTTGGCTCAGATCGGGAAGATCAAGTCGGGCGGCACGCCCGAACGAGCCCAGCACGACCGATTTTTTGTCGGTGGGCGCTGGCCCTGGGTGAAGACCATGGATCTCACCAATGATGTTGTCGTCACCACGGATGAATTGATCACCGACGCAGCCTTGGCGGAATCACCGTGCCGCCTCTTTCCAGCCGGCACTGTGTTGGTGGCGATGTATGGCGGATTCAAGCAGATCGGCCGGACTGGCGTCCTGAAAGCGGAGAGCGCTGTCAACCAAGCGATTTCGGCGATTGAATTGGATCGTGAGCAAGCAGACCCGATGTACGTTCTGCATTGGCTCAACAGGCATGTGGGTCTCTGGCGAAACTACGCAGCCAGCAGCCGAAAGGACCCAAACATTACGCGAGATGATGTTTGCAGTTTTCCGATCGTGCTTCCTCGGCTGCCTGAGCAGCAGCGAGTGGCCCAGACATTGTCGACTTGGGATGACGCGATCAACCGGACGAAGGTGCTACTCGCAAACCGTACCGTGCAGTGGCAAGCCTTGCTTGCCATGACGCTGCATTTGCCGCCTGCCAATCCGAGTGCCGACGGTGGCACGGACAACGGCGGCTATCCAGCCTCGGTTCAGCCGGGCATTCCGACCTTGCCGCCGACGCCCGAGGGATGGACGCGAATCTCGCTCAGCCGTCATCTCGCCGAAGTGCGCAGGCCTGTCTCGTTGAACCCGAACGAAACCTATCGCCTCGTCACGGTGAAGCGTTCGCGCGGTGGCGTCGAGTTGCGCGAGACCTTGACCGGCCGCGAGATCAAGACGCCGACGCAGTTCTATGTTCGCTCCGGCGACTTCTTGATTTCCAAGCGGCAGATCGTGCACGGCGCTTGCGGCATCGTGCCGGCTGAGCTGGACGGCGCCGTCGTCTCCAACGAATACGCGGTGCTGAACAGCGACGGGCAGATCGACCTGCGCTTCCTGCGCTACCTGTCCGAGTCGCGCTATTTCCAGCAGACCTGCTTCCACTCGAGCATCGGCGTGCATGTCGAGAAGATGATCTTCAAGACCGAGCGCTGGCTGAAGTGGCCGTTCAACATTCCGCCGCTGACCGTCCAGCTGCGCATCGTTGAGGTGCTGGACACCGCGAGGCGCGAAGTGGAACTCATCGCGGCGCAGATCGAGCGGCTCAAGCAAGAGAAGGCCGCGCTGATGGCCGACCTGCTCACCGGCAAGCGCCGCGTCCGTCTTCCCGCCGCCGAGACCACGCCATGAACGCCGCCGCGCCGAACTCGAAGGAGCAGTACGCCGCGCACTTGCCGGCGCTGCACCTGCTGTGCAACCAGGGCTGGAACTTCCTGACCACGGCCCAGGCGCTGGCGCTGCGCGGCAGCACGCGCGAGGTCATCCTGCGGTCCCGCTTGGTCGACGTGCTGCAGACGCGGCGCTACGAGTACAAGGGCCAGTGGTACCCGCTGTCCAGCAGCGGTGTCGAGCAGGTGGTGCGCGAGTTGTCAGCAGTCAGCCTGGCCGAAGGGCTGTTACCCGCCAACGAGCGGCTGTACGGCAAGCTGGCGCTGGGCATCACCGTCACCGAGTTCATGCCCGACGGCAAGAAGCATCAGCCCACCATCGCCGTAATCGACTGGGCCGAACCTTCCGCCAACCGCTGGGACGTGACCGAAGAGCTGGAGGTGCTGTCCGCCCATGGCACACACCACCGCACGCCAGACCTGGTGTGCTTCGTGAACGGCCTGCCGCTGGTGGTGATCGAGGCCAAGCGGCCTGAATCGACCCATGCAGGCAAGTCGATGGTGGCCGAGGGCATCAGCCAGCACTTGCGGAATCAGCGGCCCGACGAGATTCCCCACTTGTTTGGCTACGCCCAGCTGCTGTTGTCCATCAGCCAGACCGAGGGCCGCTACGGCACCACGGCCACGGCGGCCAAGTTCTGGGCCCGCTGGCGCGAAGAAGAGTTCACCGCGGCCTACATGGCTGACGTGAAGAACGCTGCTCTCGATGCGGACGTTCGACTTCGGCTCTTCCAGGGCAGGCCGAAAGCCCTGGCTGCGCACTTCGATGCGCTGTGGTCCCAGCCCATGGAGCCCACCGACCAGGACCGCTTGCTGATCAGCCTAGTGACGCCGGCGCGCTTGCTGGAGTTCTTACGCAGCTACGTGCTCTTCGACCGCAAGGTCGGAAAGATCGTTGCACGCTACCAGCAGTTCTTCGGCATCCGGGCCCTGCTCGCTCGCATCCGGCAGCTGAGGCCGGATGGCGGGCGCGAGGGGGGCGTCATCTGGCACACCACCGGCTCCGGCAAGAGCTTCACGATGGTGTTCCTCACCAAGGCGTTGCTGCTGGTTGAATCCCTCGCCGAGTGCCGCGTGGTGGTCGTGACCGACCGCGTCGATCTGGAAGGCCAGTTGTCGCGCAACTTCATCTCGGGCGGGGCCTTCGGATCAGCCATCGCATCCCAGAAGGACGGCGAGAAGAGCCGGGCGATGACCGGCCGAGACCTCGCCCGGCGCATCGGCAGCGGTTCGGAGCGCATCACGTTCACTCTGGTGCACAAGTTCAACTCCGCATCCAAGCTGCCCGAGTGCCGCAATGACGCGGCCAACCTGATCGTGCTGGTCGACGAAGGTCATCGCAGCCACGGCGGCGAGACCCATGAACGGATGAAGAAGGCGTTGCCGCGGGCCGCCTACGTCGCGTTCACCGGCACGCCGCTACTCAAGGACGAGAAGACCGCCAACAAGTTCGGTCCGATCGTGCACGCCTACACCATGCAGCGTGCAGTGGAAGACGAGACCGTCGCGCCGCTGTTGTACGAAGAGCGAGTGCCCGAACTGACGATCAACGAGGAAGCCGTCAACCGTTGGTTCGACAAGCTCACGGCAGGCCTGAGCGATGCCCAGCGCGCCGACCTGAAGAAGAAGTTCGCCAAAAAGGGGGCGATCTACGGCGCATCGGGCCGCATCGAGTTGATCGCCTGGGACATCGCCACCCACTTCAACGAGAACATCAAGAAGCTGGGTCTCGGCGTGAAGGGACAGGTGGCGACCGACAGCAAGCTCGACGCCATCCGCTACAAGAAGGCACTGGACGAGACGGGCCTGGTCACCAGCGCCGTCGTGATTTCGCCGCCGGACACCCGTGAGGGGAACGCTGAGATGGACGAGGACACGCTGCCCGAGGTTCAGAAGTGGTGGAAGCAGACCGTGCTGGCCGGCGGTCTGGATGCGGAGACCTACGAGAAGCAGGTCGTCGCAGACTTCGGAACCGACGATGGGCCTGACTTGCTGATCGTGGTCGACAAATTGCTCACCGGCTTCGATGAACCGCGCAACACGGTGCTGTATATCGACAAGCCGCTAAAGGGTCACAACCTTATCCAGGCTGTGGCGCGGGTGAACCGCCTGCATGACGACAAGCGCTACGGCGTGCTCGTCGACTACCGTGGCATCTTGAAGGAACTGGACACCGCAATCCGCGCCTACCAGGACCTGGAAACGCGCACGCAGGGCGGCTTCGACGTTGCCGACATCGAGGGCCTGTATCGGAACTTCGGCACTGAGTACAAGCGCCTGCCGGCGCTGCACGATCGCCTGTGGTCCTTCTTTGCTGACGTGGTCAACAAGCTCGATCGCGAGCAGTTCCGCCAAGTTCTGACGCCGAAGTTCGCAACAGACTCCGATGGCGAGGAATACGACGAGCGGCAGAAGCTGCGCGACGACTTCTACGCCGCGCTGACCGAGTTTGGACTGTGCCTTCAGACCGCGCTGTCCAGCCGCAGCTTCTTCGAAGACAAAAGCTTCTCGGAGGCGCTGATCGCCCGCTACAAGGGTGACCTGCGCTTCTTCACCGAGTTGCGTCAAACCGCTCGACGCGACGCGATGGAGACGGTGGACTACAGCAGCTACGAAGAGCAGATCCGCCGCCTGGTCGACAAACAGGTGATCGGCAAGGAGGTGCGCGAGCCAGAAGGCGTGTACTTGGTGCACCAGTTGGGGCAGGCGGAGGACATTGCCCAGTGGTCACCGGAAAAGACCCGCAACGAGACCGACCTGATCCGTACTCGGCTACGCAAAACCATCGAGCAGGACCTGGCTGAAGATCCGTATGCGCAGAAGGTCTTCGGCGAACTGCTGCGGCAAGCTATCGCGGAGGCCGAGGCGATGTTCGATCACCCCTTGAAGCAGTACGCATTGTTCAAGGATTTCGAGGAGCGCGTGGCAGCACGCAAGACGCCTGGCGTGCCTGAGGTGCTGAACGATGAGCCCCAAGCGAAGGCGTACTACGGGGCCATCAAGCTTGTTGTCGGCGACCGCGTGGACGCGGGACAAGAGGCTGACTTCGTCGCCGAGGCTCGCGCCATCGACAGTTGTGTGAAGACGGCGGTGGCGGAGAATTCACTGAATCCACAGAACATCGAGGCCGCGATTCGAAAGGCGCTGTTGCCGCGCTTGTTCACGCTGCTGGGTCTGGAAGCTGCGAAGGCCGTGATCGACCAAGTGGTCCACATCACGCGCCTCGGCCTTGGGCGCGGCGCATGACCCAGGCATCAAGTATTCGCTACGGCGATACGGTCATCCAGTTCCGCATCGAACGAATGCCGCGACCATCGCCTCAGGTTCGGGTTCATGTCGAACCCGACGGGCAGGTTGTCGTGCAAGCGCTCGGCGATGCGTCGCCTTCCGATGTAGTGGCGGTGGTGACGCGACGAGCGAGGTGGATCCACGGGCACCTGCAAGCGATCAGCGAACGTCAGTTGTCGCGCGCGCCGCGCGAATGGGTGAGCGGTGAGTCCCACCGCTACCTGGGGCGCAGGTACATGTTGAAGGTCATCGTGAACCCGGCCGCCCCAGAGAGCGTGAAACTGGCTGGCGGCCAGCTTCAGGTTCGGGTTGTGCAGCCAGGTGCAGAACGAGTCCGAGAACTGGTGCATCGTTGGTACGACGCTCGCGCCGCAGCTTGGCTCAGATCGAGAGTGGCTGAACTGTCGGAGCGCCTGCCTTGGATACGCCAGTCGCCGCCAGTGACGCTGCGGCGGATGAAGAGCCGGTGGGGCAGTTGCTCTCCGGCAGGTCGGTTGACGTTGAATCCGATGTTGATCAGGGCACCGCGAGAGGCGGTGGACTACGTCATCACGCACGAGCTATGCCACTTGCGGCACCACAATCACAGTCGCCAGTTCTATGTGCTGCTAAGGAGGTATGTCCCGGGTTGGCAGGCAATCAAGCAGCGCTTGGATTCGTCCGCTGAGGAACTCTATGTCGAGTGGGGTTGAACTCGATCATTCGGGTCGAGGGCGGGCCCGCTAGGAGACGGGCGGGGTCAAGCTTCGACCGTCTGCGATTGGCCACCTAGACCTTCGCGAGGCGCCGTTAGCCGGTAGGGGAACTCTTTCGCTTGCGACTGCGCGCCGTGACGCGGCCACGTCGCGGCGCAAGAAGACGACGCGGGCATCAGCACCTGCGCCCGGGGAGCCGCGTCGGCCGGCAGCGGCTCTGGCCCTCAGCCCTGGCGCATGCCCGAATCAACGCGCAACGATGTGCCCAAAGCTGCAGCACACCAGCGCCGCGAGGGCATCCAGGCCTGCCGCTGCAAGCTCGCCGACGGTCAGGACATCGCTCAGACTTCGCGCCGGTGCTCAGATGGCGTCTCCACCGTCTCCACCGGCACTTCAGCCCACAACACGTCGGCACTGACCCTCAAGGCCACACTTGCCAACTCCACACCCTGCGCCGCATCGAACGAATACAACACCCACTGCCCCAGCTCGTTCAGCCTGTGCAAGTCGCAGCGCCGGCTGCGCGTATCCACCACCAGATATTCACGCAGGCTCGGCAGTTGCCGGTAGGCGGCAAACTTGTCGCCACGGTCGTACGCTGCGGTGGCAGGCGAGAGCACTTCCACCACCAGGGACGCCTCGCGTTTGATCAGCGGGCTGCCGGCATCGGCGGCGCTGCAGGTCACCATCACATCGGGGTAGAAGTAGGCATCGGCCGTGTCCACACGCAGTTTCATGTCGCTGATGAAGGTGCGGCAAGGCGTGCCGGCAAGGTGCTGGCGCAACACCATGGCGAGATTCAGCGCAACCGTGACATGTGCTTCGCCGGCACCGGACATGGCAAAGATCTCGCCCTGAACAAACTCGTACTTGACGGTCTGTGAGGCATCCCAGGCCAGGAACTCGCTGGCGCTCATTGGCCGTAGCAGTGCGGCGTGTCCCATGGCGGTGCTTTCGAAGGGGCTGAGTCCAGACGATAACGCGAAGCCGACCCTGCTGTTGATACCCCGTGCGGTGCGGTGCGGCGAGCTGAGGACGTCAGCCCGGTCCCGAGGACCTGTGTCTCTTTGCCTGGTCTCTACGACCCTCGCCTGAACCAGCAAACAGCGCCGCCGGAACCGCCAACCCGCCAACCCGCCAACCCGCCCAAGCGGACCAGCGGCAAGCCCGCGCCCCTATCCCCCGAGCATGGCCCACCACATCCGCGCAGCCAGCGCATGGCTGCGCGCCTGCTGCGCTGCAAAGCGCTTGAGCTCGGCCAGCGCCGCGGCATCGAAGACCCAGCCGCGCGCAAACACGGTGTCGATGCGGCGCACGGCTGCGATGTCGCGCAGCGGGTCGGCCGAGAGCAGCACCAGGTTCGCCTGCAGACCGGGCGCGATGCGACCGGCCAGGTCTTCAGCACCGCTGTGTCGGGCCGGTGCGGTGGTCGCGGCCCGAAGCGCCTGCGGCGCGGAGAGCCCGGCGGCGACCAGCTGCTCCAGTTCATCGGCCAGCGAAAGGCCATGCATCACGAATGGGTCGAGCGCATCGGTGCCGGCCAGCACGGGCACGCCGGCGAGGTGTGCCGCCAGCGTGAGCTGCTGCGCGGCCGCATGCTGCTGGCGGACGCGAGCGAGGGACTCATCGTCCATGCCGGCGCGGTGCAGCACGCGGTACAGACGCCAGACGGTGGCAAGCGGTCCGGGCGCATAGGCGAGTCGCTCGGCTTCGGCTTCGGGGCTGGACCCCAGGGTCAGGTCCTGGCCCGTCGACGCGACAAAGGTCGGCACGAAGGCGGTGCCTTGCCGGGCCAGGTGCTGCAGCAGCGGGCTGCAATCGCCGGCCGGCCAGCCACGGGCCGCGGCCTGTGCCTTGCACTGGTTCAGCAGCTGGTCGCCGTGCTCCACGCTGAGACAGCTGCCGGCAGCCGGATCCATCAGGTCCAGCACGGCCGGCACATGGCCCACCGCCGGAAGGCCCTGGCGCGCCGCTTCCGCGATCAGCGCTGCGGCCTGGCGAACATCGGTCCCTTCGGGCAGCTGGAGCTTCAGGAAGCTGTCGCCGCGCGCCTTCAGCGCGGTGATCAGCGCCGCAGCCTGCCCGGCTGGCGGCAGCTCTTCGACATGAAACGTCGCGCTGGCCGCCAGGTGTGGCACCAGGCGGGCAGCACCTTCGCCCTGCTGCGCCCACTCGCGGGCGTCCGGCATGCAGGCCAGATCGGTATTCCAGGAACAGCCGTCACCCATGTTGCGCACGCTGGTGATGCCGTGGGCGAGCAGCAGCGGAAAGTGCACCCGGGTCGGGTGGCGCAGTGTGTGCAGGTGGGCGTCCCACAGGCCCGGGGCCAGGTAGCGGCCCCGGCCGTCCACCCGGTGCGCCCCGGCCGGCACCTCGGTCTGCGTGGCCGCGCCCACGGCGCGGATCCGGCCGGCTTCGATGAGCACCGTCTGGCCGGGGCGTGCGAGCCCTGCGTCGGCGTCGACCACGGTCACGTCGGTGATGGCGATGACCGCGTGCGCCGCGCCGAAGAGCGGTATCGGATCGAGGGGCCGCGCCAGACCGATGCCCAGCCAGCCGGCTGCCGCCACTACCACCAGACCTGCGGCCGCACCCAGCAGCAAGCCAGCGCGCCGCGCCCGGCGGCGCCACACCCGTGTTTCCACGGCAAGAGGGTTCCCAGGCGTCATGGCCTTGCGTCCAGATCGTCCACATCAAGGTCGAACCCTCCCGCGACCTGGGCTTGGGGCATGTCGGTCTCCAGAAATGCGAGCAGGGCGAGAGCGTATGCGGCGCGCAGGGCGCCGTCTTGTGAAGATCGGACGCCGCAGCGATGCCAGCATGGGTCCGCTGCTTGCCCCGCTGTTTGTCCCACTGTATGTCCCGGCATCACGCCCGCAGTCCGGCCCGTGGCCAGGCGGAAGGCGTGAATGATCGGCGACGGATCGGCATGCAGGTCCAGGGGGTGCCGAAGCCCGCTGACTCAGCTCTGCACAGGCTGCGGCGCCGCACGGGGCGCCGGCACCAGGCCGGCCAGCGCGTCGTCGGCAAAGGCGGTGCCGGCTTCTTCGTAGATGTGGAACACCGCGTCGGCACCCAGCTCGCGCAGCACGGCGATCTCTTCGGGGTACTTGACGATGGCGGCGATGCGCCCGCCAAAGGCCCGGTGCTTGAGCTGCTGCAGGGCGTAGACGTTGCCGGCGTGCCCGGGCATGGCCAGCAGCACGAGCTTGACGGTATCGGTCAGGATGAGCTTGTCCCAGAAGTCGGAGTCGACTGCGTCGCCTTCCATCACGGTGCGGCCGGCCGCACGATGGGCCGCCAGCTGCCCGGCGTCACTGTCCACGCCCAGCACCTTCAGGCCATGGCCTTCGCTCAGGCGCAGGTAGGCGCCGGCGCCGATCTGCCCCATGCCCAGCACCACGGCGTCCACGCGGTCCACGGCGATCGGCCGGTCCGCCGCCAGCAGCGTGGGCGACTCCAGCCCCGCCAGAGGCCGCTTCAGCCAGGCATAGATGCGTTCGCTGGCCGCGTTCAAGGGCGCGGCCAGCACGAAGCTGCCGGCCACGGCCAGGGAGATGACCGCCAGCCACTGCGCTGACAACGCACCCGAGGCGACGGCAATGGCCGCCACGATGAGGCCGAACTCGGAATAGTTGCTCAGGCTCAGCGTGGCCAGCACGCCGGTGCGCGTGCGCAGCCGAAAGCGCATCAGCACCAGCAGGTACAGCGCGCTCTTCAGCGGCAGCAGTGCGAGCAGCAGCAAGGCCATCAGGACCATGGCCAGATCGGGCAGCGCGCCCAGCCCCACGCTGAGGAAGAAGCCGACGAGAAACAGCTCCTTCATGTGGAACAGCGATTTCGCCAGGCCCGCGGTGGCGGGGTGCGAAGCCAGCAGCATGCCCACGATGAGCGCGCCCAGGTCGCCCTTGACCCCCACCGCCTCGAACAGGCTGTACCCCAGCACCAGCGCCAGAAAGGCGCCGTACAGCACCTGCAGATCGCCGTGGCCCACACGATCGAGCATGGCGCGGATCAGCTTGGCACCCGGCCACAGCAGCAGCAGGCTCAGCGCCCAGAGGCTGGGCAGGCGGCCGGAGCTGGCGCTGAGGTAGATCACCGCAAAGACGTCCTGCATCACCAGCACGCCCACCGCGATACGGCCGTACAGCGAGCCGAGTTCGCTGCGCTCTTCCAGCACCTTGACGGCGAACACCGTGCTGGAAAAGCTCAGCGCAAAGCCGAGCAGAACCATCGCGCTCCAGCCCAGCTCCGTGGCCATGGCCAGGCCGGCGGCCTTGAGCACGAACAGCACGGCGGCCAGCAGCAGCGTCGAGCCCACGATGTGCAGCGTGGCCGCGCCCCAGACCTCGGCCCGCAGCAGCGTGCGGATGTCCAGCTTCAGGCCGATCGTGAACAGCAGCAAGGTCACGCCGAGATTGGCGATCGTGTCCAGCGCGGGCGTGCGCTCGAAGCCCAGCGCATTGAGCGCAAAGCCTGCCGCCAGAAAGCCGATCAAGGGCGGCAGCCGCAACTGCTGCGCAGCAAAGCCGGCGGCAAACGCCAGCGCAATCATCATGGGCTCCATCGGGCTCCTCGCCGGCCGCGTGGGGGTGCGGGGTCGTGAAGGATGTTAGTCGGCGGCGCGAAGAGCACCGGCGCTGGCGCGCCCGAACGCCGTCTCGACCCAAGGCTCAGGGGCAGCCGGCCCTAAGCTCGGGCCGATCGGCTTGCTGACTCTCGCCAGGACGGCTCTTCAACTATCTAGATTTACCTTGAGCGAGATAAAATATCTATCTCGTGGATAGAGTCAGGTAGTCGCATGATCGCGTACCACCGCGCTGCGCTCGCGCAACAGCTGGTGCAGGCCCTGCAGGGACGCTCGTTGCTGGGCGATGCCCACAATGGCCTGTTCCTGGCGGCTCCCCGCCGCACCGGCAAGAGCACATTCTTGCGGGGTGATCTGGCCCCGGCCCTGCAAGAGGCAGGCGCCGAGGTCGTCTACGTGGATCTGTGGGCGGACCCTCGCCGCGACCCGGGCACCCTGATCGCCGAAGCCATCACCCAGGCCTTGCAGGCCCACCTGGGCCTGGTGGCCCGCACGGCCAGGAAAGCCGGCTTGAAAAGCGTCAAGGTGGCGGGTGCGCTGGATATCGACACCAGCCGGATTGGCCAGATCGACGGCCTGACGCTGGTTGACGCGCTGCGCAGCCTGAAACAGGCGGCCGGCAAGCCCGTGACGCTGATCGTCGACGAAGCCCAGCACGCCTTGACCAGCGAAGCGGGAGAGGCGGCCATGACGGCGCTGAAGTCAGCGCGGGACCAGATGAACAAGCCCGGGGAGGTCAACCTCATGCTGGTGATGTCGGGCTCCGACCGGGACAAGCTGCTGCGCCTGGTGGTTAGCGCCGCGGCTCCGTTCTACGGCTCGCAGATCCAGGCGCTGCCCCCACTGGACACCGACTTCATCGCCCATGTGGCCGGGCTGGTAGAGGCCCAGCGGCCCGATCTGGTGCCGGTGGGCCGAGCTGCGTTGCAGCAGGCATTTGCAGCCTTCGGGCATCGCCCCCAGTTTTTCATGGCCGCCATGGGCGCCGTGCTCAGCCCCTTGTCGGGCCGCGCGGGGCGGTTCGAGCCGGCGCTGCAGCAGGCCGCACAGGATCAGCAGGCGCAGGATGAAGCGCAGATGGAGACTGACTACCTGGGCCTCAAAGCCACCGAGCAGGTGGTGTTGTGGCGCATGCTTGACCAGGGCCCGCGTTTTCGCCCGTATGACGCCGAGGCACTGCGCTTCTACCGCGACAAGCTGGCGCGCCCGGTGAGCGTGCAGCAGGCGCAGAAGGCATTGGAGTCCCTTCGACAGAGAACACCGGCCCTGGTGTGGAAGTCGGCCCGCGGCGAGTATGCGGTGGAGGATGCCGCCATGCATCGCTGGTTTCAGGCGCGCGTGGGCCTTGGACGCTGGCCGCCATCCCAGAGACAAGGCAGCCTGCTGCTGGGCGACGACTGAGCGAAGCGGCCACTCACCGATCGGCCAGATGCCCGCGGGGGCGCCGCCAGCCCAGATCGGCTGACGAGGCCCGTGAATGGGTGCGTGCCTGTCAGGCGCTGCGGCGCCCACTCCCCAACGCGCAACACCAGCGGACCGGCAGAGCCGGTCCAGCGGTGCTTGCTCGACAATCAAGGACA
>JAEUOZ010000044.1 GCA_016790225.1 Rubrivivax sp.
GTCTCGATCATGTGCACCGGGATGCGGATGGTGCGCGCCTGGTCGGCGATCGAGCGCGTGATGGCCTGGCGGATCCACCAGGTGGCGTAAGTTGAGAACTTGTAGCCGCGGCGGTATTCGAACTTGTCCACCGCCTTCATCAGGCCGATGTTGCCTTCCTGGATGAGATCCAGGAACTGCAGGCCGCGGTTGGTGTACTTCTTGGCGATGGAGATCACCAGGCGCAGGTTGGCCTCGATCATCTCCTTCTTGGCGTCGCGAGAGGCCTTCTCCCCCTCGTTCATCTTCTTGTTGATTTCCTTCAGGTCTTCCAGCGGCACCACGGCCTTGGACTGCAGGTCGATCAGCTTCTGCTGCAGTTCCTGCAGCGCGGGCAGGTTGCGGCTCAGGATCGCGCTGTAAGGCTTGGCTGCCGCGGCCTCCTTCTCGGACCACTTCAGGTTCAGCACATTGGGTGGGAAGTTGCGGACGAAGTATTCCTGCGGCATGCCGCACTTGTCGACCACGATCTTGCGGATCTCGCGCTCGAAGCGGCGCACGTCATCCACCTGCGAGCGCAGGATGTTGGACAGGCGCTCGATGGTGCGCACCGTGAAGCGCATGGTCATCAGGTCTTCGCTGATGGCCAGCTGCGCCTTGTTGTACGTGGAGGACTTGTAGCCTTCCTTCTCGTAGGCCTTGCGCATGCGATCGAAGTGTTCGCGCAGGGTGCCGAACTTCTGCAACGCGGCGACCTTCAGCTCTTCCAGCTTCTTGGTCAGGGCCTTGCTGCCGCCGTTGCCGTCGTCGTCGTCTTCCTCGTCAAACTCGTCGAAGTCTTCTTCGGCGACGTAGTCGTCGGCTTCGTCATCGGAGACGAAGCCGTCCACCACGTCGGAGATCTGCTGCTCGCCGGCGGCGATCTTGTCTGCCATCGCCAGGATCTCGGCGATGGTGGTGGGGCTGGCGCTGATGGCCAGCATCATGGCCTGCAGGCCGCCTTCGATGCGCTTGGCGATCTCGATCTCGCCTTCCCGCGTGAGCAGCTCCACCGTGCCCATCTCGCGCATGTACATGCGCACCGGGTCGGTGGTGCGGCCGAATTCGCTGTCCACGGTGGACAGGGCGGCTTCGGCGGCTTCTTCGGCTTCTTCCTCGGTGGCCGTGCTGGTGGTGCCGCCGGCGATGAGCAGCGTGGCCGCATCGGGCGCCTGCTCGTAGACGGCAATGCCCATGTCGTTGAGCATGGACACGATGGCTTCCAGGATTTCCTCGTTGACCAGCTTCTCGGGCAGGTGGTCATTGATCTCCTGGTGCGTGAGGAAGCCGCGCGTCTTGCCCATCTTGATGAGCGTCTTGAGCTCCTGGCGGCGCTTGGCGACTTCTTCTTCGGTGAGCGTGGTCTCGTCCAGGCCGAACTCGCGCATCAGCGCGCGTTCCTTGGCGCGGCTGACCTTCATGCGCAGCGGCTTGGCCTTTTCTTCCTTGCTGTCTTCCGAGGCCTCGACGGTTTCGAGCTCTTCGCCGACCTCGATCTCCGCTTCGACGTCGCCGAGTTCGTCTTCGAGGTCCTCGGCCGGTGCGCTGGGCTTGGCGGGCTCGGACGGCTTGCGCCCCGCGGCGCCCTTGGCCGCGGGCTTGCCGGGCTTTTCAGCCTCAGCCGGCTTCTGGGCCTTGGCGGGCTTGGCCGGCTCTTCGGCCGTCTTGGACTTGGCACTCTTGGCAGCGGCCGCAGCCGGGGCGGCTTCGGCTGGCGCTGCTGCCTTGGACGGCTTGGATGCCGGCTTGCCCTCGGGCTTGGCCGGCTTGCTGTCTTCCTGGGTGGCGGCGATGGCCGGCTTGGCTTGCGCCTTGGCCGTTGAAGCCTTCTTGCCGCTGGGCTTGCCGTGATCGTCCGCCTCGGGCGTGACAGGCTTGGCTGCCTTGGCCTGGTCCTTGGCGGCCACCGCCGCGGTGCTGGCTGCCGCAGCCTTCTTGCTGCTGTCGGGCGCAGCGGTCTTCGAAGGGGCGGCGGGCTTCTTGGCGGTCATGCTTGTCCTTGACGAGGGGAGGCTTGGCGGCCCGCGACGGAGATCAGATCCGCCATGGCGCACGCCGCCCAAGCGCACGGGGCGCCGGGGCCGGAACTGCACACAGTCTGGGCGGGCAAGGCATGGGAGGAACCGGTCGAATATCTAACGGAACACCACATGTTTGGCGAACCCCGGGGGCCCTGCCGCCAGCCGCCGCAGCGGAACATCGGGTGGCCCTGCGGATGGAATCGACCCGTTTCGGGTGGCCTGGCGTCCTGCCGGTGCTGCTGCCACGCTTGCCGCTGCAACAAACCGCGGATTATACCTTTTGGCGCGCGTTGGGGCGGCCGCCGCGGGCCCTTCAGCCGGAGCGGCCGAGGGTGCGCTCGACCTCGCGCCGAGCTCGGGCCTGACGGGTCTGCTGCAGCGCGAGCGGCAGTTCTTCGCTGGTGGCGGGGACCGCGGCCTCATCGACCAGGCGCCGGGCGGCGTCTGCGAACGTCAGCTCGCCCAGCGCTTCGCGCAGCTCGGGCCACTCGCGGTGCCCGTGCTCGGTGAGCTCGCGGTCCAGCCAGGCGAAGAGCTCGGCATGCCAGCCTTCCAGTGCGCGCAGCAGTTCCTGATCCTGCGGGCCGATCGCCAGCCATTGGCGAGAGTCCAGCAGCAGGATGTGCGCCACGTTGTCCTGCGGCAGGCGGATGCTTTGTCGGACCAGACGCGCGGCAGGCGCGCGGCGCGCCGTTGCGTCACCTGGGGGGCGACGGTCGGGCGCGGTGCGGCTGCCGCCGCCCGTGCGCCACAGGCGATGCAGCTGATCCAGCTCCAGCCGGGCGGCCAGCGCCAGTTCGCCCAGGATCTGTGTGCGCAACGCCCCTTCCGGCAGGGCTGACCACAGCGGGCGAGCCTGAGCCAGGAAGCGCGCCCGGCCTTCGGCCGTCGCGAGATCCACGCCCTCGGCTGCCACGTCGGCCAGGTGCCGCGACAAGGGGCGAGCTCCCGCGATCTCGGCCTCGAAGGCTGCCGCACCCCGTTCACGCACGTAGCTGTCCGGATCGTGTTCCGGCGGCAGAAACAGAAAGCGGAAGCTGCGCAGATCGCTGACGTGCGGCAGCGCGGCCTCCAGCGCGCGCGTGGCCGCGCGGCGACCGGCCGCATCGCCATCGAAGCTGAAGACCACGTGGTCGGTGAAGCGCAGCAGCTTCTGGACGTGATCCGGCGTGCAGGCCGTGCCCAGCGTGGCCACGGCCTGGCCGAAGCCCGCCTGCGCCAGTGCAACGACGTCCATGTAGCCTTCGACGACCAGGGCATGCCCGCGCTCGCGGATGGCGCTGCGGCCTTCGTACAGGCCGTAGAGTTCGCGGCCCTTGACGAAGACCGGCGTCTCCGGCGAGTTCAGGTATTTCGGCTCGCCGGCATCGATCACGCGTCCGCCAAAACCGATGAGTTCGCCCTTGGTGGAGCGTATGGGAAACATGATGCGGTCGCGAAAGCGGTCGTAACGCTTCTGATCCGCGCCATCCTCGCCATGCGTGATCACGAGGCCGGCCTCGCCCAGCACCGGATCGGCATAGTCGGGAAACACCCCGGCCAGGCTGCGCCAGCCGTCTGGCGCATAACCCAGGCCGAAATCGCGCGCCACTTCGCCTGAGAGGCCCCGGCGCTTGAGGTAGTCCACGGCGCGCGGGGTCGCCTTCAGGCTCAGCCGGTAATGCTCGGCGGCACGCTCCAGCACCTCATGGATGCCGCGACGGCGCGTCTGTGCGGCATCGGCCTTGGCCTGTTCTGCGGGATCGAGCGTGGCCTCCGGCAATTTCAGGCCGACCTGCTGGCCCAGTTCGCGCACCGCGTCGACAAAGCCCAGCCCGCTGTGTTCCATGACAAAGCGGATCGCGTCGCCATGCGCGCCGCAGCCGAAGCAGTGATAGAACTGCTTGGCCGGGCTGACGGTAAAACTGGGCGACTTCTCGCCGTGAAAGGGGCACAGCCCCAACAGGTTGGCGCCGCCCTTCTTCAGGCTGACGTGGCGTCCGACGACATCGACGATGTCAGCCCGGGCCAGGACGTCCTGGATGAAGCTGTCGGGAATCTGGACGCGCGGGGAGTTCACCCGCGCAGTCTATCGGCGAGGCGCTGCAGCGCCTCGCCGCCGGCCGCTCAGACTGCGAAGTCGGTGAGCTTCTTGCCGCCTGCCAGGGCCGCCTTGAGCCACTTGGGCTGCAGGCCGCGGCCGCTCCAGGTTTCGCCGGTCACGGCGTCGCGGTATTTGGGCGCCACCTTGGCGCCGGCCTTGGGGCCCCGCGTGGCGGTGGCCGCGCGCATGCTGAGATCGGCCAGGGTCAGGCCATGCTCGGCCATCAGGGCTTTCACTTGAGCCACTGCGGATGATTTTTCCTCACGCTGCGCATCGGCAATCTGCTTTTCGATGGCGGCTTTCTGGGCGAGCAATTCGGCAACGGTGGCCATGTAACAGACTCCAGGGAGTTCCAAGACGGGCGCGAGTTTATGCCAAAACCCGCGACCGAAACCGGGAACACCTGAAGTTACTGTTGGCTTATTTGTAGCCCACGCGATCCAGCATCTGCTGCACCTTCACCTGATTCATACCGATGACGGAGACGGGCACACTCTCGCGCTTGAAGCTGCCCAGCGTTTCAAGGGCCGGATTGCCGAGCTTGGCATCGCGTACCACGGGCCACTCGTTGTTTCCATCGGCAAAGTAGGTTTGTGCCGAAGTGCCCGCAAGATATTCGAGAAAGCGGACCGCAGCCTCCCGGTTGGGTGCGTGCGCTGCAACGGCGCCGCCGGCGATGTTGACATGCGTGCCGAAACTGGCCTGGTTCGGGAAGATCACCTGCACGCGGTCCATCAGCGCCTTGTCTTCCGGCTTGTTGGAGCGCATCAGCCGCGCCACGTAGTACGTGTTGCTCAGCACGATGCCGCACTCGCCGGTGGCCAGCGCGCGCAGCTGGTCCGTATCGCCGCCCTTGGGCGGACGGGCCATGTTGGCCGCGACACCTTTGAGCCATTGCTCGGTGCGCTCGGCGCCCCAATGCTCCATCAGCGCGCCAAACAGGGAGAGGTTATAGGGATGCGCGCCCGATCGGGTGCAGACCTTGCCCTTGTTCTTTGCATCGGCCAGTTCTTCATAGGTATCGGCGTCTTCACGCTTGATGGCCAGCTTGTCGATCACGATCACCCGGGCGCGCGTGGAAAACCCGAACCAGCGCGAGCCTTCGCCATCATCCTTGCCGCGCAGCGTGGCCGGGATGCGCTGGTTCAGCACAGCGCTCCTGACAGGTTGAAACATTCCCTCGATCTCGCCGCGCCACAGGCGCGCGGCGTCCACCAGCAGAATCACGTCGGCCGGGCTGGACCGGCCTTCGCTCTTCAGCCGCGCCAGCAAGCCGGCGTCATCCGCATCGATGCGGTTGATGCGGATGCCGGTGGCCTTGGTGAAATCCGCATAGAGAGCTTCATCCGTCTGGTAATGCCGCGCGGAATACAGATTGAGGGTTTGGGTCTGGGCGATGGCGGGCTGCTGCGCCGTCAAGGTGCAGCAAACGGCGGCGAGAACCGCTGCGGAGCGGGAGAAACGAGCGAGGGTCATGATGGTGCATGGGCCGAGTGAGGACACTGGCCGCCATTATGCACTGCAAATGCGAATGATTCGCATTGCCGTAGATCAAGTTCCGTCGCGGTGGCTGCTCTGCTGCCGGCGCGGCTCCAGGAGCGTGGGCCGGCAGTCTGCCGCTCACGCGTCAGGCGCAGAGGACAGCACCGCGCCGGCGGCGCTGCGACCTCTGCGCAGATCAGCGCCTCAGGCGCTGGGCGGCACGTAGCCTTGCGGCTTGTCGGCGCCTTCACCGAAGAAGAACTGCTCCATCTGCCGCGCCAAGTACTGGCGCGCGCGGGCATCGGCCAGGTTCAGCCGGTTTTCGTTGACCAGCATCGTCTGGTGCTTCTTCCACAGCTCGAAGGCCTCTTTGGAGACGCCGTCGTAGATGCGTTTGCCCAGGTCTCCCGGGTAGGGCGGGAAGGCCAGGCCTTCGGCTTCCTTCTTCAGGTGAATGCACTGAACCATGCGCGCCATCGTTTGCTCCTCGGGGAATCAGGTCAGGGTCTTGACCAGCACCTGCGAGCGCCGGTCCCAGTTGTACTTGCGCTTGCGCGCCTCGGGCAGCCAATCCGGATCCACGGGCTGGAAGCCGCGCTTGATGAACCAGTGCATGGTGCGGGTGGTGAGCACGAAGATGCTGGCCAGGCCCATGGCCTTGGCGCGCTGTTCGATGCGCTTGAGGATGCGCTCGCCATCGCCCTGGCCCTGCGACAGCGGCGAGACCGTCAGCGCCGCCATTTCGCCGGTGCGCGCCTCGGCATACGGGTAGAGCGCTGCGCAGCCGAAGATCACGCCGTCGTGCTCGATGATGGTGTAGTTGGCCGCATCGCGCTCGATCTCCGTGCGCTCGCGGCGCACCAGCGTGCCGTCCCGCTCGAAGGGCTCGATCAGCTGCAGGATGCCGGCCACATCGTCGCTGCTGGCCTCGCGCAGGCTTTCCAGCTTCTCGTCCACCACCATGGTGCCGATGCCGTCATGGGTGTAGACCTCCATCAGCAGCGCGCCGTCGGTGGCAAAGGGCAGGATGTGTGAACGCTCCACGCCCTCGCGGCAGGCCTTGGTGCAGTGCTGCAGGTAGAAGGCCACGTCCGTCGGCCGTGTGGGTTTGGGGCGGCCGGCGAGCCAGCGCTCGGCGTCGGCCAGCGCCAGTTCGGTATCGATCGCGCTTTCGGGATCGGCAGGGTCCTCGCGCACACCGGCCACTTCGGTCAGGAAGATCAGCTTGTCGGCCTGCAGCGCGATGGCAGCGGCCGTGGCCACGTCTTCCATCATCAGGTTGAAGGCCTCGCCGGTGGGCGAGAAGCCGAAGGGGCTGAGCAGCACCACGGCGCCATTGCCCACGGCACTGAGGATGGCCGCGGCATCCACCTTGCGCACCAGGCCGCTGTGGCCGAAATCGACGCCGTCGATGATGCCCACGGGGCGTGCGGTGAGGAAGTTGCCCGAGACCACGCGCACGGTGGAGTTGGCCATGGGCGTATTGGGCAGGCCCTGCGAGAACGCAGCCTCGATCTCGAAGCGCAGCTGCCCTGCGGCCTCCTGGGCGCAATCCAGCGCCAGTGCATCGGTGATGCGGATGCCGTGGCTGAAGCGCTCGGGCAGGCCCTTGGCGCGCAGCTGCTCGCTCACTTGCGGCCGGAAGCCATGGACCAGCACGATGCGGATGCCCATGGCATGCAGGATGGCCAGATCCTGCACGAAGGCGCTGAGCTTGCCGGCGGCGACGGCTTCGCCCGCCAGCCCGATGACGAAGGTCTTGCCCTTGTAGGCGTGGATATAGGGCGCCACGGCCCGGAACCAGGGCACGAAGGTGTGCGGAAAGACGAGGCTGCTCGGCAGGTTCATGTCCGCTTCATTGTGCCGCAGGGCCGATTGACACGGCCCGCCGCGGGGAGCAGCATCCCCAGCCGCCACAACACCATGAGGAGACCGCGATGGATGCCGCCAAGACCCACGGGGCTTTCAGCTGGAGCGAGCTGATGACGCCCGATCCCCAGGCCGCCGTGGCCTTCTACAGCCAGCTCTTCGGCTGGGGCTCGAAGGACATGGACATGGGCACGGGCGCGTACCACGTGCAGAGTGTCGGCGAGCAGATGGTCGCCGGCATCATGGGCATGCCCCCGAATGCGCCGCCCGGCATGCCACCCACCTGGGGCGTCTACGTGACGGTCGACAACGTCGACGACACGGTGGCCAAGTGTGCGGAGCTGGGTGGCAAGGTCTGCCTGGCGCCGATGGAGATTCCGGGTGTCGGCCGCATGGCCGTGATCCAGGATCCCCAGGGTGCGACGCTGAACATCATGACCTACAGCAACGGCTGAAGGCCGCCGCTTCGGCCCGAGGCGCGGCTGATAATCCGCGCCCCGTGAACGAAGCCCGGGCCGCGCGCGACGCGCCGGCCCATCCTGTCCCGCCGATCACCTACCCCGAATCGCTGCCGGTCTCCGCCCGGCGCGAGGAGATCGCGCGTGCGATCCAGGCCCATCCCGTGGTCATCGTCTGCGGCGAAACCGGCTCGGGCAAGACCACCCAGCTGCCCAAGATCGCGCTTCAGCTCGGGCGCGGCCTGGGCGCCGGCGGCCGGGGCCTCATCGGCCATACACAGCCGCGGCGCCTGGCGGCCAGCAGCGTGGCCAAGCGCATCGCCGAGGAGCTGAATTCGCCGCTGGGCGAGGTGGTGGGCTACAAGGTGCGCTTCCAGGACCGCCTGCAGCGCGGTGCCAGCGTCAAGCTGATGACCGACGGCATCCTGCTGGCCGAGACGCAGACCGATCCGCTGCTGCGTGCCTACGACACGCTGATCATCGACGAGGCGCACGAGCGCAGCCTGAACATCGACTTCCTGCTGGGCTACCTGCGCCAGCTGCTGCCGCGGCGGCCGGACCTCAAGCTCGTCATCACCTCGGCCACCATCGATGCCGACCGCTTTGCCCAGCACTTCAGTTCAGCCGCCGGGCCGGCGCCGGTGATCCAGGTCTCGGGTCGGCTGTACCCCGTGGAGCAGCGCTGGCGCCCGATGGGGGAGCAGAAAGACCGCGATCTGGACGACGCGATCGCCGATGCCGTGGACGAGCTCTGGCGTGGCGGCCAGGCGGGCGACATCCTGGTCTTCCTGCCGGGCGAGCGCGAGATCCGCGAGGCGGCCGATCATCTGCGCAAGCACCTGGCGAGCACCCAGCGTGGCGGGCCGCCGGCCGACATCCTGCCGCTCTTTGCGCGCCTGTCGCAGGCCGAGCAGGAGCGCGTGTTCAACCCCGGCAACGGCCGGCGCATCGTGCTGGCCACCAACGTGGCCGAAACCTCGCTGACGGTGCCTGGCATCCGGTACGTCGTCGATGCCGGGTTGGCTCGGGTCAAGCGTTACAGCTACCGCAACAAGGTCGAGCAGCTGCTGGTCGAGCCCATCAGCCAGGCTGCGGCCAACCAGCGCGCCGGGCGCTGCGGGCGCGTGGCCAACGGCGTGTGCATCCGGCTGTATGACGAGGCGGACTTCGCCGGCCGGCCGCGCTTCACCGATCCGGAGATCCTGCGCTCTTCGCTGGCCGGTGTGATCCTGCGCATGAAGTCGCTGCGCCTGGGCATGGTGGAGGACTTCCCCTTCCTGGAGCCGCCGCCGCGCAAGGCCATCGCCGATGGCTACGCACTGCTGGGCGAACTGGGTGCGGTGGACGACGACAACGAACTCACGCCGATCGGGCGCGAGCTGTCGCGGCTGCCGCTGGACCCCCGCATCGGCCGCATGATCCTGGAGGCCCGCGAGCGCCAGGCGCTGGACGAGGTGCTGGTGATCGCCTCGGCGCTGAGCGTGCAGGATGTGCGCGACCGCCCGCTGGAGGCCCAGCAGGCTGCCGACGAAAAGCACCGCAAGTTCGACGACGAGAAGTCGGAGTTCATGGGCTATCTCAAGCTCTGGAACTGGGTGGAAGCCGGCCGCGGACACGCCGGGACACCGGCGCCGGCCGGCCTGGCGGCACCCGCCGACGCCGCGCCGGCAGGCGCCGCCGTGCACAAGCTGTCCAACCGCCAGCAGGAGCAGCGCCTGCGCGAGAGCTTCGTCAACCCGCGCCGCGTGCGCGAGTGGCGCGACATCCACAGCCAGCTGCACACGGTCGTGGCCGAACATGGCTGGCGGCTGAATACCGTGCCCGCGACCTACGAGCAGGTCCACCTGTCGATGCTGGCCGGCCTGCTGGGCAACATCGGCTGCAAGTCCGATGACGATGACTGGTACCTGGGCGCGCGCGGCATCAAGTTCTGGCGCCATCCGGGCGCGCACCTGAGCAAGAAGCCCGGCCGCTGGCTGGTGGCGGCCGAACTGGTGGAAACCACGCGGCTGTTCGGCCGCGGGCTGGCGCACATCGAGCCCCAATGGCTGCCGGGCATCGCCGGCCACCTGCTGAAGAAGCAGCTGCTGGAGCCGCACTGGGAGAAGAAGGCCGCCGAGGTCGTGGCGCTGGAGCGCGCCACGCTCTACGGCATCGTGGTCTACAACAACCGGCGCGTGAATTTCGGGCAGGTCGATCCGGTAGCGGCACGCGAGATCTTCATCCGCGAGGCGCTGGTGAATGGCGAGTGGGATACGCGCCTGCCGTTCCTGGCCGCCAACCAGAAGACCATCCGGCAGGTCGAAGAGCTGGAACACAAGTCCCGCCGCCAGGACGTGCTGGTGGACGAGGAACTGATCCACGCCTTCTACGAGCAGCAGGTGCCGCCGCAGGTGCATTCGGGCGCGACCCTGGAGCGCTGGTACCGCGAGGAGATCAAGCGCCAGCCCCGCCTGCTGCTGCTGAGCCGCGACGAGCTGATGCGCCACGAAGCCGCCGGCATCACCACGACCGCCTTCCCGAAGACCGTGCGCCTGGGCGGCATCGACTGCGCCGCCGAATACCTGCACGAGCCCGGTGCCGCGCGCGACGGGCTGACCGTCACGGTGCCGATCTACGCGCTGAACCAGGTGAGCGAAGAGCGCTGCGACTGGCTGGTGCCCGGCATGCTGAAGGACAAGGTGCTGGCGCTGCTGAAGAGCCTGCACCAGCGCCCGCGCTCGCGCCTGGTGCCGCTGCCCGACTTCGCCGCGGCGTTCTGCGAGCTGACGCCGTTTGCCAAGGGCGAGCTGACCGAAGCCCTGCTCAAGGCGGTGCGCGAGCGCACGCAGCTGGCCGTGCAGCGCAACGATTTCAAGCGCGAGACGCTGGCGCCGCATCTTTTCATGAACATCCGCCTGGTCGACGAGCACGGCCGCCAGCTCGCCATGGGCCGGCATCTGGCGGCGCTGAAGGCGGAGTGGGGCGGCCAGGCGCGTTCGGCCTTCCAGGCCCTGGCGGCACTGAAGCTGGGCAGCGCGGCATTTGCCGCCCCGACGGCGCCCGCGCAAGAGGCTGCCGGGCCGCAGCCAGCGGCGAAGCCCGCGGCGCGTGCCCAAGCCGTGAGTGGCGCAGCAGCCGAGTCCGCCGCTGGCGCAGGCCGGGGTGTGACGGCGCGCATCGTCAAGGCCTCCGCACGACCCGACGCACCGGGCGCGCCGGGCGGCGCGGCTGCCACACCCGGCGCGCAGGCGGGGCAGCCGCTGACCGCCTGGACCTTCGGCGAGCTGCCGGAGCTGCTGGAACTGCACAAGGGCGGCCAGACCTTGATCGGCTTTCCGGCACTCGTGGACAAGGGCGCGCACGTCGAGATCGAGGTCTTCGACGAGCCGGCCGTGGCGGCCGCGCGGCACCGCGCCGGCTTGCGACGGCTGGTGGCCCTGCAGATCAAGGAGCCGCTGAAGTACCTGGAAAAGAACATCCCGGATCTGCAGAAGATGGCCGCCGCCTACCTGGCGCTGGGCACGCTAGAAGAGCTGCGCACCCAGGTCATCGACGTCGCGCTGGACCGGGCCTTCCTGGCCGATCCGCTGCCGGCGGACGAACGCAGTTTTTGCGCCCGCGTAGACGAAGGGCGAGCGCGCCTGAGCCTGATTGCGCAGGAAGTGGCACGGCTGGCGGGCACGGTGCTGGGGGAGTTCGCGGCGGCCAGCCGCAAGCTCAAGGACAGCCGCCCGCCCAAGGAGGTGGCCGAGGACATTGCCGCGCAGTTGCAGCGACTGTGCGGCAAGCGCTTCCTGCTGGAGACACCCTGGCCGGCGTTGCATCATCTGCCACGTTATCTGAAGGCCGTCACGCTGCGGCTGGACAAGCTGCGCGCCGATCCCGCACGCGATGCCGCGCGCCTGGCCGAGCTGCGGCCGCTGGAGCAGCGCTGGCTCAAGCGCCTGATCGAGCGCAAGGGGCAGGCCGACGCGCGTCTGGACGAATACCGCTGGCTGCTGGAGGAACTGCGCGTGAGCCTGTTTGCCCAGGAGCTGCGCACCCCGCAGCCGGTGAGCGCCAAGCGCCTGGACAAGGCCTGGGCGCAGCTGGAACACTGAGTACCGGCCGGCACACCCCCAGAACTTGGGCCAAGCTTGATCCACGTCCAAGCAGCAGGGCTATTCGCTGCGTTCCGCAGCGCCAGGCGCTACCGTGCGGATCTCGCCGATCCGGCGCGACACGTCACGCCTCCGTGGACAAACACTACCTCACGCCCCTGTTCGCTCCGCAGTCCATCGTCGTCTTCGCGGGCGACCCGACCTCGCCTGCGGTTCACGAGTCGCGCACGCCGCAGGCGCGTGCCTTGCTGCATGCGCTGACCAACGGCAGCTACAAGGGGCCGGTCGCCCACCTGGACATCGCGATGAGCGGCACGCTGGCCGAGCTGGCCGCCGCGCGCGCCGATCTGGCCATCATTGCGCTGCCGGCCGATCAGATCGCAGCGGCGCTGGAAGTCGCCGGGCGCATCCGCGCCCGCGCGGCGGTGGTCCTGTCCAGCGGGCTGTCCACCGAGCAGTGTGCGCAGCTGCATGCCATTGCCCGGCGTCATGGCGTGCTGATGCTGGGCCCCAACAGCCTGGGCTTCCAGCGCCCGGCGCTGGGCCTGAATGCCAGCGCCGCCGGGCCGATGACGCCGCACGGCCCGCTGGCGCTGGTCTCGCAGTCGGGGGCGCTGACCACCAGCATCCTGGACTGGGCGCGCACCGCCGGCGTGAGCTTTTCCACCGTCGTGTCGCTCGGGCCGAATACGCAGGTGGATCTGCCGCAGGTGCTGGACTTCCTGGCCAACGATGGCTCCACGCACAGCATCCTGATCTACATGGAAGGCATCCACCACGCGCGGCGCTTCATGAGCGCCCTGCGTGCCGCGGCGCACATCAAGCCGGTGGTGGTGATGAAGTCCGGCCGCAAGCCGGCCGGCACGCGCGCCGCCCTCACGCACTCGGCCGCCATCGTGGGCAGCGACGATGTCTTCGAGGCCGCGCTGCGGCGTGCCGGCGCGGTGCGCGTGCGCGTATTCACGCAGCTGTTCTCGGCCGCCAAGTGCCTGGCCTCGCGCTACCGGCCCGTGGGCAAGCGCCTGGCAGTGATCACCAACGGTGGCGGGCCAGGTGTGCTGGCGGCGGACTGGATGAACGAGATCGGCCTGGATCTGGGGCGCCTGGGCGCCGAGGGCCGCCAGGCGCTGCAGCCGCAGCTGCCGCCGCACGCCACGCTGCAGGACCTGATCGATCTGGGCGAAGAAGCCGACGGCAAGGCCTATGACGCCGCCATGAAGGCCTGCGCCCGGGATGGCCAGATCGATGGCCTGCTGGTGGTCTATTCGCCCAAGCCGGGCAGTGATCCGATTGGCGTCGCGCGCGCGGTTGCGGGGGGCGTGCGCGAGGCCGGCAAGCCGGTGCTGGCCAGCTGGATGGGCGATGAATCGGTGCGCGTGGCGCGCGAGGCGCTCAGCGCAGCGGGCGTACCCAGCTTCCGCACCCCCGAGGCCGCGGCCGATGCCTTCAGCAACATCGCCAGCTTCTACCAGAACCAGCAGCTGCTGCAGCAGACGCCGCCGCCGCGTTCCACGCTGGCCCAGCCCGATCTGGAAGGCGCGCGGCTGCTGATCGAAAGCGTGCTCACCGAGCGCCGCCGCGTGCTGACCGAGATGGAATCCAAGGCGCTGCTGGCGGCCTTCCAGATTCCGGTGACGCGCACCATGCTCGCGCGCAATGCCAACGAAGCGATGCTGATCGCCAGCCAGCTGGGCTATCCCGTGGCACTGAAGATCGATTCGGCCGACATCAGCCACAAGAGTGATGTGCAGGGCGTGGCCCTGAACGTGGCCAGTGCCACGCAGGTGCGGGACATCTTCAACGACATCATGGCGCGGGTGGCGCGCGTCGAGCCCGGCGCGCGCATCAATGGCGTGACCATCCAGCCGATGGCGATGAAGCGCCGCGGGCGCGAGATCTTCATCGGCCTGACCACGGATGAGGCTTTTGGCCCGGTCATCACCTTCGGCGCCGGCGGCACCATGGTCGAGCTGATCGCGGACCGCGCGATGGAGCTGCCGCCCCTGAACCAGTTCCTGGCGCGGCGCCTGATCGAACGCGCGCGGGTGGCCGAGATGCTGGGTGCCTGGCGCGGCGCAGAGGGCGCCGACCTGCAGGCCGTGGAGCAGATCCTGCTGCGCGTCTCCGAAATGGTGTGCGAGCTGCCGCAGCTGCGCGAGATGGACATCAACCCCATCATCGTGGACGAGCAAGGCGCCGTGGCCGTGGATGCCCGCATCGTGATCGACCACGCGCCGCCCACCGCGCACGACTACAACCACCTGGCGATCCTGCCTTACCCGGCGGCCCACGAAAGCGAGTGGCCGATGAAAGGCGGCGGGCTCTACACGATCCGCCCGATCCGGCCGGACGATGCCGACATGCTGCAGGCCTTCGTGCGCGGGCTCTCGCAGGAAAGCCGCTACTTCCGCTTTGCCAGCACCATCCAGGAGCTGCCGGCCCGCATGCTGGCGCGCTACACCCTGATCGACTATGACCGGGAGATGGCCCTGGTGGCGGTGTTGAAGGAGCGCCAGGCCGTGCCGCAGGTCGACGGCCAGGACACCGGCTTCATCGAACGCGAACGCATCATCGGCGTGAGCCGCTACATCACCAACCCCGATCAGACCACCTGCGAGTTCAGCCTGGTGGTGGGCGACGATTTCAAGGGTCAGGGCCTGGGCTCTCGGCTGATGCTGTCGATCGCCGACTTTGCGCGCAGCAAGGGGCTGGAACAGATCGAGGGCCTGGTGCTGGCCAACAACCCCAACATGCTGCGCCTGATGCGCGGGCTGGGTTACGAGCAGCGCGACTTTCCCGAGGACCCGGATTTCAAGCTCGTGGTCAAGGCCTTGTAACCCTGAACCTGAAAGGGCCTTGTGGCACTAAGCCCTACGAAGTTCGGGGCCTCTCTCTGACGATCCACCTGCGTAGACTGTGGTCATTGGCGGGTCATTGACCGGCCGCGGCGAGCCAGGATAACTTGGCAAGGCAGGGAACGCGGACCCGATCTCCGGGTCATAACCCTTGTCTTCGCAGGGGCCCGATGTCCGGGCTTGGGCGAACCCGTCCTCTACCTGGAGCCGCATCATGCGCGAGTACCTTGTCGACAGTCCCCAGGCTGCAGCCCGCATCGTGGCGCTGGCCTCCGTGGCCGATGGTCGCCTCTCCCGCATCGAGATGGAGGCCGCGCGCAACCTGCATGTCGCCGAAGAACTGGGGCTGGATGGCCCGGGCTGGCATGAAGTCCTGACCAGCCTGTGCCAGGATCTGCTGCTGTCGGCGCATGCATCCTGGGCTGAGGCCTGCAAGGTCGAGACCGCCATGCTGGAGCGCATGCTCCGGGAGGTCCAGAACCCCGCGCTGCAGCGCAAGGTCCTGCAGTTGTGCGTGGCCATGGTCGAGGCCGACGGCGAGGTGTCCGAAGGCGAGTCTCTGGTGCTGGTGACGGCCATGGACGAGTGGGGCCTGACGGAAGAAATCACGGGAACGGCGATCGCATGAGGAATCCAGCATGAGTGGCATGGCCTGGCGCCTGCGGCGCGCCGCGGTGCGGCTGCGCGAAGAGCGCGTGGAGGTCCAGCATCTGATGGAAGCGCACGGCCCGGGCGGGCAGGGCGCCATGTTGATGCTGCTGGCGGCACCTTGTGTGCTGCCGGTGCCGGGCGTCGGTTCGGTGCTGGGCCTGGGCATTGCCGCCCTGGCCTGGGCCATGTGGTGCGGCCGCGAAAGCAACGGCCTGCCGCAGCGTGTGGCCCGCGTGACGATGCCGCGCATCTGGGCGCGCCGGGTGCTCGCCTTCCTGGCGCGGGTCTATGCGATGTCGGCCGTCATGTCGCGCCCGCGCCTGAGCCATGTGGCCTCGATCGGCGTGCGCACCTGGATTCCGCTGCTGGTGGCCTGGATGGCGGTGCTGATCATCCTGCCCATTCCGTTCGGCAATGTCCTGCCGGCAATTGCCCTTATCCTCCTGGGGGTTGGGCTGGTGTTCCTGGATGGCCTGCTGATCGTCGCGGCCATGGCTGCGGCGGGGCTGGCCACCGCATTTCCCGTGGCTCTGGGCGTGGCTGCCGTGGTATGGGGACCCGAGGCTCTCGGTTTCCTCATGCCTGGTTCGTAGCCTTCATTGCACACCCTTCTCGACCCGGCGATCCTCTTTTTTGTCTTCGGCCTGCTGGCCGGAGCTGTCAAGTCCAATCTCGAGATCCCGCCGGCGATCTCGCGCTTCCTCTCGCTCTACCTGCTGATGGCGCTTGGCCTCAAGGGGGGCTTTGCGCTGGCGCAGTCCGGGCTGACGCAAGAGGTCTCGGCGAGCCTCGGGCTGGCCATTGCCCTGGCGGTGATCGTGCCGGCGCTGGGCTACCTGCTGCTCAAGCGATTCCTCAGCGGCTTCGATGCCGCGGCCATCTCGGCCACCTACGGATCGGTCAGCGCCGTCACCTTCATCACCGCGGTGCAGGCGCTGGATACGCGCGGGCTGCCCTACGGCGGGCACATGGCAGCGGCCATGGCGCTGATGGAATCGCCGGCCATCATCATGGCCGTGCTCCTGGCCAACGCCACGCGGCGCCGGCTCGATGCCGGCACCCGCCGGCCTGAAGGCGCGGTGGCTGCGCCCACGCTCAGCCTGAAGCACGTGCTGCACGAGGCGCTGACCGACGGGGCCCAGCTGCTGCTGATCGGCGCAATGGTGGTGGGCCTGATGACCGGCGCCAAGGGCCAGGCTGCGATGCAGCCGTTTGCCGTCGATCTGTTCAAGGGCATGCTGGCCTTCTTCCTGCTGGACATGGGCCTGCTCGCTGCACGTCACGCGGGCGGACTGCGCGGCATGTCGCCCTGGCTGCTGGTCTACGCGATCGCCGGGCCGCTGGTCCACGCCAGCCTGGCGCTGGGCCTGGCCGCGCTGTTCAGCATCGAGCCCGGCAACGCGGCGCTGCTGATGGTGCTGGCGGCCAGCGCCAGCTACATCGCCGTGCCCGCGGTGATCCGCCATGCCATCCCGGAAGCCAACCCCTCGCTCTATTTCGGCATGTCGCTGGGGCTGACCTTCCCCTTCAACATCCTGCTGGGCATTCCGCTGTACATCTCGGTCGCACATCAGGTATTGGGTTAGCGGCCGGCGGCCGGCGGTCGGCCGGCATGCGCTGCGGTGTCTCCTGGCCGGCACCGGCGTCCCGCGTTGATCCGCCGGTCCCGACCCCGCCGATCCCTCAAGCCGGCACTGATGGCAGGCCGGACAAGGCCATGGCCAGCTCGGCCTCGTCGTAGTTCTGATCGACCAGCTTGCCCGCAAAGTAGCTCTGGTAGGCGCTCATGTCGAAGTGCCCGTGCCCGCAGAGGTTGAAGAGGATCACTTCGCTGCGCCCCTCGGCCTTGCAGCGCAGGGCTTCCACGATGGCGCCCTTGACGGCGTGATTGGCCTCTGGCGCGGGCACGATGCCTTCGCTGCGCGCAAAGAGCACGCCCGCCTCGAAGCAGGTGTTCTGGTGGTAGGCCGTGGCCTCGATCAGGTTCAGTTCCTTCAGGTGCGAGACCAGCGGCGCCATGCCGTGGTAGCGCAGCCCGCCGGCATGGAAGCCGGGCGGCGTGAAGGTGCTGCCCAGCGTGTGCATGCGGGTCAGCGGCGTGAGGTGCGCGGTGTCGCCGAAGTCGTACGCAAACCGGCCGCGTGTGAGGCTGGGGCAGGCGGCGGGCTCCACGGCGACGATGCGGCGCTTCTTGCCGCCGCGCAACTGCTGCCCGATGAAGGGAAAGCTGATGCCGGCGAAGTTGCTGCCGCCGCCGGTGCAGCCGACGATCACGTCAGGATCGTCTCCGGCCATCTCCATCTGCAGCATCGCTTCCTGGCCGACGATGGTCTGGTGCATCAGCACGTGATTGAGCACCGAGCCGAGCGCGTACTTGGTGTCCTCGTTCGTGGCGGCGATCTCCACCGCTTCGCTGATGGCGATGCCCAGCGATCCGGGATGGTTGGCGTCCCGCGCCAGGATCGCGCGGCCCGATTGCGTGAGCGGGGAGGGCGAAGCCACGCAGCTCGCGCCGTAGGTCTCCATCAGCGCGCGGCGGTAGGGCTTCTGGTCGTACGAGACGCGCACCTGGAAGACCTGCACCTGGATGCCGAACAGCGAGCCCGCAAAGGCCAGCGACGAGCCCCATTGGCCGGCGCCGGTCTCGGTGGTGAGCTTCTTCACGCCGGCCTGGGCGTTGTACCAGGCCTGCGGAATGGCCGTGTTGGGCTTGTGCGAGCCCGCCGGCGAGACGCCTTCGTACTTGTAGTAGATCTTCGCCGGCGTGCCCAGCGCCTTTTCCAGCCGGTGCGCACGCACCAGCGGCGAGGGCCGCCACAGCCGGAAGACCTCGCGCACCGGCTCGGGAATCGGGATCTCCCGTTCGGCCGAGACTTCCTGCAGGATCAGCTCCATCGGGAAGAGCGGCGCCAGATCGTCAGGCCCCACGGGCTGCAGCGTGCCCGGGTGCAGCGGCGGTGACACCGGCACCGGCAGATCTGCCGCGATGTTGTACCAGGCCTTGGGCATGCGCGATTCGTCCAGCAGAAACTTGGTCGGGGCAGTCATGGGGTGTCTCCTTCGGGTTCTGGGGAGCGCCGATCCTAGGACCAAGCCGTGGCCTTTTGAAGCCTGGATGTGCCCAAGGGCGCGATGGCGACGCGGCGCGCGCTGAAGGCGGCAGCGACGATGAGGCCGGCATGTCCCGAGGCTTGATGCCCCTCAACGACAGACGGCGGCCGCGCTCACCAGAATGATCCGGTCACCTCTTCGCGGAACAGCAGCATGACGTCTCAGCTCAGCAGCATCCGGGCCTTCCTTCCCGCCTTCGTTGCCCCGAAGTCCGCGCCTGGGCGCCGCCGCACCCGCGGGCTGGTCCGGCCGCTGGCCTGGGTGATGGTTCCGCTGGCGGGCCTGCTGCTGGCTGCTGCGGCGCAGGCTGCGGCGGCCCCGGTGGCCGAGCCGCTGCCGGGTGAATACCGCGTCACCGGCGGGCGTGTGGACAGCGGCACCTTCACGGGCTGGCGCATCTTCCACACCAGCTGCCATGGCTGCCACGGCGTGGGCGGCATCGGCACGGATGTGGCGCCCAACCTCGTGCAGCGCATCAAGGGCTACACGCCCCGAGGCTTTGCCACCAAGGTGCTCACCAGCTACCGCATCGTGCCCGGCGCAGCGGATAGCCAGCCGGACGAGCGCGCGGCGGAACGCGAGGCGCTGCTGGAGCAGATCCTCAAGCGCGAGCGCAATGCCCGGGGGCAGGTGGTGATGCCCGCCTGGGAGGAAGACAGCCGCGTGCCGCCGCACGTGCTGGATCTGTATGCCTACCTCTCGGCGCGTGCCGATGGTGTCGTCGGCATGGGCCGGCCGCAGGTGGTGCCGCCTCGCAAGCGCTGACGGTGTTCAGCGCAAGACGTCCAGCGCGCGGTCCAGGCCGCCTTCGCTGACGCTGATCATGGCCTTCTCGGCCACGGCCGGCTTGGGGTGGTAGGCGATCGACAGACCTGCCGCCGCCATCATCGGCAGATCGTTCGCGCCATCGCCCACGGCGATGGCCTGCGAAGCCTCGATGCCCATCAGCTCCACCACCTCCAGCAGCACGCGGCGCTTCTCGGCGCCATCGACGATGTCGCCCCAGGGCCGATCGAACAGCGTGCCGGTCAACCTGCCGCGCGAGACGCCCAGCGTATTGGCGCGCGCAAAGTCCAGCTTCAGGCGGTGGCGGATGCGCTCGCTGAAGAAGGTGAAGCCGCCGGAGATCAACAGCGTCTTCAGGCCGGCGGCCTGGCAGGCCTGCACAAAGGTCTCGACACCGGGATTGAGCTGCAGCCGTTCGTCATACACACGTTGCAGCGCGCTTTCCGGCACACCGGCCAGCAGGGCGACGCGGCGGCGCAGGCTGTCCTTGTAGTCGGCGATCTCGCCACGCATCGCCGCTTCGGTGATCTCGGCCACCTCGGCCTTGCGGCCCACCAGATCGGCGATCTCGTCCACGCACTCGATGTTGATGAGCGTGGAATCCATGTCGAAGGCGACGAGCTTGAAATCGGCCAGGCGCAGCGGGCGGGTGAAGCCGCGCAGCGTCAGGCCGGGGGCATGGAGGACGGCAGACATGGGGCGGGATCTTGCCTCAACTTGCCTGGCGTTCCCGGCAGGCCCCGCCTGAGCCCTGAGGCCAGGCGGGGCGCTGGTGCAGGTGGCGCCTCAATCCTTGTGCAGCACGGCCAGGGTCAGACGCGTGCCGTCGTGGCCGACGATCAGGTAGCGGTCGTCAAAGGCCAGGATCTGGCGCACGGCGGCCACGTTGCCGAAGTAGCCGCTGGCCGGGCTGCGATCGCGATAACGCTTCATCTGCACGGCGGCGGCGGACAGCGCACCGGTCTCGGGACGCAGGGCCGCGAAGTCCAGGTAGCGGTCGTCGACCAGGTCTTCGCTGCGCACGCGGGCCGCGCCGGCGGCGGACCACAGCAGGCGGCTGGCCTCGACGTTCATCGCGGCCGCCTGCGGTTCATGGGCGGGCAGCGGCAGGGTCTCGTTGTCGGCGGCGCCGGCCACGGCGCGGCGGGCATTGGAACTGGCATCCAGCACCACGCCGCGCGGCAGCGTGGTGGCGGTGCTGCCGCCGGTGGCCTGGCGCAGCGGGTTGTACCAGGTGAGGGCGGCCAGCGACTCGCTCAGGCGCGGCACCGGCTGGGCGGATTGCCGGTCCAGCGTCAGCGCGCCGGTCTCCAGCGTCGCCACGGCAGGCGCGACGCCCGGCTGGATGACGGCCTGGCGGTAGTCCACGCCCGTGCCGTGCGGTGCACGCCAGGTGACCAGGGCGCGGTTGGCGGCGGCGCTGATGCCGATGGTGGCGGGCTCGAAGCCGTTGCGCGTTTCCAGCAGCTGGGGCAGCGAACGTTCCACCCCACGGGCGTCGAAGCCCTGCACCATCACGCGGGTGGCGCCGGCCGTGAAGCCGGGCTCGACCCAGGTCACCCACACGGTCTGGCCATCGGAGGCCGCCTTCAGGGTGCCGGGCAGGGCACCGCTGGCCAGCCAGTGGCTGCCGCTGCGCTGGCCCTGCGCATCGAAGCGCACCATGCGCAGGTTCTCCAGCATGTAGGGGTCGGCATAGACACCGGGCTCGGTGAAGGTCATGGCGACACCATCGCCCAGCGCCATGATCTCCGGCTGCGCCGTGGCGGCCAGATCCAGATCCTGGTGATCGACGTTGTGCAGCACGCGGCCACGTTGATCCAGCACCGAGAGCACCACGCCGCGATCAGGGCGCACCGGCAGGCCGCCGCGCGACGAGAGCACGAAGGCCTGCGCGCCGTTGCGCACGGCGGCAAACGGCAGTTCCAGCCAGGGGCCGATGCTGGAGGCCCCGCCGGACCGCGAGACCGGGGCCGAGGGCACGAGGCCGGCACCGGTGGCCACGCCATCCCAGTACTGCAGGCGCTCGTCGGTCTCCACAGCGCCGTTGCTGCCGCTGGCCGGCGTGCTGGAGGTCTGGCGCACGATGCCGATGCCGGGCGCATACCAGGTGGATTCCAGCACCGTGACGGCCGGCTCGGGCTGCGTGCGCGAGCTCAGCTGGATGCGCGCCGTGGCCGTGACGTCCACACGCAGCGCCAGCACCGTGCGGCCCAGTTCGGGCAGCTCGACGTTCTCGTTGCCGATCACGCGGCTGTAGACGCCCAGGTCGATCAGATCGGCCTTCTTGTCCTGGTCCAGGTCTTCGCCGAGCGTGATGCCGGTCAGATCGGCGAGGGTGATCTGGTCGTCCTTGCGCACCGGCGAGCGCAGTTCCACGATGCTGGCCGGCGCAGCCCCGGCGGGCAGGCCGAGGTTGTCGCGCACCTGCACGGCGCCGCCGGAGATCTGGATGCCCTGCACGCTGCTGGCGTTGTCCAGCGGGCTGGAGAAGCGCTCTTCAAAGGCGCCGGCCGCGGTGATGGTCTGGCGGAAGGTGCTGTAGGCCGCCTTGCCGCTGCTGCTGCTCTTGATGCCACGGTAGACCCACAGCGCCTCGTCGCGCAGCGGGCGCAGCAGCGCGGCATCGGCATGCAGCGTCTCGCCGGCCTGCGGGGCCGCGGGAATGAAGCCACTCTTGCTGCTGCGCGGCGCCTCGGCTGCGGTGCCGGGGGTCGAAGCGGTCGCGCCCCCTGCGGCCACCGGGCCGGCCGGCGCCGAGGCGTCACCGCCACCGCCGCACGCTGCCAGCATCAAGCCGCAGACGGTGCCCGCCGTCGCTGCACGAAGAGAGCCTTGCCATCCCAAACGCTTTGCCATATGTGTGCCCGCCCAACTGCTGAAGGACGGCATGTTGGCAAGGCTCGCCGGGGGCGTGTGGCAGCGCCGATCCTCGCTTCCCGGGGGGTCCGCGGCCGGGTGGCTCACCGGCCGTGCACAAGCTCACGGGCCCGGGGCAGGGGCACCGCGAACGGGGGGTCCGAGCTCGCGCAGCACCTCGCGGATGAACTGTGCACGATCTCTCGGTTCGGCGATCTCGCGCTCGATGCGCAGCTTGTCGTTGCCGGCCAGCTTGATGGCGCGGTTCTTCTGCACCAGCTGGATGATGCGCATCGCATCGATGGGCGGGTTGGGGCGGAAGCTGATGTTCATCAGCTTCGGGCCGGCATCGATCTTCTGCACGCCGTAGGGCTTGGCCAGCAGGCGCAGGCGGTGCGTGTCGAAGAGCGTCTGGCCCTGCGCGGGCAGCTTGCCGAAGCGATCCGTCACCTCCTCGAGCAACGCATCGAGCTTGTCGGCCTTGTCCACCGTGGCCAGGCGCTTGTAGAGGTTCAGGCGCGTGTGCACGTCGCCGCAGTAGGCATCGGGCAGCAGCGCGGGCGCGTGCAGGTTGATCTCGGTGTGGCCGCCGAACAGGGCGCCCATCGGGCTCATCAGGTCCGGCTCGCGGCCGGCCTTGAGCGAGCGCACCGCCTCGGACAGCATGTCGTTGTAGAGCTGGAAGCCGACCTCCATCATGTTGCCGCTCTGGTTCTCCCCCAACACTTCACCTGCGCCGCGGATCTCCAGGTCGTGCATGGCCAGATAGAAGCCCGAGCCCAGCTCTTCCATGTCCTGGATGGCCTGCAGGCGCTGCGCGGCCTGCTTGGTCAGGCCTTCCACATCCGGCACCATCAGGTAGGCATAGGCCTGGTGGTGGCTGCGCCCCACGCGGCCGCGCAGCTGGTGCAGCTGCGCCAGGCCGAACTTGTCTGCGCGGCTGATGACGATGGTGTTGGCCGAGGGGACGTCGATGCCCGTCTCGATGATGGTGGAGCACAGCAGCAGGTTGTGGCGCTGCGCGATGAAGTCGCGCATCACGTGCTCCAGCTCGCGCTCGGGCATCTGGCCGTGGGCGATGGCGATGCGGGCCTCGGGCACCAGCTCCGCCAGCTTGTCGCGCCGGTGCTGGATGGTTTCCACCTCGTTGTGCAGGAAGTAGACCTGACCGCCGCGCTTGAGCTCGCGCAGCACGGCCTCGCGGATGATCCCGCTGCCTTCGTTGCGCACGAAGGTCTTGATGGCCAGGCGTCGCTGCGGCGCGGTGGCGATCACGCTCAGATCGCGCAGGCCCTCCAGCGCCATGCCCAGCGTGCGCGGGATCGGCGTGGCGGTGAGCGTGAGCACGTCGACTTCGGCGCGCAGCGCCTTCATCGCCTCCTTGTGGCGCACGCCGAAGCGGTGCTCTTCATCGATGATCAGCAGCCCCAGGCGCTTGAACTTCACGTTCTCGCTGAGCAGCTTGTGCGTGCCCACGACGATGTCCACCGTGCCGTCCTCGATGCCTTGCACCGCGGCCTTCACTTCCTTGGGCGAACGGAAGCGCGAGAGCTCCACGATCTTCACCGGCCACTTGCCGAAGCGATCGCTCAGCGTCTGGAAGTGCTGCTCGGCCAGCAGCGTGGTGGGGGCGAGAAAAGCCACCTGCTTGCCGCTGTGCACGGCCACGAAGGCGGCGCGCAGGGCCACCTCGGTCTTGCCGAAGCCCACGTCGCCGCAGACCAGGCGGTCCATGGGCTTGGGGCTGATCAGATCCTGCACCACGGCGTGGATGGCGGCGCGCTGGTCGGCGGTCTCCTCGAAGCCGAAGCTGGCGGCAAAGGCCTCGTAGTCATGCGGCGAGAAGCGGTGCGCATAGCCTTCGCGCGCGGCGCGGCGGGCATACAGGTTCAGCAGCTCGGCGGCCGTGTCGCGCACCTGCTCGGCAGCCTTGCGGCGCGCCTTGTCCCACTGGCCCGAACCCAGCTTGTGCAGCGGCGCCTCGTCCGGGCTGACGCCGGTGTAGCGACCGATCAGGTGCAGCTGCGAGACCGGCACGTACAGCGTGGCCTTGTCCGCGTACTGCAGGTGCAGGAACTCGCTGGGCCCATCGCCCAGATCGATGTTCAGCAGGCCCTGGTAGCGCCCGATGCCATGGTTCAGATGCACCACGGGATCGCCGATCTTCAGCTCCGAGAGATCCTTGATCAGCGATTCAACGTTGCTGGTCTGCTCCTGCTTGCGGCGGCGGCGCGTCTGCGGCGTGCTGGCAAAGAGCTCGGTCTCGGTGATGAACTGCAGCGACAGCGGCTGAGCTGGACCGTCAGGCTCCAGCCAGTGGAAGCCGGCCGCCAGCGGCGCCGCGGCGATGGCCACCTTCTCGTCGCCGTCGATGAAGGCCTGCAGGCTGTCGGCGCTGGGCACGTCGATGTCATGGTCGCGCAGCAGTTCCAGCAGCGTCTCGCGCCGGCCTTCGCTCTCGGCCAGCAGCAGCACGCGCGCGCTGGTCTGCTGCAGGTGCTGCTGCAGGGCGCGCAGCGGCTCGGTGGCGCCGCGATCGACGCTCACGTCGGGCAGCGGTCGGGCCCAGTCCAGCGCATCGCTGCCGCGCAGCGCCAGCGTGGCGTGGGCCTGCGTCAGCGTGAAGAAGTCTTCCGCGCGCAGGAACAGCTCTTCCGGCGGCAGGATGGGCCGTTCGGGGTCGTGCTGCAGGAAGCGGTGCCGCTCCCGCGTGTCGGTCCAGAAGTGGCCGAGCGCCGTGTCCACCTCGCCGTGCAGCACCAGCGCCGCGCCGGCATCGAGATAGGAGAAGAAGGTGCCGGTCTGGTCGAAGAACAGTGGCAGGTAGTACTCGATGCCCGAGGTGGCGATCCCCTGGGCGATGTCCTTGTACAGCCGCGCCTTGGTGGGGTCGCCCTCCAGCTTTTCGCGCCAGCGGGCGCGGAAGGCCGTGCGTGCCGCCTCGTCCATCGGGAACTCGCGGCCCGGCAGCAGGCGCACCTCGGGCACGGGGTAGAGGCTGCGCTGCGAATCGGGGTCAAACGTCCGAATGGAGTCGACCTCGTCATCGAAGAGGTCCACCCGGTAGGGCACCGGCGAGCCCATCGGAAACAGATCGATCAGGCCGCCGCGCACCGCGTATTCGCCTGGCGACACCACCTGGCTGACGTGCTGGTAGCCGGCCAGCGTGAGCTGCCGCTTCAGCGCCGCTTCGTCCAGCCGCGTCTTCTGCTTGAAGTGGAAGGTGGTGCCCGCCAGGAAGGAGGGCGGCGCCAGCCGCGTGAGCGCCGTGCTGGCCGGCAGCAGCACCACATCCAGATCGCGCTGCTGCACGCGCCACAGGGTGGCCAGGCGCTCGGAGATCAGATCCTGGTGCGGGCTGAAGGTGTCGTAGGGCAGCGTCTCCCAATCCGGAAATACGGCCACGCGCAGCCCCGGCGCGAAGAAGGGCAGTTCGTCGGCCAGGCGCTGCGCATCCGCCGGTTCGGCCGTGATGATCACCAGCAGGCGCGATTCCGCCGTGCGCGCCTGGGCCAGGCGCGCCAGCAGCAAGGCATCGGCCGAGCCGACGGGGCGGGGCAGCGTGAAGCGCTTGCCGGCGGCGATGGTGGGGAGTTGCATGCGGGCGGAGGTTCGGGCGGATCGGCAAGCCCCGGCGAGACCGGATCGGACGCGGCTGCGGGCGCGAGCGCCAGGGATCAAGCGCGGATTCTAGGAAGCTGCTGCGCAGCCTCTTCCTAGAATGGTGCTCCATGCCCGACCACCCCGAACCCGCCGCAGGCTGCTACGCCCTGGTGCCCTGCGCTGGCCATGGCGCGCGCTCTGGCGCGGCGCTGCCCAAGCAGTATGTGGCGCTGGCGGGTCAGGCGATGGTGGCGCACACGCTGCAGGCACTGGCCGGCGTGGCGCGGCTGAGCGCGACGCTGGTGGTGCTGAGCCCCGAGGACGATCAGTTTGAAGCGGCCGTACCCGGCTTCACCGGCCCGCGGGCCTGGCTGGCGCGTGTGGGCGGTGCCAGCCGTGCGGCCACGGTGGCCAGCGGGCTGCAGGTGCTGCTGCAGCGCGGCGCCCGCCCGCAGGATTGGGTGCTGGTGCACGATGCGGCGCGCTGCCTGCTGCGTGCAGCCTGGGTCGATCGGCTCATCGACGCGGTGCTGTCCGCCACGCCAGCGGTCTGCGGCGGGCTGCTGGCGCTGCCGCTGGCCGATACCCTGAAGCAGGCCCGCGAGGGCCGCGTGCAGGCCACGGTGGACCGCCGCGACAAGTGGGCCGCGCAGACGCCGCAGATGTTCCGCATCGCCGAGCTGCAGCGCGCGCTGGGCGCCGCCGCAGACGCCGTCACCGACGAATCCAGCGCCCTGGAAGCGCTGGGTTTTTCGCCGCTGCTGGTGGAGGCACCGGCTGAAAACTTCAAGGTCACCTGGCCGGCCGATTTCGAGCTGGCCGAGCGGCTGCTGCTGACCCGGAGGCCTGGCGCATGAACCCCCCGTTTCGCATCGGTGAAGGCTGGGACACGCACGCGCTGGTCAGCGGCCGGCCGCTGATCCTGGGCGGTGTCACCATCCCGCACAGCCACGGCCTGCTGGGCCATTCCGATGCCGATGCCCTGCTGCACGCGATCACCGACGCGCTCTTCGGCGCCGCCGCGCTGGGCGACATCGGCCGCCACTTCCCCGACACCGATGCGGCCTTCCAGGGTGCCGATTCCAGCGTGCTGCTGGCCGAAGCCGCCCGGCGCGCGCGCGCCCAGGGCTGGGCCATCGGCAACGTGGACGCCACCATCGTGGCCCAGGCCCCCAAGATGGCCCCGCACATCCCGGCCATGGTGCAGCGCATCGCCGAGGTGCTGCAGATCGAGCCCGCGCAGGTCAACGTCAAGGCCAAGACAGCCGAGAAGATGGGCCCGGTCGGCGAAGGTCGATCGATAGAGACGCGGGCGGTGTGCCTGCTGGTGCGCGGCTGAGGGGGCGGCAGCCCGGGCCTTGCGAAGGGTGACGGCGATGGTTCGCCGCTGCCGCCCCTACTGCACCCGCTTCAGCCGCAACTGCGCAATCAGGCCGCCGTCGATGGCGTTGGCCAGTTCGAGTGAGCCGCCCATGCGCTGCAGGGCCTTGTCGACGATGGCCAGGCCCAGGCCGGCGCCAGTGGCGGCGGTGCGCGCCAGATCGCCGCGGTAGAAGGGCTTGGTGAGCTGGCTGATCTTCTCGGCCTCGACGCCGGGGCCGTGATCGCGCACGGTGACGATGATCCAGGGGCCGCTGCGGGTGTAGGTGACCAGCACGTCGGCCAGGGCCGTGTCGCGGCTGCGGCCGTAGCGGCGCGCGTTCTCGAACAGGTTGAGGAAGACGCGGCCGAGCTCGATCTCGTCGGCCAGCACCTTCACGTCCACCGAGACGCGCGAGTTGATGCGGATCTGGCGCGCATCGCGGAAGGCGCTGGCTTCCTTGTCGATCAGCCGGGCCAGCTGCACCGGCACCATCTGCGTGGAGCCGGGGCGCGCGTAGTCCATGAACTTGTCGATGATGGCGTCGAGCTGGCCGATGTCTTCGGCCATGTTGCGCTTGGCCTCTTCGTCGGTGACGCTCATCTCGGCTTCCAGCCGCAGGCGGGCCAGCGGGGTGCGCAGGTCATGGCTGATGCCGGCCAGCATCACGGCGCGGTCTTCCTCCACCTTGGCCAGCTCGCGCGCCATGCGGTTGAAGCCGCGGTTGACTTCGCGGATCTCGCTGGTCAGCGTGTTTTCGTCCAGGCGCGAATCCAGATCGCCTTCGCGGATGCGGCTGGCGGCGAAGGAGAGCTCCTTCAGCGGCTTGTTGATGAGGCTGGCCACGGCGGCAGAGCCCAGCAGCGTGGCCAGCAGCGCGATGCCCATCCAGCTGGCCAGGGTGCCCACGGACAGCGACGAACTCTGCGCCTGGCGCGTGATCAGCCAGTAGGGATCGCGGTCCATCATGAAGCCGATCCACAGCCCCGGCTGGCCATTGACGTTGCGCGCCACCACGGCGTCGGCGCCCAGCGTGGCGCGCAGCTCGCGTGCGACGGCGCGCGTGAAGCGATCGACCTCGAAGGGCTCCCACTGGTCGGTCGGCTCGCGCGGGCGCACCTGCACGCTGTCGGCGTTGTCGATGGACTTGATCAGCGTCACGCGCGCAATGCCGTCGCTCTGCAGCAGCGCCGCGCGGGTGAGGTTCACCAGGCTCGCGATCTGGCGCGCCTCGTGCACGGCGCGCGGCTCCAGATCGAGCGCACGCAGCGTCTGCACCCAGGCGACGATGCCGCCGGCCAGCAGCAGCGCCAGCAGCACGAAGGTGCGCCAGAAGACGTTGAAGTTGAGGGGAGACGACTTCATCGACCCTGATGATGCCCGATCAGGCGGTGCGCCCGGTCGGCCCGGCACCGCAGAGAAAAAGGGGCGCCTCGCGGCGCCCCGGTTCGTCACATGATGTCAAACGTCAGCTTGCGCCATCCGGCACGAAGACGTAGCCCACGCCCCAGACGGTCTGGATGTAGCGCGGCTGCGCGGGATCGGGCTCGATCATCTTGCGCAGGCGCGAGATCTGCACATCCAGGCTGCGGTCGAAGGGCTCGAACTCGCGGCCCCGGGCGAGCTGGGCGAGCTTGTCGCGGCTGAGCGGCTGGCGCGGGTGGCGCACAAGGGCCTTGAGCATGGAGAACTCGCCCGTGGTCAGCGCGATCTGGTCACCTTCCTTGGACAGGCGGCGCAGCGAGAGATCGAACTCGAAGGGCCCGAAATTCACGACCTGCGCTTCCTTCGAAGGCGCGCCGGGCGCCTCCACGGCCGGGCGGCGGCGCAGCACGGCGTGGATGCGGGCCAGCAGCTCGCGCGGGTTGAAGGGCTTGGGCAGGTAGTCGTCCGCGCCGACTTCCAGGCCCACGATGCGGTCCACATCCTCCACCTTGGCGGTGAGCATGATGATGGGCGTGGGGTCGTTGGCCGCGCGCAGCCGGCGGCAGATCGACAGGCCGTCCTCGCCGGGCAGCATCAGGTCCAGCACGATGAGATCGATGGTGTCGCGCGTCAGCACGCGGTTCAGCGTCTTGGCGTCTTCGGCCAGGAGCACCTCGAAGCCCTCCTGCGTCAGGTAGCGGCGCAGCAGATCCCGGATGCGGGCATCGTCGTCGACGACGACGATCCGGTCGGGGCGGTTCGGGGTGGAATTGCTCATGAGGGCATCCTGGATTTGTAACAGCCGAATTGTTACAGCCGAAAATCGCCCAAAAAATCCCGTTCTGACGCACCGTTACAAGTCTTGCCGCTTGGCAGAACAACGGTTTGTCTGCTTCGCGCGTTGAATCCTGGCCTGCGCGCCAGCAGCGCACGCGGCACACTCACCGCCACTCTGGAGCCTTCACCGATGACCCGTACCCCCCTGTCCAGCCCCTTGCTGCGCCTGCTGGCGCCGCTGGCCCTCCTGAGCGTGCACGCGGTGGCGCAGGCGCAGGGCGTCGCGGCACCCGTGCCGCAGAACGTGATGATGCTCAGCGCCTCGGCCAGTACCGAGGTGACGATGGACCTGCTGGCGATCAGCTTCTCCACCACGCGCGAAGGCACGGATGCCGGCGCCGTGCAGACGCAGCTGAAGCAGGCGCTGGATGGGGCGCTGGCCGAGGCACGCAAGGTGGCCCGGCCAGGGCAGGTCGACGTGCGCACCGGCAACTTTGCGCTGATGCCGCGTTATGGCCAGAAGGGCACGATCACCGGCTGGCAGGGCTCGGCCCAGCTGCTGGTGGAAGGGCGCGACATGCAGGCCATTTCGCAGCTGGCCGGGCGCATCCAGACGCTGAGCATCGCCAATGTGCGCCAGGGCCTTTCGCGCGAAGCGCGCGAGAAGGCCGAGGCCGACACCACCGCCCAGGCCATCGCCCGCTTCCGGGAGCGCGCGCAGGCGCAATCGCAGCTCTTCGGTTTTGCCAGCTATACCGTGCGCGAAGTGAACGTGGGTGTCGACGGCGCGCCCGGCCCGGTGCCGGTGATGGCGATGCGCGCGGCGCCCATGGCCATGGCCGCCGAAGCGCCGATGCCGGTGGAGGCCGGCAAGACCACGGTCACCTCCAGCGTCAGCGGCAGCGTGCAGATGCTGAAGTAGCGCGCAGCGGTGCGGCCCGCCAGGCCATAGCATCGGGGCGCTGCCGGCGGCTGTCGCCGGGCCCTCCTGCCTTGCCATGCTTGAAGAACCGCGCCTTCGTTCCGTTTCCTGCCTGCACCCGGGCGGCCTGCACCGCATGGCCTACTGGGAATGGGGCGATCCTGCCGCCGCACAGACCATCGTCTGCGTGCACGGCCTCACCCGCCAGGGGCGCGATTTTGATCATCTGGCGCGTGACCTCAGCCAGCGCGCGCGGGTGATCTGCCCCGATGTGGTCGGCCGCGGCCGCAGCGACTGGCTGCGCGATCCGAACGCCTACGCCGTGCCGACCTACGTGGCCGACATGGTGACGCTGCTGGCGCGCCTGGATGTGGAGCAGGTCGATTGGGTCGGCACCTCCATGGGCGGGCTGATCGGCATCGGTGTGGCGGCGCTGGAAGGCTCGCCCGTGCGGCGCCTGGTGCTCAACGATGTGGGCCCGCGCATCCAGCCCGAGGCGCTGGTGCGCATCGGCGGCTATGTGGGGCAGGGCGGCCGCTGGCCGACCGAGGAAGCGGCCGCGCAGGCGATGTGGGCGCTGTCCACCGGCTTCGGTCCGCACAGCCCGCAGCAGTGGCTGGAGCTCTCTCGCCCGCTGCTCAAGCCCGATGGCGAGGGCGGCTTCATGCTGCGCTACGACCCCGCCCTGTCGGTGCCGCTGAAGGCCATCACGCCGCAGCTGGCAGCCGCGGGCGAGGCGATGCTCTGGCACGTCTACGACAGCCTGCGCTGCCCGACCCTGCTGCTGCGCGGCGCGCAATCCGATCTGCTGTCCGCCGAGACGGCGCAGGCCATGACGCAGCGCGGCCCGCGCGCCCGCCTGCACAGCTTCGAGGGCGTGGGCCACGCGCCCACGCTCGTGCAGCCCGATCAGCGCGCCGTGGTCAGCGAATTCCTGCTCTCGCCCTGAGACACCCCGCGGGCCATGAAGACGCGCGCAGATCCGCTGCCGGGTGCGGCGCCCAGCGCCATCGTCGAGGCGACGGCGCTGGTGGAGCCTGGCCCGGCTGACACGGCGCCCGCAAGATCGAATGCGGGGGCGGCTGCGCGATCGGGTGCAGGGTCGGCCGCGGCGCCGCCGGGCCCGCCGGCCGATGCACTCGCGGCCGCGCGCGGCTTCACGCAGCCCTTGCTCACCGGCCGACAGCTGGATACCGGCGAGGACGCCTGGGCGCATGCCGAGGGCGTGGCATCGATCCTGGCCAGCCTGGGTGCGGCCGTGCCGATGCAGGCCGCGGCCTACCTGGTCTATGCGGCCGACTTTCTGCAGCAGCCGGTGGATGTGATCGGGCGCGCCTTCGGCCCCTCGTACGCCAGCCTGGTGGAACTGACCCGGCGGCTGGTGGCGGCACAGCGTGCCGCGCGCAATGCCGCGGTGGAGGCCGAGCAGCGCGCGCAGCAGACCGAACGCGTGCGCAAGATGCTGCTGGCTTTCTCGCGCGATCTGCGCGTGGTGCTGCTGCGCCTGGCCTCGCGTCTGCAGACGCTGCGCTGGCACGCCGCGGCGCGCCAGCCCTGCCCGCCGGTGCTGGCGCGCGAATCGCTGGATGTGTTTGCGCCGCTGGCCAACCGCCTGGGCATCTGGCCCATCAAGTGGGAGCTGGAAGACCTGGCCTTCCGGTTGCTGGATCCGGCGTCCTACCACGCCGTGGCCCGCCGCCTGGATCAGACGCGCGCCGCGCGCGAGCTGGGCGTGGACTTCGTGCGCCATCAGCTGGCCGGCGAACTGCGCCGTGCCGGCATCGAGGCCGAGGTGGCCGGGCGCCCCAAGCACCTCTACAGCATCTGGAAGAAGATGCAGGGCAAGGGCCTGGCCTTCGAGCAGGTGCTGGATGTGCGCGCCCTGCGTGTCATCGTGCCCGACGTGCCCGCCTGCTACGCGGCGCTGTCCGCGGTGCATGCGCGTTATGCCCCGGTGCCTGGCGAGTACGACGACTACATCGCGCGGCCCAAGCCCAATGGCTACCAGTCGCTGCACACGGTGGTGCGCGGCGACGACGGCCTGCCGGTGGAAGTGCAGATCCGCACGGCGCAGATGCATGCGCACGCTGAGCACGGCGTGGCCGCGCACTGGGCCTACAAGGAAGCCGGGTCCAAGGGCTATGCCGGCGTCAGTGCCGATGGCGACACGGCCGCGCGCATGGCCGCTGCGCGCAAGGCCGTGATGCAGCAGCTGCTGGCCTGGGAGCGCGATCTGTCCTCGCAGCCCGGCGCGCCGGCGGCGGAAGACCGCATCTACGTGCTCACGCCGCAGAGCACCGTGGTCGATCTGCCGGCCGGTGCCACGCCGGTGGACTTTGCCTACAGCCTGCACACCGAGCTGGGCCACCGCTGCCGCGGTGCGCGCGTGGACGGTGCCCTGGTGCCGCTGAACACCGCCCTGCGCAACGGCCAGACGGTGGAGATCGTCGCCACGCGCGAAGGCGGGCCCTCGCTGGACTGGATCAACCCCGAGCTGGGCTACCTGCACAGCCCGCGCGCCAAGGCCAAGGTGCGCGCCTGGTTCAACGCACAGGTGCAGGCCCAGACCATCGCCCGCGGCCGTGAAGCCATCGAGCGGCTGCTGCAGCGCGAGGGCCGCACGGCCGTCAAGCTGGACGATCTGGCCGCGCGGCTGGGCTTCAAGGAAGCCGATGCGCTGTTCGAGGTGATCGGCAAGGACGAGTTCTCGCTGCGCCAGGTGGAAGCGGTGCTGCGCCCGCCCGAGCCGGCGCCGGAAGCGGCCGACGAGGGCGTGCTGCTGCGCCGCTCCAAGGCGGGCGACAGCGGCGTGCTGGTGGTGGGCGTGGAATCCTTGCTCACGAACCTGGCGCGCTGCTGCCGGCCGGCGCCGCCGGACGCCATCGGCGGCTTCGTCACGCGCGGCAAGGGCGTGGCCATCCACCGCGGCGATTGCAGCAACTTCCGCCACATGGCGGCGCAGGCGCCCGAACGCACCATCCCCGTGGCCTGGGGTCGCCCCGGCGCCGATGCGCTGTACCCGGTGGATGTGGCGGTGGAGGCACTGGATCGGCAGGGCCTGCTGCGCGACATCTCCGAGGTCTTCACCCGCGAGCGGGTCAACGTGACGGGCGTGAAGACGCAGAGCGTGCGCGACGCCGGTGGCGACAAGGCCTGGATGACCTTCACCGTGGAGGTGGCCGATGCAGCGCGCCTGCGCCAGGTGCTGCGTCTGGTGGCGGCCGTGCCCGGCGTGCGCACGGCGCGGCGGCGCTGAGCGCAGCCCGGGCCTGCTATACTGCCTGGCTTTCAGGCGCGTAGCTCAGCTGGTTAGAGCACCACCTTGACATGGTGGGGGTCGTTGGTTCGAGTCCAATCGCGCCTACCAGGATCCCAGTGAGGGCCCGGACATGTCGTTGGTGTGTCCGGGCTTTTTCACGTTCCCGCCACCTTCAACCCCGCCCCGTTGAGCACGTCGGAATCATCGGATCGCCTGCGCGCCCTGGATGGCTGGCGAGCTGCCAGCATTCTTCTGGTGCTGGCCGCACACCTGCTGCCGCTGGGCCCCAGCAGCTGGCAGCTCAACGATTCGGCCGGCAAGATGGGCATGGCGCTCTTCTTCTGCCTCTCGGGCTTTCTGATCACGCGCTTCCTGTGGAACGGCGCGCATGTGGGCGACTTCATGATCCGGCGCATCTGCCGCGTCGTGCCGCTGGCCTGGCTGGGCATCCTGGTCGGCATGATGGTGCAGGATCACGGTTCGCCCTGGATCACCTGGCTGCGCCACTTCAGCTTTACCTCCAACCTGCCGCCAATCGACCAGGCGCCCGTGCTCACGCACTACTGGAGCCTGGGCGTGGAGATGCAGTTCTACTTCGTGGTGGCGCTGATCTACGGCTTCTTCGGCCGCAAGGGCCTGTATGCGCTGCCCGTGCTGGCGCTGCTGGTGACGGCGCACCGTATCGACTATGGCGCCACGGCAGACATCGCCACCTACCGTCGGATCGACGAGATCCTGGCTGGCTGCACGCTGGCGCTGGCCTACAGCGGGGCCTTCGGCCTGCGCGTGCGCCAGGGCCTGGCCGATCTGAGCGTGCCGCTGATGCTGGTGCTGCTGGTGATGTGCAGCCTGCCGGAACCGCACTGGGCCAACTACATCCGGCCTTATGTGGCCGCCTGCCTCATCGGGGCATCCCTGGTGCGCTTCAGCCCCACGTTCACGCCGATCCTGGAAAGCCGCTTCATGGCCTACATCGCCGGCATCTCCTTCGCGCTGTATGTGATCCATCCGCTGGTGGTGGATACCTGGCTCGGCCAGGCCGACGACAAGGTCGAGAAATACCTCAAGCGCATTCCGGCCTTCATCGTCATCTTCGCGCTGGCCCATCTCTCCACGCACTACTACGAAAACCATTTCATGCGCTGGGGGCGTGCGCTGTCTCGTCGGCTGGGCTGGGAGAAGCCCCGCGCGGCGAAGGCACTGCCGCCTGAGGGTGGCGGCAGCGGGCCCAAAGGCGCATAGTCGGCTTCCCGGTGGGCAAGCTGCACCGGGCAAACCCCGCCCGCTCGGCGGCAGCGGGCGCTCCTAGAATCAAAATCCCACAGTCCGGAGGCTCTTGATGGCCAGCACTTCCGCGCCGGCTCCGCAGCCGGCCAAGGGCGAGGAAACGCCAACCGGCATGCGGGTGCTCAAGAAGTACCCTAATCGCCGTCTTTACGATACGCGCAACAGCAGCTACATCACGGTGGCCGACGTCAAGGCCATGGTCATGTCCGGCGAAGAGTTCGAAGTGCGCGACGCCAAGTCCGGCGAAGACCTCACGCGCAGCATCCTGCTGCAGATCATCCTGGAAGAAGAGACAGGCGGCCTGCCGATGTTCTCCACCCAGATGCTGGCGCAGCTGATCCGCTTCTACGGCCACGCCATGCAGGGCATGATGGGCAGCTTCCTGGAGCAGAACCTGCTCACCTTCATCGAGATGCAGAGCCGCCTGGCCGGCGCCGGCAAGAACCTCTTCGAGCCCGCGGCCTACTCGCCCGAAGCCTGGGCCAAGCTGTTCCAGGGCCAGGCCAACGGCATGCCGACGGTGATGAACGCCTACCTGGAACACAGCAAGACGGCCTTCGCGCAGATGCAGGAACAGTTCACCAAGGCGTCCAAGGGCATGTTCCCGCACGTGCCCGGCTTCCCGCCCAAGACCTGAGCGGCCCGGCGGCCGCGCCGCTGCCGGACAATCCCTGGCATGTCTGCATCTTCCATCGTCGGCGCGGCGTCTGCCGCACCCACCATCGGCTTCGTCTCGCTTGGCTGCCCCAAGGCGCTGACCGATTCCGAACTGATCCTCACCCAGCTGCGTGCCGAGGGCTACGCGACGAGCAAGACCTTCGCCGGCGCCGATCTGGTGATCGTCAATACCTGCGGCTTCATCGACGATGCCGTCAAGGAAAGTCTGGACACCATCGGCGAGGCGCTGGCCGAGAACGGCCGCGTGGTCGTCACCGGCTGCCTGGGCGCCAAGGCGGGTGAGGGCGGCGGCAACCTGGTGCAGCAGATCCATCCCAAGGTGCTGGCGGTCACCGGGCCGCATGCCACGCAGGAGGTGATGGACGCGGTGCACCGCCACGTGCCCAAGCCGCACGATCCCTTCGTGGATCTGGTGCCCGAGGTGCGGGCTGAATTCCGCGGCGAGGCCGGCATCAAGCTCACGCCAAGGCACTATGCCTACCTGAAGATCAGCGAAGGCTGCAACCACCGCTGCAGCTTCTGCATCATCCCCTCGATGCGCGGCGATCTGGTCTCGCGCCCGATCGGCGAGGTGCTCAACGAGGCGCGCGCGCTGTTTGAATCGGGCGTGAAGGAACTGCTGATCATCAGCCAGGACACCAGCGCCTACGGCGTGGACATGAAGTACCGCACCGGCTTCTGGGATGGCCGCCCGGTGAAGACCCGCTTTGCCGATCTGTGCGAAGAGCTCGCGCGGCTGGCCCAGCCCTATGGCGCCTGGGTGCGCCTGCACTACGTCTACCCCTACCCGCATGTGGACGAGGTGCTGCCGCTGATGGCCGAAGGCCTGATCCTGCCCTACCTGGATGTGCCCTTCCAGCATGCGCATCCCGATGTGCTCAAGCGCATGAAGCGGCCCGCCAGCGGCGAGCGCAACCTCGCGCGCCTGGCGGCCTGGCGCAAGGTCTGCCCGCAGATCGTCGTGCGCTCCACCTTCATCGCCGGCTTCCCCGGCGAGACCGAAGCCGAGTTCGAGACCCTGCTGCAGTTCATGCGCGAAGCCGGCATCGATCGCGCCGGCTGCTTTGCCTACAGCGATGTGGCCGGCGCCGCCGCCAACGCGCTGCCCGGGGCGCTGCCGCAGGCCCTGCGCGAAGAGCGGCGCGCGCGCTTCATGGCGGTGGCCGAGGAAGCGTCCGCGCGCAAGCTGAGCCAGCGCCTGGGCGTGACGCTGCAGGTGCTGGTGGATCACGCCCCGGCGCTGGGCCGCCGCGGCGGGCGCGGGCGCAGCTATGCCGACGCGCCGGAGATCGATGGCCTGGTGCAGCTGCTGCCGCCGCAGAAGGCCTCGCTCACGCTGAAGGTGGGCGAGTTTGTCCGCGCCCGGGTGGTGCAGACCCAGGGCCATGATCTGGTGGCGCAGCCGCTGTGATGGCCGCCCGGCCCACGACCTCTGACGACGCGCATCATGGCTGACAAGATCACCGAGCTGATTCACCATCCGTATGCCCCGCCGGCCGGCTTCAAGGCCGTGCCGCCGGGGGTCTACAAGGCGTCCACCGTGATGTTCAGCAACGTGGCCGCCTTGCGTTCACGCTCCTGGAAGAGCCGCGAGGCCTATACCTACGGGCTGCACGGCACGCCCACGAGCTTCACGCTCGAAGAGCGCATCGCCACGCTGGAAGGCGGCACGCACTGCGTGCTGGCGCCCAGCGGCCTCGCGGCGCTGAACCTGGTCAACCTGGCCCTGCTGCAGCAGGGTGACGAGGTGCTGCTGCCGCACAACGTCTACGGCCCGTCGAAGGAAGCGGCGCGCACCCTGCTGGCGCGCATGGGCGTGAGCTGGCGCGAATACGACGCGATGGACGCGGCATCGCTGGCCGCGCTGTGCGGGCCGCGCACGCGGCTGGTCTGGCTGGAAGCGCCGGGCTCCGTGACGATGGAGTTTCCCGATCTGCGCGGCCTGGTGGCGGCGGCGCGCAGCCGCTGCGATGCGGTGCTGGCGCTGGACAACACCTGGGGCGCCGGCCTGGCGTTCGCGCCCTTCGAGATGGGTGTCGATGTCGCCATGCATGCGCTGACCAAGTACCCCTCGGGCGGCGGCGATGTGCTGATGGGCTCGGTGGTCACCCGCGACGAGGCCCTGGCGCACCGCATCCTGCAGATGCACGGCATCACCGGCCTGGGCGTGGCGGCCAATGACATCGAACTCGTGCTGCGCGGGCTGCCCACGCTGCGCGTGCGCTACGAGGCGCATGATCTGGCCGCGCGTGAACTGGCGCGTTGGCTGCAGACGCAGCCGCAGGTCAGCCGCGTGCTGCACCCGGCCTTGCCGGGATCGCCGGGGCATGAACACTGGGCCAGCCATTGCAGCGCCGCGGCGGGCCTGTTTTCCATCCTGCTCGATGAGCGCTTCGCGCCGGCCCAGATCGACGCCTTCGTCGACGGGCTCCAACGCTTCAAGATAGGCTATTCCTGGGGCGGCCCGGTGAGCCTGGTGGTGCCCTACGAGATCCGCGCGATGCGCAGCACGGGCACCGTCTGGCCCGGCCACCTGGTGCGCTTTTCCATCGGCCTGGAGGCCGTGCAGGATCTGCGCGCCGATCTGGCGCAGGCGCTGCAGCACGCGTTTGCGTGCTGAGCACACCGCTGGGCGCTTAAGTGCTGATGGCCAGCGCGCTGAGCGCCTGCAGGTCTTCCTGCGCGCCACCGCCGACGAGGTAGTCCTTCAGCGAAGCCGCGGCCAGCAGGGCCTCGGGCAGCGCGAAGGGGGCCCGGTCGGCCTCGTCCTCGCTCATCAGCCAGGCTGCCAGCGCCGAGCCGATCTGCAGCGATCGCGCCAGCGGCGGCGCGGCCAGGCTCGGGCCGCTGTGGCACATGTCGATTGCGCGCACCACATGGGCGGGCATGCCCAGCTTGTCCACCCAGATCGCACTGACCTGCGGGTGGCTCACGCCGAAGCTCGATTCTTCCTTGCGCGCCAGCTCCGCGCCCCAGGGCAGGCGCACGGTGTTGAAGGTGCGGCGCGCCTTGTCGGGCTCGGCCTGGCAGAGGATCAGGTGACCCACGGCGCAGAGCAGGCCGGCGCTGTAGGCGGCGTCCTTGTCCAGCTTCATGCGCGTGGCCACCAGGCGGCTGGCCACGGCCGTGCGCTGCGAGGCTTCCCAGAAGCGCTTGAGGTTGACGGCCGGCACCTCGGCAAAGGCCGCCTGCGCACCGCTGGCCACCAGCAGCGTGGTGAGCGGGCGTGCGCCGATCAGCGAGACGGCATCCTGCAGCGAATCCACCGTGCGGCGGCCGCCGAAATACGAGGTGTTGGCCATGCGCAGGATGCGCGAGCCCAGCACCGGATCCTGCTCGATCAGCTGCGCCACCTGGGTCAGGCGCACGTCTTCGCGGCGCAGCTCGGTGAGCAGCTGCAGGATGACCTTGGGCACCATGGGCAGCACGATGCGCCCGGCCAATACGTCGTCGATGAACTTCAAGGCGATTCCCCCGTTTGCTGATTCACGCGGCAGGTGCCCATTCTTCGCGCCGAAGGGCGCGCGAATGGGCCGAACTGAAGGCCGGAGGTCGCCCATTTGTGAGCATCTGTTGCGCTGCGCGCCGATCGCGGCGCCGGCCCCCCGAGCCGGGCGGTTCAGGACGCGCCGCCGGACGAGACCTTGTGCCGCATCAGGCGGCCCTTTTCGCGGTCCCAGTCCTTCTGTTTCTCGCTCTCGCGCTTGTCGTGCTGCGCCTTGCCCTTGGCCAGCGCGATGCTCGCCTTCACGCGGCCACCCTTGTAGTGCAGGTTCAGCGGCACCAGGGTGAAGCCACGCTGCTCCACCTTGCCGATCAAGCGGCGGATCTCTTCCTTGTGCATGAGCAGCTTCTTGGTGCGATCCGGCTCGGGCTGCACATGGGTGGAGGCCGAACGCAGCGCATTGATGCGGCAGCCGATCAGGTAGAGCTCGCCGTCGCGGATGACCACATAACCATCGGTCAGCTGCACCTGGCCCGCGCGGATGGCCTTGATCTCCCAGCCCGAGAGCACCAGGCCAGCCTCGTAGGTCTCGTCGATGTGATAGTCGAAACGGGCGCGCCGGTTTTCTGCAATCGAAGGGGCTGGTGGGGACATGAGGGCGCTTACCTAGAATCGGCCATTCTATGAAGCAGGTGAAGAAGTCCGTCTTGCTGTGGTACTCGGCCCGCGAGATGTACGAGCTCGTCACGGGGGTCGAGGACTACCCGCGCTTCCTGCCCTGGTGCGATCGCGCCGAGGTGCTGGAGCGCCACGAAGGCGGGATCACGGCGCGCCTGGGGCTGGCATATGCCGGCGTGCGCCACGCCTTCACCACGCGCAACGAGCACCGGCGCGATGAATCGGTCATCGTGCGGCTGGTCGACGGGCCTTTCTCGGTGCTGGACGGCACCTGGCTGTTCAAGCCGCTGGGATCGGCCGATGCCGCGCGGTCCGCGTGCAAGGTGGAGCTGGATCTGCGCTACGGCTTTTCCAGCACGGGCCTGGAGCGCGTGGTGAGCCCGGTCTTCGACCGCGTGGCCAATACGCTGGTCGATTCCTTCGTGCAGCGCGCCGAGCAGGTCTACGGCGTGCGATGACGGCGCCGCCGATGATCCGCATCACGCTGGCCTACAGCCCGGCCCCGCGGGAGCTGCACCAGCTGCAGCTGAGCCTGCCCGAGGGCAGCACGCTGCAGCAGGCGCTGGCCGCCAGCGGCTGGCTGCAGCAGTTTCCCGGGATCGAGACGCTGCCCGTGGGCGTGTGGGGGCGCAAGGAGCCCTTGACGCACGTGCTGCGCGAGCGCGATCGGGTGGAGATCTACCGCGCGCTGCGCTGCGATCCCAAGGAGGCGCGGCGGCTGCGGTATCGGCAAAAGGCCCAGCGGGATGCCGAGCGGGCCGCGGCACGCGCTGCGCGCGGGGCGCCTGCGCAGCCCTGAAGCGGTGGTGCGACGCTGCGGCGCCGCAAGGGCCGTTCGACGCTGCAGCCCTGCAAGGGCTGTTCGACGCTGCGGCCCTGCGAGGGCTGTTCGACGCTGCGGCCCTGCGAGGGCCTTCGGGCGCTCAGCCCCTCAGCGGCAATCCGAGTTCACCACCTCGCGCGCCCGCTGTACTTCGGCCGCACGCTGCCGGTCATCCAGAAACTCGCGCTCGCCCTTTTCGTTGACGCGCGAAAGCCGCTGGCCGCTTTCCAGCGAAGCCAGCGCCGAGCGCGCGCGGCCGCAGTTGTCGGCACGCTGCGCGGCACGCTTGTCTTCCTCGGCGCGCGCCTTGGCCGCCTTGTCGGCTTCATCGGCCTTGCGCTTCTTCTCCAGCTCGGCCTCCAGCGGCGTGCGCGGCGCGGCCTTGTCCGTGCCGGCGGCCGCGGGGGGCGGGTTGCCACCGGCCGTGGCGGGCGCCGCCGGGGCGGTGGCGATCGGCGCGGCTGCCGGCGAGGCCGCGGCCCGCGGGCGTTGCAGGATGTCCCTGTCCGGCACGCTCGCCGGCGGCGGCAGGTCGCTCAGGTGGATGCGGCCCGAGGCATCGCGCCACTTCCACTGGGCGTGCGCGTCGGCGACAGCCAGCAACAGGCCCAGCGCCGCGGCGCAGGCGAGCAGGCCGCGTGGCCAGGCAGCGGGGACACGGGGCAGGGCGGGGCGCAGCAGGCTCATCACGTCAGTTTACGGGGCGGGCCGCCTGCCAGAGGCTTCGAACTGTGACCGCCCAGGGGCCTTTTCTATAATCGCTTTTTGCGACTGGAGCTTCTCCCATGCGCCTTCTGGGCAAAGCACTCACCTTTGACGATGTGCTGCTGGTCCCGGCCTATTCCCAGGTCCTGCCTCGCGACACCAGCCTCGCCACCCGCCTCACGCGCAACATCACGATCAACCTGCCGCTGGTCTCCGCGGCCATGGACACGGTCACCGAGAGCCGCTTGGCCATCGCCATCGCCCAGGAAGGCGGCATCGGCATCGTGCACAAGAACCTCACGCCGCAGCAGCAGGCGGCCGAGGTGGCGCGGGTCAAGCGCTATGAATCCGGCCTGCTGCGCGATCCCATCACGGTGACGCCGGAAATGACGGTGCGCCAGGTCATGGCGCTGTCGCGCCAGCATGGTGTTTCCGGCTTTCCGGTGCTGCAGGGCAAGCAGGTGGTGGGCATCGTCACCAACCGCGATCTGCGCTTCGAGACCCGGCTGGACGCCGCGGTCCAGGAGATCATGACCCCGCGCGAGCGGCTGGTGTGGGTGCGCGAAGGGGCCTCGCTGGACGAAGGCAAGGCGCTGATGCACAAGCACCGCCTGGAGCGCGTGCTGGTGGTCAGCGAGGAATTCGAGCTGCGCGGCCTGATGACGGTGAAGGACATCACCAAGCAGACCGATTTCCCCAACGCCGCACGCGATTCCCACGGCAAGCTGCGCGTGGGCGCCGCGGTGGGCGTGGGCGAGGGCACCGAAGAGCGCGTGGAACTGCTCGTCAAGGCCGGCGTGGATGCCCTGGTGGTGGATACCGCGCACGGCCACAGCGCTGGCGTGGTGGACCGGGTACGCTGGGTCAAGCGCCACTACCCGCAGGTGGACGTGATCGGCGGCAACATCGCCACCGGCGGCGCCGCGCTGGCGCTGGTGGAGGCCGGGGCCGATGCAGTGAAGGTCGGCATCGGGCCGGGCTCCATCTGCACCACGCGCATCGTCACCGGCGTGGGCGTGCCGCAGATCTATGCGATCGACGAAGTCGCCCAGGCACTCAAGGGCTCCGGCGTGCCCGTCATCGCCGATGGCGGCGTGCGCTTCTCGGGCGATCTGGCCAAGGCCATCGCTGCCGGCGCGCACTCGGTGATGATGGGTGGCGCCTTCGCCGGCACCGAAGAGTCACCCGGCGAGACCATCCTCTACCAGGGCCGCACCTACAAGAGCTACCGCGGCATGGGCTCGCTGGGCGCCATGCAGCAGGGCTCGGCGGACCGCTACTTTCAGGAGGCGGGCAGCAGTGCCGGCAACAGCAGTGCCAAGCTGGTGCCCGAAGGCATTGAAGGCCAGGTGCCGTACAAGGGCTCGGTGGTGGGGGTGATCTTCCAGATGGCCGGCGGCCTGCGGGCCTCCATGCACTACTGCGGCTGCGCCAGCATCGCGCAGATGCACGAGCAGGCCCAGTTTGTCGAGATCAGCGCTGCAGGCATCCGTGAGAGCCATGTGCACGACGTGCAGATCACCAAAGAGGCCCCGAACTACCGGGCCGAATGAACGACGTGCCGCCGCCGGTGGGCGAACCCACCCCTTCGTCCAGCCCTTCGTCCGGCGCGTCCGCCACCGCGTCGGCCACCGCGGGCAGCCCGCCGCCAGCGCGCCGCGCGGCGATGTCCTTCATCCTGGTCACGGTGCTGATCGACATGCTATCGATCGGGCTGATCGTGCCCGTGCTGCCGGCCCTGATCGGCAAGTTCAGCGTCGATGCCGCCGAGCAGGCCTACTGGGTGGGCGTGGTCTTCATGAGCTTCAGCCTGGCCAGCTTCATCGGTGCGCCGGTGCTGTCTGCGCTGTCGGATCGTTATGGGCGCCGGCCGCTGCTGCTGCTGGGCTTCAGCGGCCTGGCGCTGAACTTCTTTGCCACCGCGCTGGCCACGTCGCTGTGGATGCTCATCGCCTCGCGCATCGTCGGCGGCATGATGCAGGCCAATGCGGCGGTGGCGCAGGCCTATGTGGCCGACATCACTCCGCCGGAGCAGCGCACCAAGCGCTTCGGGCTGCTGGGCGCGATGTTCGGCATCGGCTTCATCCTCGGCCCGGCTATGGGCGGCATCCTGGGCGACATCGATCTGCACCTGCCCTTCTTCGCGGCCGGCGGCCTGGCGCTGCTGAACCTGGCCTACGGCTACTTCGTGCTGCCCGAGTCGCTGCCGCCTGAGCAGCGCCGCGCTGTCGACTGGAAGCAGGCGCACCCGGTGGCCACGCTGCGGCAGCTGGCGCGGCTGAAGGGCGTGGGCCTGCTGGTCGGCGTGCTGGCGGCAGCGGCGCTGGCGCAGTTCACGCTCTACACGATCTGGGTGCTCTACAACACGCACCGCTTCGGCTGGGGCCCGGCCGAAAACGGCTGGTCGCTCTTTGCCGTGGGCATCGTCGCTGCCTTTGTGCAGGGCTTTCTGCTCGGGCGGCTGCTCAAGCGCTTCAGCCGCGAAAGGCTGGTGCTGATGGGCCTGGCGTCCTCGTTCACCACCTACGTGCTCTGGGGCCTGGCCACCGAGGGCTGGATGATGGTGGCCATCGTCTTTGCCAACCTGCTGGGCGGCGTGGTCACCGCGGCGCTGCAGGGCATCGTCTCGTCTGCCGCCGATGCGCGCGAGCAGGGCCAGACCATGGGTGCCATCAGCGGCCTCAACAGCCTGGCGGCCGTGGTGGCACCCTTGCTGGCCGGGCCGCTGATGGCGATGGTGTCCCGGCTGCCGCCCGCCGATTGGCGCGTGGGCACGCCTTACTTCTTCGGCGCAGCGCTGCTGGCCGCGGCCTGGGTGATGGCCTGGCTGCACTTCCGCCGCACCGGCACACTGAGGCCGGCCGGCGTGCCGCCAGCGCCTTCAGCCCCGACGATCTAGACGTCTTCGCGAGCCCCCGATGACCCACGACAAGATCCTCATCCTCGACTTCGGCTCCCAGGTCACGCAGCTGATCGCGCGGCGCGTGCGCGAGGCGCATGTCTACTGCGAGATCCACCCCAACGACGTGAGCGCCGAGTTCATCCGCGCCTTCGCGCCCAAGGGCATCATCCTCTCCGGCAGCCACGCCAGCACCTATGAAGAGCACGAGCTGCGCGCGCCGCAGGCCGTGTGGGAGCTGGGCGTGCCGGTGCTGGGCATCTGCTATGGCATGTTCACGATGACCGTGCAGCTGGGTGGCCAGGTTCAGGCCAGCAGCCACCGCGAGTTCGGCTACGCCGAGGTGCGTGCCCGCGGACATACCCGGCTCTTCGACGGCATCGAGGATTTCCGCACGGCCGAAGGCCACGGCATGCTGAAGGTGTGGATGAGCCATGGCGACAAGGTCACCGAACTGCCGCCGGGCTTCAAGCTGATGGCCAGCACGCCCAGCTGCCCCATCGCCGGCATGGCCGACGAGACGCGCGGCTACTACGGTGTGCAGTTTCACCCGGAGGTCACGCACACGGTGCAGGGCCGGGCGATGCTCGAGCGCTTCGTGCTGGGCATCTGCGGGGCCAGGCCCGACTGGGTGATGCGCGATCACATCGAAGAAGCCGTGGCGCGCATCCGCGAGCAGGTGGGCGACGAAGAGGTGATCCTGGGTCTTTCGGGCGGCGTGGATTCCAGCGTGGCTGCGGCCCTGATCCACCGGGCGATCGGCGACCAGCTCAGCTGCGTCTTCGTCGATCACGGCCTGCTGCGCCTGAACGAAGGCGACATGGTGATGGACATGTTTGCCGGCCAGCTGCACGCCCGCGTCATCCGCGTGGATGCGAGCGCGCTGTTCCTGGACAAGCTCGCCGGGGTGAGCGATCCCGAGGCCAAGCGCAAGATCATCGGCGGCCTGTTTGTCGACGTCTTCAAGGCCGAGGCCGCCAGGCTGAAGGCGGGCGATGGCGGCCACCGCGGCGCCAGCTTCCTCGCACAGGGCACCATCTACCCGGATGTCATCGAAAGCGGCGGCGCCAAGACCAAGAAGGCCACGACGATCAAGAGCCACCACAACGTGGGCGGCCTGCCGGAGCAGCTGGGCCTGAAGCTGCTGGAGCCGCTGCGCGACCTGTTCAAGGATGAGGTGCGGGAATTGGGTGCGGCCTTAGGCCTGCCGCCCGACATGGTGTACCGCCACCCGTTCCCAGGCCCGGGGCTGGGCGTGCGCATCCTGGGCGAAGTCAAGCGCGAATACGCCGATCTGCTGCGCCGTGCCGACGCCATCTTCATCGACGAGCTGCGCAACTTCAAGGACCAAGCCACCGGCAAGACCTGGTACGAGCTCACCAGCCAGGCCTTTGCCGTCTTCCTGCCCGTCAAGAGCGTGGGCGTGATGGGCGACGGCCGCACCTACGAACACGTGGTCGCCCTGCGCGCCGTGCAGACCAGCGATTTCATGACCGCCGACTGGGCCGAGCTGCCGTACGCACTGCTGAAGAAGGTGAGCTCGCGCATCATCAACGAGGTGCGGGGCATCAACCGCGTGGCCTACGACGTCAGCAGCAAGCCGCCGGCGACGATCGAGTGGGAGTGACGGGTCGCAAGAAAGTCGTTGTAAATCATTGACTTGTCGTTCTTGTTGACGATGTGCGTGCATCGTCAACGGGCGTCGATGCATTCACCTCGCAGTCTCTGTCGTCACGCGACGGCAGCACATCTTGTCGTCCCGTTCGGCGGACGTCGGCATCGCGCAGCGCTGCACCCGTGCCGCCGGGCCTAGCAGCGGTTGCGGCAGGGCGGGGGGCTTGGTTCGGCGGCGCATCGAATGGGGGCTCTCCGGGATGTCGGACTTGCGCATTCGACCCCTACGCATAGTGCTCAAATATGCGAAGTTCGCGATCCGATCAGCATGCCTCACGAGGACCTGAAGGCACGACATCAACATCGCTGCTCTGCATAGTTTCGTTCGCCCACGGCCGACACCGAAGTCGCGCTCGAGCAAACGACGCACCTACTGGTGTTGGCCGCGGTCCCCGTCAGCTCGGGAAGGGCGAAGACAGCGTGATGCCGAAGAGCGTGAGCGGTGCCCGTGGGTGCCACGGCGTGCGCGCCAGTGGCCCAAGACTATGCGTAGCTTGTG
>JAEUOZ010000030.1 GCA_016790225.1 Rubrivivax sp.
CAGCTGCGGGATGCCGCAGGCGAACTCGACGATGTCGATGCCGCGCGTGACTTCGCCCTGCGCATCCGTGAAGACCTTGCCGTGCTCGGCGGTGATCATGGCCGCCAGCGTGTCGCGGTGCTGGTTGAGCAAGGCCAGGAACTGGTTCAGCACCCGGGCGCGCCGGATGGGCGGCATGTCGCCCCAGGCCGGCTGCGCGGCCCGCGCGGCGGCGACTGCCGCCTGCACATCGGCCGCCTCGGCCAGCAGCACCTGACGCGCCGCCTCGCCGGTGGCCGGGTTCCAGACCGTCTGGCGCCGCGTGCTGCTGCCCGCCGTGCGCGCGCCGCCGATCCAATGGCCGACATCGGCCGTCTGCGTGAAGGCTTCGGGTGCGCCCATGGTCGCTGTCTCCTGGTCTGTTCGGTCGTCGCCGCTGGAAAACGCCCTACTGTAGTCGGCAGCCCGTGCCGGGGTTCAGAGCTGGGGCGTTCCCATCGACGCCGGCAGGCCCGAGCGACCTGCGCCCGCCGCACACCCAAAAAAAGAGCCCACCGGCGCGAGCCGGTGGGCTGTGATAAGTCCTTCGAAAAGGACGTCGTTGGGACCGTCGAGACCGCTGTCGCGTGACATCGGTCACAAACCATGAAGCGTTTCGAATGTAGTCCAGGGCCTCTTTCAGCGCCCCCCTAACAGAAGGGAGAGAATGCTTCGATGCAACGCCCGCAGCAACCGTTGACGAATGCACAGATCGAGGAGCTGGATCAGCTGCTGGCCAGCATCCATGCGCCTTTGCAGCCGATGGATGCCAGTGCACTGGATGGTTATCTGTGCGGCGTCCTGTTGCAGCCGGTAACCATTTCGCTGGAAGACTGGCTGCCGCTGGTGCTGGATGTCGATGGCCAGCCGGTGCCCGGCAGCATCACCACCGCGCGCATCGCCGACATGGCCTCGTGCCGCTTGGGGGAATTGCGCCAGCTCGTGCAGGCCCGTCAATGGTTCGACCCCTGGATCTTTGAAACCGACGATGACAGCGCGTCGCCGGTCTCGGCGCAGCTCCCCTGGGTGGCCGGCTTTGCCGCGGCGATGGAGCGCTTCCCCGCGCTGATGGCGATGGAAGACCCGGCGCTGCTCGAGCCGCTGGCCGTGCTCTACGCCGCCTTCGACCCTGAAGACCTGGAAGAAGCCGAGGAGCTGCTGCCCATCATCGAGACGCTGCAGCCGCCGCAGACGCTGGAGGAGGCGGCCGAAGACCTGGTGCGCAGCGTGCTGCTGCTGGCCGATGTCAGCCAGCCCCGCGCGATGACGCACCCGCCCGGGCGGCGCCACGGCGGCCCGCCGCGCCGGGGTCAGGCGCCTGGCCGTTCGCACCGCCGCTGAGCGCGCGGCTTCAGGCGCTCGAGCTCAGGCGCCCGGATTCACGGGCTTGGGCCGAAGAGCCGCAGCCCTGCTTCACCCAGGCCGCGCGCGACGCTGGCAAAGGGATCGCCCTGCACGGCCTGCGCCCTCGGAAAACGCGCCACGATGCGCTGCGCCAGCGGCCGCAGCCCGGTCGATCCGCCCGTGAGGTACACGGCATCGATCTGCTCGGCGCGCAGGCCGGCGCGGCGCGCCGTCTCCACCGCCGCCGTCTCGATGCGCGCGCAATCGAGCTCGATCGCCTCGCCGGCCTGCTGCTCGCTCACGGCGGCCCGCAGGCCGGACTCGACCCAGCCCAGGTCGATGTCGGCCTGGCCGCCGCTGGCGGCCTGGATCTTGGCCTCTTCGGCGGCCGCGGCCAGCGCGTGGCCCAGCCGTTCCAGCAGCACCGTCATCAGCCGCCGGTGGTGGCGCTCGTCGGCGTACCAGCTGCGCATCTGCCGCTGCTCGGCCAGCCGGGCCGGGGCGTAGACGGTGTTGATCAGGTGCCAGCTCGCCAGATCGAAGTAGATGCCGCTGGGCACCTCGCGCGGCGTCTGACCGGCACGCGCCGGCCCCCGCGATCCCAGGCCCAGCAAGGGCATCAGGCTGGCCAGGGACACCCGGCGGTCGAAGTCGGTGCCCGCCAGATGCACGCCATGGTTGGCCAGGATGTCGTCCTGGCGATCCATCCGCTGACGGCGCTCGGGGCTCAGGCGCACGACCGAAAAGTCCGAGGTGCCGCCGCCGATGTCGGCCACCAGCACACATTGCTCGTGATCCAGCCGCGATTCGTGGTCCAGCGCCGCGGCGATCGGCTCGAACTGGAAATGCAGCTCTTCGAAGCCCACGCGCCGCGCGGCGGCTTCCAGCGCCTGCTGCGCCTGCCGGTCGCGCACGGGATCGTCGTCCACGAAGTGCACCGGCCGGCCCAGCACCGCGCGGCGCAGCGGGCGCCCGGCATGGGCCTCGGCGCAGCGCTTCAGGTGCCGCAGGTAGGTGGCGACGACATCGCCGTAGCGCACGCTGCGCCCGGCGCCCACGTCGGTGGTCTGCTCCAGCAAGGGCGAGCCGAGGATGCTCTTCATCGAGCGCATCAGGCGGCCGTCCAGCCCGTCCACATACGCCGCCACCGCCGCGCGGCCGAATTCGCAGTGCGGTTCATTGCCGATGCCGCCTTCGCTGGCGTAGAAGACGGCCGTGGGCATGGTCGGCCAGCGGGCTTCGAGCGGCACCAGCTCCAGCCCACCCGCGGCCAGCGGCAGCGCGACGGCGGAATTGGAGGTGCCAAAGTCGATCGCGCACCACGGGGCTTGCGGCTGCATTCGGGCTCTCCGGCCAAAAGGGCGCGGATTGTAGGAGCGCGCTCGGCCGGCCCCCCGCTCGAGTTGACCGCTTCGCCCCAGGGCCCTGCTGAATTGGGGGGTTGGGCAGGCGGTATTTTCACGCCAGGGTCACAGTGTTGCGAGCACACTCGCGGCAAGGCAGTTCGCCCCAAAGAACCCAACGCCTCACCTCCGCCGGAGCCCCGTCATGCCCGCCTCCAACCCCGCCTCGTGGATCCGGAGATGGCGCCGCGCGCGTCGCGATACCGATTGGGCCGATCTGGGCACCGCCTTCGGCCTGGAGCGCAGCCTGGAGCAGGCGTCGGCACCTCAAGCGGCCAGCGCCGAGGCCACCGGCCCGGGTACTGGTGCGCCGCCGCGCACCTGGTGGCAGCGCTGGGGGCGCCGCTCCGCCGTGCGCCGCGCCTGAGGCAGACGCAGCGGAATCAGCCCACGCCTGGACAGGCACCGGCCGCCGCACGGGGCAGCGGTGGGTTGGCGCAGGGGATCGCCGCTTGCGCGTCCTTCAGCGGATCAGCAGCACCGGCACCTTGCAGTGCGCCAGCACCTTGGTGGCCACTGAGCCCATCACCAGGTTGGCCAGCGTGCTGTGGCCGTGCGAACCCATGATGATCATGTCGAAGTCGCCCTTCTCGGCGATCTGCGCGATGTTGTCCGCCGCCGCGCCCGGCTTGGCCAGGTACGCGATCTTCAGCGAGGGCTTCTTGCCGAAGAAGCTGCGGATCGGCTTGAAGACCTTCTCGGCCTCGTCGTCGTAGTAGGCCTTGAGCGTCTGCTTGTCGATCACCGCCGCGGCGCGCGGGGGAACGGCCGGCACCGAGTGCAGGATGCTGTACTCGTGCGCGCCGCCCAGCCACTCGTCATGGGCGGCCAGATAGCCCAGCATGCGCTTGGTGTAGGAGCTTCCGTCCACGGCAACCAGGATCTTCATCGTCTATCTCCTTCTGGGATGGTTCATCGGTGTGGAGCCTTGCTGCCCCGGCAAGTTCAGTATCCCCCGCGGTCTGTTCGACGCGGCCTTGGCCTGCATCAAACGTCGAAGCAGCGCAGGGGATCGTGGCCTTCGGCTTCACCCTTGCGCACCAGGCCGCGCGCCTGGCAGACCACCCGCGCAGGCCGGCGGCCGGCGCGCGGCACCGCGTAGTCGTGGCGGCAATGCAGGTGCCCGTGCAGCCACAAGTCGGCACGCGGGATCAGGTCGTCATCGGCGTTGCAGAAGCTGGCCGTGCCCGGCTGGCGGCCATAGCGTGGATCGGCGCTGCGCAGGCTGGGCGCAAAGTGCGTGATGACCACCGTGGCCTGCGGCGCGGGCGAGGGCACGGCGCCGAGCGCCGCCTCGAGCCAGGCGCGGCAGGCCAGGCCCTCGATGCGCACGGCCGCCGCGTCGAAGGGCAGGCCGGCGCGCGTGGCCTTCATGGTGCGGGCAAAGTAGCCGCCGGCGCGCAGGGCGCGTTCGCGCTGCGCGGCACCAAAGAGATCGAAATCGCTCCAGCGCGTGGCGCCCACGAAGCGGATGCGCCGGCCCTCGCGGTCAACCAGCTCCAGGCTTTCGCGGTGCAGCAGCCGGATGCCCAGGGCCGCGCAGAAGGCGCGCAGTTCGGGCAGTGCCAGATCCACGTCGCGACCGTCGAACTCGTGGTTGCCCGGCACCAGCAGCACCGGCACCGGCCAGCCGGCAAAGCGACGCAGGCCCTCCCAGCGGCTGTCGATGTCGCCGGCCAGCACCAGCAGCTCGGCCTGCGGCGCCGGCTCGGGATCGAAGGGCTCGGTCTCCAGGTGGAGATCGGACAGCAGCTGCAAGCGCATGCGGGCCGTTCAGGCGCCGTCCGACGGCGGCCTGCAGGCGCAGCGGCATTCAGCGTCTGAAATCAAGAAGGGCACCATGAGGTGCCCCATTGTGGCGGCCGAGAAGGGGTCAGGCCGCGAGGCGCTGCTCGATGCGCGCCTTGGTGGCGGGCAACTCGGTGGGCAGGTGGTAGGCCAGCTGGGTGAACAGCTCGTCGTGCAGCACCAGTTCCTGCTGCCATGCGGCCTTGTCCACACCGATCACGCTGTCGAACTGCGCGCGGCTGAAGGCCAGGCCGTCCCAGCGCAGGTCTTCATAGCGCGGGCTCACGCCGAAGGCGTTTTCCACGCCCTCGGCCTTGCCGTCGATGCGTGCCAGCATCCACTCGAGCACACGCATGTTGTCACCGTAGCCCGGCCAGACAAACTTGCCGTCCGCGCCCTTGCGGAACCAGTTGACGCAGAAGATGCGCGGCAGCTTCGCACCGGCTTGCTGCAGCTTGGCGCCCATGTTGAGCCAATGCTGGAAGTGATCGGCCATGTTGTAGCCCATGAAGGGCAGCATCGCGAACGGGTCGCGACGCACGACGCCTTGCTGGCCAGCAGCGGCGGCGGTGGTCTCGCTGCCCATCGTGGCGGCCATGTAGACGCCTTCGACCCAGTCGCGCGCCTCGGTGACCAGCGGCACGGTGGTGGAACGGCGACCGCCGAAGATGAAGGCGTCCAGCGCATAGCCCTCGGGTGAATCCCACTGGGGATCGAGCACCGGGTTGTTGACCGCGGCCACGGTGAAACGCGCGTTGGGGTGCGCCGCCTTGGCGCCGGTTTCCTTGGCCATCTCGGGCGTCCAGTCCTTGCCCTGCCAGTCGATCAGGTGCGCGGGCGGCGTCTTGGTCATGCCTTCCCACCAGACATCGCCGTCATCGGTGAGCGCCACGTTCGTGAAGATCACGTCGCGCCGCAGCGAATCCATGCAGTTGGGGTTGGTCTCGTGGTTGGTGCCCGGGGCGACGCCGAAATAGCCGGCTTCCGGGTTGATGGCGTGCAGGCGGCCATCCTTTCCGGGCTTGATCCAGGCGATGTCGTCGCCCACCGTGGTGACCTTCCAGCCCGGGTAGGCGCCTTGCGGCGGCACGAGCATCGCAAAGTTGGTCTTGCCGCAGGCACTGGGGAAGGCGGCGCCGACGTGGTAGCGGCGGCCTTCAGGCGAGGTGACGCCCAGGATCAGCATGTGCTCGGCCAGCCAGCCCTGATCGCGGCCCATGGTGGAGGCGATGCGCAGCGCAAAGCACTTCTTGCCCAGCAGCGCATTGCCACCGTAGCCCGAGCCGTAGCTCCAGATCTCGCGCGTCTCGGGGTAGTGGACGATGTACTTGGTCTTGTTGCAGGGCCAGGCGACATCCTTCTGGCCCGGCACCAGCGGCGCGCCCACCGTGTGCACGCAGGGCACGAAGTCGCCCTCGGCACCCAGCACCTCCAGGGCGCCGGCGCCCATGCGCGTCATGATGCGCATGTTGACGGCCACGTAAGGGCTGTCGGACAGCTCCACACCGATGTGCGAGATGTGCGAGCCCAGCGGGCCCATGGAGAACGGCACCACGTACATCGTGCGGCCGCGCATGCAGCCCTTGAACAGCGCCGCCTCGCCGGTCTGCAGCAGGGCGCGCATCTCGGCCGGGGCCTTCCAGTTGTTGGTGGGGCCGGCGTCTTCGGCGCGCTCGCAGCAGATGAAGGTGCGGTCTTCGACGCGCGCCACATCCGAAGGATCCGACAGCGCGAGGTAGCTGTTGGGGCGAAGCTCGGGGTTGAGCTTCTTCATCGTGCCGCCGGCCACCAGCTGGGCGCACAGGCGGTTGTACTCTTCCTCGCTGCCGTCACACCAGTAGATCTCGGCCGGCTCGGTGAGCGCGGCGATCTGGGCAACCCAGCTCAGCAGCTTGGCGTTCTTCACATGGGCGGGCGCATTCAGGCGCTGCCCGGGCATGGCAGGATGGTTCATCGGGAGTTCCGTGGAGAAGAAGGTTGCAAAGGCGATTTCCGGCCAATGTCGAACTTCGGGCTCACCCTGAATCGGCACTCGCCGCAGACCACCACCCCCGCCCGCTGCGGCGCTCGAACCACGCGCCGATGCAGCAAAGGGGGACGGATTGTGAGTCCAATGTAATCAGCCCGTAACCGCCCATGCTTTGGGGGTCATGCAAGTTCGGTATGACTTGATACGCCCCTTTTGGGTGTCACAAGTTTGGTGAAAGGAAAGGCTTTTGATGCAGGTCCTGAGCGTGAATGTGGGCCGGGCGCAGGCGCGGCTGATCAACGGCCGCCGCGTGGCCACGGCCATCGGCAAACACCCGGTCGAAGGGCCGGTGGCGGTGCGGCCGCTGGGCCTGGATGGCGACGAACAGGCCGACCCCAGCGTGCACGGCGGCCTGAGCAAGGCCCTCTATGCGTACCCGGCGCAGCACTATGCGTTCTGGCGCACGGTGCGGGCGCAGGCCCGCGTGGCCCTGTGGGACGACGCCCTGCCGCACGGCGCGATGGGCGAAAACCTCACGCTTGAGGGCCTGGAGGAAGCCGCGCTGTGGATCGGCGACCGGCTGCGGCTGCCGGACTGCGTGCTGGCGGTGAGCGAGCCGCGCCAGCCCTGCTTCAAGTTCAACGCCGCGATGGGCTTCGAGCAGGCCGCCGGGCTGATGCTGCAAAGCGGCTATTGCGGCAGCTACCTGGCGGTGATCGAGCCCGGCACGGTGAGCGCCGGCCAGCGCATCGAACTGCTGCCCGGCCCGCGCGAGGTCAACTTGCGCGAGCTGTTCATGGCGCGCCGCCGCCCGGCCTGAGAGGCGCCTTGAGCGGCGGCAGCCTCACGCTGCCTCACGCTGCCGCACGCTGTCTCACGCGGCATGCGCCGGGTAGTCGGTATAGCCCTCCGCGCCGCCGCCGTAGTAGGTCTTGCGATGGCTCTCGGCCAGCGGCAGGTCTTCGCGCAGGCGGCGGCCCAGATCCGGGTTGGCGATGAAGGGCTTGCCGAAGGCCACGGCATCCGCGGCGCCTTCGGCCACGGCCTGCAGCGCCATCTCGCGCGTGTAGCCGTTGTTGACGATCCAGGCGCCGCCGAAACCGCGACGCAGCGCGGCGTAATCGAAGGGCGCGATGTCCCGCGGGCCGCCGGTGGCGCCTTCGATCAGGTGCACGAAGGCCAGGTCCAGCGGCGCCAGGCGCTGCAACGCGCGGCCGTAGAGCGCCTGCGGATCGCTGTCCGGGCCCGCATCGTTGGCCGGGGTCACCGGTGAGATCCGCAGGCCCGTGCGCGCCGCGCCGGCCTGTGCAGCCACCGCCTGCATCACCTCCAGCAGCAGCCGCGTGCGGCCTTCGATGTCGCCGCCGTAGCCATCGCTGCGGTCATTGATGGTGTCGCGCAGGAACTGCTCGATCAGGTAGCCATTGGCCGCGTGCACCTCCACGCCGTCGAAGCCGGCTTCCATGGCACAGCGCGCGCCATGGGCAAAGGCATCCACGACCTGCGGCATTTCCTCGGTGCGCAGCGCGCGCGGCGGGCTGCAGGCCACGAAGGCGCCGTCCACCAGCACACGCCCCGCCGCGGCACGCGCGGTGGACGACACCGGTGCCTGGCCGCCGGGCTGCAGCCGGGTGTGCGAGATGCGGCCCACGTGCCAGAGCTGGCACAGGATCAGGCCGCCGCGTGCGTGCACGGCATCGGTCACCTCGCGCCAGGCGGCCACCTGCGCCGGCGTGTGGATGCCGGGCGTATCGGCATAGCCCTGGCCTTCGGCACAGACCTGCGTGGCCTCGCTGACGATGAGGCCCGCGCCGGTGGCGGGATCGGCTCGCTGTGCGTAGTACTGCGCCATCAGCGGCACCGGTACGCAGCCGGGTGCGCGGTTGCGCGTGAGCGGCGCCATCACGATGCGGCTGGACAGCTGCAGCGCGCCGATGCGAAGGGGATCGAAGAGAGAGGGCATGCGGCAAGCTTATCCGCACGCGCAGCCGGGCCGGCGCAGCGGGCGCTGTCGGCCAGTACAGTCGGCGCATGCTCGCCTACCGCCACGCCTTTCACGCCGGCAACCACGCGGACGTGCTCAAGCACCTGGTCCTGATGCTGGTGCTGCAGCACCTCAACCAGAAGGACAAGGGCTGGCGCTATGTCGACACCCACGCCGGCGCGGGCGGCTATGCGCTGGATGGCGACTACGCCACACAGAAGGCCGAGGCGGCTCAGGGCATCGGCCGGCTCTGGGCGCGCGACGACCTGCCGCCCGCGGTGGCCGATTACGTGGGCCTGGTGCGCAGCCTCAATGCGCCCGGCGGGCCGCTGAAGCAATACCCCGGCTCGCCGTTGATCGCGCAGGCGCTGATGCGCCCGCAGGACCAGCTGCGCCTGTTCGAGCTGCACCCGACCGATCACCGCATCCTGGCCAGCGCTTTCGACGGCGATGCTTCGGTCGAGACGCGCATGGCGGACGGCTTCGATGGCTGCAAGGCGCTGCTGCCGCCGCCCACGCGGCGCGGTCTGGTGATGATCGACCCCGCGTACGAAGGCGAGCGCGACTATGCGCGCGTGGTGAGCACGCTGCGCGATGCCCTGGGCCGCTTTGCCGACGGCAGCTACCTGGTCTGGTATCCGCAGGTGGGCAAGCTGGGCGCGCGCGAGCTGCCGCGGCGCCTGCAGGCCCTGGCGCCCAAGGGCTGGCTGCACGCGCGCCTGACCCTGGCCGCCCCGCAGGGCCAGGGCTACGGCATGGTGGGCAGCGGCGTCTTCCTGATCAACCCGCCCTACACGCTGCACGCCCAGCTGCAGCGCCTGCTGCCCTGGCTGGCGCAGGCGCTGTCGCAGATCGACGAGCCTCAGTGGCTGCTGGATCAGCGGGCGGTGTGAGCACGTGATGGAAGTGCAGCAGGCTCCGGCAGCCCCGCCAGGTGCGGCACCAGGGCGCCTTCACGCCGCAGATCGCGGAACACCGAAAACAGCCAGGAGCGCATGCCTATCACCAGCGTGAAGGGGCGCTTCTGATCGGGCGGCAGCTTGTGATCGGCCAGGTGCTGCTGCGCAAAGTCCTGCGCCACCCGCGCCAGGCGTTCGTTGAAGGCTGCGGCCAGGCCGCGGCCGATCTGGCCGTGCACCAGCATCAGCAGCTCGCCTTCGCCGTCAAAGCCGCCCTCGAAGAAGTCGCCCACCACGTGTTCGCGGAAGTAGCGCATCACCGGGCCCTGAGGGCGCCAGCGCAGGGTCTTGGCCACCAGCAGGCGGTAGCGGTTGAGCGGCTTGAGCTCGATGATGCCCAGGTGATCCAGTTGCGCCAGGCGTTGCACGGCTTCCGCTTCGCTCAGCGCATAGGTGCCCACGATCTGCTCGAAGGTCCATTGGCTCAGGCAGCAGATGGCCACGAGCAGCAGCTTGCGCTCGGCCACCACGGCCATTTCCTGCTCCAGCGAAAGCTCGCGCCGCAGTGGCTGGGCATCGGCGACGCGACGCGCGAGTTCGGCGAAGTCCAGGTTCAGCACGCGCAGCACCTCGTCCACGCGCGACAGCGGCATGTCGGCCTGCGAGAACATGCGCTTGACGCTGGATTCGGCCATGCCCAGATGGCCGGCCAGCTCGGCGTAGGTGACGCCGGCCGTCTTCAGCTCTGCCTTCAGCGCAGAAATCAGGTCGCGGGTGGATGACATCGGGTGGCGCGTGGGGGGCAGGGCGCGGATCGGGCGCTACCCGCTCACACCGGTATCGCACCCCGGTACCCACGGTTCACTGTAGCAGCCACCCGGAAGATCCCGCTGGCCGCGGCGGGCTGCGGCGGGCAGCATCGCGGCGCAGTCCCGGCCTTCTTCCGGGTCAAGGAATCTCCCCGATGAGTGCATCCGGCCCCTACCTCGGCAGCCGCCGCCACTTCCTGTGCTGCGGCGCCGCGGCGCTGGCCGGGCTCCTGGGCAGCACCGCCGCCCAGGCCGCCCCCTGGGGCACGGCCTGCCGCCCGGGGCTGCCGGCGGGCGCGCAGGACTTTCTCGCCGCGGGCTGGCAGGGGCTGGATGCGGCGCTGCTGTGGGATGTGCACAGCCACCTGCTGGGCAATGGCGACAGCGGCTCGGGCGCCTTCCTGCATCCCAGCCTGACCCAGGGCTTCAACCTGATCGAGCGGGCGCGGCACCGCGTCATCCTGGATGCGGCTTGCGTGCCCGCCGACGCAGCTTCCGTCGACCGCGCCTACGTCGAGCGCCTGCGCACGCTCACGCAGGACTTTCCGGCCGGCGCGCGCTGGCTGCTGTTTGCCTTCGAACAAGCGCATGACGATCAGGGCCGGCCGGACCGCGAGCGCACGACGATGTACGTGCCCGATGCCTACACGGCGGCGGTGGCACAGGCGCAGGCGCCGGTCTTCGGCTGGGTGGCTTCGATCCACCCCTACCGCGACGATGCACTGAGCCGGCTGGAGCAGGCGGCCCAGCGCGGCACGGCAGCCATCAAGTGGCTGCCCGGCGCGATGAACATCGATCTGCGCGATCGCCGCTGCCGCCCCTTCTACGACCGGCTGGCGCGCCTGGGCCTGCCGCTGATCGTGCACTGCGGCGAAGAGAAGGCCGTGCCCGGCGCGCGGCGCCACGATCTGGGCAACCCCCTGCATGTGCGCGAGCCGCTGAACCTGGGCGTTCGGGTGATCGTGGCGCACTGCGCCTCGCTGGGCGAGGCCGAAGACAGCGACAAGCCCTCGGCGCCGCTGGTGCCGGCCTTCGATCTCTTCGCCCGGCTGATGGGCCACGCGGCCTGGGAGGGCCAGCTGTGGGGCGACCTCTCGGCGGTCTTCCAGGCCAACCGGCGCCCCGAGGTCTGGCACGCGCTGCTGCAGCGCAGCGGGTGGCACGGCCGCCTGCTGCACGGATCCGACTACCCGCTGCCGGGCCTGAGCCTGCTCACGCGGCTGGGCAAGCTGCGCGCCGCGGGGCTGATCGACGAGACGCAGGAGACGCAGCTGGACACGCTGCGCGAGCACAACCCGCTGCTCTTTGACCTGATGCTCAAGCGCAGCCTGCAGCTGGGCTCGCAGCGCTTCGACGCTGCAGTGTTTGCCACGCGGCGGGCCTTTCCGGCCTCGGCTGGCGGCACCGCCACGGCCCCGGGCGGCTGAGCGCCGGGGCGCTTGCCGTGATACCGGCAGGCGCGCCAGCGGCCACCTGCAGCAAAGCCTTTGACCCCCGGTGCAGCGCGCCAGAAGATCCTGACCGTGTTCAACGATCCGGCGCCTTCACCATGACCGACACCCGTCTTCCGATCCACTGTCCGCAGGCGGCCTCCAACGTCCGACCTGAGCCGACCGACGGCACGCTGTCGCAGCGTACCGCGGCCGGCGCGAAGCCCGCGCTGCGCCGTCGGGCGGCCGCTGCCGCGCTGATGTCCACCCTGATGGCTGCGCTGGTGGCGCTGCCCTTCGCAGCCGTGCCGTCGGCGCAGGCGCAGTCGGATCTGTCCGAAGCCAGCGGGCTGTCGCTGCTGCCGGTGGCGATCTCGGTCGCTGCACCGGTGCTGCTGGTCGCCGGCGGTGCGGTGCTCACCGTGAAGTCGGTCGAGGCCTCGGCGCAGGGCACGGTCTGGGTTCTGGAGCGAGGCTCGGACGGTGCGCGCGCCAGCCTGCGCTTTGCGGGCCAGGCCTCGGCCCTGGCGGGCACGGCGCTGGTGGTGACGGCCGTCTCGGCTGGCTGGGTGCTCTCCGCCGCCGGCACGGCGGTGGCCTTCATCCCCAATGAGATCGGGCGTGCGCTGATGCACGACGAAAGGATCGGGCGATGAACACGCACCCGCACTCTGGTCTGCGCCCCGGGCTTCGCCACACGCTGGCCAGCCTGCTGCTGGCCCTGGCCGGCGCGTCCCTCACCCTGCCCGCCCTGGCCGGGCGTCCCTGCGAAGACGCGCCGCTGAGCGTAGAGGCCATCGACAAGGGCCTGCGTCTGGCCGAGAACCTGCAGCGCCGGCTGGATGCCACCGGCGCGCAGGTGGTGGTGCTGGCGCGCGCGGGCCAGGATCTCTCCGCCTACGGGCTGCGCTGGTCGCACCTGGGGCTGGCCTATCGCGAAGGTGATGGCGAGCGCGCGCACTGGCGCGTGGTGCACAAGCTCAATCACTGCGGCACGGCGCAGGCTGCGCTGTACCGCCAGGGCCTGGGGCCGTTCTTCCTGGATCGGCCTTTCCGCTACGAGGCCGCCTTTGTCGAGCTGAGCGCGCAGGCGCAGGCGCAGCTGCTGCCGCTGCTGCGTGACAACGCGGCGGTGCAGCGCCTGCACGAGCCGCGCTACAACATGGTGGCCTACCCCTGGGCCACGCTCTATCAGCAGAGCAACCAGTGGGCGATCGAGACCCTGGCTGCGGCGATGGAACCCCAGGCCGCCACGCGGCGCCAGGCGCAGGCCTGGCTGCAGCTGCGCGGCTACGAGCCCAGCGTGCTGCGCATCGGCGCCTTCACGCGCCTGGGCGCCCAGGTGACGCGCGCCAACGTCGCCTTCGACGATCATCCCAACCGCGAGCGCTTTGCCGACCGCATCGCCACGGTCAGCGTGGATTCGGTGTTCGAGTGGCTGCAGCGCAGCGGCCTGGGCGAAGGCGCGGTCGTGCGCGTGAGCCTCTGAGCGGCCCCGCACCGATGCCAGCGACGACCAACCCCCGCACCACTGCCTGCCACACCCTGCCACACCCCGCCGCCGTGAACACGTCCGCCTCTGCACACCCTGCCGCCCTGGCGGCGCCATCCGCGCACCCCAGCCAGTTCCAGCTCCTGCGGCAGCGGCGCTTTGCACCCTTCTTCTTCACGCAGTTCCTGGGCGCGGCCAACGACAACCTGTTCAAGTTTGCGCTGACGGTGATGCTCACCTACCAGCTGCAGCTGGCGTGGCTGCCGCCGGCCATGGCGGGCCTGGTGATCGGCGCGCTGTTCATCCTGCCCTTCCTGCTGTTTTCCGCCACCAGCGGGCAGCTGGCCGACAAATGGGAGAAGACACGCCTGATCCGCGCCGTCAAGACGCTGGAGATCGGCATCATGGCGCTGGCCGCCTGGGGGCTGGTGGCGCAGCAGGTACCGCTGCTGCTGCTGTGCATCTTCCTGCTCGGACTGCACTCCACGCTCTTCGGCCCGGTGAAGTACGCCTACCTGCCACAGCACCTGAGCGAGCGGGAGCTCACCGGCGGCAACGGCATGGTGGAGATGGGCACGTTCGTGGCCATCCTGCTGGGCAACCTAGCGGGCGGGCTGCTGATCGCCTGGCCCGGCATCGGCGCGCCGGCCGTGGGGGCGGGCTGCCTGCTGCTGGCCGTCGCCGGGCGCCTGACGGCGCAGGCCGTGCCGCTGTCGCCGGCCACCGATCCGACGCTAAAGATCAACTGGAACCCGGTGAGCGAGACCTGGCGCAACCTGAGGCTGGCGCATGGCAACCGGGTGGTCTTCCGCTCGCTGCTGGGCATCTCCTGGATGTGGTTCTTCGGCGCCGTCTTCCTGGCCAGCTTTCCGGCCTTCGCCAAGGACGTGCTGCACGGCAACGAGCATGTGGCTTCGCTGCTGCTGGTGGTCTTTTCGCTGGGCATCGGCACCGGCAGCCTGCTGTGCGAGACGCTCTCGCGCCGCCACGTGGAGATCGGCCTCGTGCCGGTGGGCGCGATCGGCATGACGGTCTTCGCAGTGGACCTGTACTTCGCCTCGCGGGGCCTGCCCGCGGGGCCGGCGCAGACGCTGCCGGTCTTTCTCTCGCAGCCGGTTCATGCCCGTGTGCTGCTGGATCTGGCGGCGCTGGCCTTGTGCGCCGGGCTCTACAGCGTGCCGATGTATGCGCTGATCCAGCTGCGCTGCCAGGCCACGCACCGGGCGCGCATCATCGCCGCCAACAACATCCTCAATGCGCTGTTCATGATCGCCAGCGCGCTGCTGGCCGGCGCGCTGCTGAGTGCGGGCTTCAGCGTGCCCCAGCTCTTCCTGCTGCTGGGTCTGGCCAATGCGCTGGTCGCGGCCTACATCTTTCTGCTGGTGCCGGAGTACCTGCTGCGGTTCGTCGCCTTCGTGCTCTCGCGCCTGGTCTACCGCTTCAAGGTCGAGGGCGATCAGCACATCCCCACGCAAGGCGCGGCGCTGCTGATCGCCAACCACGTGAGCTTTGTCGACGCGGTGCTGCTGATGGCCGCAAGCCCAAGGCCGATCCGCTTCGTGATGGATGCCGGCATCTTCCGGCTGCCGCTGCTGGGGGCCCTGTTCCGTCTGGCCAAGGCCATCCCGATCAGCCCGCGCAGCCGCGACGAAGCCACCTACGAGGCCGCCTTTGCACGCGCGCGGGCGGCGCTGGACGAAGGCGAGCTGCTGTGCCTCTTTCCGGAAGGCGGCATCACGCGCGACGGCACGCTGCAGCCTTTCAAGCCCGGCGTGCTGAAGATCCTGCAGACGCACCCGGTGCCGGTGGTGCCCATCGCGCTGAACCACCTCTGGGGCTCCTATTTCTCGCGCGTCGAGGCCGGTCGCGCGATGGTGCGCCCCTTCCGGCGCGGCCTCTTCAGCCGCGTGGGCCTGGTGGCCGGTGCGCCCTTGCCTGGCGGCAGTGCCACCCTGGACACGATGCAGGCGCGGGTGGCGGCCCTGATGCGCTGAGCGCGGCCGATCCGCGACCGATGGCCTGCCCGATCCTCGGCCCGATCCCCGGTCCGCTCAGGGTGCGGCGCGCAGCGCGCCGGACCCGAGCGCCCGACTTTGGATAAGCTTCGCCGCCATGCCCCTGAACCTGAGCCGCACCGCCTGGGCGTACATCGCCCCCTTCATCCTCTTCATGCTGCTGCTGGCGCTGCGCGGTGCCGCGCCGCAGGACGGCAGCTGGGGTTTCGACGTGCGCTGGCTGTATGCCGTGCAGACCCTGCTCGTGGGCGGCCTGCTCATGCTGCTCTGGCGCCACTACGGTGAACTGTTTGCCCAGAATCTGCCCAGCGCCCGCGAGCTGCTGCTGGCGGTGGCGCTGGGCGTGGGCGTCTTCGTGCTGTGGATCCACCTGGATGCACCCTGGATGCTGCTGGGCGAGCCCGCCGCAGGCTTCGTGCCGCTGGATGGGCAAGGGCAGCTGATCTGGGCGCTGGTGGCCTTCCGGCTGCTGGGCGCGGCCGTGGTGGTGCCGGTGATGGAAGAGCTCTTCTGGCGCTCGTTCCTGATGCGCTGGATCGACCGGCCGGTCTTCGAATCGGTGGATCCGCAGAGCGTGAGCCTGAAGGCCATCGTGCTGTCGACCTTCGTCTTCACGCTGGCGCACACGCAGTGGCTGGCCGCGATCATCGCCGGCCTGGCCTATGCGCTGATCTACCGCTTCACCGGCAAGCTCTGGACTGCCGTGATCGCGCATGCGGTCACCAACGGGCTGCTGGGCTGGTGGGTGCTGCGCACGGGGCAGTGGCAGTTCTGGTAAGGGGCGGGTGCCTCGGCCAGGCCCGCGCGCCCGGGCCCGGGGGCCTCAATCCACGCCGCGTGCGCGGTCCGCATGGAACTGCGCGCGCCACGCGGCAAAGCGCCCTTCGTCCAGCGCCCGGCGCAGCTCGTCCATCAGGTTGACGTAGTAATGCAGGTTGTGGATGCTGGCCAGCATCGGGCCGAGCATCTCGCCGCAGCGATCGAGGTGGTGCAGGTAGGCGCGGCTGAAGGCGCCGCTGACCTGGCCATCGGGCGCGGTGTGGCCGGCGCAGGCATGGCAGCGGCAGCTGGGGTCGATCGGTCGCGCATCGGTCTTGTGGCGGGCGTTGCGGATCTTCAGATCGCCGAAGCGCGTGAAGAGGTGGCCGTTGCGCGCATTGCGCGTGGGCATCACGCAATCGAACATGTCCACGCCCTGGGCGACCCCTTCGACCAGGTCTTCCGGCGTGCCCACACCCATCAGGTAGCGCGGCTTGTGGGTCGGCAGCCGCTGAGGGGTGTGCGCCATGATGCGCAGCATCTCGTCCTTGGGCTCGCCCACGCTCACGCCACCCACCGCATAGCCCGGCAGATCCAGCTCGGCCAGCTCGGCCAGCGAGGCCTCGCGAAGGCTCTCGAACATGCCGCCCTGCACGATGCCGAACAGCGCATTGCGGTTGCCCAGGCGCTGGAACTCGTCGCGGCTGCGGCGCGCCCAGCGCAGGCTCAGCTCCATGGAGGCACGGGCCTGCGCCTCGGTGGTCAGCTGACCCGCCGTCTGGTAGGGCGTGCATTCGTCGAACTGCATGACGATGTCGCTGTCCAGCACGGTCTGGATCTGCATGCTGCGCTCGGGCGTGAGGAAGAGCTTGTCGCCGTTCACGGGTGAGGCGAAGCGCACGCCTTCCTCGCTGATCTTGCGCCCCTTGCCATCGGCGCCGGCCAGGCTCCAGACCTGGAAGCCGCCGCTGTCGGTGAGCAGCGGCTTGTTCCAGCCTTCGAAGCGGTGCAGGCCGCCGAAGGACTGGATGATGTCCAGCCCCGGGCGCATCCACAGGTGAAAGGTGTTGCCCAGGATGATCTGGGCGCCCATCTCGTGCAGCGAGCGCGGCATCACGCCCTTGACCGTGCCGTAGGTACCCACCGGCATGAACACCGGCGTCTGCACGACGCCGTGGTTGAGCGTGAGTCGGCCCCGGCGGGCGAGGCCCTCGGTCTTCAGCAGGTCAAATTGCAGCATGGGGCCCGGATTGTCTCAGGGGCCCCGGGGCGCACACGCGCCCGAAGACGGCTCAGGGCTTGGCCGCAGCCGGCTTCAGCGCCAGGATCCAGGACACGAGCTTCTTGGCCTCGGGCTCCTTGATGGCCACGGCGTTGGGCGGCATGGCCAGGCCGGAGACCTTGCCCTTCCAGTGGCTGTCATAGGGGTTGGAGCCCTTGAGCACGGTCTGCGTCAGCGTCGCCTCGGCCTTCTTGTCGCCCTTGTACTTGGCGGCCACGTCGCGCCAGGGGGGGCCGATCGGCGCCAGGCCGTCCGGGCCCTTGGCGCCGGGCTCCAGGCTGTGGCAGGTCATGCAGCCGCTGTCGGTGGCCAGCTTGAGCATGGCCTTGTCGTCGGCCTGCGCGGGCAGCGCAGCCAGGCAGGCCAGGGTCGCGGCCAGCGTCATGTGAAGCTTCATCGATCACTCCTTGCGCAAATGGGATGCAGGATGCAAGCCGGGCCCGAAAGTGAGCCCGAACAGGCGCAAGTTAGGCAGATGGGGGCGGCGGCGCTTGACCCCGCTCAAGGCCTTCGCAGGGATTGCCAGGCTGCAACAACCCCGGCGTGGCCGGTACGCGACAACGCTCCAGCCTGGAGCAGCTGAGTCCGGGCGTTGGGGGCTTCGGTGCTTCGGGCTGACCCTGGCCGCCACGCGCAAGGGGCACGGGCGATCAGCCTCAGCGGCGCGCCAGCAGCATCGAATCGCCGTAGCTGAAGAAGCGGTAGCGCTGTGCGATCGCGTGGCGGTACAGCGCCTGGATCTGCGCGTGCCCGGCGAAGGCGCTCACCAGCATCATCAGGGTGCTGCGCGGCAGGTGGAAGTTGGTGATCAGCCGATCGACGACGCGGAACTGAAAGCCCGGCGTGATGAAGATGTCGGTGTCGCCCGTCATCGGCTGCAGGCGCCCGCTGCGCGCAGCGGACTCCAGCGAGCGCACGGTCGTGGTGCCCACGGCGACGATGCGGCCGCCCGCGGCGCGTGTGCGCTCGATGGCCTGCACGGTGTCCTCACCCACCTCGAACCACTCGCTGTGCATGGTGTGCTGCGCCAGATCGTCGGCGCGCACCGGCTGGAAGGTGCCGGCGCCGACATGCAGCGTGACACGCGCGCTGGCCACGCCGCGCTGCGCGAGGGCCTGCAGCACGCCGTCGTCGAAGTGCAGCGCGGCCGTCGGCGCGGCCACGGCACCGGGGCGCGCGGCAAAGACGGTCTGGTAGCGGCGCTCGTCCTCGGCCGTGTCGGCATGCTCGATGTAGGGCGGCAGCGGCACATGCCCGTGTGCGGCCAGCAGCGCCAGCGGATCTGCCGGAAAGCGCAGGCGAAAGAGGCCGTCCTGCGGGCCGCCGCGGCCCAGCACCTCGGCCTCGAAGGCCCCCCCCGCCAGCAGCAGGCGGGCCCCGGCGCGTGGCGACTTGCTGGCGCGCAGGTGCGCCCAGACCTCGTGATCGGGCAGAACGCGCTCGACCAGCAGCTCCAGCGCCCCGCCGCTGGCCTTGTGGCCGTAGAGCCGCGCCTTGATGACCTGCGTGTCGTTGAAGACCAGCAGATCGCCGGGCGACAGCAGCGCGGGCAGTTCGCGAAACTGGCGATCGGCCGGCACCGGCTCGCGCCCGTCCAGCAGGCGCGAGGCGCTGCGCTCGGGCAGCGGGTGCTGGGCGATCAGTTCCGGCGGCAGCTCGAAATCAAAATCGGCCGTGGTCCAGACGCGTTCAGTGGGCATCGCGGCATTCCCGCCGGTTCAAGGCTGGCGCGCCGGCTCGGCAAAGCGGGCCAGCGGGTCGGGCGAGGCGGCGGCGGCCGGGGCTGCAGGAGCTGCAGAGGGGGCCGACGCACCGGGTGCGGGCGAAGGCGCCGACGCAGCGGATTCACCCGTGGGCGGGGCCACGTACTGCGCGCCGCCATCGGCCTTGAGCTGGCCCACCCAGCCGCCTTGCAGCCACTCGGTATAGAGCCAGTCCTCGCCATCGCGCTGCAGGCCGGGCGGGGCGGGCGGCATCGGCGTCACCGGCAGGCCGCGCAACGCGGCGGCCATGAAATCGATCCAGATCGGCAGCGCCGCGCCGCCGCCGCTTTCGCGCTCGCCCAGGCTGCGCGGCTGGCCGTATCCCATCCAGGCGACGGCGGCCACGCTGGGGTGGAAGCCGGCAAACCAGGCATCCACCGCGTCATCGGTGGTGCCGGTCTTGCCAAAGACATCGTCGCGGCGCAGCTGGGCCTGCGCGCGCGCCGCAGTGCCGCTGCGCGTGACCTCGTTGAGCAGACTGGCCATCAGCCAGGCATTGCGCTGCGGCAGCACGCGCGTCTCTTCGCTCAAGGGCGGCGCCGCCGGCGCCTCGAAGAGGACGCGGCCTTGCGCATCGGTGATGCGCTCCACCAGAACCGGGTTGACGCGCCAGCCGCCGTTGGCCAGCGCGGCGTAGGCCTGCGCCATCTGCAGCGGCGTCACGCTGCCGGTGCCCAGGGCGAGCGTGAGATTGTCCGGCTGGCGCGCCGCATCAATGCCGAAGCGCGACGCCCAGGCCTTGGCCTCGGCCACGCCCACATGTTGCAGCAGGCGCACGCTGACCAGGTTCTTGGAGCGCGCCAGCGCCTCGCGCAGGCTGAGCGGGCCGTCAAAGCGGAGGTCGCTGTTCTGCGGGCTCCAGCCGTTGGCGGCCACGAAGGGCAGATCGTCGATGCGCGTGGCCGGCATCACGCGCTGCTCCAGCGCCGCGGAGTAGAGCAGCGGCTTGAAGCTGGAACCCGGCTGACGCCAGGCCTGCGTGACGTGGTTGAGCGGCTGGCGCGTGAAGTCGAAACCGCCGGCCAGCGCGCGGATGCGGCCGCTGGACGGATCCAGCGCGACGAAGGCGGCCTCGACCTCCGGCCACTGGCTGATGGACCAGTCCTTGCCCGTCTGCAGCAGCCGGATGACCGCCCCGCGCGAGAGCTTCAGCGGCGCGCGCGCCTGCGCGGCCAGCCCCGGCTGCGCCCAGCGCAGGCCCTCGCCGCGCACCAGCACCTGCTCGCCGCTGGCCAGCTGGGCGCGCACTTCACGCGCGCTGGCGCTGAGCACGATGGCCACGCGCAGCGTCTCGTCGTCCCGGTGCTCCTTCAGGGCGCGCGCGGCAGCACGTTCCAGCTCGGCGCCTTCGGCCGGCGGCAGGCTTTCCTGGTCTTCCACCCCGCGCCAGGGCTGGCGGCGGTCATAGGCCAGCACGCCCCGGCGCAGCGCCGCGTGGGCCGCCTGCTGTTCGCTGGCGCGCAGCGAGGTGATCACGCGCAGGCCGCTGGAATAGGCCTCGGTGCCGAAGCGCTCCACCACCACGCGGCGCGCCATCTCGGCCACATGCGGCGCCACGACGAGCTGCTGGCCGGGCGGGCGGATCACCAGCCGCTCGGCCAGCGCGGCGCTGGCCTGGCGATCCGTGATGACGCCGGTGGCCAGCATGCGGTGCACGACGATGCGCTGGCGCGCCTGGGCGCGCTCGAGGTTGACCACCGGGTTGGCGTAGCCCGGGTTCTGCGGCAGGCCGGCGAGCACGGCGATCTCGCCCAGGCTGAGCTTGTCCAGCGGCTTGCCGAAGTAGGTCTGCGCCGCGGCGGCCATGCCGTAGGCGCGCTGGCCCAGGTAGATCTCGTTGAGATAGATCTCCAGGATGCGGTCCTTGCTGAGCGCCTGCTCGACCTTCAGCGCCAGCAGGATCTCCTTGGCCTTGCGCTCGGCCGTGAAGCGCTGCGTCAGCAGCATGGTGCGCACCAGCTGCTGCGTGATCGTGGAGGCCCCCTGGCGCATGCCGCCGGTCAGCAGCGCGAGGGCCGCGCGCGCCATGCCCTTGGGATCGATGCCGCTGTGCTCGCGAAAGCGCGCGTCCTCCACCGCCAGCACGGCATCCACCAGCGCCTTGGGCATCTGCGCCAGCGGCACATACTGGCGCCGCTCGGCCCCGAACTGGCCGATCTCCACCCCTTCGGTCGTCAACACCTGCAGCGGCAGCTTGGGCTGGTAGTTGACGATGCGATCGATGGGCGGCAGCTCCATCAGCGAGGCCCGCGCCGGCTCGGCCGGCACCAGCCACAGGGCGGCGCCCAGGACCAGCGCGGTCAGCGTCAGCGCTGGCGTCCGCGCGGCCCGGCCAGGCGCTTGTACAGAAAGGCTGCCAGGGTCTGACGCCAGGGGCCAACGAAGCTTTTGGGTGCTCATGGATAGGGGTGTGGCACCGGCACGGCCGCCCGCTGAGGGCCGCCGCCCGGCACGCGACCCGGCAGGTGAGGATGCGGATTATCCGGACGGCAGGCCGCCCGGCGCGAGCCTTTGCGCCCCACCCTGGGGGCGCCTGGCCTGCCTCAAACGCACAATGCCGGGCCTATGGCTGACACACCCCGCCCGCAGAGCGCTCCGCAGCGTGCGCTGGAGCGCCTGGGCCTGCAGCGCGACATCGACTGCGTGCTGCACCTGCCGCTGCGCTACGAGGACGAGACGCGGCTGCAGCCCTTGCGCAGCCTGCGCGAGGGCGATGTGGCCCAGGTGGAGGGCGTGGTCAGCGAGTGCCGGGTCGAAACCCGCACGCGGCGCCAGCTGCTGGTGCTGCTGCACGACGAGGAACAGGCCGAGCTGCTGCTGCGCTTCCTGAACTTCCACCCCGGCCAGCAGAAGAGCCTGGCGCCCGGCGTGCGCGTGCGGGCGCGGGGCGAGGTGCGCGTGGGCTACTTCGGGCGCGAGATGGTGCACCCGGCGGTGAAGGTGGTGGCCGCCGGCGCCGCGCTGCCGCAGACGCTGACGCCCGTCTACCCGACCAGCGCGGCCCTGCCGCAGGCCTATCTGCGCAAGGTGATCGCCGCGGCACTGCAGCGCACACCGCTGCCCGAGCTGCTGCCGCCGGGCAGCGTGCCGGCCGGCCTGCCGACGCTGCAGGAGGCCGTGCGGCTGCTGCACCAGCCGCCCGCGCCGCTGGGCCTTCAGACCCTGGAGGACCGCTCGCACCCCGCCTGGCAGCGGCTGAAGTACGAGGAGCTCCTGGCGCAGCAGCTGGCGCAGGCCGATGCCCGGCGGCAGCGGGCCCGGCTGCGCGCGCCGCCGCTGCCGCCCGCCGGGGCCGCAGGCCTGCACGCGCGACTGCTGAAGACGCTGCCCTTTGCCTTGACCGAGGCCCAGCAGCGCGTGTGTGCCGAAATCGATGCCGATCTGGCGCTGGCCGCGCCCATGCACCGCCTGCTGCAGGGCGATGTGGGCTCCGGCAAGACCGTGGTCGCGGCGCTGGCCGCGGCGCGCGCCATCGATGCCGGCTGGCAAGGCGCCTTGATGGCGCCCACCGAGATCCTGGCCGAGCAGCACTTTCGCAAGCTGGCGGACTGGCTGGAGCCGCTGGGCGTGGGCATCGCCTGGCTCACCGGCAGCCGCAAGGGCAAGGCACGCGCCGCGATGGTGGCGCGCGTGGCCAGCGGCGAGGCCGCGCTGGTGGTGGGCACGCATGCGGTGATCCAGCAGGACGTGGTCTTTGCGCGCCTGGCGCTGGCCGTGGTCGACGAGCAGCACCGCTTCGGCGTGGCGCAGCGCCTGGCCTTGCGCGACAAGCTCAGCGCGGGCGGCGACAGTGCGGGCAGCGCGGCGCTGGAGCCGCACCTGCTGATGATGAGCGCCACGCCCATCCCGCGCACGCTGGCCATGACCTACTTTGCCGATCTGGCGGTCAGCACCATCGATGCGCTGCCGCCCGGGCGCACACCCGTGGTGACCAAGGTCTTTGCCGACAACCGGCGCGAGCAGGTGATCGGCCGCATCCGCGACGAGGTGGCGCGGGGACGCCAGGTCTACTGGGTCTGTCCCTTGATCGAGGAGAGCGCGGCGCTGGATCTGCAGAACGCCACCGAGACCCATGCGCAGCTGAGCGAGTCGCTGCCGGGCTGCCTGGTCGGCTTGCTGCACGGCCGCATGCCGGCAGCCGAGAAGGCGGCCGTGATGTCGCTGTTTGCCGGGGGGCAGATGGGCGTGCTGGTGGCCACCACGGTGATCGAGGTGGGCGTGGACGTGCCCAATGCCAGCCTGATGGTGGTGGAGCACGCCGAGCGCTTCGGCCTGTCGCAGCTGCACCAGCTGCGCGGGCGCGTGGGCCGCGGCGCGGTGGCCAGCGTGTGCGTGCTGCTCTACACGCCGCCGCTGTCCGACACCGGCAAGGAGCGCCTGCGCGCCATGGCCGAGACCACCGACGGCTTCGAGATCGCGCGCCGCGATCTGCAGATCCGCGGCCCGGGTGAATTCATGGGCGCGCGCCAGAGCGGCGATGCCCTGCTGCGCTTTGCCGATCTGGAGCAGGATGGCGCCTTGCTGCAGCAGGCCCGCGAGGTGGCCGCGCGCCTGTGGGAGCAACACCCCGGCGCCGCACGCGCGCAGGTGGATCGCTGGCTGGCGACGCGCCAGGCGTTCCTAAAGGCTTGAGGGCCCTTCAGTTCTTCCAGCACGCCCGCTGGTCCGCTCGGACGCGCTGAAAAGACTTGCAGGCTCTGAGGGCTCGAAGGCGCTGCCTTCAGCCGCGCCGCCCCGGTCTGACGCTCACTGCCGCGACGGCAGCATGGCCGGCGCCTGCGCATACAGGTGCCACAGGCGGATCGGCAGCGCCAGCGGATCGCTGCCGGCCTGGCCGGCCAGCGAGGCCAGCGTCTGCTTGCCGGCGTCCTTGCGGCCGGCGGCGAGCTGCGCCATGCCCAGGTGCAGGCGTGCCTCGGCGGCGCGGCGCAGGCCGCCCTTGGCCACACCCTGCTCGATCAGCGCCAGGCCGGGCTCCAGCTCGGCGGGCGCAGCGCCCGGCGCGGCCGAGGCGACGATCGCCCAGCCCAGATCGGCCAGCGCGGTGCCGTCCGGCGCGCGCTTGGCGGCGGCCTCGGCGGCGGCCCGGTCAGCCTTGTCGGCGGCGGCCAGGCGGCGCGCCTGATCGCGGAAGCGGTTGTGATCGGCCGCCTGCGCGCCCGTGCCCATCACGTTGGCGGCGTAGGCCTCCTCGACCACGGCCAGCGCCTCGCCGGGCTGGCCCACGCGCAGAGCGATCTGGGCCATCTCGTAGCGCAGATCGCCGGCCTTGAGGTTGCCGGTGACACGCAGCAGGCGGTAGAGCTCCAGCAGCGCGCGGTCGCTCAGGCCGGGCTCGCGCGCCGCGCGGGACACCAGATCGGCCCAGTATTCCGGCCGCGGCGTGCTGGCCACCAGGCGCTCCAGCGTCTGCGTGGCACCCGCCTCGCGGGCGCGGTACTGCAGGCTCAGCAGCAGGCGCAGGTGCGATTCGGGCGTCGCGCGGCCAGCCTTGTCGGCCGCGGCCACGCGCTCGTTCAGCGCCGCCATCGCGCCGGCTTCGTCGCCCGATTCCGCCTGGCTCTGGATGCGCATCACGCGCACGGCGTCGTTGGGGCCTTGCAGTTCGTCATATCGCTTGGCCCAGCGCAGCACGCGGGCATGGTCCTTGTCGCGCGCGGCCGAGCCGACCATCGCTTCCACCAGCTGCAGCTCTTCGGCCGGCTCGGCCATGCCGGTGGCCAGCGCGGCCTCGATCGACTTCATCACCAGCGGCGTATCACCCGCGCGCTGCGCTGCCGTGGCGCGCGTGCGCTCCAGCACCCAGGTCTCCCAGGGCGTGCGGCTGGGAATGGCCTCGGCCTCCAGCAGCTTGGTCAGCGCCTCGCGCGGCTTGCCTTCGGTGATCAGCTGCTGGGCCGCGTTCAGCGGCAGGCCGAATTCGGCGCGCACCGTTCGCTCGGGCGACACGATGCTGATCGGCCCGCCCTGCGCGGGTGCGGCGGGCTGCGGGGCCGGCGCCGGGGTCTGGGCCTGCGCGGCGGCGCCGGCCAGCGCCAGCAGCCCTGCGGCGCAGCGCCGCGCTGCAGCTCCAACGATCCAGTCCATCGGCGGGCGGAGACGGGGTGACTTCATGGCCATCACTCGAACTTCTGCGAAAACGGGCCGCGAGCATAACCAAGCCGGGCTCGGGGTGTTGCGCGTCGGGGCATGGGGCGGCGCGCCGATGCGGGGCGCCCCTGGCACGAACCGGGCCGCCCGTCACCGCCGCGGGTGACCTGCCGCCCGGGCGGGCCGGCCCCTTGCGTCATCCGCTGCGCAGGACCGAAAGCCAGCGCAGCAGCTGCTCGGCCGCCTCTTCCTTGGCCACGACGGCCGAGTGCCCCATCGCACGCACCTGCCCGGCGAGCTTTTCGTCCACCGTGCCGGAAACCAGCAGCAGCGGCAGGTCGGCACGCTGCAAGCGGGCTGCGCGGCACAGCTCCAGACCGGTCATGTGAGGCATGGTCTGATCGGTGATCAGCAGGTCGAAGTCCGCGGGTGTCCGGGCCAGGCACTGCAGGGCCGCCGCGCCGGTATTCACGCGCGTCACCTGGTGCCCGGCACGCTCCAGCAGGGCTTCCAGCGTGATGCCGACCACCTCGTCGTCATCCACCAGCAGCACCCGCGCCGGGCTGCCGCCCTGGATCTGTGCCTGCTGTTCCTGCACCTGATCCATGGCCCGATCGTCCGGTTCGGCGCAGCGCGGCAGGAGGATGTCGAAGCAGCTGCCGGCGCCCAGGCGCGTCTGCACCTCGATGCGGCCACCGGCCCGCTGCACGGCCTGCTGCACCTGAGCCAGGCCCAGCCCGGTGCCGCCGCGGTCGCCGCGCGTGGTGAAGTAGGGCTCGAAGATGTAGGCCCGCACCTTCTCGCTCATGCCGCTGCCGGTATCGCTGACCCACAGACGCAGCTGCGGCGCGGCTTCGGACGCCGTGCCCGCCTCCGGCGGATCGGCCACGGCCAGACCGAGCGTCACCCGGCCGGTTCCGTTGACCAGCGCATGGCGCGCGTTGTGCGCCAGGTTGAGCAGGGCCTGCTGCAGCTCGGTCGCGTCGACGCAGGCCCACAGCGGCTCCTCGGCCAGTTCGCCGCGGAGTTCCACTTCGGGCGGCAGGGTCAGCCGCAGCATCGACATCGTCTCTTCGATCAAGGGCCGCAAGGGCTGCACCTGCGCCGGCTGCAGGTGGCCGCGGCTGACCGCCAGGATGCGGCGCACGACCTCGCGCGCGCGCTGCCCGGCCAGCTGGATGCGGCGCAGCGCCTCGGCCGCGGGCAGGCCGGGCTCCGTCTGGTCCAGCGCCAGCGCGGCATTGCCCAGGATCGCGCCCAGCACGTTGTTGAAGTCGTGCGCCATGCCGCCCGCCAGCGTCCCCATGGTCTCCAGGGTCTGGCGCTGCTTCAGGCGGGCCGCATTCAGGCGCTGGGCCGTCACGGCATGGTGGGCAACCACGGCGCCGGGGCCGTCGGGCAGCTCCACGCGGCTGATCTGCACGCCGAACCAGCGCAGTTCGCTCATCGAGTGGCAGGGGTATTCATACTCGAAGAGGGCTTCCGCGCCTGCCAGCACGCGGCGCAAGCCCTCGGCCACGGCGCGGGCGTCGCCGGCCTCGTCGCCGCTGGCGGCTTCGCACACCGCCAGGTAGTTGCTGCCGATGAAGACGGTGCCTTCGGGAGCCCCGTTGCGCAGCGCAAACTCACGCCAGGCACGATTGACCAGCAGGATCCGGCCCTGTCGATCCAGCAGGCAGACATGGGCCAGCAGGCCGTCCAGCGCCAGCTGCAGCAAGCCCGCCGGCGGGGCCTCGGCGGATGCCGCAGGCGATCCCGCCGAGGCATTGGAAGAGGGGAGGTGGTTCACGCGTCGCGAAGCTGCGGTTCGTTCGAGAGCCCCCTGAGCCATGGCGCAGCGCGGACGCTGCGCAGACCTCGCAGGACAAAAAACCCTGCCGGCGGGCAGCCTATCACGGCTGGCGCGCCCCGTCATGGTGCAGGAATTGGCGGTCGCCCGGGCAAACCCGGCTGCCAACCCGCCTTCCACCGCCAAAGCCCCGAGCGACCGAGAATGCCGGCATGACCCTGACTGAACTGCGCTACATCGTGGCCGTGGCGCGCGAACGCCATTTCGGGCGCGCGGCGGAGGCCTGCTTCGTCTCCCAGCCGACGCTCAGCGTGGCCATCAAGAAGCTGGAAGACGAGCTGGACCTGAAGATCTTCGAGCGCGGCGGCAACGAAGTGAGCATGACGCCGCTGGGCGAACAGATCGTGCGGCAGGCGCAGGTGGTGATCGAGCAGGCGGCCGCCATCAAGGCGATCGCCAAGAGCGGCAAGGATCCGCTGCACGGCCCGCTGAAGCTGGGCATCATCTACACCATCGGGCCCTACCTGCTGCCCGAGCTGGTGAAGCAGGCCATCGAGCGCACGCCGCAGATGCCCTTGATGCTGCAGGAGAACTTCACCATCAAGCTGCTGGAGATGCTGCGCAGCGGCGAGCTGGACTGCGCCATCATGGCCGAGCCCTTCCCGGACACGGGCCTGGCCGTGGCGCCACTGTATGACGAGCCCTTCATGGTGGCCGTGCCCAGAACCCACCCGCTGGCGCGGCGCAAGCAGGTCAGCAGCGAGGAGCTGAAGGCCGAGACCATGCTGCTGCTGGGCACGGGCCACTGCTTCCGCGATCACGTGCTGGAGGTCTGCCCGGAGTTCGCGCGCTTTTCCAGCGATGCCGAGGGCATCCGCAAGAGCTTCGAAGGCAGCTCGCTGGAGACCATCAAGCACATGGTGGCATCCGGCATGGGCCTCACCGTGGTACCGCAGCTCAGCGTGCCCGCCGAGCCGCAGCCGCATGTGGCCTACCTGAAGTTCACGCCGCCCGTGCCCACGCGGCGCGTGGTGCTGGCCTGGCGCCGCAGCTTCCCGCGCTACGAGGCCATCGCAGCCTTGCGCAACGCCGTCTATGCCTGCACGCTGGAAGGCGTCAAGCGGCTGACGTGAGGCGCTGGATGTCGGTTGACGGCCGACTGTCTTCGGGCCGACGCGCTGTCGGGCGGCCGGCGCCTGGCGGCGAGGTGGCCGCATCGCCCTAGACTTCACGTCGGCACGCTGGCGCGTGCCACGCAAGAGGGGCGCGCAGCATGACGACGAAGACACCGCTGGGATCGCATCGGGCCCGCCAGGCCACCGCCCGCGGCGCGGCGCTCGCGCTGATGGCGCTGGCCGCGTTGACGGCCTTCGGCAGCGCCGACGCCGCGAGCATCAGCCGCGCCACGCCGCAGGGCGAGGTGTCGCAGGTACGGCAACTGGTGCTGGGGTTCGACGTCCCGGTGGTGACGCTGGGCACCGGGGCCCAGCCCGATCCGGCCGAACTGCAGTGCGAAGGCCCCGTGCCGGAAGGCCGCGGCCGCTGGGTCAATCCGCAGCTGTGGACCTACGACTTCCGCCGCTCGCTGCCGCCGGGCGTGAGCTGCACGCTGGCCATCAAGCCGGGCTGGAAGCCGCTGGAAGGCAGCCTCGGCGGGCGCACGCGCTTCAGCTTCCAGACCGGCGGGCCGGCGGTGGAGCGCATCGAGCCCTACGAGGGCGCGACGATCGAGGAAGACCAGCACTTCCTGCTGCAGTTCAACGGCGCCCCCAGTGCCGCCACGCTGGCCGCCAACGCCTGGTGCGAGGTCGAGGGCATCGGCGAGCGCCTGCCCGTGCGCATCGAGAGCGGCCCGCCGCGCGAGGCGCTGCTGCGCGAGCGGGGCCGCCTTCAGCAGGCCGATCGCCTGGTGCTCCTGAGCTGCCAGCGCCCGCTGCCCCACGAAGCGGGCCTGCGCCTGGTGCTGGGCCCGGGCATCGCGGCGCAGGCCAATGCCGCACTGCGCACGCGCGACACGCGCAGCTTCCGCTATAGCGTGCGGCGCGCCTTCAGCGCCGACTTCAGCTGCGAGCGCGAACGCGCGCAGGCGCCCTGCCTGCCGATCCGCCCGCTGTGGCTGCGCCTGTCCGAGTCGGTGCCGCGCGCGCTGGCGCAGCAGGTGCGGCTCAAGCCCGTGGCCGGTGGTGCCGCGCTGGCCCCGGTCTTCGACAAGGACAACAAGGACCCGGAAGTCAGCGAGCTGCGCTTTCCCGTGCCCTTGGCGGAGAACGCCCGTTATGTGATCGAGCTGCCGCGCGACTTCAAGGATGCCGCCGGGCGCCCGCTGGCCAATGCCGGCAGCTTTCCGCTGACGGTGGCCACCGGCGAGGCGCCGCCGATCGCCAAGCTGGCCGCCGCGCCCTTCGGCATCCTGGAGCGGCTGGCCGATCCGTCCCTGCCGGTGACGCTGCGTCATGTGCAGGGCGATCTGCGCCCCGGCGCGAGCGCCGGCCAGGTGCGCGTGCTGCGGGTGCAGGAACCGCTGGCCATGCTGCAGGCCTACGCCCGCGTGCACAAGCTGCACGAGCGCGATCTGAGCGCGCGCGAAGCCGGCCAGCCGCGCGAGCGCTGGTTCGAGACCGTGGTGGAGAAGGACGAGCGCGGGCGCGAGGTGAAGCGGCAGGTCGAGCGCCGCGTGGGCACGCGCGAGATCGCGATGCTGAAGACCGAGGCCAGCGCGCGACGGCTGGATCTGCCCGCGCTGCAGGGCGGCGATCCGCGGCCCTTCGAAGTGGTGGGCATCCCGCTGCCCGAGCCCGGGCTGCACGTGGTGGAAATCGAATCGCGCCGCCTGGGCGAAGCCTTGCTGGCGCAGACCCCGGGCCAGCCGCCAGCGCCGATGTATGTGCGCAGCGCCGTGCTGGTGACCAACCTGGCCGTGCATGTGAAGACCGGCCGCGAGAACTCGCTGGTCTGGGTGACCTCGCTGGACCGTGCGCGCCCGGTACCGCAGGCCGAGGTGCAGGTCTTCGATTGCAGCGGCAAGCCGCTGTGGAGCGGGCGCAGCGATGCGCAGGGCCGCGCGCGCATCGAGCAGCCGCTGCCTACCGCGCGCACCGAGTGCCTGGCCGACGTGGGCTTCTTCGTCAGCGCGCGCAAGACCGACGAGCACGGCGTGGTGGATACCAGCTTCGCCTTCAGCAGCTGGAACGAAGGCATCAATCCCTGGCGCTTCAACCTGCCGCTGAGCGGGCCGCAGGAGCCCACGGTGCTGCGCGCCCACACGGTGTTCGACCGCACGCTGCTGCGCGCCGGCGAGACCGTGTCGATGAAGCACTTCATCCGCAGCGAGACCGCCGCGGGCCTGGCATGGCTCAAGCCCGAAGACCTGCCCACCCGCGTGCGCATCGTGCACGAAGGCAGCGGCCAGGAGAGCACGCTGCCGATGAGCTGGAACGGCGTGCGCAGCAGCCTCACGAGCTGGAATATCCCGGCCGCTGCGCGCCTGGGCCATCACCTGGTGACGCTGGAGCGCCCCGCCAGCGGCAGCGGTGCGGCCCAGCGCCCGGCGCTCAGCCTGGACGCCGGCAGCTTCCGTGTGGAGGAGTTCCGTGTGCCGCTGGTGGATGCGCGGCTGGTGCCGCCCAAGGGCGCGCTGATCGCGCCGCAGGAGCTGGCGCTGGACGTGCAGATGAACTTCATGTCCGGCGGCCCGATGGCGCAGGCCGAGCTGCGCGGCACCGCGCAGTGGCGCGAACGCGGCCTGGCCTTCGAGGACTATCCGGCCTTCAGCTTCCAGCCGCCGCGCGACATCGCCGCCGGCACGCCGCCCGTGCCCGAGCCCGAGTCCGGCGAGGCCGCGGACAGCGCGGCCGCGCGCCTGGTGGCCGATCGCATGGCGCTGTCCACCGATCGCAACGGCAGCGCGCGCTGGGTGATGCCGCTGCCGGCGCAGCGTGTGCCGCGCGATCGGCCGGGCGAGATCCGCGCCGAGCTGAGCTATGCCGATCCCAACGGCGAGGTGCAGACCGTCAGCGCCCGCGTGCCCACCTGGCCCAGCGCCGTGGTGCTGGGTGTGCGCAGCGGCAGCTGGGCCAGCCAGCGCGGGCCCGTGCGTGTGAGCACGCTGGCGCTGGATGTCAGCGGCAAGCCGATCAAGGGCCAGGCCGTGGAGCTGCGTGGGCGGCTGCTGCAGACGCTGAGCACGCGCAAGCGCCTGGTCGGCGGCTTCTATGCCTACGACAACCGCACCGAAGTGCAGGACCTGGGCGTGCTGTGCACCGGCAAGACCGACGATCGCGGCCTGCTGGAGTGCGAGGCGCGGCTGGACAGTGCCGGCGAGGTGGAGCTGATCGCCAAGGCCCAGGATGCCGCAGGCCAGGCGGCGCAGGCCGCCACCAGCGTGTGGATCACGCGCCAGGGCGAGCTCTGGTTTGCGCAGGACAACGACGACCGCATCGACGTGCTGCCCGAGCGCAGCCGCTACGAACCTGGCGAGACCGCGCGCCTGCAGGTGCGCATGCCCTTTCGCGAGGCGACCGCCCTGGTGGCGATCGAGCGCGAAGGCGTGATCGACACGCGCGTGCTGACGCTGCGCGGCAACGACCCCACGGTGGAGCTGAAGATCGAGCCGGGCTGGGGCCCTAACGTCTATGTCAGTGTGCTGGCGGTGCGCGGGCGGGTGCGCGAAGTGCCCTGGACCTCGTTCTTCACCTGGGGCTGGAAGGAGCCGCTGTCCTGGGCGCGCGCCTGGCTGGGCGAGGGCAAGGACTACCAGCCGCCGACCGCGATGGTCGATCTGTCCAAGCCGACCTACAAGTTTGGCGTCGCGCAGCTCAAGGTCGGCCTGGCGGCGCACCAGCTGAAGGTGCAGGTCAGCGCCGACCAGGCGCAGTACACGATCCGCGGCAAGGCCCAGGTGCTGGTCAAGGTCAGCGGCCCGGACGGCCAGCCGGCCGCCGGGGCCGAAGTGGCCTTTGCCGCGGTCGACGAAGGCCTGCTGGCGCTGAAGGACAACGACTCCTGGGATCTGCTGGAGGCGATGCTGCGCGAGCGCCCCTGGGGCGTGGAAACCGCCACCGCGCAGAGCGAGGTGATCGGGCGACGCCACTACGGGCGCAAGGCCGTGGCCGCCGGGGGTGGCGGGGGTCGCGCCGGCGCGCGCGAGCTGCTGGACACCCTGCTGCTGTGGAAGCCGGCCGTCACGCTGGATGCCCGCGGCGAGGCGCGCATCGAGGTGCCGCTGAACGATTCGCTCACCAGCTTCCGGCTGGTGGCCGTGGCCGATGCCGGGGTGCAGACCTTCGGCAGCGGCTTCACGCGCATCCGCGTGACGCAGGATCTGCAGGTGCTGGCCGGCCTGCCGCCGCTGGTGCGCGAAGGCGACCGCTTTGCGGCCCAGCTCACGCTGCGCAACACCACGGCGCGCGAGATGGCGGTGCGCGCCAGCCTGAACGGCACCGTCAACACGCCGGCCGGTGCCGGCGGCGCCGATCTGGCGCGCACGCCGCTGAACCTGCCGCCGCAGGACACGCGCATCCCGGCCGGCGGCACCGCGGCGCTGAGCTGGCCGGTGCAGGTGCCCGCCGGCGCCATCAGCATCCAGTGGGAAGCGGCGGCCGAAGAGACCCCGGGCGGCGCCGGCAAGGCCAGCGACCGCCTGCGCCAGCTGCAGCTGGTGAAGGAGAGCGTGCCCACACGCGTGCTGCAAGCCAGCGTGCAGCCGCTGGACGGCAGCTTCAGCCTGCCGGTGCAGGTGCCGGCGCAGGCCTTGGCCGGGCCTGACGGCAGCCGCCGCGGGGGCCTGGCGGTGGTGGCCCAGGCGCAGCTCAGCGGCGCGCTGCCCGGCATCCGCCGCTATTTCGAGACCTACCCCTTCACCTGCCTGGAGCAGCAGGCCTCCAAGGCCATCGGCCTGCGCGATGACGCGCAATGGACCGCGCTGATGCAGGCGCTGCCCACCTACCTGGACAGCGACGGCCTGGCGGCCTACTTCCCCCCGCGCGAGGCTGACGCGCCGCGCGGCAGCGACGTGCTGAGCGCCTACCTCCTGAGCACCGCGCACGAGGCCGGCTGGGAGATCCCCGCCCCGGCGCGCGAGCGCATGCTGCAGGGGCTGGCCGCCTTCGTGCAGGGCCGCATCGAGCGCCGCTTCTGGGCGCCCCGCGCCGATCTGGAGGTGCGCAAGCTCGCCGCGCTGGCCGCGCTGGCCCGCCACGGCAAGGCCGATGCGCGCTGGCTGGGCTCGGTGCGCACCAGCGCCGAGGCGCAGGCCGCCTGGCCCACCGCCGCGCTGATCGACTGGCTGGGCGTGCTGCAGCGGATGCCGGCGCTGCCCGAGCGCAGCGCGCAGCTGGCGCAGGCCCAGCAGCAGCTGCGCGCGCGCCTGGTGCTGGGCGGCACCACGCTGCGCTTCAGCCAGGAAGAGAACGATTTCTGGTGGTGGCTGATGGACAGCGCCGACAGCAATGCCGCGCGGCTGATCCTGGCCGTCATGGATGAGCCCGGCTGGCGCGAGGACCTGCCGCGCCTGGTGGTGGGCCACCTCGCACGACAGCAGCGCGGCGCCTGGCTGACGACCACCGCCAACGCCTGGAGCGCGCTGGCGCTGGAGCGCTTCGGCCGCCGCTTCGAGAGCGTGCCCGTGGCCGGCCGCACACGGGCCACGCTGGCGGCGCCGGGCGCCGCGGCGGGCTCCGCTGCCCCGGCCACGATCGACTGGCCGGCCCGGCTCGAAGGCACGCGGCTGCTGCTGCCCTGGCCGGCGCAGGCCGCCACGCTGAACCTGCAGCACGAAGGCAGCGGGCGCCCGTGGATCACCGTGCAGAGCCTGGCCGCCGTGCCGCTGACGGCACCCGTGCGCGCCGGCTATGCCGTCACACGCAGCGTCAGCGCCGTGCAGGCGCGCCAGGCGGGTGTCTTCAGCCGCGGCGATGTGCTGCGCGTGCGGCTGGAGATCGAAGCCCTGGCCGACATGAGCTGGGTCGTGCTGAGCGACCCGGTGCCCGCAGGCGCCACGATCCTGGGCAGCGGTCTGGGCCGCGACAGCGCCATCGCCACGGGGACCGAGCGCCGCGAGGGCGCGGCCTGGGCTGCCTATGAAGAGCGCAGCTTCGAGGCCTTCCGCAGCTACTGGGGCTACCTGCCACGCGGGCGGCATGTGCTGGAGTACACGCTGCGCCTGAACAACCCCGGCCGCTTCGGCCTGCCGCCCACACGCGTGGAAGCCATGTACGCGCCGGAAAGCTTCGGCGAGACCCCCAACGCGGCACTGGAGGTGCAGCCGTGAGGCGAGCGGCCGACGGGCGCGCCCTGCCCGGGCGCGCGTGCGCCACGCGCGCATCGCGGGCTCTGCTGGCCTGCGCCGCGCTGCTGCTGGCCGCCGCTCCGGCCCGCGCCGTGCCCGGCTTTGCCGAGGTGCGGGCCGCGCACCGGCCTTCGGATCAGGCGCTGCTGGATCGCCACGGCACGCCCATCCAGACCCTGCGCGTGGACCGCGGCGTGCGGCGCCTGCACTGGGTGCCGATCGAGCAGCTCTCGCCCGCGCTGCTGGAAGCCATCGTGCTCAGCGAAGACCGGCGCTTCTGGCAGCACAGCGGCGTCGATTGGGCCGGCGTGGCACGCAGCGCCTGGGCCAACGTCTGGAATACGCGCACGCAGGGCGCCTCCACGCTGACCATGCAGCTGGCCGGGCTCATCGACGAAGGCCTCGCGCGGCCCGTGGGCGGGCGCAGCGTGGGCCAGAAGCTGGGCCAGGCGATCACCGCCACGCAGCTGGAAGCGCGCTGGCAGAAGCACCAGATCCTCGAGGCCTATCTCAACACCGTGCCGCTGCGCGGCGAACTGGTGGGCATCGAGGCGCTGGCGCAGACACTGTTCAACAAGCACAGCAGCGGGCTGGACGCGCAGGAGGCCGCCATCGCCGCAGCCCTGGTGCGCGCGCCCAACGCGCCCGCCGCGCGCGTGGCCGAGCGCGCCTGCGGCGTGCTGGCGCTGCAGCAGCGGCCCTGCACCGGCGTGGCCGGCCTGACCGAGGCCGCCCTCAGGCGCCCGGGCACCAGCCCCTTGGGTGAACAGTTGGCGCCCCACGCAGCCCGCCAGCTGCTGAAGGCGGGCGCGCAGCAGCCGGCCGCCAGCACGCTGGATGCCGGCCTGCAGCGCCTGGCGCTGCGCAGCCTGCGCCAGCAGCTGGGCGAGCTGACGCGCCGCAACGTCGAGGACGGCGCGGTGATCGTGCTGGACAACCGCAGCGGCGAGGTGCTGGCCTGGGTGGGCAGCACTGGCGCGGGCCTGTCGGACGCGCCGCAGGTGGACGGCGTGCTGGCGCGGCGCCAGCCGGGCTCCACGCTGAAGCCCTTCGTCTACCAGCTGGCCTTCGAGCGCCGCCTGCTGACACCGGCTTCGCTGCTGGACGATTCACCCGCGCAGATCAGCACCGGCGCCGGGCTGTACCTGCCGCAGAACTACGACCGGCGCTTTCGCGGCTGGGTGAGCACGCGCCAGGCCCTGGGCAGCAGCCTGAACATCCCGGCCGTGCGCGCCGGTGCCCTGCTGCCCCCCGATGCGCTGCTGCAGCGCCTGAATGCGCTGGGCCTGAAGCTGCCCCACACCGGCGGCTTCTACGGCCAGGCGCTCGCGCTGGGCAGTGCCGAGGTCACGCTGCTGGGCCTGACCAATGCCTACCGCACGCTGGCCAATGGCGGCCTGCACAGCGAGGTGCGCCTGCAAGGCCCGGCGCCGGATCGCGCCGCGGGCGCGACGCCGAGCCCGCTGGCCAGCGCGTCTGCGCCGCGCCGCGTGGCCGATGCGGCGGCCAGCTTCCTGGTCACCGACATCCTGGCCGACAACGCCGCGCGCGCCGCCACCTTCGGCCTGGACAGCGCGCTGGCGCTGCCCTTCCACGCCGCGGTGAAGACCGGCACCAGCAAGGACCTGCGCGACAACTGGTGCATCGGCTACAGCAGCCGCTACACCGTGGGCGTGTGGGTGGGCAATGCCAGCGGCGCGCCGATGCACGAGGTCTCCGGCGTCAGTGGCGCGGCGCCGGTGTGGCGCACGTTGATGCTGGCGCTGCACGAAGGCCGCCCGCCGCCCGCCCCCGCGCTGCCCGCGGGCGTGGTGGCCAGCGCGCTGCGCCACGCCGACGAGCGCGAGCCGCCGCGCACCGAGCTCTTCCTGGCCGGCACCGAGATCGCGCTCGTGCAGCCAACGGCGCAGATCAGCCACCGGGCGCAGCGCTTCGGCATCACGCATCCGCGCGACGGCAGCCTGCTGGCGCTGGATCCGGACATCCCGCCCGCGGCGCAGCGCCTGGTGCTGGAAGGCGAATCCGGCACCTGGCTGGTGAACGGCCGGCGCGTGGGCCAGGGGCCGCGCGCCAGCTGGGCGCCCTGGCCCGGGCGCCACGTCGTGAGCCTGGTCGGCGCGGACGGCCGCGAGCGCCAGCGCGTGCGCATCGAGGTGCGCGGCGCCGGCCTGAAGCCGGGCGTGCGGGGATGAGCGCGCCGCCGCCCGCGCAGCCCTTGCTGGCCCTGCAGGACGTGAGCCTGCACCACGCGGGCGGCGTGCTGGCGCTGCAGGGCTTGACGCTGCAGGCCGCGGCGGGTGAGTGGATCGCGCTGGTCGGGCCCTCGGGCTGCGGCAAGAGCACCGCACTGCGCCTGCTGGCCGGCCTGCTGCCCGCCAGCGGCGGTGAGGTGTCCGCCCCGGCCGCTGCGCCGGGGGCTGCGGACCCGGCCACCGCCTTCGTGCTGCAGGAGCCCACGCTGATGCCCTGGGCCAGCGTGTTCGACAACGTCTGGCTGCCGTTGCGCCTGCAGGGCCGCAGCCGCGCCGAGAGCGCCGCGGCCGTGCGCCAGCAGCTGCAGGCCGTGGGCCTGGCGGAGTTCGAGCGCGCGCGGCCGGCGCAGCTGTCCGGCGGCATGAAGATGCGCGTGTCCATCGCCCGCGCGCTGGTCACGCAGCCCCGCGTGCTGCTGATGGACGAGCCCTTTGCTGCGCTGGACGATTTCACCCGGCAGAAGCTGCAAGGTGATCTGCTGCAGTGGTGGCAGCGGCTGCGCCCGGCCACCGTCTTCGTCACACACAACGTGGCCGAGGCGGTCTACCTGAGCCAGCGCGTGCTGGTGATGTCGCCCCGGCCCGGGCGCGTGGTGGCGGAGATCGCCGTGCCGCAGGCGCACCCGCGCGAGCGCGGCTTTCGCCTGTCTGCCGCGTTCTTCGAGTGCTGCCGCCAGGTGAGCCTGGCGCTGGAAGAGGCCGTCGCATGAAGCCGGATGTGGGCTCCACAGCGCGCGCGCCGGGCGGGGCGGCGCGCACCGTGTCGGCGGCGCCGCACGCCCAGGGCGGCCCGCTGCAGCGCATCGGCCTGCCGGCGCTGATGCTGCTGGGCCTGCTGCTCGCCTGGGAACTGCTGGTGCGCCTGGCGCAGATCCCGGCCTACACGCTGCCGGCGCCTTCGCTGATCGCGCAGACCCTGGCCGCCAATGCGCCCTCGCTGGCCGCGAGCTGGTGGAATACGCTGCAGATCACGCTGGGCGCGCTGGCACTGGCCTGCGCGGGCGGCGTGCTGATCGCCGCGGTCTTTGCGCTCTCGCCCACGCTGGAGCGCGCCTTCTTTCCGGTGGCCGTGGTGCTGCAGGTCACGCCCATCGTCGCCGTCGCGCCGCTGATCCTGATCTATGTGGACAGCACCACCGCCGCGCTGCTGCTGTGCGCCTGGATCGTGGCCTTCTTCCCGATCCTGTCCAACACCGTGGTGGGCCTGCGCGCGGTGGACCGCCATCTGGCCGAGCTCTTCCAGCTCTACCGCGCCACCCGATGGCAGCGTCTGGCCCTGCTGCGCGCGCCCTCGGCGCTGCCCTACTTCCTGGCCGGGCTGAAGATCAGCGGCGGCCTGAGCCTGATCGGTGCCGTCACGGCCGAGATGGTGGCCGGCGCGGCCGGGCGCGACACGGGCCTGGCCTCGCGCATCCTGGAGGCCAGCTTCCGCACCGAGACGCCCAAGATGTTTGCCGCGCTGGCGCTGCTGGTGCTGACCGGCGTGCTGATCTTCGGGCTGCTGCACGCGCTGTCCCGCGCCTGGCTGGGCCCGCGCGAGGGTTCAGAATCGCAGGGCTGGGATTGACGGCCCGCCGCGCGCCCGCCGCCCGGCCGCCGGTCCACCGGGCTGCGCTGGCGGCCACCCTCAACGCAACAGGAGCCCCCGACATGCGCAACGCCCCCCTCCTTCTTGCCGGCGCGCTGCTGGCCGCCTGCACGGCCGCACAGGCGCAGGACAAGATCACCTTTGCCACCAACTGGAAGGCGCAGGCCGCGCACGGTGGCTTCTACCAGGCGCTGGCCGATGGCACCTACCGGAAAGCGGGTCTCGCGGTGACCATCCAGCCGGGCGGACCGCAGGTGAACAACCGGCCGCTGCTGCCGGCCGGCCGCATCGATTTCCTGATGACGGGCAACCTGCTGCACAGCTTCGACAACGTGAAGAACGGCGTGCCCACCGTGGTGGTGGCCGCCATGTTCCAGAAGGATCCGCAGGCGCTGATGGCGCACCCGGGCCAGGGCTTCGAGAAGTTCGAGAGCCTCAAGGGCGCGCCCGTGGCGCTGATCGCCAAGGACGGCCAGTTCAGCTGGTGGCAGTGGCTGAAGGCCGTGCACGGCTTCAAGGACGAGGCGCTCAAGCCCTACAACTACAACCTCGGCCCCTTCCTGGCCAACAAGAGGGCCATCCAGCAGGGCTATTCGGTGGCCGAGCCCATCTACGTGGAAAACCAGGGCAAGTTCAAGCCCGTGGTGCACCTGCTGGCCGATCACGGCTTTTCCACCTACAGCACGGTGATCGAGGCCCGCACGGACACGGTGAGGAACAAGCCGGAGCTGGTGCAGCGCTTTGTCGATGCCAGCATCGTCGGCTGGGTCAACTACCTCTATGGCGACCGCAAGGCCGCCAACGCCATGATGCTGAAGGACAACCCCGAGATGACCGAGGCCGAGATCGAGGCCTCGGTCGCGCTGATGAAGAGCCAGGGCATCGTCGATTCCGGCGAAGCCGCCAAGGCCGGCATCGGCGCCATGAGCGCGGCGCGCATCCAGGATTTCTACAACCAGATGGTCAGGGCCGGCCTGTACAAGCCCGGCGATGTGGATCTTTCCAAGGTGGCCACGCTGCAGTTCGTCAACAAGGGCGTCGGCCAGGATCTCAAGGCACGGCTGGGCGCCGGCAAGTGAGCCGGCATCTGCCCTGATCCCGCCCAGCCCCGCCGGCCGCGACCCTCCAGCATCCGACATCATGAGCGACTATCCCAGCGACATCTATACCGAACCCAGCCCCATCGATGTGCACACGCTGCGCAACCTGGGGCCGCTCACGCGCATGGCCGGCGTCTGGGAAGGCACGCGCGGCCTGGACCTGAAACCCAAGGCCGAAGGCCCGAAGAAGCAGGCCTACGTCGAGCGCCTGGAACTGCAGCCCATCGACCCCGTCACCAACGGCCCGCAGCTGCTCTATGGCCTGCGCTACCACACGCACATCACCAAGCCCGATCAGGTGAAGACCTATCACGAGCAGGTGGGCTACTGGCTCTGGGAGCCCGCCACCGGCACCGTGATCCACACCCTCACCATCCCCCGCGGCCAGACCGCCATGGCCGCCGGCACCGCCACGCCGGATGCCAGCAGCTTCAGCCTGCAGGCCACGCAGGGCCTGGACACCTGGGGCATCTGCAGCGCCCCGTTCCTGAACCACGCCTTCAAGACCACCGCCTTCAGCATCACCGTCTCCTACCATGAAGACGGCAGTTGGGGCTACGAAGAAGACACCGTCCTGCAGATCCTCGGCCAGGACGAACCCTTCCACCATGTCGACAAGAACCGGCTGCAGAAAGTGGCTGAGCCGCAGCCCAATCCGCTGGCGCGGGGGTAGCCGGGCGGGCTGATGCGCCACGCGCGGGCGTAGTGGTGGTGGGGCGGTTGAGTGAGGCTGGGCGTTCGGGCATCGATCCGAGTCGCGTGCGGAGAGCGTGAGTCAGGATTGCCTCGGCTGCGGAGCCGGTCGGCACGCAGGGCAGCTGGTGTGAAGCGCCCTGTCTGGTGACGGCGGCTGAGTTCTTCCTCGCTCGCGCGGGGCAGCTGGCGCGGTCTTGGTGACGAAGCAGAACTGGATGTTGCGCTGCATCGCCGCGCCAAGGCGGTTCATCGGTTCGGGAGTGTCGCGACTGGACGGGTGTGGACGCCTCTGTGCTTTGCGCATGCACACGTCGCATGCCGGAACCTCGCGTGCCGGCCGGGCAACAGTCTTTCTCCTTGGTTCAGCGTGGGCGATCACTCAGGCCCCCAATGCAAATTCAGGGGTCCATCCCCGCTCGCGCGGGTTGACTCTGCCGTCAGAACAGGCGTCTTGCCCTCCTTGACCGAGTGCTTTGGGTCGCGGACCGATCAGGCGGCATTGGTCGGCATGACTTGGCCGACAACGAGCCCGTCGAAGAGCATGCGCAACGCCGCCAGGCGTTGCTTGATCGAGGGTGCGGCCAGTTGCTGGTCTTTATGGCGCGACTCGACGTAGGCGGCGACGTGCATCGGGCGCACATCGCGGATGTCCGTGACGCCCTGTGCCTGGCACCCGTCGGAGAACTCGCTGACCGCGTGCGTTTAGGCGCGCCGGGTGTGCGGGTTGCGGATCGTGGCCGCGAAGAAGTCCAGCGTCCGCGTTGCGGCGGCCTCGGTCGGCGCGAAGAGGATTGAGACGCTTTGCGGCCTGCTGTCGAGTGCCTTGACGGCTCCGCGGGGCTGTTCGTCGGCTGGGTGTCAGCTCCTGCGCCATTCGCGCATGATGAGGTTCTCATCAAACACAAAGTGACAGGAGATGTCGAGAGACGAACGCCATGGAATCGCTCTCAGTCAGTGATCGCTGATCGAGCTGCTTGGACCGCAGCTTCAGAACCCTGGAAATTCACAGACCGGATAGTTCCGTCCAGCTTCCGGTCGAACTTCACCGTCACGCCGCCGTGTCGTGCCGCGGCGCGCTTGGCCTTATCGGTGATGCTGCGCTCGATCGCCTGCATGGCCGCACGCATCAGGTCACGCGTGTCCGGCAGTTTGATGTCGAGCTTGATCACTTGCTGTCCTGTGGCGGGCACGGGTCGTTGCCGTAGGAGTCACGCGCGCGGATGCGCCCGTCCTGTCCGTGAATCAGCAATTCTCCCTGGCCCTGACGAGCCATCTCGCGACCTGCCCGGATTGCTTCGGCCTGGGTGTTGTAGATCTGGGTGGCGCGTTGACCGCCCTCACGCAGCGTTCCCCAGCCTTCGTCGCGCTGCACGACATGGACGTTTTTCCGGTTAGTCATCACGAACCTCCAGTTCGTAGTAGTTGACGCGATGAAGTTTACAAACAACAATGTACATAGTCAATCTGTAAACTACAAAGCTGCGGAGAGCACCATGATCGGAAACCGACTGAAGAGGGCCCGAGAGGCCCTCGGGTTGTCCTTGCGCGAGCTGGAGGCCGCGATCCAGGGGCAGGTCTCCGCCCAGGCCATCGGCAAGTACGAACGCGACGAGATGATGCCGAGCTCCACGATCCTGCTGGCGATGGCCAAGGCGCTGCATGTCTCGCCGGAATACCTCCTGAGCGAGCGCGAGATCGAACTGACGGGCGTGGACTTCCGCAAGGCTCCTCATGCCGGGGTCAAGGACGAGCGTGCCGTCGAGGCATCGGTCCTGGACCAGGTCGAGCGCTACCTGGAACTCGAGGAGCTGCTGCCGGGCGTCGAGCAGTCGTGGGAGTCGCCCGATGACGAGGCGTTCGCGATCGGTTGCGTCGAGGATGCCGAGCAGGCGGCCGATGCCTTGCGGCGTCTGTGGCGGCTGGGGATCGACCCGATTCCGCTCATGGCAGAACTGCTTGAGGACAAGGGGGTCAAGGTAATCGCTCTGAATTTGCCCCCAGACGTGTCCGGCTCCAAGGCCTTCGTGCACCGCCCTGACCGCCAGGACGTGCCGGTGATCGTGGTCAATCAGAGTCACAACGGCGAGCGTCAGCGCTTCACGCTGGCACACGAGTTGGCGCATCTGGTGCTGCGTTGCAGCGGGCTCAGCGATGCCGAGCAGGAGAAAGCTGCCGACCGGTTTGCCGGCGCACTCCTCATGGCCAAGGACAGGGTGCTCCAACTGCTGGGGAGTCACCGGACGTCGATATCCATCGGCGAACTTGTCGAACTGAAGAAGCTGTTCAAGGTCAGCATTGCATCGCTGGTCGTGCGCTGCGGCCAGCTCGGGATCATCAGCAAGGCGGCCTACGGCCGCTTGTTTGGGCAAATCCGGGCCCTTGGCTGGAACGGTCCGGCTTCTACCGAGCCCGGTACGCTGACGGCAGAGGTACCTCAGCGAATGGAGCGCTTGTGCTTGCGGGCGGTGGCCGAAGGTGCCATCTCAGAACCGAGGGCCGCCGAGCTGCTCGGTATCAGCGTTCGTGAACTCGACCGCCGGCTTATGGGGCAGTTCGCCTGACCAGCCATGATCATTCTGGTCTCGGACACTTCCGTCCTGATCGACCTGGAGCGAGGTGGGCTGCTTGAGCCCGCCTTCTCATGCGGGTTGCCCATGGTGGTACCGGACCTGCTCTATGCGCGGGAGCTGGAGGCGGACACCGGGCCGTTCTTGAGAACGCTCGGGCTTGGCGTCGTGGCGCTGGGTCCCGATGAGGTGGACTTCGCCCAGCGGCTGAGGAAGGAGCGCCCGGGTTTGTCTCTGCCGGACTGCTTTGCCCTGAGCTGTGCGCGGCGTGAGGGCCACGCTCTGGTTTCGGGTGATCAGCTACTGCGGGCGGAAGCCCGATCAAGAGGTTGCACGGTCTATGGGCTGCTGTGGATGCTGGACCAGATGGAGGTATCGGGGCAGATCAGTACTGCGATGCTCTACGAGGGACTGGAGCGCATCTGGAACCACCCGCGCCGACGGCTGCCGAAGGCAGAGGTCCTGGAACGGCTGCAGCGTTGGGCGCCGAGCTGACACAGGCCGAGCCAACGGGTTGCTGGCGCAAAGCGCTGAAGCTCGGGGTTCAGCTCCCTGCGCCGCACCCTATCCGGCCAGCTGACCACACGCCGCCCCCGCTCAAGCCCCCGACTGCAGCGCCGCCACCACCGCCAGCAGCAGCAAGCCAGCCAGCACCGCCAGCGCGATCTTCAGCGTGGAGTACGGCCGGTCGCCTTCCACCTCGCCGCTCTGGCCGTTGACCACCACCTGGTAGGGCTTGCCGCCGAAGCGGTAGCTGCCCACCCACACGGGCAGCAGCAGGTGCTTGAAGCGGATGTCGTCCACCGTGGTCTGGTGGGCCAGGATGCGCTGCTCGTCGCCGCCGATGTCGCGGCGCAGGGCGGAATCGATGGCCGGCTCCATGCGGTCCAGAGCCTGGGCAAAGCCGGGCTCCAGGCCCTGGCGGTAGACCTCCACCGTGAAGCCGGCCAGGTATTCCGGCGCGGGCGGGCGCAGGGCCTGCAGGCTCCAGCGGTCCAGCACGCGCGCCAGGTGCGCGGGGATCGAGGGCGAGCCGACCACGAGGATGTCGTCGAAGCTCAGGGTCACGGCGCCGGAGACGGGCTGCCAGTCGGTCACCCAGCGCGCGCCGTTGCCGGCCCGCGCGCTGCCGCCGGGGCTGTGGTCGGCCACCTGCCGCCGCGTGCCGCGCTCGCCGCGGTAGCGGGTGAAGGTGCTGGCGTCGTAAGTCCACCAGGGGGTGTAGACGCCGTGGATGCCTTCGGCCTGGCGAACGGTCTGCTTCAGCGCATCCGGCGCAAACCAGCGGCTGCCCACCCAGCGCGCAAAGACCTGCTGCGCAGCGGCGCGGTCCAGCGAGAAGGGCAGCAGCGCCTGGGCTTCGATCAGGCGCTGGCGCTGCGGCTGATCCAGCAGCAGCGGGCTGGCACAGAAGGCGCAGCGGTCGCCCACCACATGGCCCTCGAAGCGGCTCTGCGCGCCGCAGGCCGGGCAGCCGACCACGCTCGCCTCCAGGCTGGGCTCCTGCCGGGCCAGGCGCTGCAGCGCTTCGCGGTAGTCCTGCTCGCGCAGCGCCTGCGCCTGGTCCGCCGGCGTGGGCTCCGGCAGCACGCGGGCGTGGCCGCAGGCGGCGCAGGCCAGCGCCTGGCGCTGCGGATCGAAGGCCAGGCTGGCGCCGCAGGCCGGGCAGGGGAAGGCGCGCGGGCGCGCTGACGGCTGGGCGACGCCCGCCCGGTCTGAGGCTGGCGTGGACGGCGCAGCGGCCGCAGGGGCTCGCGCAGGGGCTGGAGCTGGGTCGGGGGCGGGCGTGGGGGCTGGCATCAGGCTGCCAGTGTGCCTCGGGCTGCGGTGGCGCTGCGGGGATCATCGGGCGCCTGTCCCGGCCAGCCGGTCAGCCTTGTCGCGGCTCTGGTGTGCCGATGCTGTCGCTTACCGCGCCCGTGCGTTGCGCCATTCGTCATGGCGTTCTCGAAAGTCCTTGAACCTTTCCATCGCAGTCACCCTCGCTGCGGCATGCAAAAGCCGGGGTAGACGAATGCCGGTGCGATGCGGTCGCAGTCGCGTTCGGACACACCGGCGCAGCGCGCGATGCCGTACCAGGAGCCACGCACCCGCGCCTCCATCGCTTGGACGAGCGCGCGCCCTTCGTCCGCGTCAAGCAGGAAGCGGGCGCTCTGCGAAAGCAGGTTGTCTGCACTCGCGAAGCGGCCCGCATCGCCGCACGCCATCTCGAGATCGCGCCGCTCCAGGCTGGCCGGTACGGCCGGTGTCAGGTCATAGGCGGGCGACAGCTCCCAGTCCGCCGCGCGCGCCAGCACGGCATGGTTGCGCGGGTGATCATCGACGTTGGAGATCAGCGCGTTGAAACACATCCTGCGGAACAGTTCGGACGTGTTCTGTCTCGGCTCCGCGCAGACGCGCCGCAGCTCTTCGGCCAGCAGGACGTATGACCACTTGTCGCGGGACTGGTAGCTGTCCTCCGCGCGCAACAGGGTCAGGGCACTGACCATGCGGGCGCGCCGATAGCCCGCCTCGGTCTTTTCGCGATCGAAGCGCTTGACCAGAAGCACGTCGCGCCCTGCGACATCGACAACCCGGCTTTCGGCGGTGTGCAGGCCGCAAGCCCGCGCGAGGCTCAGCATGGCGTGTTCAACCCGTGCGTGGTTCCAGGCGTCGTCGGGCCGGTTGAACTTCGCCATCCAGAGGCCGTCTTGGTCTTCGACGACGGCCTTGGGGCGCGCGCCCCCCATGGACGTGCCGATCACCATCAGCTTCTCGACCTGATCGTGATCGGCACCAGCGAGGGCGGGCTGACCCTCGTCGGCCACGAAGGCATCAGCGATGGCCTGCACGGTTGCCAGATCGAGCGTCCGGTTGAAAGTGCGCCTGGGCGCGGGCGGCATCTGGCTGAGCCCGAAGCCGAGCGCACCCGCACGGTCGTCGGGTGAATACAGCAGGTAGTCCATCTCGCTGGGCTGCGCAGTGCCGAGATGGCGCTGGATCACGCGGCGGCCCCAGTAGTCCGGGCTCGCGTCGCGCAAGGCACCGAAGACGCCGCCCATCGACGCAGTTGCATAGGTGCGCGGCGAGAGCTTCAGCTCGACCGGGTCAAGCGCTACGGCCATGGGTCGCTCAAGGTAACTGCGCCCATAGACGAACCGGCCTTCGGGGACGCCCCGGCGATCGACGGTGAGCGCAAGGCGCCCTGCGGTGACAGGCTCGGTCTCCCCGGGCAGCGTGATGTAGACGAAGCACTCGCCCGGCGCTCTCAAGCCAATGTGGCTTTGCCACTGTGCTTGAACCCCCGCGGAGGGCGGGCTGGGCGCAGCCCGGCCCTGGGGGCGCTCAAAAGTCATTGCTCAGCTCCGTCTTCGGACGGGCGCGGCCTCGCTCGCGCGCGAGCGCCAGGGTCTGGCCTTCTTCATCGCGCTCAGGTGCAGCCACATCAGCCACCTGATGCAGCAGATCCAGCGCCCATAGCATCGCCGCATAGACAGCAACGCCCGTCGAAGGCTTGCCGCGCTCGGCATCGGCGACGGCGCGCTCACCGGTGCCAATCTTCTCGGCCATGTCCGCGATGGTGAGGTTCCGCCGCAGGCGGGCCGTGCGCAGGTTGGCCCCCAGCCGCTTGAGCGTCTGCTCGACGGGGTAAGGCGGGGCAGTCAGCAGCTTGTTGCGGGCGGTCATGGGCTCATCAAGGCTTGAGGGTTCTCTCCCCCCACGAGCCCCATGCAGGCTCCCAGCGGGTGAACTGAATCGCTCTCAAGAGCAGTTTAACTGCTTTAATATGCTCTCAAGAGCGTTTCTTGAGGCTGCCATGCTAGAATCTGGCTCGTCTGGGGGGCTCTTGGGGTTCCTCGGGCATCAGTGGCCGATGTGCGCAGCGCGATGGGCACCTTGGAATGCGTAGCTGGCTGTGTACATAACGGGGTTCTTGGGTCATGTCGAACGAGCAGATCGTCAATGAAGTCAGGCGCAGACGCACGTTTGCCATCATTTCCCACCCCGACGCCGGCAAGACCACGCTGACGGAGAAGCTGCTGCTGTTTTCCGGCGCCATCCAGATCGCCGGCAGCGTGAAGGCGCGCAAGGCCTCGCGGCATGCCACGAGCGACTGGATGGAAATCGAGAAGCAGCGCGGCATCTCGGTGGCCAGCTCGGTGATGCAGATGGAATACCGCGACTGCGTGATCAACCTGCTGGACACGCCGGGCCACCAGGACTTCAGCGAAGACACCTACCGCGTGCTCACGGCCGTGGACGCCGCGCTGATGGTCATCGATGCCGCCAACGGCGTGGAGCCGCAGACGCGGCGCCTGCTGCAGGTCTGCCGGGCACGCAACACGCCCATCCTCACCTTCGTCAACAAGATGGACCGCGAGGTGCAGGAGCCGCTGGCGCTGATGGACGAGATCGAGCGCGAGCTGGGCATGGGCGTCGTGCCCTTCACCTGGCCGGTGGGCATGGCCAAGTTCTTCGGCGGCGTGCTGGATCTGCGCAAGGACCAGATGCGCGTGTTCTCGCCCGGCGAAGACCGCCAGCGCGACGATGACGAGATCATCGATGGCCTGGCCAACCCGCTGCTTCAGCAGCGCTTCGGGGCGGCCTACGAGCAGGCGGCCGGCGAGATCGAGCTGCTGCGCGAAGCCGCGCCGCCTTTCGACGAAGAAGCCTTCCTGGGCGGGCTGCAGACGCCGATGTTCTTCGGCAGCGCGATCAACAACTTCGGCGTGCGCGAGGTGCTGGATGCGCTGGTCGACCTGGCGCCTCCGCCCGGTGCGAAGCCGGCCATGCAGCGCAACGTGCAGCCCGTGGAGACCAAGTTCAGCGGCGTGGTGTTCAAGATCCAGGCCAACATGGATCCGGCGCACCGTGATCGCATCGCCTTCGTGCGCGTGGCCAGCGGCCACTTCGAGCGCGGCATGCGGCTGAAGGTCACGCGCAGCGGCAAGGAGCTGCGCCCCAATACCGTGGTGAGCTTCCTGAGCCAGAAGCGCGAGCTGCTGGAAGAGGCCTTTGCGGGCGACATCATCGGCATCCCCAACCACGGCGTGCTGCAGCTGGGCGATACGCTCACCGAAGGCGAGGCCCTGCAGTTCACCGGGCTGCCCTTCTTTGCGCCGGAGATGTTCCGCAGCGTGGAGGTGGCCGATCCGCTGAAGACCAAGCAGCTGCGCGCGGGCCTCACGCAGCTGGGCGAGGAAGGCGCGATCCAGGTCTTCCGTCCCGTGGCGGGCAGCGTGCTGCTGCTGGGCGCGGTGGGGCAGCTGCAGTTCGAGGTGGTGGCGCACCGGCTGGAGCATGAATACGGCGTGAAGGCGCGCGTGATGGCGGCGCGCTACAACGTGGCGCGCTGGGTCACGGCCGAGACCGGCGAAGGCCCGGCCGCGGACGAGCGCGAGCTCAAGCGCTACATCGACGGCAATGCGCACCGCGTGGCGCTGGACGCCGTGGACGCGCCCTGCGTACTGCTGGAATACGCCGGCGAGCTGCGCGCGATGCAGGAAAACTGGCCCAGGATCCGCTTCCATGCCATGCGCGAGCACGCGGGCCTGGTCTTCCAGAAGCAGATGGGCTGATCGGCGCGCCGGCCCTGCTGTTCCCCCGGCTTGACGGCCCGCGCGGCCACTGCGAACCTACGGGCTCCACCAAACCGGAGGTTTTTTTCATGAGCGATTACAGCGCCGACGTTGGGAAGTACAGCAGCCCGGTCAACGAGGCCGCCGTTGACGTCATCGTCAAGTACTGCGGCATCGCCCTGCGCAATGTGGATTCTTCGCTGGTCTCGGGCACCGACCCCGAAGAGCTGGCCCGTGTGCGCGATGGCTTTGCCGCCAAGAAGCTGGGGCTTTCAGCAGCCGACGCCGATGCCGGCATCAAGAAGGTGCTGGAAAAGCTGAAGGGCGTGAACAAGAAGAGCCGCGTGACCTTCTACTACCTGCTGGCGGAGGCCACGGGCACGATGGGCAAGCTCGCCTGAACAGGTTCCTGGTTTGTCCGGATGGCGGCTCCTGCGGGAGCCGTTTTTCATGGCCGCGCCTGCGCGCCCCCGGTAGAGATCACCCGGCTGCGAACTCCCTTTTCCCTCTGGGGCGATGGGTTCTCAAGCCGTGACGGTGTTGGTACAAGCTCTGACGTTCCACCTGCAGGGCCGGCCTTGTCCTCCACCTCTACACCGCTGCGTCTCGATACGCTCAAGGCCGTCTGCGCCAACTGCAACCTGCGCGAGCTGTGCTTGCCGGTCGGCCTTGGGCCTGAGCCGCTGGAGCAGCTTGATCACCTGATTGGTGCGCGGCGTCGCGTGCTGCGTGGCGAGATGCTCTACCACGCGGGGGATCGCTTCGACGTGCTCTACGCCGTGAAGGTGGGCTTCTTCAAGACCGTGCAGAGCCTGGAAAACGGCACCGAACAGGTCACCGGCTTCCAGATGGCCGGCGAGATGATGGGCCTGGATGCCATCAGTTCGGGCGTGCATACGGTGGAGGCCGTGGCGCTGGAAGACTCGCAGGTCTGCAGCGTGCCCTTTCGCGAACTCGAAGAACTGGCGCGCCGCATCCCGGCGCTGCAGTCTTCCTTCCACAAGATCCTCAGCCGCGAGATCGTGCGCGATCACGGCGCCATGCTGATGATGGGCACGCTGCAGGCCGATCAGCGCCTGGCGGCCTTTCTGCTGAACCTGGCGATGCGCCTGAACAAGCGCGGCTGGTCATCCACGGACATGCTGCTGCGCATGAGCCGCGAGGAGATCGGCAGCTACCTCGGCCTGAAGCTGGAAACCGTCAGCCGCGCCTTCACGCGCCTGCAGGAACTCGGCCTGCTGGCGGTGGACAAGCGCCAGGTGCGGCTGGTCTCGCCCGACGGGCTGCGCGCGCTGATCGGGCGCGGCGAACGCGGCAGTTCATGAGCCGGTCGGCCTGATCGGGGCGGCGGCGTCCAGGCCCGCAGCGTCCAGCCGCGCGGCGTCCTGGGCGGGCGAAGCCGCAGCCGGGTCGCCCGACACCCGGGCCAAGGCCACGGCCAGCTGCGCCGCGACGCGCGCGTTGTTCAGCACCAGCTCCACATTGGCAGCCAGGCTGCGCCCGGCGGTCAGCTCGTTCATGCGCGCCAGCAGATAGGGCGTGACGGCCGCGCCCTCGACGCCGCGCTCCTGGGCCTCTTCCAGCGCACGCTCGATCGCCGGGCCGATGTGCGCCCAGGGGATCTCGTGCGACTGCGGTATCGGGTTGGCCACCAGCGCGCCACCACCCAGGCCGCCTTGCCACTGGGCCTGCAGCACCCGCGCGACGTCGGTCAGGCTGTCCAGCCGGCGATCCACGCCCAGGCCGCTGCTGCGCGAATAGAAGGCCGGAAACTCGTCCGTGCGGTAGCCGATCACCGGCACGCCATGGGTTTCCAGCACCTCCAGCGTGAGCTTCAGATCCAGGATGGCCTTGGCCCCGGCGCAGACCACGGCCACTGGCGTGCGCGCCAGCTCCATCAAATCGGCCGAGATGTCGAAGCTCGTGGCAGCACCACGGTGCACGCCACCGATGCCGCCGGTGGCGAAGATGGGGATGCCGGCGCGCGCAGCGACGATCATGGTGGCCGCCACCGTGGTGGCACCGTCGCCATGGGCGGCGATCAGGAAGGGCAGGTCGCGCCGGCTCGCCTTGGGCACCGCCGTCCCGCGGCGGGCGAGGGACTCGATCTGCCCCTCAACCAGGCCGGCACACAGCCGCCCGCCCAGGACCGCCACGGTCGCCGGCACGGCGCCGTGGGCGCGCACCTCGGCCTGCACGCGGCGCGCCATCTCCAGGTTCTGCGGCCAGGGCATGCCGTGGGTGATGATGGTGGACTCCAGCGCCACCACCGGCTGCCCGGCCTGCAGGGCCGCGGCGACCTCGTCGCTCAACTCCAGCACGTTGTTCATCGTGCCGGAGTCTGCCTCAGGCCGGCATGCGGTCCTCGCGGATGGCCTGCGCCACGCGCGACTGGCTCAGGCCCCAGCGCAGCAGCATGTGGTCGTAGACCATGCGCTCCAGGCCTTCCACGCGGCCATCGGCAGTGACCACCGCCGCGGCAAGGCGCGCCACCAGCAGGCGCAGCTCCGGGCTGCGCACGGCGGCCATCACGGCCTCGACCGAGCCCAGATCGGGCGCGCTGCGGCGGTCCGCTTCCATGCGCTGCTGCATCTCCCGGGCCAGCTCCATGAAGCGCGGCTTGCTCAGGCCGATGCGGCGGAAGGCATCCAGGTCTTCCAGCGTATCGATCTCGGCAGGATGGATCGTGGCGTCGGAGATCACGAACAGAGCCAGCGCACGGGCCAGCGCTTCGGGGCTGTCGGTCAACGGGGGCAGGGCGTTCGTTGGCATGGGCGATGTCCTGGGTTGAAACGTGCAGATGAAACGTGCCGATGAAGCGCGCAGACAAGGCGCACACAAGGGCGAAGGCCCGCTGGTCTGCGGCGCGGAGCGGGCGCTCCAGCGCATGAAAGCTCAGCGTCAGAATCAAGGCTAGCGGTTTCGCATGACCCTGTCGTTCACGTGGCGGCGGATGGGCGCGCGGGCCGCGCGCAGCGGCGCACCGGGCGCAGGCCGCTGCGGATAATCCGGCGCGTGCTCAAGCTCTCGCGCCGCCACCTGTATCTGGACCTGATCCGCTGGAACCGGCCGGCGGGCTGGCTGCTGCTGCTGTGGCCCACGCTGAGCGCGCTGTGGATCGCGGCCGATGGCTTTCCGGGCTGGCACCTGCTGGTCGTCTTCGTGCTGGGCACGATCCTGATGCGCAGTGCCGGCTGCTGCGTCAACGATGTCGCCGACCGCGACTTCGATCGCCACGTCAAGCGCACGGCCCAGCGGCCCGTGACCCGCGGCGCCGTGCCCGTGCGCGAAGCGCTGGCCCTGGGTGCGCTGCTCGCGCTGCTGGCCTTCCTGCTGGTGCTGAGCACCAACGCGCCGACGATCCTGCTGTCGGTGGCGGCCTTGCTGATCACGCTGGCCTACCCGTTTGCCAAGCGCTGGGTCTCGATGCCGCAGGCCGTGCTGGGCGTCGCCTTCAGCTTCGGCATTCCGATGGCCTTTGCCGCAGTGCTGGGCAGTGCGGAGTGGAGCCTGGACGCCATCGCGGATGCCGTGCCGATCCAGGCCCTGTGGCTGCTGGCAGGCAACCTGTTCTGGGTGCTGGCCTACGACACCGAGTATGCGATGGTCGACCGCGACGACGATCTGCGCATCGGCATGCGCACCTCGGCCATCACGCTGGGCCGCGCCGACGTGGCGGCCGTGATGGCCTTCTACGCCGCCTACCTGATCAGCTGGGCCTGGCTGGGCCGCTCGCTCGGCCTGGGCAGCCTCTACCTGCTGGGCATCGCCGCGGCCGCCCTGCAGGCGCTGTGGCACTTCCTGCTCATCCGCCAGCGCACCCGCGAAGGCTGCTTCAAGGCCTTCCGGCTGAACCACTGGCTGGGGTTCGCGGTGTTTGTGGGCGTAGCGCTGGATCTGGGCTTGAAATGACCCCTTGTTGGGGGTTTGGGCACCCCTAATTTCCCTCGTTTGGGCATGCGGCGGCTGACTAACATGCGGCGCCGAAATCCTGACTTCGCCTGAATCTGTCTTGCCCTAGGAGTCCTGCCATGCGTGCCCCGTCCGGAACACGATCCACCCGCGTCATCGTCTGTGCGCTTTCGTTGGCGCTGATGCAACTGGGCTGCGCCACCTCGTCCAAGGACGTGGCGGCCGCCTACGTCTCGCCAACCCAGTATCAAGCCTATGACTGCCAGCAGCTGATCGCTGAAAGCCAGCGGCTGCAGACCCGCTACACGCAGCTGGGCGGCCGGCTCGACGAGGCGGCCTCGAACGACAAGATGCTCACCGGCGTCGGCCTGGTCCTGTTCTGGCCGGCCTTGTTTGCGCTGGGCGGCACCAAGCAGCAGGAAGCGGAATACGCCCGGCTGCGTGGCGAGTATGAAGCGGTCCAGCAGGCCGCCATCCAGAAGAAGTGCGGCCTCGAACCCGCACCGGCACGTCCGGCCGCCGCGGCGTCGGCACCGCAGTGAAGACAAACATGACCCGGAGACTCCAGATGCCCCACACCCCCCGTTTCCCGCGCCGGCCTTCGCTGGCACTGCTGTGTGCCTGCGCGGCGGTCCTGGCCGGCTGCGCCTCCCCGGCTCGCGTCGATCAGATGCAGGTCGATACGTCCATGGCCCAGCGCGCCGCGCTGAGCAGTTCGCCCTTCAATGGCAACCTGGCCCTCAAGGAAGTCACGGGGGGCCGCGAGACCAACCCGGCCTGGGTGTCCAACGTGTCCAGCAGCGATCTGGAGGCTGCGCTGGAGGCCTCCTTGAAGGCCGCAGGACTGGCCGCGCCCAACCGGCAGGCCGGCCGCTACGTGCTGACGGCTGACATGCTCAAGCTGGATCAGCCCTTTGCCGGCGCCAGCATGACGGTGACCGCGACCATCGTCTATCGCGTCATCGAGCGCAGCACGAACAAGGAAGTCTTCGTGCGGACGGTGGCGGTTCCCTACACCGCGCCCTTCAATGCAGCCTTCCTGGGCTCCGAGCGGCTCAAGCTGGCCAACGAAGGCGCCATCCGCGAGAGCATCAAGCAGCTCATCGATCTGCTGACCGCACACAAGCTCTCGGCGATCTCGCTGACACCCTCTGCCGGTTGAGCGCATGGGCCGCATCCGCGGCCTCACACGCTGGGCAGGAGGCCAGGCCTCCAGACGGTCTGCCGGCCGGCCACTTGGGCGGCTTCATCAGCAACACGCTCGACGCACTGAACCAGCGGCGACTGTCCGCGCTGAGCGCCCGTCGAGAGACACCCGACAGCTCGTCAGACTGACTGGAGCCTCCCTCACGGAGGGAGGCTGGAGGGAGCGGTCAAACGAGATGGAGCCCCCTCTCGGAGGGGGCTCGGGGGAGTCGTGCGTAAAGCCGCAGGCTAGGAGGCGGCGCGGCTTCGGCCGCGCCGCCTCCTAGCCCCGCCCCAGCTCCTGCGATCGCTCGCGCGCCGCATGCAGCGCGCGCACGAAGGCGTCCTTCACGCCGCTGGTCTCCAGGCTGCTCAGCGCGGCGAAGGTGGTGCCGCCCCTGGACGTGACACGCTCGCGCAGCAGCTGCGGTGGGTCGTCAGAGGCCATGGCCAGCGCGGCCGCGCCGGCAAAGGTCTCCTGCGCCAGGCGGCGCGCCGCCTCGGGCGCGAGGCCCATCTCGGTGCCGGCCTGCAGCATGGCCTCGATGAAGTAGAAGACATAGGCCGGGCCTGAGCCGGACAGCGCGGTCACGGCATCCAGATCGCCCTCGGCACCCACCCACAGCGTGCTGCCGGTGGCGGCGAGCACCTGCTCGGCCTGGCGGCGCTCCGGTGCGCTCACCGATTCGCCGGCCCACAGCCCGGTGATGCCCAGGCCGATCAGCGCCGGGGTGTTGGGCATGGCGCGCACCACGCGCGGGCTGCCGGTGGCGGCGGCGATGCGCTGCGCGCGCACGCCGGCCATGATGCTCAGCTGCAGCGCATGTGCTGCCTGCCCCGCGCAGGCCGAGGCTGCCTCGGCAAAGCTCTGTGGCTTGACGGCCCAGACCACCAGGCTGCAAGCCTGCAGCGCGGCATCCGGCTGGGGCTGGGCATGAATCCCGAGTTCGCCCAGCAGCTTCTCGCGCTGGCTCGCCTGGGGCTCGATCACGACAAACTGGCGCGGCGAGGCGCCGCTGCGGATCAGCCCGCCGAGGATGGCGCCGGCCATGTTCCCGCCGCCGATGAAGGCGGTCGTTGCGTTGGGGTTCATGCCCGCAGTTTAGGTGGGGGCCGGCTGCTCGTCGTGACACTCGCCCGCCGTTCATGACGGCGCTCTCGCGCCTCATGCAATCCGTGCATGACGCGCCGCAGCATGCACCGGAACGGGGCTTCGCGCCTCTACAGTCGCGCCCCAGCGCACCTGCCTCGGGCTCACAAGGCCTTGGGGTGGTGCCGCACAGCCAACGCCAGAGCAAAGGAAACACCGTGAGCTTGTCCTTCGTGCACCCCACCCCCGAAAGCCCCTGGGGCACCTACCTTTCGCAGGTGGACCGCGTGATGCCCTACCTGGGCCGCCTGGCCCGCTGGGCCGAGACCCTGAAGCGCCCCAAGCGCACGCTGATCGTGGACATCCCCATCGAGATGGACGACGGCAGCATCCGGCACTTCGAGGGCTTCCGCTCGCAGCACTCGCTGACGCGCGGCCCCGGCAAGGGCGGCGTGCGCTACCACCCGGACGTGACGCTGGAAGAGGTGATGGCGCTGGCAGCCTGGATGAGCATCAAGAACGCCGCGGTCAACCTGCCCTACGGCGGCGCCAAGGGCGGCATCCGCGTGGACCCGAAGAAGCTGTCGCTCAAGGAGCTGGAAAAGCTCACGCGGCGCTACACCAGCGAGATCGGCATCATCATCGGCCCGCAGCAGGACATCCCGGCACCTGACGTCAACACCAACGGCCAGATCATGGCCTGGATGATGGACACCTACTCGATGAACGTCGGCGCCACCGCCACTGGCGTGGTCACCGGCAAGCCGATCCATCTGGGGGGTTCGCTGGGTCGTGTGAAGGCCACCGGCCGCGGCGTCTTCGTCACCGGCCGCGAGGCGGCACGGCGGATCGGCCTGAACCTGGAAGGCGCCCGCGTGGCGGTGCAGGGCTTCGGCAACGTGGGCTCCTCGGCGGCCGAGCTCTTCGGCCAGGCGGGCTCGAAGATCGTCGCCGCGCAGGATCACACGGGCACCATCGTCAACCGCAACGGCTTCGATCTGTCGCAGCTGGTGCCGCACGTGCGCAACACGGGCGGCGTGGCCGGTTTCAGCGGCAGCGAGCCGATGGGCGACGAGGACTTCTGGGACGTGGACTGCGACATCCTGATCCCCGCCGCCCTGGAAGGACAGATCACCACGGCACGCGCCAACCGGCTGAAGGCCCGCCTGGTGCTGGAAGGCGCCAACGGCCCCACCCTGCCCAGCGCCGACGATGTGCTGGCCGAGCGCGGCGTGCTGGTGGTGCCCGATGTGATCTGCAATGCCGGCGGCGTGACCGTCAGCTACTTCGAGTGGGTGCAGGACTTCAGCTCGTTCTTCTGGACCGAGGACGAGATCAATGTGCGCCTGGACAAGATCATGGTCGGCGCACTGAAGAACATCTGGGACACGGCCGATCGCCACCGCATCACCTTGCGCACGGCCACCTTCGCCGTGGCCTGCGAGCGCATCCTCAACGCCCGCGAGGAGCGCGGCCTGTACCCCTGAGCCGCGCGCGCCGCGGCCGGCGGCCTCAGCGCGAGGCGGCCGGTGCTGCGGGCAGTGCGGCGGGCGCCGCCGGTGAAAGGGGTGCGGCGGGGGCTGCCGGGGCTGCCGGGGCAATGGGCGCCGCGGGCGGCACGGCCGCAGCCGGCGCGACCGGCGCCGCCGGGGCCACCGCAGCGGCGGGCGGCACCGGTGCGCCCGGCACTGCGCCCGGCGCCGCGGACACGCCGGGCACGGGCTGCTGCGGCAGGCTGACGCCCGGGCCCAGCGGGATGTCCGGCGCTTCCATCACGCCGGTCACGAAGTGGCGCGTCTCGCCGAAGCAGTTGGTCGGCAGGCCCACCTTCTCCTCGTAATGCAGGCTGACGCGGCGGCCGACCAGGCGCGTGATCTTGGCGGCGGTCTCGTCGTCGTGGACCGTGAAGTAGAACTTCTCCACCGCGCTGCCGGGCAGCGACACCAGCGCCAGCTCGCCTTCCCAGGTCTTGCAGATCCAGCCCTTCTTGGACAGCTTCTGCACCCAGCCGGCGCGCTCGCCGCTGGAATAGCTCCAGTTCAGCGCGATGAAGAAATACAGCACCGCCAGGGCAGCGGCGATGAGCAGGGCGAGCAGCAGTCTGAGCATGGTCTTGGGTGCCGAGGCACACTTTCGGCCCCCAACGGCCGGGGCACTACGATAGCGCCCTTTGTTGACGGACGGCCCCCGCCCGACCCACCGTCCCCGCGAGCCGCCCCGGCGGCATGCGCCCGGCGGCGAGGGCCACCCCGGAACCCATGCCCTGAAGGAGCGCCGATGCAGCGCCGTGAACTGTCCGCCCTGGCCATCGTGGCCGCCCTGAGCCTGAGCCTGCCCGCGCTGCCGGCGCTGGCGCAAGCGGCCGCCTGGCCCACGCAGCCGGTCAAGCTGGTCGTCCCGACCGGGGCCGGCAGCTCGCTGGATCTGATCGCGCGGCTGCTCAACGACAAGCTGGCCGCGCGCTGGGGCCAGCCGGTGGTGGTGGAAAACCGCCCCGGCGCGGGCGGCATGCTGGGCCTGGACCTGGCTGCCAAGGCCACTGACGGCCACACGCTGGCGATCGGCTTCAATGGCCCGGTGGCCAATGCGCCCTTCCTCTACAAGAAGACGCCCTACGACCCGGCCAAGGACCTCAAGCCCATCATCATGACCACCAGCCAGGCCAATGTGCTGGCCGTGAACGCCGAGAAGGTGCCGGCGCGCACCGTGGCGGAGCTGGCCGCCTGGCTCAAGGCGCAGGGCGGCAAGGCCAACTATTCGTCGCTGGGCAACGGCAGCTCGGCCCATCTGACGATGGAGCTTTTCCTCAGCGAAGCCGGCGCCCAGGCCCAGCACGTGCCCTTCAACGGCTCGCCGCCTGCGGCCCTGGCCGTGGCGCAGGGCGAGGCGCACGCCACCTTCATGGTCGCCCCGGCGCTGCTGCCCCATGTGCAAAGCGGCAAGCTTCGCTTGCTGGCGGTCAGCAGCCGACAGCGGGTGGAGAGCCTGAAGGACGTGCCCACGCTGGCCGAATCGGGCTTCCCCGCCGTGGAGGCGCTGGCCTGGAACGGCCTGCTGGGCCCGGCATCGATGCCGGATGCGGTGACCGCACGCATCAACGCCGATGTCAACGCGCTGCTGGCCAGCGACGAGGTGAAGACGGCGCTTGCCCGCCAAGGCATGACCGTGGTCGGCGGCAGCGCGGCGGATTTCAAGCGCGTGATCGATGCCGATGTCGCGCGCTGGGGCCCGGTGATCAAGCGCCTGGGCGTCACGCTGGATTGAGCCGCGGCGAGCCTGCGCTTCGCGGCCTGCGCCTGCCGCTTGTCACGCCGACATCTGCCTCCACTTGAGACCCTCAGGCCCGGCGCCTGAACCCCCGAACCCCGATCCGAGAGCCCGCGAACCATGAACCCCGTCGACAACGCCCCGCTGTCCTACGACGTCACCGAAGCCGATTTCCGCCAGACCGTGCTCGAGCGATCGCTCGAGGTCCCGGTGCTGCTGGACTGCTGGGCGCCCTGGTGCGCGCCCTGCCGCAACCTCAAGCCGATGCTGGAGAAGCTGGTGCAGGAGTACGGCGGCCGCTTTGAGCTGGCCAAGCTCAATACCGACGAGGCGCCGCAGATTTCCGCCGCGCTGCAGATCCGCAGCATCCCGCTGGTGGTGCTCTTCGTGGGCGGCCGGCCGGTGGACCAGTTCATGGGCGCGATCCCCGAGAGCCAGATCCGCGCCTTCCTGGACAAGCACCTGGGCGAGCAGGTCGATCCGGTGACGGCGCTGCGCGAGGACGCCCAGGCCGCCGATCCTCAAACAGCCGAAGCCATGCTGCGCGAAGGCCTGCACCATGTGCCGGGCGACATGGGCCTGAGCGGCGATCTGGCCGAGCGCCTGATCGCGCGCGACGCGCTGGACGAGGCGGAGAAGCTGCTGAACTCCGTGGAGCCCACCCAGCAGGACGACCGCCACGCCGCCCTGCTCAAGCGCATCGCCCTGGCGCGCAACAAGCCCGCCGGCAATGCGGCCGAGCTGGAGGCGCGCATCGCCGCGGACAGGAAGGATTTCGATGCGCGCTTTGCGCTGGCCGCCATCCGCGTCTACGAAGGCGATTTCCGCGCCGCCTTCGACCAGCTGCTGGAGGTCGTGATGCGCGACAAGGCCGAGTGGCGCGAGAAGGCCCGCCTGCAGCTGGTGGAGTGGTTCGACGTCTGCGGCGATGCGGAGGTCGTCAGTTATGGCCGCCGCTACCTCGGCATGTACCTGAACTGATCGCCCGGCGGCCGGCGCCGCTCCAGCGCTTCGGCGCTTCAGCGCGCAGCCGCTGAACCCCAGGCACAGGGCTCGCCGGCGGGGCCGCCCGGCGGTCGGCTGCGTTCCCCGAAGATCGCCGTGCCCACGCGCAGCAGGGTCGAGCCCTCGGCCAGCGCGGCCTCCAGATCGGCGCTCATGCCCATGGACAGCGTGTCCAGCGCCAACCCCTGCGCGCACAACTGATCGAACAGGCGCCGCAGTTCGCGGTGCGGCGCGCGCTGCGCCTCGAAGCCGTCGATGGGCTGCGGGATGCTCATCAGGCCGCGCAGCCGCAGCCCCGGCAATGCGGCCACTGCCAACGCCAGCGCGGGCAGATCGGCCGGCGCCACGCCGCTCTTGCTGGCCTCGCCGCTCACATTCACTTGCAAGCAGATGTTCAAGGGCGGCAGACCGGCCGGACGCTGCTCCGACAGGCGCTGCGCGATCTTCAGCCGGTCCACCGCGTGGACCCAGTCGAAGGCCTCGGCCACCGGGCGCGTCTTGTTGCTCTGCAGCGGGCCGATCAGGTGCCACTGAAGCTGGCTGCGCAGATCCGCCAGTGCGGCGATCTTGTCCAGCGCCTCCTGCACGTAGTTCTCGCCGAAGGCGCGCTGGCCGGCGGCGAAGGCCTCGCGCACGGCCTGCGCCGGCTGGGTCTTGGAGACCGCCAGCAGCGTGACAGGGTCCGCGCTGCGCCCGAAGCTTTCAAGTGCTTGCGAAACGCGGCCCTTCACTTGTTGCAGGCGGTCGGCGATGGTTTGCATAATCGTTCGAGCTTAAGGCAAGGCCGTGGCCGAGCCCGTTCCTGTTCGAGCCGGAGTCCGCGCAGCGGCATCCGGATCTGCCGAGACCGGCTTCGGCCCGGCGCGCGGGCCGCCGCGCGGGCCCTTCACCTTCCGGATCATGGACATCACCCAACTGCTGGCCTTCTCGGTCAAGAACAAGGCCTCGGACCTGCACCTGTCGGCCGGGCTGCCGCCGATGATCCGCGTGCATGGCGACGTGCGGCGCATCAATGTCGAGGCGCTGGAGCACAAGCAGGTGCACGACATGGTGTACGACATCATGAACGATGCCCAGCGCAAGATCTACGAAGACACGCTGGAGTGCGACTTCAGCTTCGAGATCCAGGGCCTGGCGCGCTTTCGCGTGAATGCCTTCAACCAGAACCGCGGCGCGGGTGCGGTATTCCGCACGATCCCGAGCAAGATCCTCACGCTGGAGCAGCTGAACGCGCCCAAGATCTTTGCCGATCTGGCCCTGCGCCCGCGCGGCATGGTGCTGGTCACCGGGCCCACGGGCTCGGGCAAGAGCACC
>JAEUOZ010000037.1 GCA_016790225.1 Rubrivivax sp.
ACGGGAACGAGAATTTTCATTTTGTCTCCTTTTCGGGACGCAAAAAGTCCCCTACCGGCAGCGAGCCGGCAGGGAAAACGCAAGGATTACTCGATGGCGAGCGCCGAATTGGCGTGCTGGCGCAGGACGTACTTCTGGATCTTGCCGGTGGAGGTCTTGGGCAATTCGCCGAACACCACCTGCTTGGGCACCTTGAAGCGGGCCAGATGGGCGCGGCAATGCTCGATGATCTCGGCTTCGGTGCATTGCACATCGGCCTTCAGCTCGATGAAGGCAGCCGGCACTTCGCCCCACTTCTCGTCCGGCTTGGCGACGACGGCGGCGGCGATCACGGCCGGGTGGCGATAAAGCACGTCCTCGACTTCCAGCGACGAAATGTTCTCACCGCCAGAGATGATGATGTCCTTGGAACGATCCTTGATCTTGACGTAGCCGTCGCTATGCACCACGGCCAGGTCGCCGGTGTGGAACCATCCGCCGGCGAAGGCTTCCTCGGTCGCCTTGGGATTCTTCAGGTAACCCTTCATGACCAGGTTGCCGCGGAACATGATTTCGCCCATCGTCTCGCCGTCCCAGGGCACCGGCTCGAGCGACACCGGATCGAGCACGGTAATCGCTTCCTGCATGTGGTAACGCACGCCCTGACGGCCGTTGCGCGCGGCGCGCAGGTCGATCGGCAGCTTGTCCCATTCCGGGTGCTTGGCGCAGACCGAGGCCGGGCCGTAGGTTTCGGTCAGGCCGTAGACGTGGGTGATGTTGAAACCCATCTTCTCGCAGCCTTCGATGATCGCGGCTGGGGGCGCGGCGCCGGCGATCAGGCCGTTGACCTGATGTTCGATACCTTCCTTCAGTGCGGCCGGAGCGTTGATCATCATGCCGTACACGATGGGCGCGCCGCACATGTGGCTGACCTTGTGCGCCTTGATCAGGCCGAAGATCAGCGCCGGATCGACCTTGCGCAAACAAACGCTGGTGCCGGCATTGGCCGCCAGCGTCCAGGGGAAGCACCAGCCGTTGCAATGGAACATCGGCAGCGTCCACAGGTAGCGCGGGAAATTGGGCATGGTCCAGGTGACCGCATTGCACACGGCGTTCAGGTAGGCGCCGCGGTGGTGCGTGACCACGCCCTTGGGGTCTCCGGTGGTGCCGCTCGTGTAGCTGACCGCAATGGCGTCCCATTCATCCTGCGGCCCCTCCAGCCGCGCCAGCGGCTCGTGCGCCGCCAGCAGGGCCTCGTATTCCCAGGTGCCCAGGCGCTCGCCCGGGCCTTCGTGCTCGCTGTCGCAGACGTCGATCACGACGAGTTCGTGCGCATGCTCGTGGCGCAGCAGGGCCAGCGCCTGCCGGATCGCCGGCGCAAACTCGCGGTCGGTCAGCAGCACCTGGGCCTCGCAATGGTGGATCTGCCAGGCCAGCAGCGGCGCATCCAGCCGCGTATTGAGCGTATTCAGCACCGCATTCAGTGCCGGCACGGCGTAGTGCGCCTCGACCATCTCCGGCGTGTTCGGCAGCATCACGCTGACCGTGCTGCCGCGACCCACACCCAGGCTGCGCAAGGCGGCCGCCAGCCGTGCCGCGCGATCGCGCGTCTGCGCCCAGGTGTAGCGGCGCCGGCCATGGATGACCGACTGCGCATCGGCAAAGACCTCCGCGCTGCGTTCGACAAAGCTCACCGGGCTGAGCGCCACGAAGTTGGCGGGCTGGCGGTCCACATGCTGTTCGTAGATGTTCATCGCGAGAGGGGCAGCGCAGTGCCCGGTCAGCGCGGACCGGTGCGATCCGCAGCGCCGGATTCTGGGTCCGCCGGGCCGGCCGGGCATCGGGCCTTACGCGCCCGGCATGCCTGACGGCGCGCCCAGGGAACTGCTCCAGATCGGTGCGGGCGAGTTATCCTGCGCCCGCCCAGCGTGGTGCGCGGCGTCACAGGCGTGCCGCGCCGTTCCAGACTGCCCTGATGAAGCCCATCCCGTCCTCAGCAGACAGCTCCCGCACCCCACGCGACATCGAGTGGCTGGTGCGTCGCGAGCAGGCGCAGATGGCGCTGGACCGCTCGCGCAACTCGAACTACTTCGGGCCCCCGACGGCACTGCTGGTCTGCTGGGTGCTCTGGGATCTGGTGCCCGAGTCGCTGCTGCTGACCTGGCTGGGCTTCAAGGTGAGCGTTTCGCTCTGGCGCCACGTGATCGATCGTTTCGCCCGCCAGGATGGTCCGCAGCGCACGCTGTACTGGACGCAGCGCTACGAAGCCGCGCTGTTTGCCGACGGGGTGCTGTACGGCATGCTGGGCACGCTGCTGCTGCCGATGCAGGAACCGGTGGCCGTGATGGTGATGGTGGCCTCCGTCATCGCCGCCGCCGCCGTGGGCCTGGTGGTGCTGTCCTGCCACGAGCGCCTGACCGTTGCCTTCACGATGCCGGTCATCCTGCCCGCAGCGCTGCTGCAGCTGGCCATGGACGGCAAGGTCAACACCTACGTGGGCGTGGGCATGCTGGTGTTTCTGGTGCTCGTGGTCACCGAAGGGCGACGCGCCTCCGAGCACACACGCTCGATGCTGAGGCTGCGGTTTCAGATGGACGAACTGGCCAGCCAGCGCGAACAGGCCCTGCACGCGGCTGAGCGCAGCAACGCCGCCAAGGGGCAGTTTCTGGCCACCGTGAGCCACGAAGTGCGCACGCCCCTGCACGGCATCCTGGGCCTGACCCGACTGCTGCAGACGGATCTGACCGGTTCACCGGCCCTGCGCGCGGAGCGCTTGCGCATCGTCGAGCGCACCGGCGAGCATCTGCTGAACATCATCAATGATGTGCTTGACCATTCCCGCATCGAAGGCGGGCAGATGAAGCTGGCGCAGGAGCCCTTCGATCTGGCCCGGCTCGGCGAGGAATCCTTGCAGGTCTTCGGCGCTGCCGCGGCGGAGAAAGGCCTGCGGCTGATCTGGGAGCCGATGCTGCCGCAGCCTTGCTGGGTGATCGGCGACGCGCCGCGGGTGCGCCAGATCCTCTTGAACCTGCTGGGCAATGCGGTGAAGTTCACGCAGCACGGCTGGGTCCACGCGCGCCTTCAATGGGAGGCTTCCGGCGGGCGGCTGCGTTTCGAGTGCAGCGATTCGGGCCCGGGTGTGTTGGAGGCTGACCGCGAGCGCGTCTTCCAGCCCTTCGAGCAAGGCGATGGCTCGTTTGCGCGTCAACACGGCGGCACCGGCCTGGGCCTGGCCATCTCGCGGGAACTGGCCCGCGCGATGGGCGGGGACGTGCGCTGCGCTGCGGCTGATGGCGGCGGCGCGCGTTTTGTCACCGAGATGCTGCTCGCAGCCGCGCCGGCCGATCTCCAACCCCTGGCCACGCACACACCGGAACCGGCAGCCTTGAGTGAAGCCCGGCAGCCGATGGCCGGCCACGTGCTGCTGGTGGAAGACAACCCCGTCAATGCGATCGTGGCCGAAGCGATCCTGCAGCGCCTGGGCCTGCAGGTCACTGCGGTGACGGACGGCCAATCCGCCGTGAACGCCTGCGACATCCAGAGCTTCGATGTCGTGCTGATGGATTGCCAGTTGCCGGGCATGGATGGCCTGGAAGCCTGCGCGCGCATCCGCCAGGCCGAAGCGACCCGCGCACGCCAGGCCGTACCCATCGTCGCGCTCACGGCCAATGCCCTGCCCGGCGACCGCGAGCGCACGCTGGCCGCCGGGATGAACGATCACCTGGCCAAACCCTTCACCGAAGCGCAGCTCAGGCACACGCTGGAACGCGCGCTCGCAGCGCCGCTGCGCCAGCCGGCCTGAGTCCCGGCCCGCCCTGCTGCGGCCCGCCCGACACACACCGAGCGGCGCAGCCAACAGCGGCTACATCACGCCGTAGGTCCGGAAGGCCTCGACCGTGCTCATGCCGCGCTCGATGGCCAGGCGCACGCGGTTTTCGGTGTCGGCCTTCTCCAGGGCGCGGCGGATCGCTTCTTCTTCGGCTTCGCGCGGAATGACCAGCACGCCGTCCAGATCGCCGAACACGAGATCGCCGGGCTTCACGCGCACGCCGTTGATCTCCACCGGCACGCGCCAGTCCACCACCTTGCCGCGCGGGCCCTGGTCCTGCGCATAACCGCCGTAGCTGAAGACCGGCAGACCCAGCTGCAGGACCTCCGGCGTGTCACGCGAGTAGCCGTCCAGCACGGCGCCAGCGGCCTTCAGGTGCAGCGCCCGCGTCGTCATCAGGCCGCCCCACAGCGCAAACTGCGGCGCACAGCCGGTGGCCACGTAGACCTCGCCCGCCTTCAGATCGTCCAGCGCCTCGAACAGCAGGCCGAAGGGCCGTTGAGATAGCGGGCCCGGGCCCTGCGGCTCGCGCGCCGAGAAGGCGTTGGCCTCCAGCACCGGCATGGCGCGCCCGATGACCACCATCGCGCTCGCCAGCGGCCGGATCTGCGGATGCAGGAACTGCTTCAGAAATCCCAGGGTGTCCAGGATGTCGCCCACGACGGCCGGAAAGAGCTTCTGGCGCATCAGCGCAAAGAGTTCGGTGTCGTCCTTCCACATGATGCGGGTCTCCTGTCGGGTTGGGTCGGTGGTCGAGGTCGGTGCTGCCGCGGTCCGCGCTGGCCCAGCAGCACTCAGGACACCGCGGCAGCCAGCGCCTGATCGATATCCCAGAGGATGTCATCGATGTGCTCCAGGCCCACGGAGATGCGGATCATGTCCGGCAGCACGCCGGCGGCGCGTTGCTGGGCCTCGTCCAGCTGGCGGTGGGTGGTGCTGGCGGGGTGGCTGATGAGCGTGCGCGTATCGCCGATGTTCACGAGGTGGCTCATGAACTGGGCACTCTCGATGAACTTCACGCCGCGCTCCAGGCCACCCCTGACGCCAAAAGCCAGCAGACCGGACGCGCCGCTCATCTGGCGCCGCATGAGCGCATGCTGGGGGTGATCCGGCAGGCCGGGATAGTTGACGAAGCTCACGCGCGGATCCTCGCGCAGAAACTGCGCCACCGCCAGCGCATTGGCGCAGTGGCGCTCCATGCGCAGCGGCAGGGTTTCCACGCCCTGCAGGATCTGCCAGGCCGCCAGTGGCGCGAGCGAAGCGCCGTGCACGCGCAGACCTTCCATGCGGCAGCGCATGGTGAAGCCGAAATCGCCGAAGGTCTCGAAGAACTTCACGCCGTGGTACCCGGGCGAAGGCTCGGTCATGCCGGGAAACTTGCCGTTGTCCCAGGGAAAGCGGCCGGATTCGACCAGCACGCCGCCCAGCGTCGTGCCATGGCCGGCCAGGTACTTGGTGGCGGAGTGCACCACCAGATCGGCGCCCAGCGACAGCGGGTTGCACAGGCAAGGGCTGGGCACCGTGTTGTCCACGATCAGCGGCACGCCATGCGCGTGTGCCACCTCGGCCACGGCAGGCATGTCCAGCACAACCAGGCTCGGGTTGCCCAGGGACTCGGCAAAGACAGCCCGGGTATTCGGCCGCATGGCCGCGGCAAAGGCCTGCGGATCCGTGGCGTCGACGAAGCTCGTCTCGATGCCGAACTTGCGCAGGCTCACGGCCAGCATCGTCACCGTGCCGCCATACAGCGCGCCGGCTGCCACCACATGGTCGCCGGCCTGCAGCAGCGTGGTCAGGGCCAGCGACTCGGCCGCCATGCCCGACGCGGTGGCCACAGCCGCGCGCCCCTGCTCCAGCGCGGCCACGCGCTCTTCCAGCGCTGCCACCGTCGGGTTGCTCAGGCGCGAATAGATGTTGCCGAAGGTCTGCAGGTTGAACAGGCTCGCCGCATGCTCTGCGCTGTCAAACACGAAGCTCGTGGTCTGGTAGATCGGCAGCGCGCGGGCACCGGTCTGCGCATCGGGGATCTGCCCGGCATGGATGGCCAGGGTCTCGGGGCGAAAGCGGTGATCGGGCATGGGCAGCTCCAGGGGCAGACCGTCGCGCGCCAGGCTTGCCCGGGCGGGCCGCGGAAGTGACCGGCGATTGTGCTGCGGCCTGCCGAGTGTCCGTTTCAGGCAGCCGCTTTCGGCGCCCGCTTTCGGCCCTCACGGGCCTGCCAGGCCGTGCGGTCGAAGCAACCTGGCGCGGCCCTGTTTGACGGCAGACCTGACGACGGGCGGGCCCTGCGTCACACAACTGTCACGCGATGGCGTCAGCATGACGCTTCATGTCATCGACGCCATTTCCTGATCCGCCCGGACCGCAGCTCAGCCGCTCCGTGCCGCGCACCGTGCTGGCGCTGCTGCCGGAGCCGGTTCTGCGCGAGCTGCTGATCGACGATCTGCGCCGTGCCGGACTGCAGGCCATCGGCGCGGTCAGTCTGCCGGAAGCACAGCGTCTGGGCGAGCATGTGCTGCCGGATGCGCTGGTGGTGGACATCGACGAAGACGCCAATGCCTTGGGCTGGGCCTTGCAGTTCGGTGCTGAGCCCGTCACCGCCAGCGATGCGCCGCTGAGGCGCGTGGTGCTGGCCCGCGCCGGCACCTCGGCCCAGCCGACGATCGAGGCCCAAGCCGCCTGGCCCGCCGACGGGGCGGCCCGCGCGCCGGATCTGTGGGTCAGCAAGCCCGTTCATGCCCGCAGCCTGGCACTGCAGATCGTGCAGCTGCTGCGCCCGGCCCGCGCGGTACCGCCCCTGCGCCGCCAGGGCCCTTTGCGCCTGGGTCCGCTGGAAATCGAGCGGGACAGGCCCAGCGCACGCGCCCAGGTGCAAGGGCGCTGGCATCAGCTGGATCTGCCCGAGACGGAACATCGTTTGCTGCTGGCGCTGGCCGAGGCCGCCCCGCATGGTCTGAACCGCGAGCAGCTGAAGACCAGCGTCTGGGGTACCGAGCCCGTCACGCTGCGGGCCGTCGATCAGTACGTCAAGCGACTGCGCGCCCGCCTGCAGTCGCTGGACGCGCGCGACCGTCTGCTCACCTTGCGTTCCTTCGGCTATCGACTCGACATCGATCCGCGCCTGCCCCCGGTGCCTGCTCCATGAGCCCACGCAGCGTGGCAGTTCCAGGAGTCGGGTGGTGCTCCAAGACAACGACAGAACCCTTGTCACGAAAGCTTCACGACGGCTCCCTAGAGTGAGTTCCAGTCGGTTCCCCATACCGCGTTCATCAGGAGAAAGCATGTTTTCATCCCGTTCACTTTCCGCTGTCAGCTGCGCCGTTGCCTTGCTGGCCGGTACCCATGGCCTGGCCTCTGCCAACACCGTCAAGGTCGATGGCTCCAGCACGGTGTTCCCCGTCACTGAGGCGGTGGCCGAAGAGTTCCAGAAGGCCAACAAGGGCCTGAAGGTGACCGTTGGCATCTCCGGCACGGGCGGCGGCTTCCGCAAGTTCTGCCGCGCCGAGACCGACGTGCAGAACGCCTCGCGTCCGATCCTCGCGGGCGAAATCGCCGAGTGCAAGAAGGCCGGCGTGCAATACATCGAGCTGCCCGTGGCCTTCGACGCCCTGACCGTCGTGGTGAACCAGCGCAATCCGCTGACCTCCATCGCCATCGAGGACCTGAAGAAGATGTGGGAGCCCTCGGCGCAAGGCACGGTGATGCGCTGGAACCAGGTCAACCCGGCCTTTCCGGACGCTCCGCTGGCCCTGTTCGGTGCCGGTGCTGACAGCGGCACGTTTGACTACTTCACGGAAGCCGTGACGGGCAAGAGCAAGTCCAGCCGCGGTGACTTCACCGCCAGCGAAGACGACAACGTGCTGGTCCAGGGCGTTTCGCGCAACGTCAACGGCCTGGCCTTCTTCGGCTTTGCCTACTTCCAGGAAAACAAGGACAAGCTCAAGGGCCTGCCCATCAGCTGGAAGGGCGGCAAGGCCGTCGAACCCAGCGAAGCCAACGTGCTCAACGGCAGCTATCAGCCGCTGTCGCGCCCGATCTTCATCTACGTGAACGCCAAGTCGCTGGCCAAGCCCGAGGTCAAGCAGTTTGTCGAGTTCTACATGAAGAACGCGCCGAAGCTGGTCAAGGAAGTGAAGTACGTGCCGCTGCCCACCAAGGCCTATGAGTACAACCTCGCGGCCGTGCAGAAGCTGCGCGTGGGCACCAAGATGGGCGGCGAGAACAAGGTTGGTCTCACCATCGAACAGCTGATGACGCTGGAAGCCAAGGAGTGAGTTCCTGAAGACGCGTCCTAGCGCGTCGGGCCCGCGTCATGCGACGCGGGCCTCTTTGGCATTCGACGTGAACTGACCCACCCGTCGCCCCTTCGGGAGCGCACTCACCCACAACAAAGCCGTCGGAGGGATCTTGGCCGCCATATCCGGTATTCAGTCTGCGCACCCCGTTGTCGACGCAACGCGGCTCAAGCGCAAGGCGACGCGCCACATCAAGGAACGGTTGATCGAACTGATGCTGATGATGTGCGGTCTCGTGGCCGTATTCACGACGGTGGCCATCACGGCCATCCTGATCTACGAGTCGCTGGGCTTCTTTGACATCGTCAACGTCTGGGATTTCATCTCGGGCACGGTCTGGTCGCCGTTGTTCGCCAACCCGAAGTACGGCATCCTGCCTCTCATCTCGGGAACACTGACCATCACGGCCATCGCACTGGCCGTGGCAGTGCCGATGGGCACGATCATCGCGATCTACTTGTCCGAATTTGCGCCGCACCGCGTGCGCGAGGTGATCAAGCCGGCGCTGGAACTCATCCAGGCCGTACCGACCATCGTCTTCGGCTATTTCGCGCTGCTGTTTGTCACGCCGCTGCTGCAGGCGACGATCCTGCCGACGCTCCCCGGGTTCAACATGCTGGTGCCCGGGCTGGTCATCGGCGTGGCGACGATCCCGACCATCGCTTCGCTCTCCGAAGACGCCATGCGCGCCGTGCCCATGGCCATGCGCGAGGGTGCCTATGCGATGGGCAGCAACAAGATGCAGGTCGCGATCACCGTGGTCATGCCGGCTGCAATATCCGGCGTGGTCGCCGCTTACGTGATGGCCGCCGCCAGAGCCATCGGAGAGACCATGATCGTGGCCATCGCTGCCGGACAGAACGCCAACTTCAGCTTCAATCCGATGGAAGCCGCAGCCACGCTCACAGCCTACATCGCACAAGTCAGCCTGGGCGATCTGGAACATGGTTCCGTGGCCTACCGCAGCATCTTCGCCGCGGGCCTGGTGCTGCTGATCATGACCTTCATCCTCAACGTCGGCGGGCACTTCCTGCGCCGTCGTTACCGCAAGGCGTACTGATCATCATGACAGCCAACGTTCAAGAAGCCGCTGCGCCGCAACCCCCATCGGCGCAACTCACGGCCCTGCGCTCGCACATTGCCAAAGGAGCACGGCGTCAACAGGCCTTTGCCGTCGCCGGTGTCCTCTGCACCAGCTTTGCGGTGCTGGTGCTCATTGCCGCGTTCCTGGATCTGCTGATCGATGGATTGCCGCGCCTTTCGTGGGACTTCATGACCAACTTCCCGTCCCGGCGGGCTGAGCAGGCGGGCATCCTGTCGGCCTGGGTCGGCAGTGCGATGGTGATGATGGTCACCATGCTGAGTGCCGTGCCGATCGGCATCGGAGCCGCCATCTACCTGGAAGAGTACGCCGGCAAGAACTGGTTCACGGACCTCATCGAGATCAACGTGACCAACCTGGCCGGTGTGCCCTCGATCGTCTACGGCCTGCTGGCCCTGGGCCTGTTCGTCTACCAGTTCGGCCTGGGCGAAAGCGTCCTGACGGCGGGCCTGACCCTGGCGCTGCTGATCCTGCCCATCGTGATCGTGTCGGCACGCGAGGCGCTGCGCGCCATCCCGATCCACATCCGGGAAGCGGCCTACGGCGTGGGTGCCACCCGGTGGCAGATGATCAGCGACCACCTGGTTCCGTATTCGCGCGGCGGCATGCTCACCGGCGTGATCCTGGGCATGGCAGAGGCCATCGGCCAGACGGCTCCGATCATCACGATCGGTGCACTCACCTTCATCGCCTTCCTGCCGCCCTCCCCCGTCGGCCCGGAGTTTCCGTTCGTCAGCCTGGACTGGCTGATGTCCGAGTTCACGGTACTGCCGATCCAGATGTACAACTGGGTTTCACGCCCCGATCAGGCATTCCAGCTCAATGCCGCCGCCGCCGGTGTGATTCTGCTGGCCATGACGCTGCTCATGAACGGCCTGGCCATCTACTTGCGCTACCAAGTACGAAAGAACATCAAATGGTGACCTCCTCCATCGAACTCAAGGGCCCCATCAAGGCCGAGGCTCGCGATCTGAGCTTCTTCTACGGCGACTTCAAGAGCCTCAAAGGCATCACGATGGGCCTTGAAGAGCACAAGGTCACGGCGCTGATCGGTCCTTCAGGCTGCGGCAAGAGCACGTTCCTGCGCTGCTTCAACCGCATGCACGATCTCTATCCTGGCAACCGCTATGACGGCTCGATCAACCTGAAGCCGGACAACATCAACATCCTGGCCGGCGAGGTGGATCCCATCGAGGTGCGCATGCGCATCGGCATGGTCTTCCAGAAACCCAACCCGTTCCCGAAGTCGATCTACGAAAACGTGGCCTATGGCTTGAAGGTTCGTGGCATCCGCAACCGCACCGAGCTGGATGACCGGGTGGAGCGCGCGCTCAAGGGCGGCGCCATCTGGGATGAGGTGAAGGACCGCCTCGATGACCTGGCCTTCAACCTCAGCGGCGGACAGCAGCAGCGCCTGTGCATCGCGCGCGCCCTGGCCACCGAGCCGGAGTTGCTGCTGTTCGACGAGCCGACCTCCGCGCTGGATCCGATCGCCACGGGCAACATCGAAGAACTCATCGGCGAGATCAAGAAGCAGGTGACGATCCTGATCGTGACCCACAACATGCAGCAGGCCGCGCGCGTCTCTGACTACACGGCCTACATGTACCTGGGCGAGTTGATCGAGTTCGGCGACACGAACGGCGTCTTCACCAAGCCTCAGCGCCAGGAGACCGAAGACTACATCACCGGAAGATTTGGGTGAGTGTGGACGACAGACAGTCCCTTGAGGACTGGCTGTCGCCTCACGAACCGCCCCGGCATGCTTGCCGGGGAGTGGACGAACCGCCCCGGCATGCTTGCCGGGGAGTGGATCAACCGCCCCGGCATGTATGCCGGGGAGTGGACTGAGTGTGGACGACAGACAGTCCTGCCATCGCAACGGGTCAGAAGCAAGGACAGCACATGAGCGAGAAGCACCTCTCCAGCCAATTCGACGCCGAGCTCAGCGGCATCTCCACCCGCGTGCTCGAAATGGGCGGCCTGGTGGAAGCCCAGGTGTCGCAGGCACTCTATGCGCTGGTGCACTTCAGCGGCGAGACCGCCGGCCAGGTGCTCTCGCTGGAGGGCCGCGTCAACACGCTCGAAGTGGAGATCGACCGCGAACTCTCGGCCATCATTGCCCGCCGCCAGCCGACGGCGCGCGATCTGCGCCTGCTGATCGCCGTCTCCAAGACCATCGGCAACCTGGAGCGTGTCGGCGACGAAGCCACGCGCATCGCACGCGTGGTGCAGAAGCTGCTGGGCAACGGTGTTTCCAGCCGATTGATGCCGCCGGCCACCGATGCGCAGTTTGCTGCCACCATGGCCAACGCCCAGTTGCGCAAGTCACTGGACTGCTTCGCCCGTCTCGATGCCGACTCGGCGGTGCAGGTCATCCGCGACGATCACCAGCTGGACCGTGAATTCGAAGGTCAGATGCGCAAGCTGGTGACCTACATGATGGAAGATCCGCGCACCATCACGGCGGTGATCGATCTCGTCTTCGTGGCCAAGGCCATCGAGCGCGTCGGCGACCACGCCAAGAACATCGCAGAGCAGGTGATCTACATCGTCAAGGGCGCCGATGTACGCCACACTGCGGTCAGTGACATCGAAGCCGCGGTCGGTTGAGCCGCACTGAAGCCCTGAGGTAGAGAAGACGATGGCCTACATCCTGGTGGTCGACGACGAACCGGCCCTGGTGGAACTGCTGGCGATGAATCTGCGGCACCAGGGCCACGAGGTGGGCATGGCGCTGGACGGCGAGGCAGCGCAGCGCGCGGTGCGTGATCGCCTGCCGGATGCCGTCGTGCTGGACTGGATGCTGCCCGGCATCTCCGGCATTGCGCTGGCGCGCCAGTGGCGCCAGGAGAGCCGCACGCGCGAATTGCCCGTGCTGATGCTCACGGCCCGCGCCGAAGAGCGCGATCTGGTGCATGGGCTGGACGCCGGCGCCGACGACTACATGACCAAGCCCTTTTCCACGGGCGAGCTCCAGGCCCGCGTGCGGGCGCTGATCCGGCGCAAGCTGCCGCAGGCGGCCGACCAGACGGTGACGGTCGGTGATCTCTCTCTGGATCCCAACACCATGCGCGTGCTGCTGTCGGATCGCGAACTGCGTGTCGGCCCGACCGAGTTCAAGCTGCTGCGCTATTTCCTCAGCCACCCGGAACGCGTGCACTCGCGCAGCCAGCTGCTGGATCGCGTCTGGGGAGACCATGTCTTCATCGAGGAGCGCACGGTCGATGTGCACATCAAGCGCCTGCGGGAGGCGCTGGGCCCGGCGGCTGCCATGATCGAAACCGTTCGCGGCGCGGGCTACCGGCTGACGCGCGGCGCGCGGGGCGCCTGAGCACCGGGTACATCGGCCGCAGGATCGGCCGGCAGATCGGACTTTCGGATGCGCGTGGCCTTGCGCGCGGGTTCCGGCTTGAGCTCAGCCGCCGGCGTGCCGGTTGCCACCGATGAACCCGAAGCCTCACCGGCGGCAACGAAGGCCTGGGTGACATCGGCTGCGCGGCCGTCTCCCGCAACAGCGGGCGCCTCGGCCCCAACGGTCTGGGCGGGCTCCGCAGCCTCGATCACGCGCGTGTAGGGTGTCAGCAGCTGCACGAGCTGGGCATAGATCTTGGGGTTGCCCGCCACCACTTCGCGCTGGTACAGGTAATCGGCATCGCCGGTGAAGTTGCCCACCAGGCCCCCTGCTTCGGTGACCATCAGGGAGCCGGCCGCCACATCCCAGGGGCTCAGGCCCGTCTCGAAAAAACCGTCGTACCAGCCGGCGGCCACATAGCAGAGGTCCAGGGCCGCCGCGCCCGGGCGCCGCAGTCCCGCGCACTGCTGCATCACCTCCTCGAACATCTTCAGATAACGCTTGAAGTTATCGCCACGGCGGAAGGGGAAGCCGGTGCCCACCAGCGCGTCCGACAGCCGCACGCGCTTGGAAACCCGCAGCCGGCGGTCGTTCAGGAAGGCGCCGCGTCCCTTGCTGGCATAGAACAGGTCGTTGCGCGCCGGGTCGTACACCACGGCCTGCTCGACCTTGCCGCGGAAGCTCAGCGCGATCGACACCGCATAGACCGGGAAGCCGTGGATGAAGTTGGTCGTGCCGTCCAGCGGATCGATGATCCACAGGTAATCGCTGCTGCGCGCACCGCGCTCGCGGCCGGTCTCCTCGGCCAGGATGCCGTGGCCGGGGTAGGCATCGAGCAGGATGTCGATGATCGCCTGCTCCGCGGCACGGTCGACTTCGGTGACGAAGTCGTTGGTGCCCTTGCTCGCGACCTTCAGCACGTCCAGATCCAGCGCCGCCCGGTTGATGATGGACCCCGCCGCGCGCGCCGCCCGGATGGCGATGTTGAGCATGGGGTGGATCGTTTGAGACATGGTCAGGGCCTGGAGGCGTGGGTTGGGCCTGCGCGCGGCACGAGAAGCGATACCGGGCGCCACGGCGGAGCTGGCAGTGGGCAAGAGCGGGCTGCCGCACAATCAGGGCCCCAAGCCGTAGCGGGGCCCTGAGGGGCAGTACAAGCGCGCATTTTAGGCCGGTGTCGCCCGCACGGCCGCCGCGCACGGACGACACGCCCCACACGCCCCCGTGCGGGCCCTGCGCATCCTGCCCATGACCGATCCCACGCGCTTCATCCTGCTGCACACCAGCCACGGCGGCAATGTCGGCGCTGCGGCGCGTGCGATGAAGGTGATGGGATTTACCGATCTGGTGCTGGTGCAGCCCCGCTTTTCCGATGTGCTCAGCCGCGAGGAAACCGTGGCCTATGCCAGCGGCGCCGCCGACGTGCTGGCCCGCGCGCGCATCGTGCCCACGCTGGCCGATGCGCTGGACGGGATCACACACCTGTGCGCCACCGCGATGACCCCGCGCGACTTCGGCCCTCCCACGCACGCGCCGCGCGAACACCTGCCCGCGCTGGTGGGCACCGGGCTGCGCGTGGCCTTCGTCTTCGGTGGCGAACGCCACGGCATGAGCAACGAGGATGTCTACCGCTGCCACAGCGTCATCAGCATCCCCACGCACCCGGCCTACGGCTCGCTCAACCTGGCCCAGGCCGTGCAGATCGTCGCCTATGAATGGCGCCAGGCGCTGGGCAGCTTCGCGGTAGAGCCCGCGGCCCCGGCGGCCGACTGGGCCGATGCCCAGGCGATCCAGGGCGCGCTGGCGCACTGGCGCGAAGCGCTGGTGCATGTGGGCTACCTGGATCCGGCCGTGCCCAAGAAGCTGATGCCGCGGCTGAACCAGCTGGCCAATCGCACGCGCCTCACGCGTGAAGAAGTGCACATTCTTCGCGGCATCGCCAGAAGCCTGCTCCAGCGCTAGCGCAGCGGCCGTTTTGGCCCGGCGGGCCAGATTTCATGCGGGTCCGGCGCCACTCACGGCCAGCCGCCACTGCGCCGATAAGCAGGCATTGCCGCCCGGTGCGGCCCATCGCTTTCGCGCCCTTCTGCCGCCATGCCTTACGCCCGTCTGCTGCGCACGCTGTTCGTCACCCTGGCCGCCGCTGTGACACTGCCCATGCTGGGCGCCGGCGCGGGCGTCGAGGAATCCCGCGAGGTCGCTCGGGCCGCGCGCGACGCCCAGGCGGCCGCGACGGCAGGCGCCGCCGGCACCAGCCTCCCCGATCCCACGGTGCTGCGCGTGGCCACCGCCGCGTCTTCGGCGCAGGGCCTGGTCGGCCTCGCGCCCGACCCGACCCGCCAGGGCGCGGCGGCCGAGCCGCCAGCCGTCGTGCTCTTCTTTGCCGCGCTGTTTGCGATCATCTTCATCAGCACGCGGCGCAGCAAGGACCGCTGAGCTCGCGGCCGCTGCGGCGCGCCGCTCAACACCGCACAGGCGCTGCGGGTCTCTGGCGCGTGCCTCGGGGTGCGCCCGAGCGCCCGTCTACACTCGGCTGGAAACAGCTCCAAGGGCACGCGCCCTGCCGCCATGTTCAGCCGCCTGCGCGACGACATCGACTGCATCCTTGAACGCGACCCCGCGGCGCGTTCGCGCTTCGAGGTACTTACCTGCTACCCCGGCCTGCATGCCCTGGTGATGCACCGCTGGGCCAACCGCTGCTGGCGCCATGGCCTGCGCTGGCTGGGCCGCTTCATCTCCTACCTGAGCCGCATGCTCACGGGCATCGAGATCCACCCGGGTGCGACCATCGGCCGCCGGGTCTTCATCGATCACGGCATGGGCGTGGTGGTCGGCGAGACCGCCGAGATCGGCGACGAGTGCACGATCTACCAGGGTGTGACGCTGGGCGGTACCTCGCTGAGCAAGGGTGCCAAGCGCCACCCCACGCTGGGCCGCGGCGTCATCGTTGGCGCCAATGCCCAGGTGCTGGGCGGCTTCACGGTCGGTGAAGGCGCGCGCGTGGGCTCCGGCGCGGTGGTCGTCAAGCCCGTGCCGCCGCGCGCCACCGCCGTCGGCAACCCCGCCCGCATCCTGCAGGCCGAAGTCGAGGCTGCGCGCGAGGAAGCCGCCGCCAAGATGGGCTTTTCAGCCTACGGTGTCACGCAGGGCGACGATCCGGTCGCGCTGGCGATGAAGGGCCTGATCGACCATGCGGCCGGGCACGAGCACCAGATCATGCTGCTGTGGCAGGCGATCGAAAAACTGTCCGCGCGCTCGCGCGAGCTGCCCAGCGACAGCTGTGTGCCGCAGGATGCGCAGACGACCGAGCAGTTCGATGCCGCCCGCCTGAACCGGCTGGTCAAGTAGCGGTTTGCGCTGCTGACCCAAGCCGTTGGCCCGAGCCGTTGAAATCGCCGTTGAGGTGGCCCTCTGAGCTGCGCGCCGTCAGGCGCGCGGTGGCCGGATCGCCGACTTGGGCCTGAAGGCCTTGCAGACGGCGTCGTCGGTCTCCAGGTAGGGGCCGCCGATCAGATCGATGCAGTACGGCACGGCGGTGAAGATGCCCGGCACCGGGGGGCTGGCCTGCGGCAGACCCTCCAGCGTCTCGGCGATCGACTTCGGCTGGCCCGGCAGATTGATGATGAGCACGCTGCCGCGGATCACGGCCACCTGGCGCGAAAGGATCGCCGTCGGCACGAAGGCCAGGCTGATCTGGCGCATCTGTTCGCCGAAGCCGGGCATCAGCTTGTGCGCGACCGCCATCGTCGCTTCCGGCGTCACATCGCGCAGCGCCGGGCCGGTGCCGCCGGTCGTGAGCACCAGATGGCAGCCCACGTCATCCACCAGTTCACGCAGCGCGCTCTCGATCAGCGGCTGGTCGTCCGGGATCAGCCGTGTCTCCCAGCTCAGCGGGTTGCGCAGCGCGCGGGCCAGCCAGGCCTGCAGCGCGGGAATGCCCTTGTCTTCGTAGATGCCGGAACTGGCGCGGTCGCTCACGGAGACCAGGCCGATGCGGACGGGGTCGTACATGCTCATGTCAAAGCTTTGCTGTGGGTGAAGTCAGGAAGCCAGCTGACGGCTGATGAACTGGAACAGCTCCCGAAAGGCTCGCGCCTGACGCTGGCCCAGCCCCGCGGCCGCATCGGGCTTGCGCTCCAGCCGCGCCTGGCGTACCAGCGAGCGCAGCTGCTGCAGATCGCTGCCCGGCTGCTCGGCTGCCCAGCGCGTGAGCACCTCATCGTCATCGAGCAGTGCCGTGCGCCAGCGTTCGGCCTCGTGCAGGCGCAGGCTGTCCTGCGCGGCGCCCAGCTGCGACTGCGCCACCGCTTCGCGCAGCGGATCGGCTTCGGCCTGGCGCATCAGCTTGCCCACAAACTGCAGCTGGCGGCGCCGGCCTTCATGGCTGCGCGTGCGGCGAAGCTCCATCACCGCGTCGCGCAGCGAGTCCGGCATCTGCAGCGCCTGCAGGCGCGATTCGGGCAGCTCCGCCAGCTCTCGGCCCAGGCGCTGCAGATCCTGCGCCTCGCGCTTCATCTGCGTCTTGCTCGGGCGCCCCTGATCGTCAAACGGAGCATCCGCTTCGCGGGCGGGGGTGCGTCCTGGGGCGGCTCGGCGGGGCATGGGCGGGGATCATAATCGCCGGCTTCCTGCCTGCCTCTGGGCCGCCACGCCCTTCGCCCCATCGTGAACCTGCCTTTGCCCGCCCCTTCCGAAGACGCTCCGATTCCTGGTTTTGCCTATTCCCGAGCGAGGTTCCAGCAGATGGTGGAGGACGTGCTGCGCCAGGCGCGCGAACTGGGCGCCAGCGACGCGGGCGCCGAAGTCTCCGAAGGCGCCGGCCTGTCGGTCTCCGTGCGCAAGGGCGAGCTGGAGAATGTGGAGCGCAACCGGGACAAGTCGCTCGGCGTGAGCATCTACCTGGGTCAGCGGCGCGGCAATGCGAGCACCAGCGATTTTTCGCCGGAAGCCATTCGCCAGACGGTGCGCGCGGCCTACGACATTGCCCGCTTCACCGCCGAGGACCCGGTCGCCGGGCTGCCGGAGGCGGAAGACCTGGCCACCGCAGAGGACGCCGGCCGCGATCTGCAGCTGTTTCACCCCTGGGCCGTGGATGCGCAGGCGGCCGCCGAGCTGGCGCTGCGCTGCGAGGCAGCGGCCTTTGCCGTCAACCGCCGCATCACCAACAGCGAGGGCGCGGGTGTGTCCGCGCAGCAATCGCACTTCTGGGCCGGCAATTCACGCGGCTTTCGCGGCGGCTATGCCAGCTCGCGCCATTCGCTGTCGGTCGCGCCGATCGCCGGCAAGGGCAAGGCCATGCAGCGCGACGCCTGGTACAGCTCCATGCGCGATCCCGCGGATCTGGCCTCGGCCGAGGCGATCGGCCGCTATGCCGCCGAACGCGCGCTGGCCCGGCTGGGCGGCCGTCGCGTGCCCACTGCCACGGTGCCCGTGCTGTTCGAAAGTACGGTGGCGGCCGGTCTGCTGGGGAGCTTCGTTCAGGCCACCTCGGGTGGAGCGCTCTACCGCAAGGCCAGCTACCTGCTGGATTGCATGGGCCGCAGCGTCTTCCCCGAGCACATCGACATCCACGAGGATCCCCATCAGCTCAAGGGCAAGGGCAGTGCGCCCTTCGACGATGAAGGCGTTCGCACCCGCGCCCGCCAGGTGGTCTCGGGTGGCGTGGTGCAGGGCTACTTCCTGAGCAGCTATTCCGCGCGCAAGCTCGGGCTGCGCACCACAGGCCACGCTGGCGGCTCGCAGAACCTCACGCTCAGCAGCCGGCTCACGAAGCCCGGCGACAACCTGCCGGCCATGCTGCGCAAGCTGCGCCGCGGCCTGTTCGTCACCGAGCTCATGGGTCAGGGCGTGAACGGCGTGACGGGCGACTACTCCCGCGGTGCCTCAGGCTACTGGGTGGAAGGCGGGCAGATCGTGCACCCGGTCGAAGAGGTCACGATTGCCGGCAATCTCAAGGACATGCTCAAAAACATCCGCGCCGTGGGCGCAGACGTCTACACCCTGGGCTCCAAGACCACCGGTTCGGTACTGCTGACCGGCATGAAGCTCGCCGGCGCCTGAACTGAAACGGCAGCGCGTGTCGACGCGCTGCCCAGCAAGGCACCGCACTGGCGCACGGGCTGACGGGGAAAGCCCTGAGTCGGTGCGCGGTAAACCCTCGGCAAAAACTCGAGCGGCCACTCCTAGAATGCCGCGCGACCTACACCCGGGCCCAGGCGGCCCTTCCCTGAGGAGTTCACATATGGAACGTCGTTCCTTCGTACGCGGTGCCGGCCTGGCCGGTGTCCTGGCTGCCGGAGTGGCACCTGCCGTCCACGCCCAGCCGGCGATCCGCTGGCGCCTGACCTCGAGCTTCCCCAAGTCGCTCGACACCTTGTTCGGCGTGAATGATGTGTTTGCCAAGCTGGTCAGCCAGATGACCGGCGGCAAGTTCCAGATCACCATCCACGCGCCTGGCGAACTGGTGCCGGCCTTCGGCACGGTCGATGCGCTGCAGAACGGCACCGTCGAGGCCGCCAACACCGCCCCGTACTACTACTTCGGCAAGGACGAGACCTTCGCCCTGGGCTGCGCGATCCCCTTCGGCCTGAACAGCCGCCAGATGACCGCCTGGATGTACGAAGGCAACGGCCTCACGCTGATGCGCGAGTTCTACCGCGGCTACAACATCATCAGTTTCCCGATGGGCAACACCGGCGCCCAGATGGGCGGCTGGTTCCGCAAGGAAATCAAGTCGCTGGCCGATTTCAAGGGCACGAAGTTCCGCGTGGGCGGCTTTGCCGGCAAGGTGGTCGAGCGCATCGGCGGCGTGCCGCAGAACATCCCCGGCGGCGAGATCTACCAGGCGCTGGAGAAGGGCACGATCGATGCCGCCGAGTGGGTCGGCCCCTATGACGACCAGAAGCTCGGCTTCTTCAAGGTCGCGCCCAACTATGCCTACCCGGGCTGGTGGGAAGGCGGTCCTCAGCTGGACCTGCACATCAACACCAAGGCCTGGGATTCGCTGTCGGGCGAGTACAAGGCCATCGTCGAAGCGGCTGCCGCCTATGCGCACGTGGACATGCAGGCCAAGTACGACGGCAAGAACGCCGCCTCGCTGAAGCAGCTGGTGGCCGGCGGCGCCAAGCTCTTCCCCTTCCCGAAGGACCTGATGGACGCGGCCTTCAAGGAAGCCATGGCGCTGTACGACGAAATCGGCGCCAAGAACCCCAACTGGCGCAAGGTGTACGCGGATTACAGCAACTTCCGCCGCGACGCCAACCTGTGGTTCCGCTTCACCGAGGCACGTTTCGACAACTACATGCAGAGCGTCAAGCTCTGAGCCCGCAGCGCGCTTCTGGAGCCCAGGCTCCAGAGCGGCTTGCCAGAATCAGCCCCGGCCCAGCCGGGGCTTTTTTCATTCAGCGCCCATGGACGGCCCAAGCGCGATCTCAGCCATCACCGGACTCATCGATACCGTCTCGCGCGAGCGCGCGGCGCGGCGGCAGGACCCTGCACTGGGCTGCGTCGCGCAGGCCGTGCGCCGCTACCAGGCGGCGAGATTCCGCAGCACCTATGCCGACCTGCTGGCCCACCCCAGCACCCGCAATGCCGCACTCTTCTTCCTGAACGAGCTCTACGGCGAGCAGGACTTCCTGGAGCGCGATGCGCAGTTCCGCCGCATCGTTCCGGCGCTGGTGCGGCTCTTCCCCGGCGAGGTGGTGAATACCGTGCACCAGCTGGCCGAGCTGCACGCCTTGTCGGAGCAGCTGGACAGCCGCATGGCAGCGGCCCTGATCAGCGCCGGCCAGGCAACGGCTGGCGACGCGATGCCGCTGCAGGCCGGGGAATACGGCGTCGCGTGGCGCCAGGTCGGTGAGCCTGCGCAGCGTGAGCGCCAGATCGAACTGGTGGGCCTGGTGGGCCATTCGCTGCTGCGCTACACCACCCACCCTTCGCTGGGCCGCGCGCTGCGGCTGATGCGGCTGCCGGCGAGGGCAGCCGGCCTGTCGGCACTGCAGGCCTTTCTGGAACGCGGCTTCGACACCTTCGGCGCCCTGCCGGATGCGCCGCTGTTCATCCGCACGGTGACCGGCCGCGAGCGCGAGCTGGCACGGCTGTTGTTTGCCGACAGCACCGGCTGAACAAGGTCGCCGGCACTTCGTGAAGAAGTGCGCAGAGGCAGGGCGAGCCCTGACGCGGATTTCACGAAGCACGAGCACACTCGCGCCCGAAAACAACCCCACAGGAGGTCCTTCATGGACATGAACTCGATACAGACGTTTCTGAGCACGACGGCCAGCGAGCTGGCGATCAAGGTCTTCGCCGCCATCGCCTTCTGGATCGTCGGCCGCTGGCTCATCGCCCGCGTGATCGGCCTGATCCAGGCGGCGATGAACCGCAACAACGTCGACCCGACGCTCACCAAGTACCTGGGCAGCATCGTCGCGATCGCCCTGAACATCGCGCTGGTCCTGGGCATCCTGGGCTACTTCGGGATCCAGACCACCTCGTTCGCTGCGATGCTGGCGGGCGCGGGTGTGGCCATCGGCGCAGCCTGGAGCGGCCTGCTGGGCAACTTTGCCGCAGGCGCCTTCATGCTGATCCTGCGGCCCTTCAAGGTGGGCGATTTCGTGAGCGTGGGTGGCGTCACCGGCACCGTGCGTGAGCTGGGATTGTTCGGCACCACCGTCGTCACGCCCGACAACGTGATGACCATCGTGGGCAACGGCAAGATCTTCGGCGACACGATCCAGAACTTCTCCGTGCTGCCGGCACGCCGGGTCGAGCGGGTCGCCCAACTCGCCGGTTCAGTGGATCCGATCGAGGCGGTCACGCGCTTCCGCGAGGCCGTGGCGCGCATTCCGAACATCAGCAAGGACATGCCGCCCGAAGTGAACCTGCTGGACATGAACCTCAACGGCCCGGTAATCGCCGTGCGCCCCTATTGCCACACGGATCACTACTGGCAGGTCTACTTCGACACCAACGAGGCGATCGTCCGCACCTGCCGCGAAGCCGGCTGGCCGGCGCCGATGCCGCACGCCGTGCAGTACATGGTCAACAAGGCCTGAGAAGCGACCAGGCCGCGCGGGCCTGCCGCCCAGCGTTCAATCCGGCAGCCCGCGCCACTGCAGCGCCGCTTCGTCGATGCCATAGAGGTTGATCAGCGCATCGACGATGCGCGCGCTCATGTCCTGCACGATGAAGTCATCGGCGGGCTCCGTGAGGTAGAGGTAGCTGCCACCGGGCTCTTCAGGGGCCGCGAAGTCGTAGGTCGTCACGAGTTCGCGGCGCACTGAGGCCGCCAGCTGCAGGTCGGGGGGCAGCTGGCTGTTGGAGGCCAGCTCGCACTGCAGGGCACCGTCTTCGCCCAGCGTGATCAGCACCAGGTCGATGGGCGCCTCCTCCCCTTCGACGAAGACCATCAGCCCTTCGGCTTGCGCCTCGTCCATCATCGCCAGCAGCGCCTCGGCCAGTGCCTGCGAGGTCTCGCTGGGCTCGAAGGACGTGCCGTCTTCGGGCGCTGCATCCGCACCGTCGTCGGCGCCCGTCTCGGCGCGGGCGTCGCCCGCATGTTCGGCCCAGCCGATCTGATCAAGCCGCTCGCGCAGGCTGCTGACCAGTTGCGCGAAGTTCGCACCGCGGTGCATGTCCGGCGTCAGGGTGTTCATGTCCTTCAGCAGCGAGGTCATGCGCGAGACGTGATCGCGGATGCTGTCGTAGTTGTTCAGGTCTTCGGTGATGCCCTGCAGGTTGGACAGATCCTTCATGGAGCGCACCGATTCGCCCAGCCCCTGTTTCTTGTCTTCCCAGTACTTCACGTAGCCCAGGCGGCGCTGCGGATCGTAGATGTCAGCGCTGGAGAGCACGACGGGAAAGATGCGCTGATGCACATCGCCGTTCCTGGCCATCGCCACCAGCTCGTACATGGTGTTGGGTGACTTGAGGTAGTCGTCGCAGATGACCACCACCACGCAGCTGCCGCGGCCGATCTCCTGCATGAACTCGCTGATGCGGCCCTTGTAGCCCAGATCGCGCTTGTCGCGCACGAAGGGAATGCCCTCGGCCTGCATCACGGCGTCGATGGCATCGACCACCCGCTCGCCCTCGCCGCCCCATTTGTAAGAGACATAGACCCGCGGTCCGGTTTCGTTCATCGCTGCACCTCCGTGCCTGGAAGGGCCGCCATGATCGGGCGGACCGCCCTGCTTTGCCCAGCGGGTAAAGCCGGAGCCGGGCCGCGGAACTCAGCTCTCTTCCGGAACCATCTCGATGGCGCCACAGGGGCATTCCTGCACGCAGATGCCGCAGCCCTTGCAGTAGTCGTACTTGAACTCAAAGCGCTGGCCGGGGCCCAGCTTGGTGACGGCGTTGTCCGGGCAGACGCCGTAGCAGTTGTCGCACTCGAAGCAGTTGCCGCAGCTGAGGCAGCGGCGTGCCTCGAAGAGGGCGTTGTCTTCCGTCAGCCCGCCCTGCACTTCGTCGAAGCTGCTGGTGCGGCGCGCGGCATCCAGTTGCGGGCGCACGGTCTTGGGCGCATCGGCGTAGTACCAGGTATTCAGCTGATCGAAGCCGGCAATGGCATGCCGGGGCGGCGTCTGCGCCGCCACATCGGCGGCGCTGAGCCCCTGCAGCCAGGCATCGATGTGCCGCGCGGCCTTCTTGCCATGCCCCACGGCGACGGTGACGTTGCGCTCGGCCGGCACCATGTCGCCACCGGCAAACAGGCCCGCCCGCCCGGTCATGAGCGTCTGCGGATCCACCTGCACCACGCCGTCCTTGACGGCCAGGCCGGGTACACCTTCCAGGAAACCCAGGTCCACATCCTGGCCCAGGGCCAGCACCAGGCTGTCGGCCTGCAGGGTCTCGAACTCGCCGCTGGGCTGCGGGTTGCCCTGGGCATCGAGTGTCATCTTCTCGATCGTCAGCTCGCCGTCCTCGCCCTGCTGCTTGATGGTGCTCAGCCACTTGACCATCACGCCTTCCTGCAGCGCCTCTTCCACCTCGAAATCATGCGCCGGCATCTTCTCGCGCGTGCGGCGGTAGACGATGATGGCCTCGGTGGCGCCCAGGCGCCGCGCCGTGCGCGCCACGTCGATGGCGGTATTGCCGCCGCCGTAGACCACCACGCGGCGGCCCAGCATGGGCTTGTCCTCGCCTTCCATGCTGCGCAGCACGGAGACGGCATCCAGGATGCGCGAGCCGTCCTTGGCCGGGATCCAGGCGCGCCGGGCGATGTGCGCCCCCACGGCCAGGAAGGCGGCATCGAAGCCGCCCTGCGCCAGGGTCTCTTCCAGCGCGCTGACCTTGGCGTTCAGCTGCACCTGCACGCCCATGTCGATGATGCGCTGCATCTCGGCCTGCAGCACTTCGCGCGGCAGGCGGTACTGCGGGATACCGAAGCGCATCATGCCGCCCATCAGCGGGCCCGCTTCCATCACCGTGACGCGGTGGCCGCGCCGGCGCAGGTGATAGGCCGCGCTCATGCCGGACGGCCCGGCGCCCACCACCAGCACGTGCCGGCCGGTCTCCAGCGGCGGCAGCTCGAAGCGCCAGCCGCGCCGCAGCGCCTCGTCGCCCAGGAAGCGCTCCACCGAGTTGATGCCCACGGCCTCGTCCAGGCGGCCACGGTTGCAGGCGCCTTCGCAGCTGTGATAGCAGACGCGGCCCATGATGGCCGGAAAGGGGTTGTCGCGCGTGAGATGGCGCCACGCCGCTTCGTAGTGGCCGCTCTCGGCGTGGAAGAGCCAGCCCTGGATGTCTTCACCGGCGGGGCACTGCGCATTGCAGGGCGGCAGGCGGTCCACATACACAGGCCGCTGGGTGCGCCAGCTGCCCGTCTTGTTGGCCAGCGAGGAGCCGGGGTCCAGCGTGATGGCAAAGGGCTTGGTCGACTGGTTCATGCGGGCACTCCGGCGTCATCCAGCAGGGCAAAGCGGCGGATGTTGCGATCGGCCTCGGCCTGGATGCGGGCCACGACATCGGGCCGGCCTTTCGGGCCGAACAGGTGCGCAAAGCGTTTCTGGGGTTGGAGGTAGGCTTCCACCGGCTGCCGGTGGCGGATCCGCGTGACCGCCGTCACCTCGCCGTGCTCAGCCTCGAACTCGGGGAACAGGCCGGTCTCGCGCGCGAGCCGGGCCAGCCGGATGGTGTCCTGGCTGGCCGAGCCCCAGCCCAGCGGGCAAGGCACCAGGATGTGCAGGTAGCGCGCGCCGCGCAGGCTCATCGCCCGCGTCACCTTGGCCTCCAGATCGCGCAAATCGGCCACGGTGGCGGTGGCCACGTAAGGGATCTCGTGTGCCATCGCGATCAGCGGCAGGTTCTTGCCCTGGCCGAACTCGGCACCGGGCTCGGCACCCACGGCCATCGTGGTGGCCGTGCGCGCGCCCGCTGGCGTGGCGCTGCTGCGCTGCACGCCGGTATTCATGTAGGCCTCGTTGTCGTAGCAGATGTAGAGCACGTCATCGTTGCGCTCGAACATGCCCGACAGGCACCCGAAGCCGATGTCCGTCGTGCCGCCATCACCGCCCTGAGCGATGACGCGGGTTGCGGGCCGCGGCCCCAGCCCGGCCTTGAGCGATTTCACTTTCAGCGCCGCCGCGATGCCGGTGCCCACCGCCGCCGCATTGCCGAAGAGGCTGTGGATCCAGGGCAGCTGCCAGCTGGTCTCCGGGTAGGGCGTGGAAAACACCTCCAGGCAGCCGGTGGCGTTGGCGGCGATCAGCTGCCCCTGCGTGGCGCGCATGGCGGCATCCACCGCATAACGCGCGCCCAGGGCCTCGCCGCAGCCCTGGCAGGCGCGGTGGCCGCTGTTCAGGCTGTTGCTGCGCTCGGCGCTGGCCTGCACGCTGCGGTCCTCGGGCGCCAGCAGGCGGTTGCCCACCGTGAAGGTGCCGGTCTGGTAGAACTTGACGCTGTTCATGCTGCCCCTCACGAAACCTTGGACGCCACGGTGCCCAGATCGCGCAATAGGTTTTCGGCGATGGGGCCGCTGCGGCGTGTCGCGGCCTCGCGCTGCAGCTGGCGCTCGACGATGCGCTGATCCAGATCCAGGAAGCTCAAGGGTTCCAGGCGATCTGTCACGGCCTCGCGCAGCATGCGCGCCAGCGAGGCCTTGGTGATCGCGCGCCCGCCCAGGCCGGCCACCACGGTGTAGCCCTTCAGGGACAGCCCGCTGAGCGCCAGGCGCACATCGGTGCTCACCACGCCGCCCAGCCCCACGCTGAAGCTCTTTTCCAGCACCACCACGCGCTGCGCGCCCTGCAGTGCCTCGCGCACCGCTGCCAGCGGGAAAGGCCGGTAGCTCTGGATGCCCAGCACGCCGATCTTCAGGCCCGCCTCGCGCAGCTCTTCCACGGTGTCGCGCAGCGTGCCGATCACCGAGCCCAGCGCCACCACGATGGTCTGTGCGTCCTCGCAGTGGTAGCGCCGCACCAGGCCACCCGTGGTGCGGCCGAAGCGCTCGGCAAATTCCGCGGCCAGCTCCGGGATGCGCTGCAGCGCCATGCCCTGCTTGGCGTGAGCCAGGTAGCGCACCTCCATGAAGGCCTCGGGCCCGACCATCGCCCCAATGCTCACCGGCTCCGCCGGATCCAGCACCTGGCGCGGCTCATACGGCGGCAGAAAGGCATCGACCGCGGCCTGATCGGGCAGGGTCACGCGCTCCACCGCGTGGGTCAGGATGAAGCCGTCCATGCACACCATCACCGGCATGCTCAGCTCCTCGGCCAGCTTGAAGGCCTGGATGTGCAGGTCCACCGCCTCCTGGTTGTGGGCCGCAAACAGTTGAATCCAGCCGCAGTCGCGCTGGCTCATGCTGTCGCTGTGGTCGTTCCAGATGTTGATGGGTGCGCCGATGGCGCGGTTGGCCACCGTCATCACGATGGGCAGGCCCAGGCCGCTGGCGTTGTAGACCGCCTCCACCATGAACAGCAGCCCCTGGCTGGCGGTGGCGGTGTAGGCGCGCGCGCCGGCCGCACTGGCGCCGATGGCCACGCTCATGGCCGCGAACTCGCTCTCCACATTGATGAATTCGCAGGGTGCCAGCGCCCCGCTCTTCACGATTTCACCCAGGCCTTCGACGATGTGTGTCTGCGGGCTGATGGGATAGGCGCAGATCACCTCCGGCCGGCACAGGGCCACGGCCTCGGCCACCGCGCGGGAGCCTTCAATCTGTCGGATGCTCATGGGCCAGCTCCTCGATTTCGCGACGGACATGGTCGAAGGCCTCGCGCGCCGCGGCGACGTTGGCCTCGGCCACCGCACCGGCAAAGGTGTGGCGGATGGCGTGCTCGACCGCCTCGATGCTCACCAGCCCGGCGAGCGCCGCAAAGCCGCCCAGCAGCACCGCGTTGGGCAGCGGGCGCTTCAGGTGCTTCATGGCGATGTCGGTGGCCGGCACGCTGGTCAGGCGTTCGTGGCGGAAGCGCCGCGAGACGTCCACCAGGCCCAGCTCGGCAAAGCTCTTGCGCGTGTTGATGAGCACCCAGCCATCCGGCTTGAGGCCCTGGAAGACATCCACCTGGTGCAGCAGCGTGGGGTCCTGCACGATCAGCACGTCGGGCTCCATGATGGGCTCGCGCAGCCGGATCTCGCGCGTGTCGATGCGGCAGAAGGCCACCACCGGCGCGCCCGTGCGCTCGCTGCCGAAGCTGGGAAAGGCCTGGGCATGGCGCCCCTGCTCGAAGGCGGCCACGGAGAGCATCTCGGCGGCCGTGACCACCCCCTGCCCGCCGCGGCCATGGATGCGGATCTGCAGCATGGCTGGGGTCTCCTTTCTGGCGGCCGCCGGGCGGCCTTGGCGTTCATTGCGCGAACGCAAGTCTGTTCGCCCAGGCTTCGTAGGGGATTGAGGCGTGTCAACACCGCGTCGTCACATCGGTTCACGATCTTCATCAGGCAACCTGAGGAGACATCGATGGAAGACAGCCGCTACATCCGCTGGTTTGAAACGCTGGGCATGGGCGATCTGCCCCTGGTCGGTGGCAAGAATGCCTCGCTGGGCGAGATGTTCCAGACCCTGCGCCCGCTGGGCGTGCGCGTGCCCGATGGCTTTGCCGTCACGGCCCCCGCCTACCGCGATGCCCTGGACGCCGCCGGCGTCTGGCCGCGCCTGCACGCGCTGCTGGACGGCCTGGACAAGCGCGACGTGAGAGCCCTGGCGCAGGCCGGTGCCGCAGCCCGCGAGCTGGTCTACGCCGCGCCCATGCCGCCGGCCGTGGAGGAGGCGGTCAGGATGGCCTGGCGCGCGATGGTCGAACGCTTCGGCCCCGGGCTGAGCGTGGCCGTGCGCAGCTCGGCCACGGCTGAAGACCTGCCCAACGCCAGCTTTGCCGGCCAGCACGACACCTACCTCAATATCCAGGGCGAGCAGATGCTGCTGGATGCCGTGAAGCGCTGTCAGGCCTCGCTCTTCACCGACCGCGCGATCAGCTACCGCACCGACAACGGATTCGATCACTTCAAGGTCTATCTCTCGGTGGCCGTGATGCAGATGGTGCGCAGCGATCTGGCCAGCAGCGGCGTGATGTTCACGCTGGACACCGAAAGCGGGCACCCGGATGTCGTCTTCATCACCGGCGCCTGGGGCCTGGGCGAGAACGTCGTGCAGGGCGCCGTGGATCCCGACGAGTTCTACGTCCACAAGCCCAGCTTCAAGGCCGGCCACCGCTGCGTGCTGCGCAAGCGCCTGGGGCGCAAGCAGATCCGCATGGTCTACAGCGGCGGGCGCACGCGCGAGCCCGTGCTGAACCAGCCCACGCCGGCGGCTGACCGCGCGCGCTGGTGCCTGAGCGACGCTGACGTGCTTGAACTGGCCGATGCCGCGATGAAGATCGAGGATCACTACTCCCGGCTCGCCGGCACCTGGCGGCCGATGGACATCGAGTGGGCCAAGGACGGCCCGGACGGTGCGCTCTACATCGTGCAGGCCCGCCCCGAGACCGCCGCCTCGCAGCGTGAGGCCAGCGTCATCGAGACCTTCGTGCTGGATGTCGCAGGCGCGGTCCGCGTGCAGGGCCGCAGCGTCGGCGAACGCATCGCCAGCGGCGCGATCCGGCGCATCCACCAGGCTTCGCAGCTGCACTTGTTCAAGCCCGGAGAGGTGCTGGTGGCCGACACCACCACGCCCGACTGGGAGCCGGTGATGAAGACCGCCGCGGCGATCGTCACCAACCGCGGCGGGCGCACCTGCCACGCGGCCATCGTGGCGCGCGAGCTGGGCATCCCGGCAGTCGTCGGCGCCGAAGGGGCCAGCGAGCAGCTGCAGGACGGCGAGCCCGTCACGGTGAGCTGCGCGGAGGGCGACATCGGCCGCGTCTATGGCGGCGTGCTGCCCTTCCACGTCGAGCGCAGCGATCTCACCGGGCTGGAGCGGCCCGCCACCGAGATCATGGTCAACCTGGGCAATCCGGAGCTCGCCTTCAAGACGGCCCTGCTGCCCTGCGATGGCGTGGGGTTGGCACGCATGGAATTCATCATCAACGAGCACATCAAGCTGCACCCGATGGCGGTGCTGCATCCGCAGCGCATCAGCGACCCTGCCGTGCGCGAGCAGGTGCGCGCGCAGCACGCCGGCTGGCCCGATGGCGCCAGCTACTTCATCGAGAAGCTGGCCGAAGGCGTGGGCACGATCGCCGCCGCCTTCTGGCCGCGCCCGGTGATCGTGCGGCTGTCGGATTTCAAGAGCAACGAGTACGCCGCGCTGCTGGGCGGGCGCGACTTCGAGCCGCGCGAAGAGAACCCGATGATCGGCTTCCGCGGCGCCTCGCGCTACATCCACCCGGCCTATGAAGAAGGCTTCGCGCTGGAATGCGCGGCGATGAAGCGTGTGCGCGAGACCATGGGGCTGAGCAACCTCAAGCTGATGATCCCCTTCTGCCGCACGCTGCAAGAAGCCCGCAGTGTGCTGGACACCATGGCCCGACACGGCCTGCGCCGCGGCGAGCAGGGCCTGCAGGTCTATGTGATGTGCGAAATCCCCAACAACGTGCTGCTGATCGACGAATTCAGCGAGCTCTTCGATGGCTTCAGCATCGGCAGCAACGACCTGACCCAGCTCACCCTGGGCATCGACCGCGACAGCGCCATCGTGGCCGGCAGCTTCGACGAGCGCGATCCCGGCATGCTGAAGATGCTGCGCCTGGCGGTCGAAGGGGCGCGCCGCAATGGCCGCCACAGCGGCATCTGCGGCCAGGCGCCTTCGGATCACCTGGAGATCGCGCGCTACCTGGTGGAGCTGGGCATCGACAGCATCAGCCTCACGCCCGACCGCGTGCTGCGCACCATGCAGGCCGTGCGCGAGATCGAGGCCGCCCGCGCGCGCCAGCCGGGCTGAGCCGGCGCACGCCCGCCCCTTGGGAGCACGCCCGTCCGCGCCGTCGCGCGACCCTTCGAACTGGGGGGAAGGCGGCGCCGCGGGGCGGCCGTACCGAAACGCTCGGACACAATCCCGCCCCGCTCGCCCCTCGTTCACAGCACCATGAATGAAGGACTGGGCGGGTAGGGCAATCCCCCCTTAGAGGCGAGAATGCCCGCTGTTGCTTGAGGGTGGCACCGCCACCGCTAGCCAGAGCAAGACCCACCGGGCGCGCCTGCCGCGCTGCCCGCATCGCCACCACCTGAGGGAACCTGTACCCATGTCAGCCATCGAGGATCTGAAGCGCGAGGACGACGTCGAAATCGGCTCGGACCGCAGCTTCGGCATCGTTTTCTTCGTCGTCTTCCTCATCATCGGCCTGTGGCCGCTGATGAAGCACGGCACCGTGCGCTGGTGGTCGCTGGCCATCGCGGCCGCCTTCCTGGTCATCGCCCTGGTCTATCCCAAGGTGCTGGCGCCGCTGAACCGCCTCTGGATGAAGTTCGGCCTGCTGCTGGCCGCCATCATCAGCCCCATCTTCCTGGGCATCCTCTTTTTCCTGGTCTTCATGCCCATGGGCCTGGTGATCCGCCTGTTCGGCAAGGATCCCATGCGCCTGAAGCTGGACCCTAACGCCAAGAGCTACTGGATTCCGCGCGATCCTCCCGGCCCGGCGCCTGGCTCCATCCACCAGCAGTTCTGAATTTGCAAGGCTTCGGAGAGTTGCACCATGTCGATCGTCAAGGAACTCATCGCCTTCCTGCGTGCGCGCAAGAAGATCTGGCTGTGGCCGCTGTTCATCATGATGGCCCTGCTGGGCGCGTTGATCGTGCTGGCCAAGGGCTCGGCGGTCGCGCCGTTCATCTACACGCTGTTCTGAAGCGGACCCCCGGAAAGAGATTGCGAGGCCCCTGCCCATGCGTGTGATTGGAATTTCGGCGTACTACCACGACAGTGCTGCGGCCCTGGTGGACAACGGCACCATCGTCGCAGCCGCCCAGGAAGAGCGCTTCACGCGCAAGAAGCACGATGCGCGCTTCCCGGTGAATGCACTGGCCTACTGCCTGAGCCAGGGCGGCCTGACGCTGAAGGACATCGACCAGATCGTCTTCTACGACAAGCCCTTCCTGAAGTTCGAGCGCCTGGTCGAGACCTACCTCAGCTTCGCACCTCGCGGTTTTCGCAGCTTCCGGCTGTCGATCCCGCTGTGGCTGCGCGAAAAGCTCTTCCTGAAGGACCTGCTGCAGAAAGAGCTGAAGAAGGGCCCCGGCGGCGAGCAGTGGAACGGCAACCTGAATTTCAGCGAGCACCACCTGAGCCACGCGGCCAGCGCCTACTACCCCTCGCCCTTCGATGAAGCCCTGGTGCTCACGATGGACGGCGTGGGTGAATGGGCCACCACCTCGGCCGCGCGCGGCATGGGCAACAAGCTGGAGGTCTTCAAGGAGATCCACTTCCCGCACTCGCTGGGCCTGCTGTATTCGGCGTTCACGTACTACACGGGTTTCAAGGTCAACTCCGGCGAGTACAAGGTGATGGGCCTGGCGCCCTACGGCGAACCCAAGTACGTCGACAAGATCTTCAAGCACCTCATCGACGTCAAGGAAGACGGCTCCTTCCGACTGGACATGCAGTACTTCGACTACTGCACGGGCCTGACGATGACGAACAGCAAGTTCGACGAGCTGTTCGGCGGTCCGCCGCGCAAGGCCAGCGAGATGCTCACGCAGCACCACATGGACCTGGCCGCCTCGCTGCAAGCCGCCACCGAAGAGGTGGTGCTCAAGCTCACGCGCTCGATGCGCAAGGAGACGGGCATGCGCAACCTGTGCCTGGCCGGCGGCGTGGCGCTGAACTGCGTGGCCAACGGCAAGGTGCTGCGCGATGGCGCCTTCGACAACATCTACATCCAGCCCGCAGCCGGCGATGCCGGCGGCGCACTGGGCGCCGCGCTGGTGGGCTACTACTTCAACGGCAACCAGCCGCGCTCGGCCGGCATGGACGCGATGCACGGCTCCTACCTGGGCCCCGCCTTCACGCAGCCGGATATCGAAGCGCGCCTGATGGCGGCCGGCGCCCGGTTCACCACGCTGAACGACGACAACCTCGTCAACACCGTGGCCGGCGATCTGGCGCAGGGCAAGGCCCTGGGCTGGTTCCAGGGCCGCATGGAATTCGGACCGCGCGCGCTGGGCAACCGTTCCATCATCGGCGACCCGCGTTCGCCCTCGATGCAGAAGACGCTGAACCTGAAGGTGAAGTACCGCGAGAGCTTCCGGCCGTTTGCGCCTTCGGTGCTGCGCGAAAAGGTAGGCGACTGGTTCGAGCTGCAGGGAGACAGTCCCTACATGCTGCTGGTGGCCGATGTGAAGAAGGAGCGCTGGGTCGAGATGACGGCCGAGGAGCAGAAGCTCTTCGGCATCGAGAAGCTCAACGTGCCGCGCTCGGACATCCCGGCCGTGACCCACGTCGATTACTCCGCCCGCATCCAGACCGTGCGCGAGGAGGTCAACCCCCGCTACCACGCGCTGCTGTCGGCCTTCGACAAGGCCACCGGCTGCCCGGTGCTGGTCAACACGAGCTTCAACGTGCGCGGCGAGCCCATCGTCGGCACGCCCGAGGATGCCTTCCGCTGCTTCATGGGCACCGAGCTGGACATCCTGGCCGTCGGCAATTGCTACCTGCGCAAGGAAGACCAGAATCCGGCGCTGAAGCAGAACTACGAAACGGCCTTCGAACTGGATTGAGCCCGGCCGGCGGCGCGTGCTCCGTGCCCGCCGCCGAAGCCCGGCGCTGCAGCCAGCCCGAAGCCGCGGGAGACACCCATGCTCAAACGATGGATCGCCAATGCGCTGACGGTGCTCGTCATGCTGGCCGTGATGCTCGGCATCGCCGAGTTCGCGATTCCGCACCTCGTGACCCTGCGCAACGTCGGGGCCTCGTTCACGCAGTACGACCCCGTGATGTGGAAGCGGCTGAAGCCCGATTTCCAGACCACGCGCGTGACGCCGGACTTCACGATGACGTTCAGCACCAACTCGCTGGGCGCGCGTGGCCCGCAGCCGCGAGGCGAGCTCACGCAGCCGATCCTCTTCCTCGGCGACAGCTTCACCATGGGCTATGGTGTCTCCGACGGGCAGGAGTTTCCGGCCCTCATCCAGCAGGAGCTGGTCAAACGTCACGGCGACAAGGCGCCCTATGTGCTCAACCTGGGCATGGGCGCCTCGGGCAACGGTTTCTGGATCAAGCAGCTCACGCATACCGCGGCCCGCGTCCAGCCGCGCCTGGTGGTGCTGCAGGTGCTGGAAAACGACTTCTGGGACAACCAGGTCGAGCGCCTGTTCGAGCTGGACAAGGACGGCAAGCTGGTCGAGCTGCCGGTTCCGCAGCCGGGTTTGGTGCGGCGCGTGCAGAACCTGATCGAGCAGGTGCCGGGCCTGGCCAGCTCCAACCTCGTGGGCCTGGTGCGGCAAGCCGCCTCGCAGGATCCGACGATCACGCTGACCGGTGCCGCTGCCAACGCGCCAGCCGCCTCGGCACCGGCCAAGACACAGCTGGAGCCCGGCGACCCCTTGACCCTCAGGATCATCGAAGCCGCCCTGCAGCGCTGCCGCAGCCAGGGATGGCCGGTCGTGCTGCTCTCCGTGGGCCTGCCCGGGCCGCAGAAGGCCGCCATCCGCCAGCTGGCCGAGGCCAGCCAGACGCCGATCATCGAATTGCCATCGAAGGACGAGCGGCCTGAGCTCTACTTCAAGATCGACGGCCACTGGAATGCCCAGGGCAACGCCGATACCGCACGGCAGCTGATGGCCCGCATCGACGAGCTGAAGCTGCTGCCGCTGCCGTGATCCCGGCGGCCCAGTCCGTCGTTCGTCGCACCGCAGGCGCCAGCCCCTCGCCCGCCCGTTGACGCCAGCGCCCGTGCGGCGCAGCATCCTGCCCGTGAAGACGCTGGATCGTCTGCGAGGCACCTGGCAAGCGCTGCGACGCCTGGGCCGTTGCGCCTGTGCGCTGGGCGGCCTGATGCTCGTCAGCGCCTGCAGCACGGTAGCGCCCACGCTGCCGGCAGGCTCGGCCGGCTGGCCCGATGCGGCCTATGGCCCTGAAGTCGCCGTGCCCACTCAGGACGACATCTTTGCCGTCACGCCGGCCATGCAGACCTACCTGCGCACCGAAGCCGCGCGGGAGATCCGCGTGCGCGGCGCCTACCGCGGCCTGGTGGAGGCGCTCTACCAGCAGGGGCGCCTGCGCCTGGAGTACGACAGCAGCCGCACGCGGACCGCGGCCGAGGCCTTCGAGGCGCGCCAGGGTGATTGCCTGTCCCTGGTGGTGATGACCGCGGCGCTGGCGCGCCACCTGGGCCTGGCCGTGCGCTACCAGGACATGGAAACCGAAGTCTGGGAACGCCGCGAAGAAGCGGCGCTGGACCTGCGCATCGGCCACGTCAACATCCTGCTGGGTCACGACAGCGGCGCGGTGCGCAGCGCCGGCAGCGGCACAACCTGGCTGCTGGTGGACTTCATGCCCTCGCCCGAGCTGAATCCCCGGCTCGGCCGACCCGTGGAAGAGTCGCGCATCGTCGCCATGTGGCTCAACAACCGCGCCAGCGAAGCGCTGGTGCGCGGTGACCTGCGCACGGCGTACTGGCATGCCAAGGCCGCCTTGCAGGCCGACCCTCGCTTCGCCCATGGCTGGAATACGCTGGGCGTGGTGCACAGCCGCCACGGCCTGGCTGCCGAAGCCCAGGCTGCCTTGCGCGAAGCCCTGCGCCAGGACAACCGGCACACCGCCGCCATGGCCAACCTGGTGGGCGTGCTGATGCAGCAAGGGCTCGATGCAGAGGCCGAGCAGTGGCTGCAACGTCACCGCGCCCTGCAGCCGGACAACCCCATGACCCTGTTCACCCGCGCCCAGCAGGCGCTGGACCGTCAGGAGTGGTCGCAGGCCCGCCGTCTGCTGCAGCGCGCCCTGGCCCAGGGCGGCGATTGGCATGAACTGCACTTCGCCCTGGCACGCGCCTACGCCGGCCTGCGCTTGCCTGAGCTCGCCGAACGCCACCTCGCCCTGGCCGAGCAGCACGGCAGCTCCCCGGCCGTGCGATCGCGGTATGCCCGCAAGCTGGAGATGCTGCGGGCGACGCGTCTGCAGTGAGCTCCGGGATCGGCGCCGTCATCTGCCTTGTGTAGAAACGCGGGCGGCAGCCTTTGCGCCGGCGCCAGCGCCGGGGTTGAATGGCGCGTCGCGGCCCGGGCAGCCGGGACCGCAAGCCGTCTTCAGGGCGCCATTCACCCGCCTCGATACAACGCAGCGTCCCAGGCACACCGACCGCGCCCGGCGCGTACCAGGACTGCAAGACAGGGTCGCCTGACAAGGCGAGTCCCTGGCTGTGGGCCATCGGACAGCAGGCGCCGACGCAGGCACCACAAGTGCTTCGAATTCTTTCTTCAGGGAGCTTCAGATGGAATATGTCTACATGCCCGTGCAATGGGCACCCGGCAACCTCAATCAGCCCATTCTTCCCAACTGGTCGTTCAACCTGTTCAACGTGAACATGGGTACATCGTCCAATGCCGCGATCGAACAGCAGGCCCTGGTCAAGGTCGGCAGCTACGGCAAGCAGATCGGCCGCCTCGCCGAGGCCGTGGAGCTGCTGATCGACAAGCTGCAGCTCATCGAGAACGCCGATCTGACGCAAGCCGAGAAAGACACCTTGACGGTCTTCCTTGCCGACGTAGCCGCAGTCCGCAAGATCAAGAAGGAGGCGTCCTCGCGGTCGCTGCTGCGTCCGGGCCCGGATGCGTCATCGGCACCGCTTCGAAAGAAGCTCGGTGCTGGGCATGCGTCCCTCTGAACCTGGCGAGCAGCGCTCGATGCCTGAGCAGGCCTCCCTGATCCAGCGCGGCCAAGCTGAACCCGAATCCACCATCGGCTCTCCGCCCCTCACCCGCGCCGCGCATTGGCCGCAATGCCCTGAGCCATACGCTCCAGCAGCGCTTCGGGCAGGTCGTGGCCCATGCCTTCGATGAAGTCGGCCTGCGCGCCGCGGATCTGTTCGGCCAGCTGTCGACCGCATTCGATCGGGACGAGCGGATCGGCGACACCATGGATGACCAGCGTGGGGGATTCGATGCGGGGCAGCAGCGCGCTGCGATCGCCGTCGGCCATGATGGCCAGCAGCTGGCGGGCGGAGCCGGCGGGGTGCCAGGCGCGCTGGACGAAAACCTGCGCACGTGCCTGCAGACGTTCGGGCCGCGTGGGGTAAGCCGGGCTGCCGATCACGCGAAACAGACGCTGCACCCACGCCACCGCGGCATCCTCCTGCCCCGGCCCCTGGCCCATGGGGCGGGACATCAGCTCGCGCTGCACCTGCAGCGAAGGCATGGGCAGCTTGCGCGAGCCGCTGCTGGTCATGATGAGGCTCAGGCTGGCCACGCGCGACGGTGCGCCCACCGCGATGTGCTGCGCGATCATGCCGCCCATGGATGCGCCGCACACGTGCGCCCGTGCCACGCCCAGCGCATCCATCACGCCCAGGGCATCCTGCGCCATCTCGCGCAGCGTGTAGACATGCGGCACGGACATGCGCAGCGCATAGCGTATCGCGGCCAGCGGCATGCTGGGCACGCCGCGGTCGTCAAATCCCTGGCTCAGGCCGATGTCGCGGTTGTCGAAGCGGACCACCCGAAAGCCCTTGGCGACCAGCGCCTGCACCAGTTCCTCAGGCCAGGCGATCAGCTGCATCCCCAGGCCCATGATGAGCAGCAGCACGGGGCCATCGCGCGGGCCTTGATCGTCGATCTTGATCTGCAGGCCGTTGGCCAGGACATGCATGCTCAGGCTCCCGGGCTGGCGCAGCGCATCGCCCCGGGCTGCAGCTCGCAGCCGCTCGGGCCGCGGCGCCGGCAATCCGGCTTCATCAGTACCACCGTGTCACCGCCTCGGGCTGGTGGGCCACCTTGAAGAACCAGCGACGCGCGCCGGCCACATCGAAGCGCTGCCAGCGCCGCGGATCCTGCCGCAAGCGATCGGCGATGGCATAGAGCGCCATCGGGTTGAGCCCCATGCCGATGTGGCTGGCGTGCACCTCGATGTTCTCGGTGTGCGCGTGCTCCGGCGGGTTGATGCTGCACGGCCAGGCGACGATGCCGTCGGTCTTGCTGTAGATCGAGGTGGTGGGCACCGGCGGCGGCTGGCGCACCTCGGCCAGCAGCCGGTCATCGTGCGCGTGCTGGCCGCTCACCCACTCGTAGAAGCGCCAGGCGTTGGTGGCACGAGGGTGGCCGGCAAAGGGCGTGCCCAGCGTGATGACGCAACGGATGCGCTGGGGCATCTCCTTGGCGATCTCGCGCGCATAGATGCCACCCAGGCTCCAGCCGACCAGGCTCACCGGTTCGCCGTGGCGCTCATGGATATCGGCGATGCGCGCATGGCAGCCTTCCAGCACGCCGGGGCGGGGGCCGAAGTTCTGCCCCAACTCCCAACCATAGGCGCTGTAGCCTTGTTGCGTGAGAAAGCGCCGCAAGGCCAGCGTGCTGGTGTCGGAGGCCCCCAGGCCAGGAAAGACCAGCACCGGGTGGCCATCACCCGCCGGAAGACGGGAAAAGAAGGGCGAAACCGCCACCAGCGCCAGTGCTTCCCACGGGGCGCGGCCTTCCAGCATCACCAGCCAGGGCCCGGGGGCGGACAGGTCCGCCGGCCAGGGCCTGGACGAGGCTGCCTCGCCCGCGGCGGGCGCGCCCTCAGCGGCCGGGTCAGCGCCGGCATCGACAGCAGCAGGTTCAGCTTGTGACGCGCGGGATCGGCGGCGATAGCTCATGCGGGGCGGCTGGGGGGCTCGACAAGGAAGCCCATGCTAGCGAGATCGTCGCGCCTTTCCTGGAGCGCTTGCCCTAGTCGGCTTTGTCGCCCGCGTGACAGCTTCCAGGCTGCCGCTGACCTTGCGGCCCAGTGCACCCAGCTGGCCCACCGCCTGCGTGACGGCGCCGCCCACACTGCTGGCGACGCCGCGCGCAGTCTGGCGCTCCTTGCCGCCCTTGATGGCGCGCGTCACGGCGCCGCTCACCGCATCGGTCACCGCGCCGCTGACGCCTTCAGCCACCCGGCCGCCGATCGTGCGGGCCGCGCGCCCCACGCGCTCGGCCGCGCTGGCGGTCTCTTCCTCGGCTTCGCCGGGCAGTGGCAGCGCGCGCACGTCGTCCAGGGCGACCATCAGCGCCTCGGCCAGATCCTTCACATCCGGCATCGCGCGGGCATCGGCCATGAGGCCGAAGTCCATCGATTGATCGAAGCTCTGCACGGTGACGTTCAGGCCCATGCCGTGCACCACGATGCTGGCCGGGTAGTTGGTCAGCACGCGGGCGCCCGCCAGATAGAGCGGCACCTGCGGACCTGGAACGTTGGAGATCACGACATTGGCCACCTGGGGGATGCGCTCGGCCACCTTGGCCTTGCCGTAGAGGTTGGCCGCCGCCTCCATCAGCCAGGGCACGCCGATGGACGGAAAGTCCGTCGGCAGGATGCTCTTGACGCTGCCCATCGCGGCCTTCATGGCCTTGCTGGCCGCGACGATGTGCTGCAGCCGCTTGCGCGGATCGGCGATGTGCGTGCCCAGGCTGATCAGGCTCATCGAGGCCTGGTTGTCCGAGGCCGTGTCGCCCGCATCGCGCAGCGAGATCGGCACGGCGGCCACCAGGCTCTTGCGCGGCAGGTGCTTGTGCTTGCCCAGGTGCCGGCGCAGCGCCGTGGACACCAGCATCAGCACCAGATCGTTGAGCGTGGCCTCATGCGCCCGGGCCAGGAACTTCATCTCCTTCAGCGGCAGGCTCACGGCGCCGAAGGCGCGACCGGTGGTGACCGACGCGTTCATCGGCGTCGTGGGCGCCAGCGTCAGGTTGCCCGGCCCCTGGGGCGCATTGCCCAGCAGCGAAGAGCGCCCGATGACCAGCTTGGCCGCGCCGGCCAGGGTGCCCACGGTGCTGGGCAGCTCGCGCACGATGCGCGCCACCTGCGCGGCCTCGGTCGCCAGGGCACCGCGCAGCATCTCCACCATGTCCAGCTTGAAGGTCTTGACACGCTTGGACGGCCGGATCTCGATCTCGCGCGGCTGCGGACTCACATCGAGTATGACGTTAGCCAGCGCAACAGCCGCCTGGCCATCGACCGCCGCGTGGTGCAGCTGGGAATACACGCCCACCTGCTTGCGTCCGTTGGGTGCCGCCGGCAGGCCCTCGACCACATGGAACTTCCACAAGGGCTTGTTGCGGTCCAGCAGGATCGGGTGCTGGCGTGCGATCACGCCTTCCATCAGCGACAGCGCATCCTTGCCGCGAGTCTCGTCCTTGCCCAGGCGGATCTCCACGACATGTTCGTCCAGATCGGGCTCCGCATCCACCCAGGCCGGGTTGGCCAGGTTCAGCGGCATCCACCACAGCCGCCGACGCAGCGCCGGCGTGGCCGGCATGCGCGCCTGCAGGTGGCGGCGCAGATCCTTCACGTAGCGGCCCTTGTAGCCCTCCGGCAGCTCCAGCAGGTGCAGCGCGCCCACGTGCATGGGCATCTCGGGCGTTTCGAGATACAGGAAGGTGGCGTCCAGGCCGGACAGCTGCTTCATGCTCATCGGGGCTCCTCGCGCGGTGGTGCCCGATCCTAGCTGCGGCTCAGGCTCAGCCGTCTGCGGGTTCCTCCGGCTGGACGCCCGGCCATCGCCGCCTGGCCCGCGCCGGGCTTTGCCGCGGCATGCAGCGCGCAGGCCGGGTGCGCACGCCGCGGCGTCAGCGTGCCGATGCGGCGGCCGGGGCAGCCGAGCTGCGTTCTCGCAGGGCGATCCATTCGTTCAAGGCCAGCGCGCCCAGCACCAGCGCCCCGCCGCCCAGTACCGCCGTGCTGGGTGCCTCGCCAGCGCCCAGCCAGGCCCAGGCCACGCCGAAGATCACCTCCAGCAACGACAGCAGCGCCGCTTCCGGCGCCTTCAGCGTGCGCGCGGCCATCACGGCCAGCAGGCAGGGAATGGCCAGCTGCACGACGCCCAGCAGCGCCAGCCACGAGACATCGTGGACCGAGGCCTGCAGCGGCACGGCCCAGGGCAAGGCGATCAGCGCAGACAGCAGCGCCCCCAGCAGCACGGCCGTCAGCATGTCGGCCTGATCCGGCGCGGGGCGGCCATCGTGCGTGGGGGACTTCGCTGCCGCCGTCAGCGCCGCCTGGTGCTGCAGCAGCGTCCAGTTGGTGGCGGCCGCCAGCGGCACGGCCAGCGCGACCAGCGTGCCCCAGAGGTGGCGCGTCTCGCCGCCGGTGAGTTCGCTGGCGTACATCCAGGCGATGCCCACGCCGGCCGCCACGATGGCCAGCCAGCTGCGCAGCGGCAGGCGGTGGCCCAGCAGCAGGCGCGAGGCCAGCGCGGTGAACAGCGGCGCCAGCGCCATGGTGATCAGCACATTGGCCACCGTGGTGAGCGTGAGCGCCAGCATGAAGGCCGTGTACATCACGCACCAGCAGGCCGCGGAGAGCCACAGCGCCCGCCCGCCGCCGCGCAGCGACTGCCACAGGCTGCGCGGCCCGCGCAGCCAGCACAGCAGCAACACCAGCGCCAGCGCATTGAAGGCGCTGCGCCAGAACGTCACCTCGAAGCTGCGCGCGGCCTCCAGCTGCCGCGTCACCACGCCCGCGATGCTCCACATCAGCGCGGCGGCGATCATCACCGCCACCGCCTGCGAATGACTCAGCGGCTGCCTCATCGCGCGCGGAATCCGCGGTCAGGCGCCTTCGCGGCTGGCGCGCTTGCGCTCGTGCTCCTTCAGGAAGCGCTTGCGCACCCGGATCGACTTGGGCGTGATCTCGACCAGCTCGTCGTCATCGATGAACTCCACCGCGTATTCCAGCGTGAGGTCGATCGGCGGCGTGATCTTGATGGCGTCTTCCTTGCCGCTGACGCGGAAGTTGGTCAGCTGCTTCATGCGCGTGGCGTTCACGACCAGATCGTTGTCACGGCTGTGGATGCCCACGATCATGCCTTCGTACACCGGGTCGCCGGCGCGCACGAACATGCGGCCGCGATCGTCCAGCTTGCCCAGCGCATAAGTGAAGATCTCGCCATCGTCCATGCTGATCAGCACGCCGTTCTTGCGTCCGCCGATCTCGCCCTTGAAGGCCTCGTAGCCATCGAAGATGTTGCTGATCAGGCCGGTGCCGCGCGTGAGGTTCATGAACTCGTTGGAGAAGCCGATCAGGCCCCGCGCCGGAATGCGGTATTCCAGCCGCACACGGCCGCGGCCATCGGTCTCCATGTTGACCAGATCGCCCTTGCGTTCGCCCAGGGCCTGCATCACGCCACCCTGGTGCTGATCCTCGATGTCGACGGTCACCAGCTCGATCGGCTCGTGCTTGTCGCCATCGACCTCATGGAACACCACACGCGGCTTGCTCACGCCCAGCTCGTAGCCCTCGCGGCGCATGTTTTCCAGCAGGATGGTCAGGTGCAGTTCGCCGCGGCCGGAGACCTCGAAGATGCCGTCCTCGCCCGACTCCTTGACGCGCAGCGCCACGTTGCTCTGCAGTTCCTTCTGCAGGCGGTCCCAGATCTGGCGGCTGGTGACAAACTTGCCCTCGCGCCCGGCCAGCGGGCTGGTGTTGACGCAGAAGTTCATGGTCAGCGTCGGCTCGTCGACCTTCAGCATCGGCAGGGGCTGGGGGTTCAGCGGATCGGTCACCGTGACGCCGATGCCGATGTCGGTGATGCCGCTGATCAGCACGATCTCGCCCGGGCCGGCTTCGGTGGAGGCGATGCGCTCCAGACCCTCGAAGGTCTGAACCTGGTTGATGCGTCCCTTGTACGAGCGCCCCTGCGGCCCTTCCGCGACCAGCACATCCATGGGCGCCTTCAGCGTGCCGGCATTGATGCGGCCCACGCCGATGCGACCGACAAAAGTGGAGTAGTCCAGTGAAGAGATCTGCAGCTGCAGCGGCGCGGCCGGGTCACCTTCATGCGCGGGCACGTGCGTGAGCACGGTCTCGAACAACGGCGTCATGTCGGCACCCCAGGCCTCACCCTGCGGGCCCTCCTTCATCGAGGCCCAGCCGTTCAGGCCCGAGGCATAGACCACCGGGAAGTCCAGCTGCTCCTCGGTGGCGCCCAGCTTGTCGAACAGCTCGAAGGCGGCGTTGATCACATAGTCAGGGCGCGAGCCGGGCTTGTCGACCTTGTTCACCACGACGATGGGCTTGAGACCCAGCGCGAGCGCCTTCTTGGTGACGAAGCGCGTCTGCGGCATCGGGCCTTCCTGTGCATCGATCAGCAGCACGACGCCGTCGACCATGCTCAACGCCCGCTCGACCTCGCCGCCGAAATCGGCGTGGCCCGGGGTGTCGACGATATTGATGTGCGTGTCCTTCCAGGTCACCGCGCAGTTCTTGGCCAGGATGGTGATGCCACGCTCGCGTTCGATGTCATTGCTGTCCATCACACGTTCGGCGACCTTCTCGTTCTCACGGAAGGTGCCGCTCTGGCGCAGCAGCTGGTCCACCAGGGTGGTCTTGCCATGGTCGACGTGCGCGATGATGGCGATGTTGCGGATCTGTTTGCTCATACGGTTGGCTCAGGCGGGTTGGGCGGCCGGGTGTGGGGCTGCCAGCAGCGCCTGCACTTCAGGAGGGCTGAGAAGCCGGTCGGCGATCAGTTCGCCGGCCAGCACGTGCGCGCTGCCCAGAAAGGCGCGCGGCTCGGGACCATAAACTCTGACGTTGGGCATGTCGGGCGCGCTGACGCGCCGGCGCAGGCCGCTGAGAAAGCGGCCCGCCTCTTCGGCCGGCAACTGCAGCGCCGGCCAGGCCTGCAGCAGCGCATCGGGCGGCAGCAGCAGCGCATCGCGCTGCGCTTCATCCAGTGCCTGCAGGGCTTCCAGCGTCAGGGCCTGGCCGATGCGCAGCGGGCCGCTGGCGGTACGGCGCAGGGCGGCCAGGTGCGCGCCGCAGCCCAGTGCCTCGCCGATGTCCTCGGCCAGCGCGCGCACGTAGGTGCCCTTGCTGCAGCTCAGGTCGATCACCAGGCATTCGGCCTCCCAGTGGATCAGCTCCAGCCGGTGCAGGATCACCTCGCGCGGCGCGCGCTCGATCTCCACGCCGGCGCGGGCGTATTCGTACAGCGCCTTGCCCTGGTGCTTGAGCGCGCTGTGCATCGGCGGCACCTGGCGGATCGGCCCGCTGAAGCGCTGCAGCACGGCCTCCAGCGCGGCGCGGTCGACGTGCAGCGGACGCTCCTGCAGCACCTCGCCCTCGCGATCGCCGCCGCGGCGCGTCTGGCCCAGATGCAGGGTTGCGCGGTAGGCCTTGTCGGCGTCCAGGCTCACCTGGGCAAACTTGGTCGCGGCACCCAGGCACAGCGGCAGCAGGCCACTGGCCAGGGGATCGAGCGTGCCGGTGTGTCCGGCCTTCTCGGCCCGCATCAGGCCCTTCACCTTGGACAGCAGGTCCTGGCTGGTCCAGCCCACGGGCTTGTCGATCAGCAGCACACCGTGTACCGGGCGCCGCGGCCGGGCCGGTCTGCGCTGCGCGCCGCCTGTGGCCGATCGCGCCGCTGCGGGCGGCTCGCCATCGGCGCGCAGCGGGGCGCGCACATCGGCCATCGGCCCGGTTCGGAAGGCAAGCGGCGCCGAGCCCATCAGGCGTCCTTGGCTCGCGTGGCGTTGGCGCGCGCGATCAGGGCATTCAGATCGGCGGCACGTTCGGTGGTGCGGTCGAACTGGAAGTGCAGCGTCGGGACCGTGTGGATCTGCAGGCGCTTGAACAGCCCGTTGCGCAGGAAGCCCGCCGCCTCGTTCAGCGCCTGCTGGGACTCTTCGTGGTCACCCACCAGCACCGAGAAGAAGATCTTGGCATGCGCATAGTCGGGCGTCACCTCCACCGCGTTGAGCGTGACCATGCCCACGCGCGGATCCTTCAGCTCGCGGATGAGCTCGGCCAGATCACGCTGGATCTGGTCGGCCACGCGGTAGCTGCGGTTGGGGGTGGAGGATTTCTTGTGGCGTGTCATGTTGACGTCTCCTCAAAGACAAACCCCGCCTTCTGTTCGTCGGCGGGGTTTGCTCGGGTGAGGCGAACTCCGCTGCTTACAGCGTGCGTGCGACTTCCTTGATCTCGAAGAATTCCAGCTGGTCGCCTTCCTTGATGTCGCTGTAGTTCTTGAGCTTGATACCGCACTCGAAGCCTTCCTTGACTTCGCGGACATCGTCCTTCAGGCGGCGCAGGGATTCGACTTCGCCGGTATAGACCACCACGTTGTCGCGCAGCAGGCGGAAGCGCGCACTGCGGGTGACCTGGCCCGCCGTGACCATGGAACCGGCCACCGTGCCGATCTTGCTGGCCACGAAGACGGTGCGGATCTCGGCCGTGCCGATGACTTCTTCCTTCTGCTCCGGCGCCAGCATGCCGGCCATGGCGGCCTTCACCTCATCCACCGCGTCGTAGATGATGTTGTAGTAGCGCAGATCGACGTTGTTGCCTTCGGCCAGCTTGCGCGCGCCGGCATCGGCCCGCGTGTTGAAGCCGATGATGACGGCCTTGGACGCGATGGCCAGGTTGACGTCGCTCTCGCTGATGCCGCCCACGGCCGCGTGCACGATCTGCACCTTGACCTCGGCGGTGCTGAGCTTGATCAGCGATTGGGCCAGCGCCTCCTGCGAGCCCTGGACATCGGCCTTGACGATCAGCGACAGCGTCTGCGCCTGGCCTTCGCCCATGTTCTCGAACATGTTCTCCAGCTTGGCGGCCTGGCGCTTGTTCAGCGTCACTTCGCGGTACTTGCCCTGGCGGAAGGTGGCGATCTCGCGCGCCCGGCGCTCATCGGCCAGCACCATGAAATCGTCGCCGGCCAGCGGCACTTCGGTCAGGCCCTGGATTTCGACCGGGATCGAAGGACCGGCGGTCTCGGTGGACTTGCCGTCTTCATCGAGCATCGCCCGCACGCGGCCGTAGCTGCTGCCCGCCAGCACGACATCGCCCTTCTTCAGGGTGCCGCTCTGCACCAGCACCGTGGCCACCGGGCCGCGGCCCTTGTCCAGGCGCGCTTCGATGACGATGCCCTTGGCCGCGGCGTCCGCCGGCGCCTTGAGCTCCAGCACCTCGGCCTGCAGCAGCACCTGCTCCAGCAGCGCGTCGATGCCCTGGCCGGTCTTGGCCGACACCGGCACGAACGGCGATTCGCCGCCGAAGTCTTCCGGCACGACCTGCTCGGCCACCAGCTCGCTCTTCAGGCGTTCCGGGTTGGCCTCGGGCTTGTCGATCTTGTTCATCGCCACGACGATGGGCACCTTGGCCGCCTTGGCGTGGTGGATGGCTTCCTTGGTCTGGGGCATCACGCCGTCGTCAGCCGCCACCACCAGGATGACGATGTCGGTGGCCTTGGCGCCGCGTGCACGCATGGCCGTGAAGGCTGCGTGGCCCGGGGTATCCAGGAAGGTGATCACGCCACGCGGCGTTTCCACGTGATAGGCACCGATGTGCTGCGTGATGCCGCCGGCTTCGCCTGCCGCCACACGGGTGCGGCGGATGTAGTCCAGCAGCGAGGTCTTGCCGTGGTCGACGTGGCCCATCACGGTGACGACCGGCGCGCGCGGCAGTTCGTCAGCCGAATGCGCCGCCTGTTCTTCCTCGGTGAAGGCTTCCGGATCGTCCAGCTTGGCCGCCAGCGCCTTGTGGCCCATTTCCTCGACCACGATCATCGCGGTCTCCTGGTCCAGCTGCTGATTGATGGTGACCATCTGGCCCAGCTTCATCAGCTGCTTGATGACCTCGGAGGCCTTGACGCTCATCTTGTGCGCCAGATCCGCCACCGAAATGGTCTCGGGCACATGGACCTCCTGGGTCATCGGCTCATTGGGCGCAACGAAGCTGCCGGCGCCGTCATCGCGATCGCCGCGGCCCTTGCCCTTGGGCGCACGCCAGCCCGCCCGCGCACCGCCTGACGACGAGTCGCCGCGTGTCTTGAGAGCGCGCTTCTTGGCCGCGTCGTCGGCCCAGCTGGAGGAGAGCTTCTCGCTCTTGACCTGCTTCTTGTCGCCCGGCTTGGCGGCGGCCGTGCCGGCGGCCGCGACCGGTGCGCCGGGCTTGGCCGCCGGCTTGTGGATCGTGCCCTTGATGCCAGCCGCCTCCGCAGGCTTGGGCTCTTCAGGCTTCTTGGCGGTCATGACACCGCTTCTGCGGTTGATCATGTCGCGGATGGCCTGGGCTTCGCTCTCGGCCTTCTTGCGCCGCGCATCGGACTCTGCCGCGGCCTGCTTGGCATTGGCGTCGGCCACTGCCGCCTTCACCACGCGCAGACCCGGCCGCGGCGCCTCGGGCGTTGCGGCCTTGGCCACGGGCTCGGCCGCGGGCTTGGCTGCCTCGGGTGCCGGCTTTGGCGACTCGGCCGCAGCCTTCGGCGCTTCAGACGCCGGCTTGGCGGCTTCGGCAGCTGGCCTGGCCGACTCAGCAGCGGGCTTGGCAGCCGGGGCCGGCGCGGCGTTTGCCGCCGTGGCAGGCGCAGCCGGCTCGGCGGGTGCCACGGGCGACGGGGGCGGCTCGTTGGCCGCCTGCTGCGCCTTGGCCAGCGCGGCCGCGGCTTCGGCAGCGGCCTGTTCGGCGGCGGCCCGCGCTGCGGCTTCTTCGGCCTCGCGCTCGGCCTGGGCCCGGGCGGCGGCCTCGGCCTGACGTTCACGTTCAGCGGCGTCTTCCAGCTGGCGCTGGATCAGCGCCGCCTGGGCAGCGGCCTCGGCTTCGCGGCGCGCGGCTTCCGCTTCATCGATCACCGGCGCGGCACGCTCTTCGGGCGCAGCCGCCGGCATGTCGTCACGCTTGACGAAGGTGCGCTTCTTGCGCACCTCGACCTGGATCGTGCGGGCCTTGCCCGATGCATCGGCCTGCTTGATCTCGCTCGTGCTCTTGCGGGTCAGCACGATCTTCTTGCGGTCGGTCGAGGATGTGCCGTGCGAATGACGCAGGTACTCCAGCAGACGCTCCTTGTCGCCCTCGGTCAGGGCGTCGTCGGGCGACTGCTTGGCGACGCCAGCCGATTGCAGCTGCTCCAGCAATGCCGTCACCGGGCGATTGAGCTGGGCCGCAAACTGGGCGACGGTGGTCACTGCCATGGGAATCGATCCTTCGGGTTGCCGGGTCTTGCGGGCAATGGGCGGTGGCGGGTGCGGGCGCGAGCTGGCTGGGGCTTCAGGCCGCAAACCAGTGTTCGCGCGCCTTCATGATCAGGGCCTTGGCCTGTTCGTCTTCCAGGCCCGCCATCTCGGTGAGCTCGTCGACGGCCAGATCGGCCAGGTCGTCACGGGTGTGCACGCCGCCCGCGGCCAGCCGGGCCATGAGCTCGGGCGACATGCCGTCGAGATCACGCAGATCCTGCGAGACCTCCTCGACGTTCTCTTCCTTGACGATCTCCATCGTGAGCAGCGCGTCCTTGGCGCGGTTGCGCAGCTCGTTGACGGTGTCCTCGTCGAAGGACTCGATCTCCAGCATCTCCTGCAGCGGCACATAGGCCACTTCTTCCAGGCTGGTAAAGCCCTCGGCGATCAGGATGTCGGCGACCTCCTCGTCCACGTCGAGCTTGTCGACGAAGAGCTTGCGCACGGATTCGCTTTCGCCAGCCTGCTTGGCCTGCGACTCTTCCGCGGTCATGATGTTGATGCGCCAGCCGGTGAGGTCGGACGCCAGACGCACGTTCTGGCCGCCGCGGCCGATGGCAATGGCCAGGTTCTCTTCGTCGACGACCACGTCCATCGCGTGCTTCTCTTCGTCGACGACGATGGACTGCACGTTGGCCGGCGCCAGCGCGCCGATGACGAACTGCGCCGGGTCATCGGACCACAGCACGATGTCCACGCGCTCGCCGGCAAGCTCATTGGTGACCGCATTCACGCGCGAGCCGCGCACGCCCACGCAGGTGCCGATCGGATCCACGCGGCGATCATGCGAGACCACGGCGATCTTGGCGCGGCTGCCGGCATCGCGGGCGCAGCTCTTGATCTCCAGCAGGCCTTGCTCGATCTCCGGCACTTCCTGGGCGAACAGTTCCTTCATGAAATCGGGCGAGCTGCGCGACAGCATGATCTGTGCGCCACGCTGGGTGGGATCGATGCCGCCGATGAAGGCGCGCACACGGTCCCCGGTGCGCAGGTTCTCCTTCGGGATCGTCTCGCTGCGCTTGAGGCGGCCTTCGACGCGGCCGCTCTCGACAATGATGTCGCCCTTGTCCATGCGCTTGACCGTGCCCACGAAGATCCGCTCGCCGCGCGAGAGGAAATCGTTGAGCAGCTGCTCGCGCTCGGCATCGCGGATCTTCTGCAGGATCACCTGCTTGGCCGCCTGCGCGCCGATGCGGCCGATGGGCACGGAATCGACGGGTTCCTCGATGTAGTCGCCCTCCTCGATGTCGGCGATCTGCTCCTGGGCTTCGAAGAGCAGCATCTCGGCATCGGGAATCTGCAGGCCGGCTTCGTTGGGCACCACATGCCAGCGACGGAAGGTCTCGTACTCGCCCGTATCGCGGTCGATCGCCACGCGGATGTCGACTTCGCCGCCATGCAGCTTCTTGGTGGCGGACGCGAGCGCCGCTTCCACGGCAGCGAAGACGACTTCGCGCTCCACGGTCTTTTCGCGGGAGATCGCATCCACCAGCATCAGCAATTCGCGGTTCATTGCTTCACGGACCTTTCTTCTGTCTTCGCAGAGCGCTTGGCGCCCTGCCAGCCCTTCGGTTGCACCGGCTTGCCCGGTTCGGCCGCACCCCGGCCCCGCTTGAAATCGATCACCGGCACCAGGCGTGCCTCTCGCACTTCGTCCAGCGTGAAGGCCAGTTCGCTGCCTGCGTCGTTCTGACCATGCACCTGCTCCAGGACCAGACGCCAGGCCTGCGGCGAGGCACCGGCCTGCAGCACACCCTTCCAGTGCTTGCGGCCCTGGAAGGGCATCTTCAGCGCCAGATCGATCGCCTGGCCCGCAAAGCGCAGGTAATCGGCTTCCTTCTTCAGGGGCCGATCGATGCCGGGCGAAGAGACCTCCAGGCGCTCGTAGTCGACCCCGTCGACTTCAAGCACATACTGCAGCTGCCGTGTGACGAGTTCACAATCGTCCACCGTGACAAACTCGCCGAGGCCCTGAGCTTCAGGGTAGCTGCGGCCGGGCACACGGTCGATGTAGACGCGCAGCAGGCCACGCGCCGAGCGCTCGACATCGACCAGGTCGAAACCCAAGCCGGTCACCGTCCGCTCAATCGCTTCCTGCCCACTCACGACGTTCAAGCTCCTCGCTTCACACTGACTGAAAACATGGATCTGCTGATGGGTGAACCCATGGTCGAAGCCCCATGGTCGAAGCCTTCTCCGTACCTGTGTCCGTACCCATGTCCGTACCCATGGTTGAAAAAGCATCGGCCAAAAAAAATGGGCTGGATGGATCCGCCCACTCGACTTTCAGCGAAACGCGCATTATAAGCACGGCGCCGTAACAGATCAACGGTTCAGGGGGTGGCGCGCAGCAGGGTGGCGCCCCCGGTGGCCGCGACTTGTGATAGGCCGCCGCGGGCCAGGCGCCGGGCGCGGGACACCCGCCGCGAGCCCGCGCATCGCCACCTTGCCGGCCTCGCTTGCGGCCCCCTGCTGCGCCGAAGCGCCGTGATGGGACGCCAACGCAGGGACGCCAACGCAGGAACGCCAACGCAGGAACGCCAACGCCGGGACTCCAGCGCGCGCGTGGGAAAATCCGATCTTCACATCGATCGACAAACAGCCGGCCACGCGCCGCGCCCCATTCCAACAAGGCTGCACTTTCATGGGTTTCCTGACCGGCAAGCGATTCCTGATCACCGGCGTCCTGAACAACCGCTCGATCGCCTACGGCATTGCCCGGGCCTGCCACCGCGAAGGCGCGGAACTGGCGTTCAGCTATGTCGGCGAGCGCTTCAAGGAGCGGATCGCGGAGTTCGCCGCGGAGTTCGGCTCCAGCCTCACCTTCGATTGCGATGTCGGCAGCGATGAGCAGATCGAGCGCACCTTCACGCAGCTGGGCGAAGCCTGGCCGCAGTTCGACGGCTTCGTGCACTCGATCGGGTTTGCCCCGCGGGAGGCGATCGGCGGCGACTTCCTGGAAGGCCTCTCGCGCGAGAGCTTCCGCATCGCGCACGACATCTCGGCCTACAGCTTCCCGGCGATGGCCAAGGCTTCCCTGCCCTACCTGCGCCCGGGTGCGGCGCTGCTGACGCTCAGCTACCTGGGCGCCGTGCGCTACGTGCCCAACTACAACACCATGGGTCTGGCCAAGGCCTCGCTGGAGTCCAGCGTGCGCTACCTGGCACAGAGCCTGGGCGCACGCGGCGTTCGCGTCAACGGGGTCTCGGCCGGCCCCATCAAGACGCTGGCGGCTTCCGGCATCAAGGATTTCGGCAAGCTGCTCACCGAGTTTGCGGCCACCACGCCGATCCGCCGCACCGTCACCATCGACGACGTCGGCAATGCCTGCGCCTTCCTGATGTCCGATCTGGCCGCAGGCATCAGTGCCGAGATCATGTATGTGGATGGCGGCTACAGCCAGGTGACCGTGCGGCCACCCGAGGCCTGAGCCTGCCCCTGACACGAGCGACCGAGCCTGGCCAGCCTGCCGGGCCAGACCGCCGATCAGACCTGCGACCGATAGGGTCTTTCCCTAACCGACAAACTGATTCGTGAAGTCAAGGCCCCGTGCCCCGCAGGTGCATGTCCGACGGAACCAGCTTCCGCGGGCACACTCCAAGGCGCAGAGGCCGTTCCGGCCTCCAACCCAAGCGATATCCAGAAGGAGTTTCGATGAACACCGTCAACAGCATGGCCTCCACGTACGGCGGCGGTGCCGTTTCCGTCGCCCAGCGCAACCGCGTGCTGCGCAATACCTATTGGCTGCTCGCCCTGTCGATGATCCCGACCGTGCTGGGCGCCTGGGTGGGCCTCGCGGTGGGCATCAACCAGATCCTCACCCCGGGCATCGGCCTGATCGTGTTCCTCGCGGGCGCGTTCGGCTTCATGTATGCCATCGAGAAGAACAAGAACTCGGCGGCCGGCGTGCCGATCCTGCTGGCCTTCACCTTCTTCATGGGCGTGATGCTGTCGCGCCTGGTGGGTGTGGTCCTCGGCATGAACAACGGCGCCGGGCTGATCATGACGGCCTTTGCCGGCACGGGCACGATCTTCCTGGGCATGGCGATGCTCTCCAGCATCATCAAGCGCGACCTCAGCGCGATGGGCAAGTGGCTGTTCATCGGCGCGATCATGCTGCTGGTGGCGGGCCTGGCGAACTTCTTCATCCAGTCCAGCGCCCTGATGATCACCATCGCTGTGCTCGCGGTCGGCATCTTCAGCGCCTTCATCCTGTATGACCTGAAGCGTGTGCAGGACGGTGAAGAAACCAACTACATCACCGCGACGCTGGGCGTCTACCTCAGCCTGTACAACGTGTTCCAGAGCCTGCTGGCCCTGATCGGCATCGGCAGCAGCAGCAGCGACTGACACGGGCCGCCTGATGCGCTCGGGCCGCGCGGCCGATGTGCTGGTCCTGCAGCACACGGTCGAGGATGGCCCGGGCTATCTCGGCGAATGGCTTGAGTCCCAGGGCGCGCGCTGGGACGTCTTCTGCACGGCAGCCGGCCAGGCCTATCCGGAATCGGTGGCTGGCTACCGGGCCCTCGCCGTCCTCGGCGGCGAATGGAGCGCCAACGATGATCGGCCTTCTCTGCGACAGGCGGAGCGGCTGATCCTGCAGGCCGATGCGCTGGGCCTGCCCATCATCGGACACTGCCTGGGCGGCCAGTTGATGGCACGGGCCTTTGGCGGCCGTGTTCAGGTGCACACCCAGGCAGAGATCGGCTGGCTGCCGATCGAGCGGCTGCCGCTGCCCGCGGCGCAAGCCTGGTTGGGCGACGAGCCACAAGCCACCGTCTTCCAGTGGCATTACGACAGCTTCGTCCAGCTGCCCCCAGGCGCGCAGCTGCTGGCCCGCTCCGGCGCCTGCGCGCACCAGGCCTTTGCGCTGGGGCCGCATCTGGGCATGCAGTTTCACATCGAAGTCACGCCAGCCAAGATCGATCTGTGGTTGCAGCCCGCCGATGCGATTCCTGCCGAGGTCATCGAGCGGCATCCGCGCACCGTGCAGCCACCCGATCGCATCCGGGCGCTCACGCCCAGCCATCAGGACGGCAGCCTGCGCCTGGCGCGGCAGATCTACCAGACCTGGGCCGCACGCTGGAAGAGCTGAAGTAAGCTTTGCGGCTCCCGCGCCTTGGCGCAGCCTTGGAGACCGCCCATGCCCACCGGTACCGTCCGCCTGCACCGCGTGCTTGGCGCACCGGCACAGCAGATCTACCGTGCGTTCACGGAGCCCCAGGCCATCGCACGCTGGCTGCCCCCCTACGGCTTTACCTGCGCCGTGCACGAGATGGACGTGCGCGTCGATGGCCGCTACCGCATGAGCTTCACCAATTTCGTCAGCGGCCAGGAACACGCGTTCGGCGGCCAGTATCTGGAACTGGTACCGGGGCAGCGCCTGCGCTACACCGACCAGTTCGACGACCCCAACCTGCCCGGCCAGATGGTCACCACGGTGATGCTCACGCCGGTGAGCTGCGGCACGGATCTGCAGGTGCTGCAGGAAGGTCTGCCGGAAGTGATCCCGGTGGAAATGTGCTACCTGGGCTGGCAGGAATCGCTGGAACAGCTGGCCCGGCTGGTCACGGCCCATCCACAAGCTTGAGCGCCTGCGGCCCGCGATAGCCAACGCACGACATGAGGATATTCCGCATGATGCATCGATTCTGGGCCGGCCTCGTGCTGGCCATTAGCGCGCTCGGCTGCGCCGCCGAGACCTCGCAGGTTTCTCCAACGGGCTTCATCAGCAGCTTTCGCGAAGAGCTGCGCGTCTCGCCGGCACAGGCCTGGAAGGCCATCGTGCAGCTGCCCGTCTGGTGGAATGACGCACACACCTGGTCCGGCAAGGCCTCCAACATGAGCCTGGATCTGCAGGCCGGCGGCTGCTGGTGCGAACGCTGGGGCGAGGGTCGCTCGGTCATGCACGGCCAGGTCGTCCAGGTGCAGCCGGGGCTGCTGGTGCGCATGAATGCCAGCCTGGGGCCGCTGCAGGAGCTCGGTGCCCAGGGCGTGCTGACCATCGTCACCTCGGCGCAGGAGGGCAAGACCTTCCTGCGCCTGACGTACCGCGTCGCGGGCGGCCCGGAAACCAACCTGGACAAGCTGGCGCCGGCTGTCGACCGGGTGTTGTCTGAGCAATTCAAGCGCCTGAAGGCCCTGGCCGAAGCCGACTGAGCACGGCGCCTGCCGCGCCGAGTTGAGACCGAACCCACGCAGCAACGGCCGCGCCGGCCTCGCGCCGAAGTCGCGCGGACCTCGCGCTGCCTGCAGGAAACTGCAAGCGCTTGTGACCGGGTTCGGGGCGGCGGCCGTTGCCGCTATGCTTTGCGGCGCTGTGCGGACCTCCGCGCGGCAATCCCTTGTCCTGGAGTGATCCGATGAACGCTCGCCACGCTGCCCCATGGTTCGCCTTGACGCTGCTGCTCGGCGCCGGCACCTTGACTGCCCGGGCCGAGAGCCTGGGGTCGGCCGCCTCCTCGGCGTCCAGCGGCGCGTCGTCGGCCGCCGGCAGCCTCTCTGACAGCGTGCAGGGATCGAGCAAGAGTTCCTCGGGCGAAACCAAGGTGGCGGATGGCGCCTATCGCGTGATCGCCGTGGCCCAGGCCGACAAACCCGGCCACCTGCGGCTCCAGCTGCGTGCGGAGCCCGCCCCGAGCGATGCCTCGGCCGAGCTGAGCCTGACGCTGCCCGAGGCAGCCATCGCGCCGAGAGGCCTTGCCGTGGGTGAGATCGTGCAGGTTCGCAACCGCAGCTATGGTCTGGAGTTTGCGCGTGGCGACGCAGCCGGCCACGCGCCCTTCTTCCTGGCGCTGAACCAGGCCACCTTGCGAGAGCTGCGCGCGCATCCGCTGAGCCTTTGAGGCACGCGCGGTCCGCCAACGGCCCGGAAGCAGGCCAGCGGGCGCGCCGGGCTGCGGGCCACGGTGCACGCCGCCTGAAGGCAGCGCTTGCGGCGCTCTGCCTGGCTGCGGCCCTGCCCGCCGCAGCCGGCACGCTGGGCGCGCTCACACGGCACACCTTCACCGATTACTGCAGCACGACGGCCGCGTTCGATGCAGCCCAGCAGGATCGGCTGCTGCGCTTCGCCGCCGTGGTCCGGCGCGAATGGCAGGCCACGGGCCAGGCCGTCGCTCTGGTATCGCGCACAGGCACCGATCTGCGCCGCTTCGGCCAGCGCTTCTCGCACGCCGGCGTGGCCCTGCGCGAAGGCGCGGAGCTGCCCTGGGCCGTGCGCCAGCTTTACTACGCCTGCGACGAGCAGCGCCCGCGGCTCTTCGATCAAGGCCTGGCGGGCTTCGTGCTGGGATCGGACAACCCGCGCAGCGGGCATGTCTCCCTGGTCGTGCTGCCGCCCGGCCCGCAGGCCGATGCGCTGCAGCGCGCCGCGCTGGACAAGCCGCTCGGCCTGGCCCTGGTGGCGCCGCAGTACCGGGCCAATGCCCATGCGTTCAGTTCACGCTACCAGAACTGCAACCAGTGGCTGGCCGAGCTGCTGGCGCTGGCCTGGCGCCCCGCCGCGCCGGGCCTCGCGCCAACCGGCACGGCCTTGCGCGAAGCGGCGCAGCAGGCGCTGCGCGAAGCAGGCTACGAGCCCGACCGGCTGCCTCTGGGCTCGCACTGGCTGATGTGGGCTGCCGGCTTCGTGCCGCTGCTCACGCTGGACGATCATCCGCCGGAAGATCGCCAGGCGCTGCAGATGCGCGTGAGCATGCCGCGCGGGCTGGAGCAATGGGTACGGCGCCAGGTGCCCCAGGCACAGCGCATCGAGATCTGCCACGCCGAAGGGCGCCTGGTCATCCGGCACGGCTGGTCCGATCTGCCCGAAGGCTGCACCCCCGAACCCGGCGATACCGTCGAAATGCTGGACTGAGCAGGCCGCCTCCGGGCAGCACCCGCCCACGGGCTCATCGGGCCACCTTCCGCCCTGCGGGCTCGCGGCACTCGCCCTTGGGAGCGCCCCGGCGCGCTCACCCCCTTCAGTTCTTCACACGCACCCAGCGCAGCTCGATCGTGTCGTTCGGCCACTGCACCAGGCTCAGCTTGCGGGCGTGCGCCCAGGAGAGCGTGCGACGGTACAGCGGGATGTAGGGCAGGTCTTCGGCCACCAGGCGCAGCACCGTCGCGACCAGGGCGCGGCGGCGCGTCAGATCGGGCTCGGTACGGATGCTGTCGATCAGAACATCCAGCTTCGGGTTGCTGTAGCGGCCGGCATTGAAGGTGCCCAGGCCGCTCTTGTCAAACGTTCGAAACAAGCCGTTCAGCGAAGCCCAAGCGTCGGGCGTGGCCGACCAGCCGTACTCCACGAAGCTGGCCGTGCCCTGCGTGAGCCGCGGGAAGAACTGGCTGCTGGGGCTGGAGCGCAGCGTGATGCGGATGCCCACCTGCGTGAGCATCGCGCTGATCGCCTGGCAGACGTTCTCGCGGAAGGCGATGTTCACGCAGTCCAGCGTGACACCGAAGCCCTGCGGATACCCGGCCTGCGCCAGCAACGCGCGGGCACGCGCCGGATCGAAGGGCAGGCGCCGGTCCAGCTCGGCCGGCGAGCCCTCGACACGCGGTGACAGAAAGGCGCCCGTGGCCACGGCCTGGCCCCGCAGCACCTTGTCGATGATCACCGGCAGATTGATCGCGTGGTAGACGGCCTGCCGCACGCGCAGATCCTTGAAGGGGTTGCGGCCCTTGACATCGCTGAACTCCAGCTCGTCGCGGCTCTGGTCGAAGGTCAGGTATTGCTGGCCGATGTCCGGCATCTGGGCCAGCGCCACGCGGCCCTCGCGCTGCAGGCGCTGGATGTCCTGGAAGGGCGGATCCAGCACCAGATCGACCTCGCCGCTGGCCAGGGCTGCCAGCCGCGTGGCGTCGCTCTTGATGGTGACGAACTGCGCCTCCTGCAGATTGCCGTGCCGCGCGTCGGCCTGGCCCCACCAGCCGGCGTGGCGCCGCAGCACCACGCGCACGTCGGGTTCGTAGCGCTCCACGCGGAACGGGCCGGTGCCGTTGGCATTGCGGACCGCGAAGGTCTCCTGCTTGCCGTTGAAATCCTGGGCCTTCTGCACGCCGTGCTTCTCGGCCCAGGCCTTGCTCATCACGGGCAGGAAGACCAGCTTCTCGGGCAGCACGGCGTCCGGCGCCTCGGTGACGAATTCCACGGTCTGCTCATCGGTCTTGCGCACCTGCACCACGCCCTTGAGCTGGAAGTTGCGCTGCGAAGGCGGCGCCAGGGCGCGCTGCATCGAGAACACCACATCGTCGGCGCTCAGGCGGCTGCCATCGTGGAACGTGACCCCGCTGCGCAGCCGGAAGCGCCAGGTGCTGGGGTTGAGCATGCGCCACTCGGTGGCCAGCGCCGGCTCCAGCTTGAAATCGGCGTCGCGGTTGACCAGGGATTCATAGACCTGGCCGACCACCCGCGTGTGGTACAGCAGGGCCAGGCCATGCGGATCGAGCGTCAGCGGATCGAAGGCGCTGGCGATGCGCACGGTCTGCGCCGAGGCCGCGCCTGCCAGGCCCCCCAGCAGCAAGAGCAGTGTCGCGGCCAAGGCGCGCCGCATCGGGGCGCGCCAGCTTGAGGTCATCTTCATGTGCGGCATGATCGCATCGGGCACCCACCGCTCAGCTTCGCACTTTCACCACGCCACCATGAAGATTCGCCTGGACGACCTGAACGGGCCGCAGATCCGCGCCCTGCTGGAAGAACATCTGGCCGACATGCACAGCCAGTCGCCGCCCGAGAGCGTGCATGCGCTCGATCTGGAGCGCCTGCGTCAACCGGACATCCGCTTCTGGACCGTCTGGTCGGCACAAGAAGAGCTGATGGGCTGCGGCGCCCTGAAGCGGCTGGACGGCGCGCACGGCGAGATCAAGTCGATGCGCAGCGCACGCGCCTTCCGCGGCTGCGGCGTCGGCCGCGCGATGCTGCTGCACATCCTGGAGGAGGCCGCAGCAGCTGGCTTCAAACGCTTGAGCCTGGAGACCGGCACCCAGCCCGGCTTCACGGCCGCCCGCGCGCTGTACGCCAGCCACGGCTTCGAGACCTGCGGGCCTTTCGAAGGCTATGTCGAGGATCCCAACAGCGTCTTCATGACCCGGCTGTTGTAGCGCCGGGCCTGCGCGCCAGGCCTCAGTCGGGCTTGATCGAGGCGCGCTCGATGATGGCCTTCCAGGTCTTCTGCTGCTGGCCGATGAAGGCCGAGAACTCTTCCGGCGTGGCACCGCCGCCAAACGCGCCGTCGTTGGTGAAGCGCGCCGTCACGCTGTTGCTCTTCAAGGCCTTCACGGTTTCTTCCTGCAGGCGGCGCACGATCTCGCGCGGGGTGCCGGCCGGCACCAGGATGCCGTACCACTGCGAGGTCTCGAAATCCTTGAAGCCCATCTCCGCCACCGTGGGCACCTCCGGCAGATTGGCCAGGCGTTGCGCCGTGCCCACGGCAATGGCGCGCAGCTTGCCGGCCTTGATCTGCGGCAGCAGCGCCGGCAACCCGGCCGAGGTGGCCTGTGTGCGGCCCGCCAGCAGATCGGTCAGCATCGGGCCGGTGCCGCGGTAGGGGATGTGCGTGATGAACATCCCGGTGACCATCTTCAGGTACTCCATCGCCAGGTGCCCGGCGCTGGCATTGCCGGCACTGCCGTAGTCCAGCTTGCCCGGGTTCTTCTTCGCGTAGGCGACAAACTCCTTGAAGTCCCGGGCTGGCACATCCGGATGGATCGCAAACAGGTTGGGCACCCGCGCAATCATCGTCACGGGGATGAAATCCTTGGCGACGTCATAGCTGAGGTTGTTGAAGATGTAGGGCTGCACCGCCAGCGAGCCCACGTGGCCCATGATCAGCGTGTGGCCGTCCGGCGCAGACTTGGCCACTTCCGTCATCGCCGGGATGCCGGCCCCGCCACCCTTGTTGTCCACGAAGACGGTCTGCCCCAGTTGCTTGCTGAGTTCCTGCGCCAGCGTGCGGCCGACGATCTCGCTGGTGCCGCCCGGCGCAAAGGGAATGACGAAGCGGATGGCCTGGCGCGGCCAGGCCGCCGTGCCCTGCGCCGAGGCCAGGGCGGGCAGCCCCAGCGCGGTGGCCGCCAGCGCGCCGCGCCGGTTGAAGAGGGTTCGCATGGGGGTCTCCTGAGGTCGGGTGTCAGAACTGGTAGCGGCGCAGACCGCCATCGACGGGGATGACCGCGCCGGTGATGTAGGCCGCCTTCGGGCTGGCCAGGAAGCACACCAGATGGGCCAGGTCTTCCGGTTCCCCATAGCGGCCCACGGGGATCTCGTTCTCGCACTGCCACTGCCGGTACTCGGGCGTGTAGTTGCGAAAGATCTGCTCGGAGTTGATGCGCCCCGGCGGAATGCAGTTCACCGTGATGCCGTGGCGGCCCACCATGCGGCTCAGGCCCTTGGCCCAGCTGTGCATCGCCGCCTTCGCGCAGAAGGCGCCGTTGATGTGTTCCGGCTCGCTCTTGCCGGTGATGTTGATGATGCGGCCCCAGGCGCGGCCGATCATCTGATCGACCAGGGCATCACCCAGCTGACGCGGCCGGTGGAAATTGAGCGTGATCGCTTCCTGCCAGGCGCTTTCGCTGACGTGCAGTTCCTTGAAGCTGCGCGAGCCGCCTGCGTTGTTGATCAGGATGTCCACGCGCCCCAGCTGCTGCAGGGCCTGCTCGGCCAGGCGGGGCGCGGCATCTTCGGCCAGCATGTCCTGCTCGATCAGCAGCGGCTCGGCACCGCCGGCTGCCGTCAGCTCGGTGGCCAGCTGGCGCAGCCTGTCCAGGCGGCGCGCGGTCAGCGCCAGCTGCACGCCTTCGGCTGCCAGCGCCAGCGCGATGCCGCGGCCGATGCCGGCCGACGCGCCGGTGACCAGGGCCGTGCGGCCGCGCAGTTGCAGATCCATCGTGCCTGTCTCCGTGTGGATGCCCCTGCTTTGCGATCTGGGGCTTGACCGCATGATGACCGATCCGCCGCGGCCGCAGAATCAGAGCATTCGCTACACCCCGGCGCCCTGCTCGCGGTGGGCCCGCCGCAGAACCCGGAACCCGCATGACCCCGCAAGCCTTGTCCAACACGCCCTCCGCCTGGCGCGACCGCAAGCGCTGGTTGTGGCCGCTGTCCTGTCTGATGCCCTGGCTGGTACTGACGCACCTGTGGCAGTTTGCGCAGGGCGGCAGTGCCGCCTGGCTGTGGATCCTGCCGCTGTGGATCCACCTCATCATCCCGGCGCTGGATACCTGGATCGGCGATGACGCCAGCAACCCGCCGGAGACCGCCGTCCCAGCACTGGAAGCCGATGGCTGGTACCGCTGGCTGGTGGTGGCCTACGTGCCCGGCCAGTGGCTGTGCACCGTCGCCGGCGCCGCCTTGGCCGGCACGCAGGATCTCGGCCTCTGGGCCTTTGCAGGCCTGCTGCTCAGCGTGGGCGGCATCAACGGCGTGGGCATCAATACCGCGCATGAGCTGGGCCACAAGCGCGTGGCCTGGGAACAGTGGCTGAGCAAGCTGACGCTGGCGCCCGTGGCCTACGGTCACTTCTTCGTGGAACACAACCGCGGCCATCACGCCCGCGTGGCCACGCCGGCAGACCCGGCCAGCGCCCGCCTGGGCGAGAGCTTCTGGGCCTTCCTGCCGCGCACCGTGCTGGGCAGCCTGCGCTCGGCCTGGGCGCTTGAAGCCCTGCGGCTGCGCCACGCCGGGCACGGCCCCTGGCACTGGCGCAACCACAACCTGCAGGCCTGGACGATGACGCTGCTGCTCTACGCGGCGCTCACCGCACTGTGGGGCCCGGCCGCGCTGCTCTTCCTGGCACTGCAGGCCGTCTACGGCATCTCGCTGCTGGAGGTCGTGAACTACATCGAGCACTACGGCCTGCTGCGCACGACGGGCGCAGACGGCAAGCCCGTGCGCTGCACGCCGCAGCATTCCTGGAACTCCAGCCACGTGGTCTCGAATCTGTTTCTCTTCCACCTTCAGCGCCACAGCGATCACCACGCTCATCCTGCGCGCCGCTACCAGGCCCTGCGCCACTTCGACGACAGCCCGCAGCTGCCTTCGGGCTATGCGGCGATGCTGATGGTGGCCTACGTGCCGGCCTGGTGGCGCCGCGTGATGGATCCGCGTGTGCTGCAGCACTATGGCGGCGACGTGCGCCTGGCCCACCTGCACCCTCCCTGCCGCGACGCCCTGCTGGCGCGATACGGCCGCTGACGGCGACGGGTCGATCGAAAGGGCATTCGTGAATCTCGAGGCCTTCGTCGCGGCACGTGCCGCCGAGCTGCTCGCGCTGCTGTCGGATCGCAGCCAATGGCTGGCCCTGGCCGCCGCGCTGGTGGCCGGCGTGCTGATCCTGGTCTCCGCCTTCGTGAAGACCATCGTGCCGCTGCGCTGGCTGGCCGTGGGCAGCAACCTCGGCTTCATCGTCTACGGCTACGCACACCCGGCACCGATGGTGCTGGTGCTGCACCTGGCGCTGCTGCCGATCAATCTCTGGCGCGTGCTGGAGATGATGCGGCTGACGCGCCGTGTGCAGGCCTCCGAGGCCGCGGCGGCTGGGCTGGAGGTCTGGCTGCAGCCCTTCATGAAGCGCCAGCGCCTGCGCGCCGGCACGGTGCTGTTCAGCCAGGGGGACCTGGCCGATCGCCTGTATGTGCTGGCCGAAGGCCGGCTGGAGGTGCTGGGCACGGACCGCTTCATCGAGGCCGGGCAGATGTTCGGCGAGATCGCCTTCTTCTCACCGGAGCACCGGCGCACGCATGGCGTGCGCTGCGCCCAGGACGCGACGCTGCTGTCCATCGACGAGCTCACGTTCCGGCAACTGTTCTTCCAGAACCCGGCCTTCGGCCTGGAAATCACACGCCTGGTTGCCGCGCGGCTGTCGGCCGATGTACAGCGGCTGGAGCAGGACGCGGCCACCCGCGCAGCCGCGAGGTCAGACGTTGACGCTACACTGACAAGCGTCCGGTGACAGCCGGATCCAACCGCCCTTCCCCGCGCAGGTGACGAATGAAAATGCATGCCCTGGCCACCTTGCTGGCCCTCACGTCGGTGATCGCCACCCTGGCCGTTTCACCCGCCGCGGCGCAGCCGGTCCGCGAGGCCAAGTCCTTGATGCTGGATCTGTCCTCCGAAGCGCTGATCGATGCCGAGAGCGCGAAGAAACTGGTCGCCGAGAACATTCCTGCCAAGGTCTGGAAGCTCTACCCCGAAGGCAAGTGGACCTATCTCAGCCAGGTCGAAGGCGGGCTCACCGCCGGTGGCATCTGCGTGGTGACCGCACGCGTCGTGGTGCTGCCGCGCACGGATGCCGTGCGGGCCGTGCTGTGGCGCCCCAAGCAGACGGCCACGGCCTTCGACGCCAAGCCCGGCGCGACGGCCGAGCAATGCAAGGCGCTCGCGCGTGAGAAGCTCAAGGAAGCGACCACGGCCGTCGTCTCTTCGCTCGCCAAGGGTTGATCCGTCCCCGACGGCCGACCATCGCCGCCTTCGTGGACTGGCGGCCGGCAGGTTCTCTGCGGCACGCCTGAGCCTGCCCAGCCATGGCCCTGCGCGCCTACCTGCCCCAGGATCGGCTGCGCGCGCTGGCACAAGGCCAGACGCTGCCCGAGACCAGCCCCGGCACCGCCTTGTTCGCGGACATCGCCGGCTTCACGGCCCTGACCGAGAGCCTGACGGAAGGCGCGGGCTTGCGGCCGGGTGTGGAGACACTCGCGCAGCGCATCAATGGCGCCTATCAGGCGCTGATCGAACCCGTCGAGCGTCTTGGCGGCAGCGTGATCGGCCTGGCCGGCGATGGCATGACCTGCTGGTTTGCGGCCGACGACGATGACACCCTGCCCGCGGCCGGACGTGCCGTCCTCAGTGCCTGGCAGATGCTGCAGGCGCTGCGCGGGTTCGAAGGCCTGTCGCTGAAGGTGGGCCTGGGCAGCGGCAGCGCGCAACGCCTGGCCGTGGGCGATCCGCAACAGCACCTGATCGATCTGCTGCTCGGTCCTCCGGTCACGCGGGCCCTCAGGGCCGAACGCCTGGCCGCAGCGGGCGAACTGCTGGTCGATGCGCCGACGGCCGCTGCCCTGGCATGGCCAACGTCCCACATCCGCAGCGCAGCGGGTGGCGAGCACTTCCATGTCATGGAGCCCGCGCGGATCCCGCCACCCGAAGCAGCCCCGGCGAGGGCTGGTGCCCGGCCGTCCTCGCCTGCGCTGGAGCAACTGCAGCCCTGGATCCAGCCCTGGGTCTTCGAGCGCGAGTCCGCCGGCGGCCTCTTTGCCACGGACCTGCGGCCTGCCACCGCCCTGTTCTTGCGGCTGCCGCAGCCTGCCGCTGGCCCTGACGCCAGCCACTCACTGTCGGCACAGGTCGCGTTGATCCAGCAGCGCCTGCAGCAACACGGTGGCGTGCTGCTGGAAGCCTCGGCCGATGCGGCCGGCATCTGCCTGTATGCCAGCTTCGGTGCCGCGCAGGTGCACGAGGACGATGCGGCCCGCGCCCTGCGCGCGGCGCTGGATCTTCAGGCTCAGCTGCGACCGCTGACGGGGGAGCTGCCGATCGGCCTGTCCTGCGGCACGATGGTCGTGGGCGGGTATGGGGGCCCCACGCGGCGCTCCTTCGGGGCCATGGGATTCGAAGTCAACCTCGCTGCGCGGCTGATGGCCGAGGCCCGGCCGGGCGAGGTGCTGGTTTCCGGGCGCCTGCGGCAGGCCGCCGGCGAAGACTTCGCCTTCGAGGCCCGCGCGCCCATGCCGCTGAGGGGCAAGACCGAGCCCATGCCGGTCTTTGCCCTGACGGGGCTGCTGCAGCGCCGCGCCATGCGTCTGCAGGAACCGCAGGCGCTGCTGCCGATGGTGGGCCGCGAAGCCGAGACCCGACACCTGGAACAGCTGCTGGCCCGCGCGCTGCAGGGCCAGGGCCAGATCCTGCGGGTGGTGGCCGAGGCCGGCATGGGCAAATCGCGCCTGCTGGCCGAGGGCATCCGCCTGGCGCGCCGCGCGGGCTTCATCGGCTACGGCGGCACCTGCCGCCTGGATGGCGTGCAGACGCCCTATGCCCTCTGGCAGGGCGTCTGGACCGCCTGGTTCGACATCGACCCCGCCTTGCCCCCGCGCCGGCAGCAGCGCGCCGTGCAGGCCGCGCTGCAACGCAGTGCGCCGGCGCAGGCGGAAGCCTGGCCGCTGGTGGGCACGGTGCTCGGGCAGGACTGGCCCGACACCCCGTTCACCCTCGCGCTGCAGCCGGCCGGCCGCAAGACCCTGCTGCAGGGCCTGTTGCTGGCCTGCCTGCAGCACGCTGCCGCCGAAGCAGCCGAAGACGGCATGGGGCTGCTGCTGGTGCTGGAAGACCTGCAGGCAGCCGACCCCTTGTCGCTGGAGCTGCTGGGGCTGCTGGCGCGCAGCATCGAAGCGCTGCCGGTGTGCCTGATGTGTGCCGAACGTCCGGCAGCGCCGGCCAGCGCTGCCACGCCGGCCCTGTCGTCCTCGGCTGCGTTGCCGGACTTGCCGTACCTGTCGACGCTGGAGCTGGGCGCGCTCTCCCCGCCGGACGTGGAGCACCTGGTGCGGGCGCGCCTGGCGCTGCAGTTTCCGGAACGCGGCGGCCGCGTGCCGCGCGCGCTGATCGAGCGCGTGACCGAGCGCGCGCAGGGCAATCCGTTCTTCGTGGAAGAGCTGCTGGGATACCTGCACGACCGCGGGCTGGATGCGCGCGAACTGGACGACACAGCTACCCTGGAGCTGCCCGGCAGCCTGCACAGCCTGGTACTCAGCCGCATCGACGGCCTGCCGTGGGCGCAGCAGCGCGAGCTGAAGGCGGCCAGCGTCATCGGCCGCGAATTCACCGCGCGCGAGCTGCAAGGCTACTGCCCGGCGCTGGGATCACCCGAGGCGGTGCGCGCCGATCTGCAGACCCTGGACCGCCTGGGCTTCACGCCGGCCATCACGGGCGCGGCCGAGCCGACGCACGGCTTCCGTCATGTGGTGACGCATCAGGTCAGCTACCAGAGCCTGCCGACAGCCGCACGCGAAGAGCTGCACGGCCAGTATGCGCGCTACCTGGAGCAAGCGCACGCCGGCCGGCTCGCGCCATTGGCCGCCGTGCTGGCCCATCATGTCGAGCGTTCGGCGTCTGCGCAGGCCGCCGGGCCCTACCTGCTGATGGCCGGCCGGCAAGCCGCCGAGGCCTATGCCAACGAAGAGGCCCTGGCCTTCTTCGGCCGCGCGCTCAAGCGCTTCGCGCCCGAAGCCCACGCGCAGCGCTTCGAGCTGCTGATGCAGCGCCAGGCCGTGCTGGATCTGCTGGGCCGTCGGGAGCTGCAGCGGGCGGATCTGGATGCGCTGGAGCAGCTCGCTTCGCTGCTGGACGACCCGCTGCGGCGGCGCTGCACCGTGGGCGTCTGCCGCGCCCGGCTGGACATCGTCGTGGGCGACTACGCCGCTGCCGAGCAAGGCGCCCAGGCCGCCGCTGCGGCGCTGGACCAGGCCGGCCCACTGTCGCCTGACTCATCCGCGCCCTTGATCGACGCGCTGCTGCTGCAGGCCCAGGCGCTGCACTTTGCGGGCCGCGGACAGGCCGGAAGGCCCGCGCTGGACCGCGCGCTCAGCCTGGCCACGGCCTGCGCCTACCGCCGGGGCGAGATCACGGCGCGCTCCCACACGGGGCTGCTGCACTGGCACGCGGGCGATGGCGAAAGCGCCGAGCGCTGGCTGCAGCAGGCGCTGGCACTCAGCCGATCCGAAGGCCTGCTGCGCCTGGAGCTGGACATGCTCAACAACCTCGGTCTTGTGGCCAAGGGACGCGGCCGGCTGAAGCAGGCCATCGGCCACTATGGCGAGGCACAGCGCATCGCGCGCCGGCTGGGGGATCGTTCAGGCGAAGCGGTGCTGCTGCTCAACCTGGGCAGCCTGGCGCTGGCCGCGGGTGATTTCCAGCGCGCCGGGCGGTTCAGCGAAGAGGCCGCTGCAATCTTTGCAGGAGCCAACGAACCGGTTCAGCATGCGCTGGCGCTGATCAACCGGGCCGAGGCCCACCGCGAGACCGGGCAGCTCGCGCCGGCCGAGGCCCTGGCCACACAGGCGCTCGCGCTCTTGCGCAGCAGCGGCTTCCGACGCGGCGAAGCGGTGGTGATGGAGAACCTGGGCCTGATCGCTCTGGCGCAGGGCCGCCTCGAAGCAGCGCTGGCGCACACCGCTGCCGCGCTGGCATTGGCGCGCAGCATCGGCCTGCGCAGCCTGGAGGGCAGCGTGCTGCTGCACCAGGCGCAGATGCTCCTGATGCAAGGTGAACGCGCACAGGCCCGCCAGACCCTGGATGAAGCCGAAGCCTTGCTGCAGTCGCTGGGGGCCGATGGGCTGCTGCTGGAGGTGCAGGCGGCGCAGGCTTGGCAGCAGCTGCCGGACGAGCCCGCCGCGGCGCTGGAGCACATCGACCGGATCCTGCCCCGGTTGATGCTCCCGGCCGCGACCCTGGAAGGCCCGGCCGCGCACGAAGCCCAGACCCAACCACTGCCCATGGGCCTGTACACGTCCACCTGGCAGATGCTGCATCGCCTGGCTGACCCCAGAGCGGCGGCCCTGCTGTCGCGCGCCCGGGAGGAACTCGAGCGCCGCTGCGAGCCCTTGACGGACCCCCGGCTGCGCGCAGACTTCCTGGCGATGGCGGAGCACCGCGCCCTGCTCGACGGCACCTGAGCGACGGCACCTGAGCGACAGCACCCGAGCCCACCCTGCCACCGAGGCCATCCGCATGCGCAGCACCGTGCCCTACGAAGCCTTCCCGCAGCTGGAGACCGGTGGCCACGCCTATCCGGTCGAGCAGATCGCCGCCACGCGCGACGGCAAGACCCTGGTCAGCGCCAGCGATACCAGCCTGCGCGTCTGGAGTGCAGAGGATGGCCGCATGCAGCGCCTGCTGCTGGGGCAGGTGGCCGGCTCCACCGACAACCTGGCTGAAGGCGGGGGGGTGGAGCGTCTGGCGATCAGCCCCGATCAGCGCTGGGTGGTGGTGCTCAAGCGATGGCTGCATCCGGACTTCTCAACGGCAGCGCAAGGGACGCCAGCGCCGCCTGCCGACAGCAGCTACGGCTCCGTCATCTTCAGTGCCCGGCACGCCACGCGCGAGGCCGATGCGCGGCTGGGCCATGACCTGGGCCGCATGACGGAAGTGCAGGTCTTCGAGCTGGCCACGGGCCATCTGCGATCGCGCTTCATGCACCCGGGCCTTCTGCTGGATCTGGCCTTCAGCGGCGACGGGCGCTGGCTGCTGCTCGCCGGCAATGCCGTGGCGGGTCCGCAGCGATGCGCCTGCGTGAGGGTGCTGGCCTGGCGCGATGTCCTGCGGCCCGGCGCGCGTGCCGAACCCGAACCCCGCGCGCAGCTCATCATCGGCCAGGCACAAGGCGGCGAACGTCTCTTCATGGGCCTGGGCGCCGTGCCGTCCCCGGGCCAGCGGCCCGCACGCGCGGAACAGGCCTTTGTCGTCGCCCTGTGCTCCAGCCTGGAGAGCCCCGGCGAGCTGGTCTGGCTGCGGCTGACGCCCCAAGGCACGCTCCGCGCCGAGGCAGCCGTACCCGCCGGCATGGCCATCGATCCCACGACCCTGGCCGTCAGCCCTCAGTGGGCCGTGGTGGGTGCCGCTGCCACGCACGGGCGCCGCGGCAGCGGCCTGCTGCTGGGCTTTGAACACGGCGAGGGCCACCGGGCTTGCGTCTGGCCGATGGCCGCGCCCGTGGCCTCGGCCGCGTTCTCGCCGGCGGGCCAGGGGCTGGCGGTCGGCCTCGTGCTGCGGGGCCGCGGACGGGCACAGGCCCGGCCCGGCGATCATGCGGTCCCGGTTCATGTCTACCGCATCAACCCAGCGGCGGCAGGCGCGGCGGGCCTCGAACTGCGCAGCACCTACTACGGGCACGACGACGACGTGCGCGCCCTCGTCCTGCTCACCGAGGATCTGGCGGTCAGCGCGGGCGGCGACAGCTTTGCGCTGCACCTGTGGCGCTTCGCGCATCGCCAGGCCGCACAGCAGCGCGTGCTGCGTGGCGTGGGCCAGACGCTGCAGGCCTTCGGGGCCACGGCCGGCGAGCAGCTGCGCTTCGGCAGTGTGCCGCTGCGCCTGCTGCCGCCAGGATCGTCCCGGGCGCAGCACAGCTTCGATCTGCCCGCGCTGCAGTTGAGCGCACCGACCTCCCGGCCGCTGCCGGATCGGTTCCGGCTCAGCCCGAAGTGGAACGTCCAGGGCGGCATGGGCCCCGTGATCGATCTGCACTACCGGCCCGAGGCGCGGGGCCCGCGCATGCGGCAAACGCCTGACCTCAGCCTCTTCGTCGGCCTCGATGACGAGTGGGTGCTCTGGAGCCGCAGCGGCTACTACGACGCCAGCCGGCTCGGCGCCCAGCGCATCGGCTATCGCATCAACCGCGGCGCTGACCAGGAGGCCCTGTTCATCCCCAGCGACCGCTTCAAGGCCTTCTTTCGCAAGGAGATCGTCGCGGCGGTCGTGCGCCAGGGCACCGAGGCGCGGGCGCGCGAGCGCGAAGGCCTGCTGATCGATCCGGTGGACGTGGCGAAGGTGCTGCCGCCGGTGATCGAGCTGGCGCCGGACGGCCTGAAGACCGGGGACGCCGAGGTCACGCTGAGCTTCAGGGTGCTGAGCCCCTGCCCGGAGTTTGCGGTGCAGCGTGTATGGATCCTGCGCAACGGCCGCTTCGTCTGGCAGGCCGCGCAGCCGGCCAAACGTTCACGTTCACGCTACACGGTGACCCTGCCGCTGCTGCCGGGCGTCAACCGTCTGGCCCTGCATGCGAGCAACGTGCACGCCAGCGCCGTCGCCGTCGAGCAGACGCTGACGGGCCCGGCCCTGTCCCTGGCCACGGAAGACAGTTTCGGCGCGCCGGGCCGGCTGTTCCTGCTGTGCGTGGGTGTGTCGCAGTTTGCCGCCGCCGGCACGCCCGCCGCCCTGGGCTTCAAGCCCTTGAAGCTGGCCCATCACGATGCCCAGGCGCTCTTCGAGACCCTGATGGCGCGTGAAGGCGGCCCGGGCACGCCCTTGCGCAACCAGGCTTTCGAAGACATCGAAGGCCGCCTGCTGCTGGATGCGGCTGCCACGCGGGAAGCGATCCTGGCCGCGCTGGACCAGCTCTGCGCCCGCATCCGCGAACGCCACCGCAGCGCCGGCGCGGAGCGCGACGTGCTGATGGTCTTCCTGGCCGGCCATGGCGTGCGCTTCAAGGTCGAGCCCGATCTCTACTTCTGGTGCCACGACATGCAGCCGCCGGCCTTGCAGGAGACCGGCATCTCGATGACCGATCTCGGAGACCGCATCGCCTCATTGCCTTCCGAAGTGGTGCTGATGGTCGACGCCTGCCACTCGGCCATGAGCGGCAACAACCTGATGCGCGGGCTCGATGCCGAGGAACTGGCGCGCCGCGTCCAGACCCTCAACGAGCGCGGCATGTACGTGCTGAATGCGGCGCGCAGCGAAGAACTGGCCCGCGAGAGCCTGGCACTGGGCAACGGCATCTTCACCGCGGCACTGCTGCAGACGCTCGGCGACGAGGCTGACTTCGAGACCGACCCGGCCGATCCGAGCCGCCGCGTGCTGAGCATGACCGCGCTCATGGCGGGCGTGCAGCAACGGCTGCCCGGCCTCAGCCAACGGGCCGGCACCCGCGTGCAGACCCCCGTGTTCCGCACCTATGGTGATCTGCTGCCGCTGACCCTCTGCGCGCGCCCGGGTGCCGCCGAATTGCCGGCGGCTGCCGCTTCACGTAAGGTCCGCACCGGTCAAGCGAACCCGCACGCAACAGGAGGAACTTCCATGGCCACCCAGAAGGCACCGGCAAAGACAGCCGCAAAGACAGCCGCAAAGACCGCAGCAAAGACCAGCACCGGGACGAGCGCAAAAACCGCGGTCAAGACCACGACCAAGACCACAGCGAAGACGGCGACCAAGACCACGCCCAGAAAGACCGCCCCGGCCAAGGGCCCCGCCAAGAAGACCGTCGCCCCCAAGGGCCCGGCCAAGAAGATCACGCAGGCGCCCGGCAAGAGGACGACTCCGGCGCCGGCCGAGGACGATGACGGCCGCGGTGGAATTGATTTCAGCCGGCCGACCTAGGACGACGGCCTCCTTGGAGCCTCGTGCCGAGGCGAATGGACTGGCTCGCGGCAGACCATGACGCCTCGCCTCTGATCCGGCGCACGCGGCGGGGCCGCACCCGTACCACTGCCGTGACCGCGTCAGGGCCCCGATGCGCCCTCCAGACGGCGGCGCCGGGAAGCCAACGTCACGAGATTGTCATGCGGCGCGATTAGCTTGCGTTGTCACAGCAACCATCGCAGCCGACCATGAGCGCCATGCCGCACGCGATCGTCACAGCGCGCGGCCGCGGCTGGGCGCGATTTCGCGTGCGAGGCCTGTTGCGCAACCCGGGGCTTGCGCAGCGCATGGCCGCGGCAGCCGGGACGGCAGCGCAGATCAGTTCGAGCACCGGCACGGCGCGCTTGCCGATCAGCCCTTCGCACGACGAGGCACACTGGCTGCGCTGGCTCCAGCAATTTGTTCCTGAGCTCCGTGGGGCTGAGGCGCCATCGTCAAGCGCTTCGTCCGCAGCCGAGACCGCGCCGGGCCGCGGGGCCGGAAAGACCTTCCCCGGCGCTGCGGGCAGCCGCCCGACTGCCGACGATCTCTCCTCGGCCGCCCACGCCGCCAGCCTCGCCTCACTCTTGCGGCAGCTCGCAACGGGTGACTCGGCCACGGATCTCGCGCGCGGTTTCTCGGCCTCCGCGGCGGCCGCCCGGCTTCAGCGCGACGGCCGCAACGTCATCGAGGACCTACTCGGCCGCAGCGACGCGGAGATCCTGGCGGCGCAGTTCAAATCCCTGCCGGTGGCGTTGCTGGGCGGCTCGGCGGTGCTGTCGCTGGCCACGCGCGCCTGGGCCGAAGCGGCGGCCATCGCGGCGGTGCTGGGCACCAACGCCGCGCTCGGCTTCAGCTCTGAGCGCCGCGCCGAACAGACGGTCACGGCACTGCGCAAGCTCGGGCCGCGCCAGGCCCGCGTGTGGCGCGACGGCCAGGTCAGCCAGATCGACGCTGGCGCGGTGGTGGCCGGCGATGTGCTGTTGCTGCAACCCGGCGAGCCGGTGGCGGCCGACGCCCGCGTCATCGAAGCCCACCGCCTGGCCACCAACGAAGCCGCCCTCACCGGCGAGAGTCTGCCCGTGCGCAAGGCGCCGCACGACGCGCTGCCGCGCGACACGCCGCTCGGTGAACGCCGCAACATGGTCTTCATGGGCACGGTGGTGTCCGGCGGCGCGGGCCGTGCGCTCGTGGTGGCCACCGGAGAGCGCACGGTGCTCGGGCAGGTCCGGCGCCTCGCGCAGGCCGCCGAGTCGCCCCGCACCCGCCTTCAGGAAGAGCTGGACCGCCTGGGGCGCAAGCTCGGGCTCTCCGCGGCGGCCCTGTGCGTGCTCGTCTTTGCCATCGGCCTTCTGCGCGGCCGACCGCTGCTGCCGCTGCTGCGCACCGCAGTCTCTCTGGGGGTGGCCGCCATTCCCGAGGGCCTGCCCACGGTTGCCACCAGCCTGCTCGCCGACAGCGTGAGAGCCCTGCGCGAACGCCAGGTCTACGCACGGCGCCTGGAAGCGGTGGAAAGCCTGGGCGCGGTCGACACGGTGTGCTTCGACAAGACCGGCACGCTGACGCTGAACCGCATGTCGGTGGAGGCCGTGAGCGTGGGTGTCGAGCTCGTCGAGGTCACCGTCGAGGCAGCGACAGCACCCCGGGGTCTGCCGCCCGATGCGCTGACCGTCGCGCTGCTGTGCCACACGGTAGAGCGTGTCGACGACGGGACGGCGGCAGATGGGCCGCGGTGGCAGGGCTCGGCGACCGAGATCGCGCTGATCGAATACGCCTGCGCGCGTGGCGCCGAGCCCGCACAGCTGCCGCGTCGCCATCCGCGGCTTTCCGTGCGGCACCGCTCCGAACATCATCCCTACATGGTGACGCTGCATGCCGATGGCGCCGGCCTGCTGGTGGCGGTAAAGGGCCGCCCTGATGCCGTGCTCGATCGCTGCGTGGATTGGCACGACGGCCAGCGCGTGCGCCCTCTCACGGCCGCTCAGCGCACCCGGCTGCTGTCACTGAATGACACGCTCTCGGCACGTGGCCAACGCGTGCTGGCGCTGGCGGTGAGACGCCAGGCAACGCGGCGCTACGGCGACACCGGCGGCCTGATCTGGCTGGGGCTGGCCGGCATGGCCGACCCGCTGCGCCCCGGATTGCCGGAAATGATGATGCGCTTCGAGAGTGCCGGCATCCGGCCCATGATGATCACCGGCGACCAGCTCGGAACAGCCCAGGCCGTGGCCCGCGCCGCCGGGCTGAATGGCAGCCAGCCGATGCGCGACGCCGCCGCCTTGCCCGAAGACGCGACGCGCCTGGAGGCCATCGCCGCGGACAGTCACGGCTTCGCCCGCACCAGTCCGGCCATGAAGCTGGAGATCGTGCGTGCCCTGCAGCGCAGCGGCCGCGTGGTCGCGATGACAGGCGACGGCATCAACGACGGCCCGGCGTTGAAGACGGCCGACGTGGGCGTTGCGATGGGTGTCAGTGGCACTGACTTCGCGCATGCGATGTCTGACCTTGTGCTGAAGGACGACCATCCGGCAGGGCTGCTGCATGCCATTGCGCAGGGGCGAACGGCCTACCTCAACATCCGCAAGTCGGTGCGCTACCTGGTGGCGACCAACCTGAGCGAGCTGATGGCGACCACGCTCACCGTCGCCGCCGGCGCGCCTGAGCCGATCGAGCCGCTGCAGATGCTGTGGATCAACATCGCCACCGACATCTGGCCCGCCGTCGCGCTGGGGCTGGACCCGGCGGAACCCGGTGTTCTGGATCGGCCGCCGATCTCGCTGAAGGAGGGCCTGCTCGACCGTGCCGGCTGGGCTGACCTGGGCATTGACGCGGGCGCGATGACGCTGGCTGCGCTGGCCAGCTTCGGCTGGGGCCTGCTGCGTCACGGCCCCGGACCGAGGGCCGGTACGCTGGCCTTCACCACGCTCACCTCGGCGCAGCTGCTGTATGCCTTGAGCATGCGTTCCGAGCGACCGCTGCGCCTGGGTGGCCTGACGCCGAATCCCACGCTGTCGCGTGCCGTGAGCTTCTCGCTGCTCGCCCAGTCCGGCACCATTCTGTTGCCGCCCTTGCGCCGGCTGCTGCGCACGACGCCGATCGCGCCACTGGATCTGATCGTGGTCGCGGCCGCCGCCGTGCTGCCGCTGGTGGTGCGAGAAGGGGTCAAGGAATGGCGCTGGCATCGCGATCCCTCGAAGAGCACAGCGGCATCGGCGGGCGTGTCGCCGGTTGACGGCGAGGCGCAGGCACCCAAGTCATCGCTTGCCCGAGACGGCGTGAAGTCAGGGCCGAAGCCTGGCCACCCACGGCCGCCCACCGGATCTGCAGCGCCCGCCCGAGCAGGGCGAAAACCGGCCACGCGCAAGGCCAGGCCGTGATGAACGAAGCGCCGCCCATCCTGCACGAGACCCGGCGCCGCTTGCGCGTCGCCCTGCCCGCCGATGTCGATGCGGCTGCCGTGCCGGGCGAACTGCGGCGCATCGATGGCGTGTCCGCGGTGCGCGTGAATGTGGCACTGGCCTGCGTCGTCGTCGATCACGATGGCCGCCCCGAGGTGCGTGGCGCCGTGCTGGAGCAGCTGGCGCGGGGTCATGCGGCGGCCGAGCGCCGCGCCCGTGCCGGCGTCCGGCCGCGCGCACAGCGGCCTCCTGGCGCTGAGGGCCATCCCCTGGGTGCCTCGCTGGCGCGCGGTGCGGCCTGGGCGCCTGCCGCGCTGGCGCTGGCGGCCCCGCTGGCCGGCGGACCTTGGCGCCAGGTGCTGGCCCTCTCTGGCGTTGCATGGCAGGCCCTGGCCAGCCGCGAGCTGCGGGGCCATGACGGCGGGCCAGGCGATCCGGCCGCGGTGCTGCTGGACAGCAGCTCGCTGGCGGCGCTGGTGCTGGGTGGACAGGCCGGCACGGTCGCGGCCTCGATGCTGCTGCGGCAGCTGGTGCAGTCGCTGTCGGACCGCCTCGTGGGGCAGGCCGACGAGCTGCTCGCGCACCTGCTGCCCCAGGAGGCCGCGCGTTACCGCGCCCTGCGCGACCCGCTCGATCGCGAAGGGTGGTGGCCCTTGCGTGAGCTGCGCCGGGGTGATCGCATCCGTCTTTTCGCCGGCGACGTGGTCCCCCTGGACGGCTGTGTCACCGTCGGCAACGCCACGCTGGCGCCTGTGCTGCCGGGCACGGCCGCGCGCCCGGTGGGCCCTGGCGACGCTGTTGCGGCCGGTGAGCGCCTGGACCGCGGCACGCTCGAGCTGCGTGCCGAGGCCGACGCCGAGCACTCCCGGCTGGCGCGCTTGCGCAGCCACTTGCGCCACGTGATCGCCGCGCGCGAGCCGGCCGGCCGTCTGGGCCCGTCGGGTCACCGCGGCATCGCCCTGCCGATGACGGCGGCCGCGCTGGTCTACGGCTTCACGCGAGATCCGGCGCGCGCGGCCGCCATGCTGCAGGCCGACCCCCAGCGCGGCCTGGAACTGGCCCAGCCGCTGGCGCGTGAGGCGGCGCTGCTCGCGTTGGCACGCGCTGGCCTCGTGGCTTCCGGACTGGAGACGCTGGCTCGCCTGGCCGTTGCGCGCACGCTCGTGCTGCAAGACAGCGGGGTGCTGGCCTGCGGTCGCTGGGTCGTGCAGGAGATCGATGGTGTGCCCGGCGTCGATGCCCAGTGGGTACGCCAGTGCATCACGCGGCTCGCCGGTGCAGCGCCCGAGGAGACGCCGAGCCTGCCCGACCGCGTGTTGCGCGAGTGGCAGCGCCACGGCGCGGTGCTGCGGACCGGCGGTGGTGAGGTTCACCTGGCGAGCCCGGCCCGCTTGCGCCGGATATGGGGGCTGGACTTCCCGAGACTGGGGCGCGGCGCGCCGGACGATGGCCGCGAGGATGCCTCATCGTCCGCGCGGACCGATCCAGCGGCACTGATGCGGCGCTTCGCGCTGGTGGCCGAGGGCCGGGTCGTGGCCTCGGTGACGCTTCGCAGCGCCTGGCGCGCGCACGCCGCCGAGCACCTGGCAGCCTTGCGGCAGGCCGGCTTCTTGCGCATCGTGCTGGTGGCCGATGACGGCGGCGAGCGCGGCATCGCCGATGCACCCCCTGCCGGCCTGGGTGCCGACGCCTGGATCTGCGAGGGCCCGACGGCTGTGGGCGACTGGCTTGCCGAGGCCACCAGCGATGGCATGCCGGCTGTGGTGGTGCACACCGTGCTGCGCGACACCGTGCCACCGGGCAGCCTGGGCCTCGCGCCCCTGGAAGCCGATGCCGGCCCGCACGGCGTGCTGGCCGGCGACCCACTCGCCTCACTGCTGGCCGCGCGCCGCCTGGCGCAGGAAATCTCCGCTCGGCTGGGCCAGCGCCACCGCTTTGCCATCGCTGCGAATGCGGCGCTGATGACCGCCAGCGCCGTTCGCTGGTTGCCGCCGATGGCCGTGACCTTGATGAACCACGGTGCCGGCCTCCTGCTGCTGCTGGACAGCCTGCGGCTCGAGTCGCTGCGAGCCCCGCAGGGCGTCTCCTCCGCGCCGGCGCCCGAGACCCCGTCGCCAGAGCGCGCGCAGGCGCGCCGGCCGCGCACGCGCAGGCCACCTGCGCTGGCGCAAGCGCCCAGCGGCACCTCCCCTCCCCTTGCTCGAAAGAAGACCCCATGAAGCTCACCGACCTCGCACGCCCGAACTGGGGCACGCTGGCTCTTGCCGTGCTGGCCGGCACAGCCGCCGGCTTCGCCGCCGGCTACATCGTCGCCCGCGACCCGGCGGCCGCGCGTCGGGCCGCTGAACGTGCGGCGGCCTGGGCCGCGCAGGCGGGAGGACAGACGGCGCTGTGGGCGAACCAGTTGCGCGAGCAGGTCGGTGATCTCTGGGCCGAGGCACGGGAGGCCGCCGTGGATGCGGTCGACGCAACTGACTTCGCGCGACAGGCTGCGGCTGCGGCAGCTGCGGCGGGGGCCGGGCACGCGGCGGCGACCCGCAGCCCGCAAGCCGAAGACCCGCCGATCGTCATCGATCCTCCAGGGTCCTCCGCACCCAAGCGGCGCAGGCGCGCGGCACCGTTGACCACCGACTCCGAAGCCACCCCGGCGAGCCGGAGAACCGCTCGCGCCGCAAAGCCTTCCGCCGGCGAGAAACCGACCAGGTCACCCTCGCGCCGCGCCGAGTCCGCAGCGACCTGACGGCAGTCCGCGTCAGCCCCAGCTGAAGCGGTCGCCCGGCTGCAGGTCTGGGCCTGCGCGCAGGGCTGATCGCGCCGCGTCATCCCCCAGGAGGTGGGCGCGCCACCACAGTGCCGTGGTCCTGGCGACCAGCGCATGGTGGCGGTCTTCCCGCGAAGCGGCGATCGGATCGCGCCGTGCCAGGCCGGTGCCCCGGATGCGCTGCTCGCGATTGCCGGCAAAGCTCATGTGATCGGCGCCGTCCAGCCAGAGCAGCGCCCGCTGCCCCGGTGGCAGGCCTTCGTAGACCCGCGCTCGGGGCTCGCCGCTGTCATAGCTGCCGAAAGGATCGCCATCCAGTGAGCCGGTGATGGCGAAGAACGGCCGCGTGATCTCGGCAAAGGCGCCCGCCATCCCCTGCGCCGATGAAGGACTCAGCGCGATGAACGCGCGCAGCCTCGAATCGGCCAGCTGGATGCCTGCCGGGTAGCGCTGCCCGGCCAGCGCCTGCGTCGTCATGGCGCCGAACGAATGACCGGCCATGCCGATCGCATCCGCCTGCATCGTCGTCCACGGGGCTTCACGGCTCGCGGCACGGCGCGCCAGTTCGTCGAGGACAAAGCGCACATCGCGCGCCCGTTCCAGCAGCTGCTGCGCGCTGGCCGCAGCCCGCAAGGCCCGCACGCCTTCGCGCCAGACGGCGGTATCGCTGCCGCCATGCTGGACATGCAGCACCGCGATTCCCGCGTCACGCCACGCCTGACCCCAGGCATCGCCCCCTTCGCGGCTGCCACCCAGCCCATGCGAGTACAGCACCAGCGGCCAAGGCCCATCCACCGTGGGCAGGCGCAGTCGCCAGGGGATCTCACGCGAGCGCTCGGGATCGCGCCAGCTGCCATCCACCACCGCACCGGGTGCCCCGCCGCGTGCAAAGCCCCACGGCAGCGCCCCGCACACCGCCAAGGCCAGCCAGGAACGTCGATCGATGATCATGGAGCCATTCTGGGCACGACCGTGTTTCCGATGTGTTTCGGGCGCTGCGAATCAGGTTGCCCACCTCCAGCAGCCGCAGCGCCGGCACCCAGACCGCTCCCACGGCCCTGGAAGCGGACAGCGTTGGCGTCGAGCGTGTCCCGCGCTTGCGCAGCGAGCAGCGCGTCCATCTTCCCCCAGGCAAAGGCTTCGTTGCTCATGTCAGCGCTCCGGGCTGCCGACTTGACCGCTACCCTGACGAGCGGAGTCCCCGGCACGTCAACGGTTCCGATCGATGCCGTGCAGCCCCGCAGCCCACGCGCCGCTGGCATCTACATGCGCCGACCGAATGAGCTGCTTCGCAATCTGTCAATGGCGGGAGCTGCCGGTTGGGCACACTAGCGCATCCCGGCCGCTCTACGTCCACGAGTGAACTTCCAGCAATTGCGTTCCTTTCGCGAAACGGTCCGCCAGGGCTTCAACCTCACGGCCGTGGCCGAGGTGTTGCACACCTCTCAGCCGGGCGTGAGTCGGCAGCTGAAGGAGCTGGAAGAAGAGCTCGGCATCGAACTGTTCGTCCGCTCGGGCCGCCGCTTCCTGGGCCTCACCGAGCCTGGCAAGGCCGCCCTGCCCTTCGTCGAGCGCTTGCTTCAGGAGGCCGAGAACGTTCGCCGCGTCGGCGCCGACTTCGCCAGCGCCGATCGTGGCGTGCTGACGATCGCCGCCACGCACACCCAGGCCCGCTATGCGCTCCCGTCAGCGGTGAAGGACTTCTGCACGACTCACCCGCAGGTGTCGCTGCACCTGATGCAAGGCCCGCCGCGACAGATCGCGGCGCAGGTGCTCTCGGGCGAGGTCGATCTCGGGGTCGCCACCGAAGCCCTGGCAGAGTACCCGGACCTCATCGCCCTGCCTTGCTACCGCTGGACCCACATCGTCGTGGTGGGAAAGCAGCACGGGCTGGCGCAACGCGCTGCTGCGGGTCACCGCATCACGCTAGAGGACCTCGCGGCGCACCCGCTGGTCACCTACGAACCCGGTTATACCGGCCGCGGTCACATCGATGACGCCTTCGCCAAGGCGGGCCTGAAGGCGCACTTCGTGCTGCAGGCAATGGACGCCGATGTCATCAAGACCTACGTCGAGCTGGGCATCGGTGTCGGCGTGATCGCCTCCGTGGCCTTCGACGAGGAGAGGGACCGCGGACTGGTGGCCATCGACGCCCGGCACCTGTTCGCCACCAATACCACCCGCGTGGCGATCAAGCGCGGCAGCTACCTGCGCGGCTATGTCTACGACTTCATCCAGACTTTCGCGCCCACGCTCACGCGGGCCGTGATCGAGGCCGCACTGGCCTCGGCGCCGGGCACGGGCGCTGACGGCCTTTAGCCAGCGGGCGCGCCGGCCTGTGTGCGGCAGCTGCTCTCTGCAGCCACCCTACGCTCAGGCGCTGGCTTCACCCACAGCGAAGCGGGTCACGCGGCGCGGCTTCAGGTACACGCGGCTGCCACGCTGCAATGACAGCCGATCGCGCAGCGCCTGGTACTCGGCGCGCGGCAGCTCCACATCGAGGTAGCCTTCTTCGCCGTCCCGTTTGAACTCCACGCGCGTGTTGGCGCCCACGGTCAGCGTCTGGCTCAGCGTGGCGGCCCAGGCACCGACGGCCGGCTCGGCCACGATCTCCAGCTCGTGCGGGCGAACGTACACCGTTTCTCGGGGTGCGCCACCCGCGCCCGGCGTGTGCTCCGTGCGGCCGTGGAACAGGTTCACATCCCCCAGGAACTGCAGCACGAAGGGCGTGGCCGGGTGGTCGTAGACCTGATCGGGCGTGCCCACCTGCTCGATGCGGCCCTCGTTCATCACGACAATGCGGTCGGCCACCTCCATGGCCTCTTCCTGGTCGTGCGTGACGAACACGCTGGTCACGTGCACCTCGTCGTGCAGGCGGCGCAACCAGCGGCGCAGCTCCTTGCGCACCTTGGCGTCGAGCGCGCCGAAGGGCTCGTCGAGCAGCAGCACCTTGGGCTCCACCGCCAGCGCGCGGGCCAGGGCGATGCGCTGGCGCTGGCCGCCGGAAAGCTGGTGCGGGTAGCGGTCGGCCAGCCAGTCCAGCTGCACCAGCTTGAGCAGCTGCGTGACCTTATTCTTGATGTCCGCGTCCGACGGCCTGGTCGCCTTGGGTCGCACGCGCAGCCCGAAAGCCACGTTCTCGAAGATGGTCAGGTGGTTGAAGAGCGCGTAGTGCTGGAACACGAAGCCCACGTTGCGATCGCGCACATCCGTGGCGGTGGTGTCGTCGCCGTGGAAGTGCACGCTGCCCGAATCGGGCACCTCCAGCCCCGCCAGGATGCGCAGCAGCGTCGTCTTGCCCGAGCCCGAGGGGCCCAGCAGCGCCACCAGCTCGCCCGAGGGGATGGTGAGGTTGAGGTGGTCGCAGACGACGGTCTTGCCGAACGCCTTGTGCAGGTTGCGGACTTCGATGCTCATGGGATATTCACTCGGCGCTCATTCGGCACGTTCATTCAGCACGATCAGCTGCGCCACGCTTCTGGTGCTTGACGCGCTGCTCAACCACATACTTCAGCACCAGGGTCACCAGCGCCAGCAAGGCCAGCAGGCTGGCCACCGCGAAGGCCGCCGCGAACTGGTATTCGTTGTAGACGATCTCGATGTGCAGCGGCATGGTGTTGGTCTGCCCGCGGATGTGGCCCGAGACGACGCTGACCGCGCCGAACTCGCCCATGGCCCGCGCGTTGCACAGGATCACGCCGTAGAGCAGCGCCCACTTCACGTTCGGCAGCGTCACGCGCCAGAAGATCTGCCAGCCGCCGGCGCCCAGCACACGCGCGGCCTCTTCCTGCTCGATGCCCTGCGCCTGCATCAGGGGGATCAGTTCGCGGGCGATGAAGGGGAAGGTCACGAACACGGTGGCCAGCACGATACCGGGCACCGCGAAGATCACCTTCATGTCGTTGTCGATCAGCCAGGCGCCGAACCAGCCCTGCAGCCCGAACACCAGCACGTAGACGAGGCCGGCGATCACCGGGCTCACCGAGAACGGCAGGTCGATCAGCGTCAGCAGGATGTTCTTGCCGCGGAACTCGAACTTGGCGATCGCCCAGGCCGCGGCCACTCCGAAAGCCAGGTTCATCGGCACGCTGATGCCAGCGGCGATGAGCGTGAGCTTGATCGCCGAGAGTGCATCAGGCTCGGTGATGGCCGCGAGGTAGACGCCCCAGCCTTTCTTCAGCGCCTCGTAGAACACGGTAGCGAGCGGCACGAACAGGAACAGCGTCATGAACGCCAGCCCCAGGCCGATGATCGTGCGGCGCACCCAGGGCGCCTCGCCGGTGGCGCTGCGCAGCCGGGCTGCAGGCTGAACCTCGGGGTTGGGCTGGGACAGCACAGCGGTGTTCATTGGACGGCCCTTCGTGCTGCGCACTCCGGGATGAGCGCTTGGGAGCGGCCCGGCGCGCTCATGCCACGCCCCCTTGCCGGCGCCGCGCCCAGGCCTGCAGCATGTTGATCACCAGCAGCAGGATGAAGCTCACCACCAGCATCACCACCGCGATGGCCGTGGCGCCCGCGTAGTCGTACTGCTCAAGCTTGGTGATGATGAGCAGCGGCGTGATCTCGCTGACCATGGGCATGTTGCCGGCGATGAAGATGACGCTGCCGTACTCGCCCAGGGCGCGCGCGAAGGCCAGCGCGAAGCCCGTCAGCAGCGCCGGCATCACGATGGGGAAGACCACCTTCGTGAAGGTCTGCCAGCGCGTGGCGCCCAGCGTGGCGGCTACCTCTTCCAGTTCACGGTTCACGTCCTCGAGCACCGGCTGCACCGTGCGCACCACAAACGGCAAGCCGATGAACACCAGCGCCACCCACACGCCGATGGGCGTGAAGCTCACCTTGAACGGCAGCCACTGGCCGAGGGTGCCGTTCTGCGCCCAGATGGCCGTGAGCGCAATGCCGGCCACGGCCGTGGGCAGCGCAAACGGCAAGTCCACCAGCGCGTCGACGATGCGCTTGCCGGGGAAGCTGTAGCGCACCAGCATCCAGGCCACCAGCAGCCCGAAGAAGGCGTTGAGCAGCGCCGCCAGGAAGCTGGCGCCAAAGGTGAGCCGGTAGCTGGCCATCACGCGCGGCGTGGTGGTGGCGTCCAGGAACTGCTGCCAGGTCATCGTGAACGTCTTCAGGAACGCCGCCGACAAGGGGATCAGCATGATCAGGCTGATGTAGAGCAGCGCAAAGCCGAGCGCCAGGTCGAAGCCCGGCAGCACGGTGTGGCGCTTGAGAAGGGCGCGGGAGAGGATCACCTCATCGCCCCTTGGCGGCGAGGATCACCTGGTCGTAGTGGCCACCGTCGTTGAAGTGCTCGGCCTGCGCCCGGGTCCAGCCGCCGAACACCTCGTCCACCGTGAAGGTGCTGACCTTGGGGAACTGCTTCGCGTACTTCGCCAGCACCTTGGCGTCGCGCGGGCGCAGGTGGTGCTTGGCGGCGATTTCCTGGCCCTCGGGCGAATAGAGGTACTGCAGATAGGCCTCGGCCAGCTTGCGCGTGCCGCGCTTGTCGACCACGCGGTCAACCACGCTCACCGGGTTCTCGGCCAGGATGGTGCGGCTGGGGTAGACCAGCTCGAAGCCATCGCCAAACTCGCGCGTGATCAGGGGCGCTTCGCTCTCGAAGGTGACGAGCGCGTCACCCAGGTTACGCTGCGCGAAGGTCGTAGTGGCGCCGCGGCCGCCGCCGTCCAGCACCGGCACGTTGGCGAAGATGCGCGTCACCAGCGCCTTGGCCGCGTCGTGGCTGGCGCCACCCTTGACACCTGCGCCCCAGGCCGCCAGGTAGGTATAGCGGCCGTTGCCGCTGGTCTTGGGGTTGGGGATGATGACCTGCAGGCCCGAGCGGCCCAGGTCACTCCAGTCGCGGATGGCCTTGGGGTTGCCCTTTCGCACCAGGATCACGCTGATGCTGGTGGTGGGGCTGGCGTTGTGCGGCAGCCTTGTCGCCCAGTTCGCCGGCACCAGGCCACCGCGCGTGTGCAGGATGTCGATGTCGTTGTGCTGGTTCATGGTGATGACGTCGGCCTCCAGACCGTCAGCCACGCTGCGCGCCTGGCGACTGCTGCCGCCGTGGCTCTGGTTCAGCTTCAGGTCCTGGCCGGAGGTCTTCTTCCAATGGGCGGCGAAGGCGGCGTTGAAGTCCTTGTAGAACTCGCGGCTGACGTCGTAGCTCACGTTCAGCAGGCTCTGGGCCTGCTGCGCGCCGGCCAGGCCCGGCAGGGCCAGGGCACCGGCGGCGCCGATCAGCTGGCGGCGGGAAACAAGAAGTGACATGGGCGACTCAGGACACGGTGGGGTGAGGCGGCGCACTGTAGGCAGCGCCGCCAGACAAGCCAACGAAGCAATCCGCGTCTGCTGATGCGGAAAGCGAATGAGACGGCACGCCGTGCCGACTCAGCGCGCGAGGCCGCTTTACTTCTTGGTGAAGATGCGGTCGAACACCCCGCCGTCGTTGAAATGCGCCGGCTGCGCCTTGCTCCAGCCGCCGAACACCTCGTCGATGGTGAACAGGTTCACCTTGTTGGTGAAGGTACTGGCAAAGCGCGCCGCCACGGCGGCATCACGCGGGCGGTAGTAGTTGTCTGCGGCGATGGTCTGGCCCTGCGGCGTGTACAGGAACTCCAGGTAGGCCTGGGCGACGGCGCGGGTGCCCTTGCGGTCGACGGTCTTGTCTACCACGGTCACCGGCGGCTCGGCCAGGATGCTCAAGGACGGCACCACGATGTCGAAGCGCGTGGGGCCCAGTTCCTTTACCGCCAGGAAGGCCTCGTTCTCCCAGCTCAGAAACACGTCGCCCACGCCGCGCTCGGCAAAGGTGGTCAGCGAGCCGCGGGCGCCGCTGTCCAGCACCGGCACGTTCTTGAACAGGTCGGCCACGAAGGCCTCGGCCCGCGCCGGGTTGTTGCCGAACTTCTTGAGCGCATAGCCCCAGGCGGCGAGGTAGTTCCAGCGTGCGCCACCGCTCGTCTTGGGGTTGGGCGTGACGACGGCCACACCGGGCTTGACCAGGTCGTCCCAGTCCTTGATGCCCTTGGGGTTGCCCTTGCGAACGAGGAAGACGATCGTGCTGGTGTACGGGCAGCTGTTGTTGGGCAAGCGGGTCTGCCAGTTGGCCGGGATCAGCTGCGCCTTGGCGTGCAGCTCGTCGATGTCGTAGGCCAGGGCCAGCGTCACCACGTCGGCATCGAGCCCGTCGATCACGCTGCGCGCCTGGCGGCCGCTGCCGCCATGGCTCTGGCGGACGGTGACGTTGTCGCCCGTGCGGGCCTTCCAGTGCGCGGCAAAGGCCTTGTTGAACTCGACGTACAGCTCGCGCGTCGGGTCGTAGCTCACGTTGAGCAGCGCGATGTCGCGCTGGGCATGGGCCAGCGAGCTGAAGCCCAGGGCGCCGGTGCCAGCCGCCGCGGCTGCGGCGGTGAGCAGGCCACGGCGACTGATGCGTTGACGGATCAGTTCCTTCGTGTGCGGAGTGGTCATGGTCTCAGGGCCCTCATGGTGTCGCGGCGGACGTTCGTGATGGAAGGTGATGAACGGGCCGCCATCCTAGGAACGCCGTTGGAGCAGGGCAAAGAACCAATTCGGCACTGCTCATTCGCTCGGCGCAACAGGACCGTCGATGCACCACAAGAGCGTCACCGCCAGAGCGGCTGGTGCAGATCCATCGATCGTTCGCATCGATGCGTGTGCCTGAGTCGTTCAGACGCGTGAACCGCTCAGCGCAGTGCTCGCAGAAGGCGGGGCCGGCCTGCTACAGCACTGGCACTTGTCGGGCCAGGTCGTCCGGGCGGCGAAGGTCCTGCGACTCTCTCGGGCTGCGATCGGCGCCCCTCAGCAACTCAGGCGCGAAATGCTCACACGATCAGTGTCGAGCATGAACTCCGCAGGCTTGCACACCGCCTGACGGTTGCCGTCCTTGAAGACTCTGGTGGCGAGCGTTTCCAGGTCGCGCTCCATGGGCAAGCATGGATGTGTGTACCTTGTTTCAAGCGCCGGCGTGCAACGACGCCCGGCGACCGCGCCGGCTTCGCAAGCTTGCGCCACCGGCATGTCACGAACGCAGCTCCCAGTGACGCCGAAAGAAGCCTGCGCGAGCGATGGTGCTCTGCTGAAGTTGGAGGCTAGCCCTCCGGGGCCGGCACTTCTGTCGCGGATCTGGTCGATCGAGCGACTCATGTCGGCGGTCAGGGGCATGGGACTCTCGACCTCTGGCCTTCAGGGTTCGGCCCGCGGCACGCTCGCCTTGCCCATCGCCTTCAGCAGGGCGTCGTCCAGCGTGGCCAGCGGAAGCTGCCGGCGCAGTGCCAGCTCCAGGTAGCAGGCGTCGTAGGCGCTCAAGGCGTACTCGGCGGCAAGCGCGTCCAGCGTCTGAAGAGACACGGGTTCCCGGCACACCTGCAACCGCAGGGCCGAAGCCGCCGCGGCCAGTTCGATGCGCTGGGCCGCCGTGATGCGCCGCCGGCGCTGCGCGCCGTGCAGCAGGTTGGCCATTTCGGGCAGCCACAGCGTCGGCACCCAGACGTCGGCGACGATGGTGGCCTGCAGTGCGGCGCGGGTGAAGTCTGTGGCTTCGTCCGGCAGGAACCAGGCCGCGCTGACCGATGCATCCACGACGAAAGGGCCCGGCAGCGCATCGAATGCGGGCTCCGGCTCGCGGGCCATGAGCCGGGTGGCGGCACGGCCGCGCGAGGGCCGCGCCGCCGGTGGCACGGACGCCATCAGCGCCGGCCTTCGCGGATCAGGTCGCGGCTCTTGAGCCGACCGAGGCTGACGCCCTGGCTGGCCTGCTGCAGGCGTGCCACGGCATCGGCTGCGCTGCGCTGCCGGGTGGCGTCGTCCTCGGGCGGGGCGAGCCGGGCGACGACCTTGCCGCGCCGGGTGATCTCGATGCTCTCGCCGGCCAGCACCCGGTCGACCAGCTCGGACAGGCGGTTCTTGGCTTCGAACAGGGCGACGGCAGTCATGGGGTCTGGGCTCGGGAGGAAGACTGGACAATATAGCTAGCTAGCCATCTACGTGCAAGTTCAATGGATGGCAGGCGGCGGCGCGGCGGAAATGGCGATGGGGCTGGCTTACTGAGAAGTCGGCAGATGCCGCCAATGTGGCTCATTCCTGCATCGGCGCCAACAAGCCAGGTGGTCGCTGCCCTCAGCTGTACGCCAGTCGCGCAGCCGAGCCGCTCACGACTTGGGTGTTGCCGGCAGTGTCGCGTCTTCAAGCATCCAACGGTATTCCACCTCTGTGGTTCCGCCCATGGGCTTGCCGTCCGGGTCGACCCCAGCTTTGAACTGGCAGCGCGAGAGTGTTCGCAGGGCAGTGAAGTCCAGCAGGTCATGGCCTGAGCTCGAGGTCACCTGAGCCAGCAGCAGTTCACCGCGGGTGCCGATCTCGAAGCGCACGCGGGTGGTGCCGGTCATCTCCGTGCGAATGGCCATGACGGGGTAGTCGCTCACTTGCGGGGCGCAAGACGTCACGTTGACAACCGTAGGGCGGCGCGTGCCGGTGGCCGCCGCGGGCTGCACGGCGGCCGGCGTTTGGGCGCCGGCCGTGGTGCTCGTCGCTGCGCTTGCGCCGGCGGCATCTTTGCCATCGGCTGCGCTCACCATCACGAGCAAGATGCCGTGCCGCAAAGCCGGCGCGGTGTTGGAGGTCGACAGCTGGAAGCGGCAGGCGGCCAACCGCTCCTTCACGCTGGTGTCGAACGTCGCCGCGGTGCCTGACCACACCACGCGGTCTCGCTCGGGCAGCCGCTGACCGGCCGCGTCGACTTCGTATTTCAGGATCCAGGGAACTCGGGCGCCTGGCAGCAGCCCTTGGCCAGCCAGATCACAGGATCGCGGCTGGACAGCGGCCAGCAAGCCGGGCTTGGGGACAGCCTTTGGCAGCGGCGCAGGCGCTGGCGCCTGCGCGCAACCAGCGGCCCATGTGACGAAGGCCCCTGCGAACCAAAGCCTGCGGCGCACGGTCCCAAGCGATCCGCTTGCGAACCCAACTTTCAATCCTTCTTCTCGCATTCCAGCACTCCCCTCACGACTGCGCGGCACGTTGATCAGCGCCGTCGATTTGTACACCCAGCTCTGGTCGTAGCGCTTGTCCTTCGGCTTCGCGCTGTCGATCGTCGCGGGCTTCAGGACGCAGTTGATGTGTCACATGTGGAGCCACCAAACGGTGGCCACCGCCGCCCCGGTGGCCCAAACTTGGCCCCGTCCCGATGCGATGTCAAGAAACCGTCCGGGATCAAGAAAGACAAAACCCCAGTCGAATCAACGATCTGGGGTTTCGTTCGGGACCTTCCGGGGCGTCCGCAAACGCCCCGGGGACCGCATCACATGTGGTCGATCATCACATGCAAAACGCACCTAAGTCCGCGTCGCATAACGCTCCGGCCCCGCTGGCACCCTCCATCTCCCGTCAAAGGACCCTCCATCGGGAATCCTCCAACTTTCATAGGTGGGGCCAGATGCACGTTTGTCACTTGGCCAAACACTGAGCAGGATCGCCGCCAATGTAGCAGCAAGGACCCTGCGGTGAAACCTCTCGCGGGGAGCCATCGCAACGGTCATCGCCCACCTGGCAAGCGAAGCTCAAGCGCCGGTCTCTTGAGTGGTCGTCTGGTTTTTTATACAGTCTTGAGGCTACCAGCTTCAGATTGGACAAAGCGATGAGCAAACCACAGGACCGCACTGTCTCTCGACGGGACGATGGCACTTGGCAGAACAAGAGGCACGACGCGGAACGCGCCTCGTCGGTCCACACCACCCAAGCGGAGGCCCAGGAGGCGGCCCGGCGCATGCTGGGCAACCAGGGCGGTGGCGAACTGACGACGATGGGCGTCAAGGGCAAGATCGTCAGCAAGGACACGATCAAGCCCGGCA